>RZZU01000054.1 GCA_009929735.1 Clostridia bacterium | reverse complement strand
AATTGCTCTTCCACAAAAGTTTATAGATACCTATGAAGTCATTATGGATAAATTAAAATAGAAAGTAAGATTTGGGGATAACAGAAGAAATGATAATAGATAAATACCTTGTCTTTAAAGTTTTTGCATGACAGCATCGATATAATTTAATTTGCGCAAAAAGAAAGAACGCACGGAAAACCATGCGTTCTTTTTTTGAACAACAGCATCAAAAAAGGTTCATGAAACTGATACGTTACAATTTTTCAACTTCATCCATCCAAATTCTGCTGGAGGCATCCGTCGGCATACGCCAATCGCTTCTTGGCGACAGACATAAGGCACCAACCTTAGGACCGTCGGGCAAGCAGGAACGCTTAAATTGCTGCATAAAGAAACGACGGTAGAAGTTTTTCAGCCATTTCAAAAGGGTTTCTCTGGAATATGAACTGCCAAAAGCCTGCTCAGCTAAAAACAATACTTTCGCCGGTGAAAAGCCAAAACGAATGATTTGGAATAAGAAAAAATCATGAAGCTCATAAGGGCCAACTAAGTCCTCAGTTTTTTGATTAATATTTCCGTTTTCATCAGGAGGAAGTAATTCGGGGCTTACAGGAGTATCCAAAACATCCAGAAGGATTTCGGAGGCGATTGCATCCAATTCACCTGTGACAGCAACCCAATTTACTAAAACACGGACTAAAGTTTTGGGGATACCGGCGTTTACGCCATACATTGACATATGATCACCGTTATACGTTGCCCAGCCTAAAGCAAGTTCTGACAAATCCCCTGTCCCAACCACAATACCGCCAGTTTGATTTGAAATATCCATCAAAATTTGAGTGCGTTCACGCGCCTGTGTATTTTCGTAGGTAATATCATGGACAGACGGATTATGTCCAATATCTTTAAAATGTTGAATTGCTGCATCTCTAATAGAAATTTCTCTTATGCTTACACCAAGAGATTTCATCAGATTTACGGCATTTTGATATGTGCGGTCGGTTGTTCCGAAGCCTGGCATTGTGATGCCCAAAACGCTTTCTCTGGAGATCCCCAGAAAATCGCACGCCTTTACGCATACCAATAGAGCCAAGGTTGAATCTAATCCGCCTGAAATACCAATAACTAAGGTTTTGGCGTGAGCATGCTCCATGCGACGAGCCAAACCGGTTGTTTGGATCATGAAGATATCATGGCAGCGTTTGCTTAAAGAGGCATCATCAGCCGGCGTAAAGGGTTTGGCTGTAATTGGGCGTGAAAATTTTCCGATTTCACATTCTGACATAGAAAACTTTATTTCTCTATAGAATCTCTGCGCATCGGCCTTCGTGAGCTGTGACATATAAGTGGTATGCTTGCGGCGTTCACTTGCCAGCAACTCCAAATCAACATCGGCGCAAATCAGCTGATTATCACGGGAAAAAGATTCCGATTCACCAAGAAGAACACCATTTTCATAAATCAAGCTATGCCCGCTGAATACGGTATCCTGTGTGGATTCTCCGATACCTGCGGAAGCATATGCATAGGCAGCGATACAACGGGAGGACTGCTGTGCCACAAGCTGATGGCGATAGCCGGGTTTCGCCGCTAATTCGTTGCTGGCTGAGGGGTTTAACAAAACGGTTGCACCATACAGGCTCAAATAGGAGCTTGGCGGAATCGGCCCCCATAAATCCTCACAGATTTCAACACCGACTTTCAGGTTTGGTATATTTTCAGCTGTGAAAATAAGGTCGGCACCGATTGGAACAACTTGTCCTGCGTAAAAAATTTCTTCCTTAATTAAATCATCCGCAGATGCAAACCATCGCTCTTCGTAGAACTCATTGTAGTTGGGAAGGAGCGTTTTTGGAACGAGCCCCAGAATTTTTCCTTTATGAAGAAGGGCAGCACAGTTAAAGGCTTGGTTATCCGCTAAAACAGGCACACCAATTAAAATCAACATATCCAATTCTTTTGTTTGTGCAGCAATTTCAGCCACCGCTTTTTCAGCAGAGGAAAGCAAAGGGTTTTGGAAGAATAAGTCTGCACAAGTGTATGCAGTGATTGAAAGCTCAGGAAAAGTAAGAATGCTTACTTTTTTTTCTGCGGCTTGTGCAATCACAGACAAAATCTGCTGTTTATTATAAACGCAGTCTGCAACCCTTAGCTGTGGAACAGCGACTGCAACTTTTACATAGTTGAACATAATAAAACACTCCTTAGAATTTTCTAAATAAACCGATTACTTTACCCAGTATGGTCACGTCACGAACAATAATGGGCGACATTGCAGCATTTTCAGGCTGCAAACGGATAAAATCTTTTTCTCTGTAAAAGGTTTTAACTGTTGCAAAATCTTCGATCAGCGCGACGACAATATCACCGTTTGATGCAGTATTTTGCTGTCGAACAAGAATTAAGTCTTTATCAAAAATACCTGCCTCTATCATACTCTCTCCTCGAACACGAAGCATGAAAACGGTATCATTATGGACATACTCCACTGGAATTGGGAAAGTGTCTTCGATATTTTCCACTGCCAAAATTGGGATACCGGCTGTAATTGTTCCAATGATAGGAACATGAACCAATTCCCTTTGAGGGGAGTCATAAAAATCTGTGACTAAAATTTCTATGGCACGGGGTTTGGTCGGATCACGCCGAATAAGTCCTTTCTTTTCCAACCTGGAAAGATGGCCATGGACGGTTGAAGTTGATTTTAAGCCAACAGCCTCGCAAATTTCCCGCACCGAAGGGGGATATCCTTTTTCTCTGACTTCAGATTTCATATATTCCAAAATTTGTCTTTGTTTTGGTGACAAATCGCCCATTGATAACACTCCTTTACAGATAGATTTCGTAATAATCTATATTTTATACCGAACACTACAACAAAAGAAATTTTTTCCTATTTAGTATAACACAGAGTGCAAATAAAATCAAACCTACGTTCGAAAAATGCTAAAAATTTTATTGACAAAGAATGTTAGTTCGGATAATATAAAACTATAAAAAAGAAAATCTGTTCGCCAAGGAGGCTTTTTGTATGAATCATTGTTTGCTGAGGAAGATTGTTAAAAAATCGAGAAAAATGCGTGAAAAAATATTCTTGGTTCTCACACTTGCATTGACTATCAGTGCCGGAACCTTAGCTTTAGGGGCCCAGAAAGAAAGAGAAGCTGAGGCATATTATGAATGTGTGACAATTCACTCTGGAGATACTCTTTGGGCAATCGCACAAAAATACAAATCTAATGATCAAAAAACAGAACAAATGATTTATGAGATTATGAAAATTAACGGAATGTGTTCTGGGAACATAAGAGCTGGTGAGAGTTTGATTGTTCCGATAAAGACCTGAGGAAATCGTGCAGAAAAATATGCCTTGAAAAAGAACCCCTTTTTCTTAGAAAGGGCTTGTGCTTGGCTTGCAGGTTAGCGCAAAGTGCTGTGCCTTTGTTGGGACTGAAAAAGTTTTTTATTCTATGATTAGTGGCAAACTAGAAGTAACATAATATAAAAATTGCATAAGGTTTTTTTCCTTGAGTTAGAATAAGCTTAGCGGCGTTTTTCGTATATTGAAATAATTGAATATGATTAAGGTAAAAAGGCATGCTTGTTTTCACAATAAAATTCTTAAGCATTTTTTACGTTTGCAGAAATTCGTTGTTATCTCATTGTTAATATGGTAAGATGAGGAAAATTTATAAATATTTTTGCTCTGTTTAAGTGTCAATTTGATAACAATCGTATTTAGGAAAGGAGGGAAACTATGTTTCCGTGGATCGGAGTGTTGGCAATATTGGGACTGATTCTGATTTTTGCGGAAATGCTAATACCCGGTTTTGGTGTGTTTGGTATTTTGGGTATCATTTCATTATTTGGTTCAACGATACTGGTGGCAAAAATATATGGAACATTAGCATTTCTGATTATGCTTGCGTCGTTGATTATTCTTTTTTTTATCATGCTCATATTTGTGAAAAAAAGTGGTTTGTACAGCAAAGTGGTTTTACATGAACGTCAGGAAACAAAAGATTTTGATGAGAGCAAACTTGTTGGGTTGATTGGAAAGACAGGTATAACGCAGTCTACATTAAGGCCTTTTGGAATCGCTGAGATTGAGGGTAAAAACTTTGATGTTTGCTCTTTGGGTGACTTTATAGAAAAGAACAAAAAGGTCAAAGTGGTTCAAATTTCCGGTAAGACAGTAACTGTAAAGGAATCTGAGGGAGAATAGTAATTTATATAAGGAGGTAATTATAATGTTTGAATTCATTCCAGTGGTGCTGCCGCTGATTGTAGTGATTGTTGTTATTATGATATTTTTAAGCTTTGTGCCTTTGGGTTTATGGGTATCCGCCATATCCGCAGGTGTAAAGGTTAGTATTTTTTCATTAATTGGTATGCGTTTGCGTCGTGTACGGGCAGATAAAATTATACGCCCGCTCATTAAGGTTCAAAAGGCTGGGTTGGATGTAAATGCAAATCAGTTGGAATCCCACTTATTGTCCGGGGGTAGAATAGACAATGTTGTTGATGCACTGATTGCGGCGCACAGGGCGAATTTGGATCTTTCTTTTGAAAGAGCGGCGGCAATTGATTTGGCTGGGCGTAATGTGTTTGAGGCTGTTCGTATGAGTGTAACGCCAAAAATCATTGAAACACCTTGGATTTCTGCTGTTGCGATAGATGGGATTGAGGTAAAGGTTGTTGCAAAGGTAACCGTTCGTGCTAATCTTGGAAGATTGGTCGGCGGTGCAGGGGAAGAAACCATTATTGCCAGAGTTGGTGAGGGTATTGTTACAACTGTTGGTTCCTCTCAAAGCCACAAGAGTGTTTTGGAAAATCCTGATTTGATCTCTAGAACCGTTTTATCGAAAGGTTTAGATAGCGGAACTGCATTCGAGATTTTATCTATTGACATTGCAGATGTTGACATCGGCAGAAATATTGGGGCGCATCTTCAGATTCAGCAGGCTGAGGCTGATAAGCAGATTGCACAGGCGAAGGCTGAGGAGCGTCGAGCAGCAGCAATCGCAAAAGAGCAGGAAATGCGGGCAGAAGTTGAGCATATGAAGGCAAAGGTAGTTGAGGCGGAAGCAGAGGTGCCTATGGCACTTGCAGAAGCGTTACGCAATGGAACCATAGGGGTAATGGATTATTACCGTATGCAAAATGTTCAGGCGGACACCAGCATGAAAAATAACATTGGGACGATCGATGTAGCAAACTTGCTTAAACCTAAAACTGACCCTTCAGGCAAGGTATAAGATTAGAATAGAAAATTTCAAGATAAAGACCGACCTTTTTAGGCGGTCTTTATTTCTAATCATGGAACAAGGTTTTTGCTGATTTATTTGTAAAAAACTGTTACAAGTGTGGATTTTATTTTAAAATGAGAAAAGCAATTTTTGAAAAATAGGAGATGCATAAGTGGAAAAAATCCAGAAAACAAAAATTGTAAAAATTAAGAGGACAACCGTTTTTTACCCGGAATATATGTTAAGTAGGGGTAAAAAGTTCAAAAAGGATTCGGCAATGAGTTTCTGAAGTATATTCATATAGGAAAATGAATTTTAGTATCTTAATCTACAGGATGATAAACTTTTAAAATTTGCAGTAAAGTTAGGAGGATTTTTATGGCTAGAAGTCTTGATAAAGAATGGAATAGACTTATAAAGCAAGAGGAAAAAGGCCTTAAAAAACTTGAAAGAGATACAGAAAATCAAATATTGTCAAAAATTGACGAAATGAAACAAGGTGTTTTGAATAAGATTCCGGGCAAACTGATAGTAACATTAAATGAAGGGTTTTATAAGGCATTCGAACTGATTTTTTCCAAAGGCAATGGTGTGATTGAAAAAACATTTCGACAGGAAGAACTTACCCTTGACTATACGATAAATGATTTTCGAGTAAGCCAAAGACCAAATAGCAAGTCTTTAAAGCAAATGGAAAAAGGAATGAAGAGAGGAAATAAGTTTAACACTTGCATAACTGCGGTTGAAGGGATTGGTTTAGGCGTCGTAGGCATAGGTTTACCGGACATCCCTCTGTTTCTTGGGATTTTACTAAAAGGGATTTATGAAACCTCTGCGAGCTATGGTTATATATATAAGGAAGAGAAAGAGCAAATTTTAATTTTAAAAATGATTGCAGCTGCTTTAAGTGAATCTGATAAGAAACGTGAAGCTGATATTGAAGTCGAAAAATGGATCAGTCAGATGGATGATAAAAATGTTGTTTTTAATAAGGACGCAGAAATTCATAAAGCTTCAGATGCACTTTCTCAGGCCTTACTGTTATCAAAGTTTATACAAGGATTTTTTGTTATCGGAATGGCTGGTGGTCTAATGAATCCTTTTATATATAGGAAGGTTATGAATTATGTAATACAAAAGTATAAAAAAAGATATATAAATGAGAAAAGAATGAGTATAAAAAACGAAAGAAAATCCATACTATGATTGCGAGGAAATTCCTCGAAAAAATTAGGCTTAAATGAAATCAGGGAGGTCATTGATTATGGACAAGAAAACAAACAAGACTACAGAAAGAACACAAAAAAATGTAAACAGAACCGAATTTGCGCAGGAGTATAGCATCGACACTGGTTCTCAAGCAAACAACAAGTGTGACAAGATGAATAAAACAAACAAGGCGAACAACTCGAACAACTCAAGCAATACAAAATAAAGGCGCAGGAAAAGAAAGTAATTAGTGAGAAAATCCCTTCATTTAATGAAGGGATTTTCTTATGAATGAGGAAAATTGTAATTTTGAAAAAGCAAGAATGCTTATAAATGGCCGATTTGTCGGATTTTAGAAAAGAGTAAAAGAAAATTGTAAAAAAGTGTTGACAATAACGGGAATCAGTGTATAATAAATAACTGTCACTACCGATTACAAACGAAAAAGCAAAAAAAACATCAAAAATTATTTTAAAAAGTTCTTGACAAACAGAAGCGAATCTGATAGAATAATTTCTGCTGGCAACGAAAAATCGACAGCGATTAAATAATTGATCCTTGAAAACTGAACAGTAGAGATACAAACACACAACCCATAGTCAATTCAGCTAGTGCGCTTTGACCCGAAAGGGGAGAAGCAAACGGCTAT
>RZZU01000110.1 GCA_009929735.1 Clostridia bacterium | reverse complement strand
CTCCTCCCTCTATTTCTTCTTTCTTATTAGTTAAGAACTTATACAGATGACTAACTACTACTGTTAAGTATACAGTTCCAATGAGTGTTAATAGTTCATCACTAATCATACCTTTAAAGACTGTCATACCTGCAACATAAACAGATAGGACAATTAACTCTACTGCTATTCTTTTTCTAACACTAGGTTTTAAAGTACCTGTGTCTATAAACTCTAGTGCCAAACTAAGTAACTGCATAAATGCAACTAAGCCAATCGCTTTTAATGTTTCAATCATTTTCTTTCTTCTCCTTTATTAGTTTTCTATCTCGTATGTTTGCAGTGTACCAGTATAACAATATCCACCATATAACCATTTACTGTTAGGAACTGAATCAAAAAATGTAGCTTGCCAACGTTTAGGAACGTATGAACTATAATTATCATCTCTGACTTTATATAAGCTCATATAGTTCCCTTTAGCTCTACATTGTAAGTAGTCTATTCCGTTCGGTTTAGGGTTGTATATGATAGTATTATCCCAATTCACGTTATCAGGTATTTGTTTAATGTCCTGGTAGTATTTAATTGCAGGGTTGACAATTTGTGCAAAGTTCTCAACTTCTGCTTTACACTCAAATTCTTGTGTAACTGGATTAAAACCTCTTGTTTCAAACCCTTTATGTATATTAACTTTGAACGCTGAACAAAAAGCATATTCTTCGCTGTAATAAAAACCAAAGTTAGCGGACACTTCACGCATACCTTGTCTACCCTCATAGAAAGTCCAATCATAATATTCTTGCTCATGTAATCTGAAATCAGTACCTAATAGTTCAGAACCCTCGAACATCATAATATTTTTTACTTTCCAAGAACCGTTTTTTTTAACTCTCCAGCGTATCGTTCGTTTACTCGGTTCAGTTATAGGACTTTTACAAGTGAATACAATTGTACACCTATGCCATGAAGTATCTTCTGAATCAATGAAATCATTCCAACTAACGAAACCGTCAGCTGTTGTTGAATACAAAGAACCATTAACGTAAAACGGTTTACTTGTGTCTATGAAAGTCCAGTCCCCTGTTCCTGATCCTATGAAGTTTTGTATATCTCCTTTTATAGAAGAAGTTGTACGTTTCATGTCAAATTGTAAAGTGTAAGTTTTGCCTGCTTGTAAAAAAGATAGTTGATTTCCGATAACGTAATCTTCGACATCTTTATCACTAGGACACTTAAAATTATAATATCCACTTTCATAAGTTCCTGAATCAAAAATATCTCCGCTACTGCCAAAAGTTTGCCATACCGTTCCACCTGATTTTGTGAAGTAGTCTTTAGTCCATAAGTCTTTCCCTTGGTTAAAAGGGTCAACAAATACCCAACCACCTTTGAGCAAGTTTTTATATC
>RZZU01000109.1 GCA_009929735.1 Clostridia bacterium | reverse complement strand
TGCTATTGAATACGAAATTTGGGGAGACCAAGCAAAAGACTTCGCAAACAAAATGGAAGCCGGCTTGTTCATCATGCAACCTGATACGGAACTTGCTGGCGAAGTTACATTAGTAGCTCCAACTCTTGCGAACGTTCAAACGAAAACTAAAGGGCATAATGACGGAACAATTGTCTTACCAGCTACTTTGAAAGATTCTAAAGGTCACGATGTAAAAGTAACATCAGTAATTAAAGATGTAAACGGAAATGTTGCGACAAATAACGAGCTTGCTCCTAACGTTTATATCGCTACATTCTCCGCAGAAGGTTATAAAGATGTTTCTACTGGTTTTGCTGTAACAGATAAACCCTAGCGCGCCCGACGGGGCTAACCACGTAGCCTTTGCGTATAGCGCAGACGGAAAAGATAGATTCACGACTGTCTATCCGAATTTGAATTTGTTAAAAAACACGAGAACGACATCGGCAACTTCAACTTCATCAGCTTGGGGTACTTTATTTAGTTCTGAACAAATATACGACTCCGCAATTAAATCTAAAACTGGAGCTTCAGCAATGACCCTTGGTTTCGATGTTTCTGTACCATTGAATGCTAAAGTTGGAAATAATATTTCTGTCCAGCTTAAAGGTCAAAATTCTCAAGCTCATGGAAATGTTGGAGCCAATGATTTCAACACAATTGTTGGTGAAAAGTGGCATAATATTGAACAAAGCGATTTAGGTAAAACAATTCGTTTAAGCACTTCAGTGGAATTAGATCCTAAATATCATTCTTTTGATACTGCCCTAGCTGATACTGATAGTATTACTATCAGACAAGTAGAAGGTACACCAGGACTTGTGTATTCTAAATTAAAACTTGAACCAGGTTCAACCGATACACCTTGGATTCCCTCATCTAGTGAAGTAACAGCCGAAGATTATCCAAGCTATATCGGAACATATACTGATAAAAACTCCAATGAACAAAGTACAGACCCAGAAAAATATACTTGGAAAAAAATAGAATAAGTAAAGGAATATAAAATAAAATGGCAAAACAATTGAGTACAGCGCGTAAATTTAAAATGATTACAGGAAAAGACCTTTTTCAACAACAAAAAGCAATGGATACAGAACTTAAAAAAGAAGACGGAGAAATTACTGATGTAATGGAATTTGTTCAATATGGTTTATATTTAGCTCTTTTTCAAGATAACATTGTAAAAGCTAAAAGTGACTTCTCTGACTTCCGTTCTAACTTTGAGTTCGATACTGCCGGTAAAGGACTTAAAGAACTGGTCGAACTGTGGCAGAAAGAAATTTAATGAGCTGAAAGGACTGTAAATGATTTTAAAACATGCAATTAGATACTTAGAGCTAACTGGTTCAGACTTTATTACAGATTT
>RZZU01000108.1 GCA_009929735.1 Clostridia bacterium | reverse complement strand
AACCTTGCGGTCGTACTCCCCAGGTGGATTACTTATTGTGTTAACTGCGGCACGGAAGGGGTCAATCCTCCCACACCTAGTAATCATCGTTTACGGCATGGACTACCAGGGTATCTAATCCTGTTTGCTACCCATGCTTTCGAGCCTCAGCGTCAGTTAGTGCCCAGTAGGCCGCCTTCGCCACTGGTGTTCCTCCCGATATCTACGCATTCCACCGCTACACCGGGAATTCCGCCTACCTCTACACTACTCAAGAAAGATAGTTTTGAAAGCAATCTATGGGTTGAGCCCATAGTTTTCACTCCCAACTTACCTTTCCGCCTGCGCTCCCTTTACACCCAGTAATTCCGGACAACGCTTGCACCCTACGTTTTACCGCGGCTGCTGGCACGTAGTTAGCCGGTGCTTCCTCCTTGGGTACCGTCATTATCGTCCCCAAAGACAGAAGTTTACAATCCGAAGACCTTCTTCCTTCACGCGGCGTCGCTGCATCAGGGTTTCCCCCATTGTGCAATATTCCCCACTGCTGCCTCCCGTAGGAGTCTGGGCCGTGTCTCAGTCCCAATGTGGCCGTTCAACCTCTCAGTCCGGCTACCGATCGTTGCCTTGGTGAGCCATTACCTCACCAACTAGCTAATCGGACGCGAGCCCATCTTTCACCGGATTGCTCCTTTGACCTCTCTATGATGCCATAGCGTGGTCTTATGCGGTATTAGCAGTCATTTCTAACTGTTGTCCCCCTGTGAAAGGCAGGTTACTCACGTGTTACTCACCCGTTCGCCGCTAAACTAAATCTTCGTCAATCCGAAAACTTCAGAAGAAATAGTTCCGCTCGACTTGCATGTGTTAGGCGCGCCGCCAGCGTTCGTCCTGAGCCAGGATCAAACTCTTCATTAAATGGTATTTAAACCAGCTAATGCTGAATCAAATCTTTGTATGCTCATTTCGCAATCGCTTGCGTCCTGTCATTACTTTGTTTATAGGAATTTATTTTTTAGGGTGCTCACCTATTAGAGCACCACCAAAAAGGGTTCCGTTAAGCTTCTTGATATTGTTTAATTTTCAAGGTCCACTGTGCAGCCTCTCGTCGAGACAGCTTATTCATTATATCAGATTAAGTTCGCTTTGTCAAGAACTTTTTTCAGATTTTTTTAAGCTTTTCTCTTTACGATGTCCGCGCCTTCCTTTCGGGGAAAGCTTATTTATTATATCAAATCCGTTCCCATTTGTCAAGAACTTTTTTAAGATTTTTTAGCGATATTTGTCATAAGCTCGCTTGCCTCTAGGCCGGCCGCCGTGCCCTCTCGGGACAGCTTTGTTATATTACCACACTATTCCCCACTATGTCAATGCTTTTTTTAAAACTTTTTTCATCTTTTTTTCAGCGCCTTATATATGGGTTTTGT
>RZZU01000029.1 GCA_009929735.1 Clostridia bacterium | reverse complement strand
AAAAAACAGAGGTAAGATTCATTTATGGGAAATTACATCTGTTTTTATCATTTATAAACCGTTATTTTTAAAATGTCCTTGACATAGGGTCCATTTTAAAATAATCCACCGTGGTCTTTATTAGCCCACTAAGTATATCAACTTATTGGAATAATAATTTTTGTAATATGATTTTCCTCATTATTAATGTCAACCGGAGAAATAATGTATTCTTCTGAAATTGGGCCGGCAACAGAATATCCTTGCTGGTTGAGCCATTTGATCGCTTTGATATGGGTCTGTATAATTTCATCATTACGACCGATATGTAGAGCAGTCACAGCTTTAAAACCACCAAACTGTTTAAATTCAGGCAGATCTTCTCGGGTTTCATTAATTTGAATACAAATTTCCAGATCGCAATCAGTTTTAAAAAACTGTTCTAAAGGACTGTTATGGTAAGTCAAAATAACAGGGCCTGCCATACGGAGTTTTTGTTGTGTTACCATTTCAAACAATTCAAACCAACGATCCACGGAAACGTCACTATTTTTATAGTTCTTTTTCAAACGCCTCGTGAACAATACGTTGCCAAACGGAATTTCCTCGACACGGATACCCTCTGTTGACCAGTTGGACTGCTCCGTTTCGAGAATATTATGCCCCTTCTCTAGACGGTCAAGCAAAAGCTGCCCCTCCGCACACTGGTTGTTAAGCGATTCTATTACCTTGCTGATCTCAAACAATCTTTCTCTAATGCAAGCACCCATAGACACGGCATCTCTCTGACATACAATTTGACTGATTTCTTTCAGAGGAATGCCCAAATGTTTTAACTTACGGATAATGAATAGGGTTAAAATCTGATCCTGCGTGTAGTAGCGATAATTGCTGTCACATTTCCGATACTCAGGCACTAAAAGACCGATTTTATCATAATACCGCAACGTTTTAATGGGAACATTACATAGTGTAGAGACTTTTCCGATTGAATAGTAATTTTTCCCATCGGCCATATGATCGCCCCTTCTTGCATCTGCGTTATGATAAATGCTATCCCATTCAGTATACCACAACGCCAAAGAGGACTCAACCGAAAAAGAGGGCTCAGAATTTACTTTTTTCGAGGAATTATATGACATTATTCGCTTCCAGCATCTTAATTTCTTCGGCGGAAAGTCCTAAAACTTCTGTGTAGACAGCAACGTTATCTTCACCAAGGATAGGTGAGCCTTTTTGCGCCTTATCTTCTTCGCCATGAATCTTAATTGGAGAACCGGGTATACGAATTGTTTTATCCATTCCTGGCTGATATACATCCCAAAGCATATTTCTTTCCTTAAGTAAAGAATGTTCGGTAATTTCGGGAATTGTTAGAATTGGGCCAAAGGGGATAGAAAGTCCACAGATGATTTCTTCCAATTCTGCAACTGTCTTTGTTTCCGTCCATGCTTCAATGATCGACTTCAGTTCTGCCAAGTAATTTTCGCAGCGATCAAGGTTTGTCTTAAAACGGGGATCTTCAATCAAATCCTCTCTGCCCATTGCTTTGCAAAGACCCGCAAACATTCTGTTTGTTCCGCAGCCCATTACAAAATCCGCATCCTTTGCGTGGAAGGAATCAAAAGGGGCAATGCTTGGATCCTGATTGCCTGCACGGTGTGGATGTTTTCCTGCTATGGTATATTCAACTACAAAATTTTCCATTGTGGAATATAAGGTATCGACCATAGCAACATCAATGCGACGTCCAACACCGGTTTTTTCTCTTTCATACAGTGCCATCAAAACGCCCATACACAAATAAGCACCGGTGTAGCTGTCCCCAACGGACGGACCGATTTTGCAAGGTGGGCCGTCTGCAAAGCCTGTTACACTCATCATACCGCTCATAGCCTGCGCAACAATATCGTAACAAGGACGAGAAGACAAATCGCCGGTTAGCCCGAACCCGCTAATGGAACCGTAAATGATGCGGGGATTTATTTCCTTTAAAACATCATATGAAAAGCCAAGCTTTTCCAAAACACCAACTTTATAGTTTTCGCAGACTACGTCCGCAGTTTTTACTAATTCAGTGAAAATTTTCTTGCCTTCATCAGAAGCAAGGTTTAAGGTAATGCCTTTTTTGTTACGGTTAATATATGCATAATAGCCACTGAAATCATTTTCCATTGGCCCCCAGGCTCTTGTTTGATCCCCGGAGCCGGGACGTTCAATTTTAATTACCTCCGCACCATGATCAGCAAGATTCATCGTACAAAAAGGGCCACTGTAAGCTTGTGTTAAATCGAGTACACGAATACCTTCCAACGGTCTTTTCATGGGTTCTCATCCTTTCTGTTTACATAATCAGTAGAAACAATAGTAGATATTACTAAATTTTGGTAAAAAGAAAGAGCGGATTGATATCCGCTCCTTCGATAATGTCACCAAAGACTTATTGAGGGTGCTTAGCATCCTTGAAGGAAGATTCCTGAGGGCCTCTCTGGTCTTTTTTCGCAATGAAAAGGCTGCCTGTTGCAGTACCGCATAATACAGGAGGTTCGCAAGCTGTTGCTTGTGTATTCTGAGGATCTGTGATATCAACCATCTTAGCAACTTTCCATGCTTCAAATTTACATGTATAGGACTGCTTACCAACTTTTTCAATCCAGCCGTGGTATTCCATGAAGTCACCAACGTATACAGGAGCTGTGAATTCGATGTCTTTGTAGCCCAAGAACAAGGAAATGTCACCATCAACATAAACCATTAATTCTGTACCAACATCGCCCCACTGATTAACGATTCTAGCACCGTTTACCAAATTGCCAGTATAGTGAGCATCTTTTGCGCTCATCATTAAGTGATGTACAACCTTTTTACCTACCATTGAAAATTCCTCCTTTAAATTTATGTATATGATTGTTTATTGGTTTCGTTAAGTGCTTTCCTTAACTATGGCTTAAGTTTATCTGATACAGCCAATGGAAAGTCAACTGTTTCTGAAAATTTTTTTTGAAGAATAAGAAAGCAAATCTTCAAAAGTATCCGCTAAGGGGACAGTTTTTAACAGATTGAGCAATCCTTTAAAATGGCTGTTTTTCAAAGATTGCAGCATATAAAAATGGAGAGAAAGCGTTTTTTTGCGTCCTGCCATTAAAAATCAGGTGGATAGTTTTTCCCTCATTTAGCAAAGAGATTTTTTGTAAAAAAGCAAATTCAAAGTAAAAAATCATTTGTCTGTTGCTAGTATAGTATACTTTCCTATCATTTACTTCCAACTTTATGGAAAAAATGGCTGAAAGAGCTGTAAAATTTATGGTTTACTTTCATCTTATCATTTACTTTTAAAATCAAGGAAAAAGAAGGGGAGAGTTTATCTGTATGCGACGAAGAAATATTAAAATATCAGCTTAACGCACAAACGGGAACGCTCCCCTAAGAGTGTATCACTTTTTCGAAGAAGTATACTATTTTGCTTTCAAAATTCAGTTTCTTCCTATTTATAGGACGAAAAAGGAAAGTGAAAAAGGTATTTATTGCTTTGCCGCAAGGGCTTCTGCTGGTATTTCAAAATCCTGTACTGCATTAAAGTCACTGCACAGCATGGAAATTTTTGCCTCTTGAATGGTTACGCTTGTACCTTCGTCTACTTGATCGGTGCCCATTAATTCAATGGTTTTATCCATCACAATTTGTACAAGCTGAGAGATGTCCGTTTCATATTGATATACTAATCCGTCCGCACCAATCCATAGCGTAACAGGCAAGCCATTAATCTCGCTGTACATTCCCTGCAGTTCTTCCTCAGTAATTCCAACATTTAAAGCAGAGTTTAAAATACCTGATTCTTCAATTATTTGTTCCATGGTTTCACCTGTAAGAATGCCTTCCACACGTTTGGTTGAAACCTCTCCGATTTTTTCTGTGCCCTTGCTTACAGGATTTTCCATTGTCGAAAGGTAACGAAGGACATTGTCATATACTTCAAACTGTCCAAGGCTTTCTTTTTCGGGTTTTGTACAAACCCAGCCTGTTCCGGCATTTGAGTACGCAGTCACCCCTGCGTCATTTTCTTGTAAATACATTTCCACGATGTTTTTTTGTGAAGGGTCGTTTTCCATGTAGGAGGACACTGCCAGTTTCATTTTCATGGGTTCCCTAAAAGCTGAAATATCAGCGGTTGTAACGGTGGCTATTTCTTCACTGTCCATATTCATCTTTACATTCATATTCATTTTTGCCTGAAGGCTAGTAATTTCCCCCATTTTTTCCTGCGCTGTTTGAATAAGTGCGGTGGCATTTTCTTCCTTGCCCGTGCATCCTGTAAAAGCGATGATTGCTGTCATAATCAATACAAAATATCCAAGTTTCAGTTTCATTTCAGTATTCCTCCAGTTTATTGTTTCTATAAATGATTATTTCCCTTTTTGCAGTTTTTGACCGCCTGTGCAGTATTCTAGCAAAAAACATTCATTGCATTTTGGTCGCCTCGCAATACAAATTTTTCGCCCGTGAGCGATAAGCTGGGTATTAATATCAATCCATTTTTCTTCGGGAATCATTTTCATCAAATCAAACTCGATTTTTACCGGATCATGATTTTTTGTAAGGCCGAGTAAAATGGAAAGGCGTTTTACATGGGTATCTACAACAATGCTTGGGATACCGTACCAGTTGCCACGAACCACGTTTGCAGTCTTTCTCCCTACCCCTGCCAATGAGGTCAAGGCATCCAAATCAGAGGGAATCTCACCATTGTGTTCTGATAGTAGCTTCTGACAGCAGGCGATAATATTTTTTGCTTTATTATGGTAGAAACCCGTGGAATGAATATCCTTTTCAAGCTCTATAATGTTCGCTTCGGCAAAGTCCTTTACGGATTTATATTTTTGAAATAAATCTTTTGTAACAATATTAACCCTATCATCCGTACATTGTGCCGATAAAATGGTGGCAACCAGCAGCTGCCAAGGGTTTTCATGATCCAGATAGCATTTTGTAGGGCCATACTGCTCTCTTAATAACAGAAGAATTTGTTCAACTTTTTCTTTCTTTGTCATTTTTCTATATTCCTTCCCGAAAGAAGTATATTTCCCGAAAATTGCGAAGATTTCCCAAGAAATATTTCCCTTTTTCTTTTATAGTGTAAAATGAAAGAATGTGCCGTTCTATTTTCGGCTTTGCCGCAGTTTCCTGCAAGCGTTTTTGGGTTTATCTCACCCCATTACTTTCTAGTGACTTTATTACTATAACATATTACAGGCAACATGAAAATGCAAAAATTGCTTGCGTCTTTTTTAAAAAAAATAATACTTTCAGTTTAGAAAGATACAGAAAAGATGATCCGTGAAAGAATTTAGAGCGATATTCACTGCTCCAATTGTTCGGATTGATTTTATTATTTGCTCTGAAAAAATTAAATAATACATTTTTTTAAACATAGGAACAAATTCTTACAATTTGCGTCCAATATGAAAAAGAGCCTATTTTCAAGGGTTTTAGCCAGGGATTGGCAGGGGGTTGGGGACGCCCTTTTCTTGCATCGCATTAGAAAGTGTAGTATAATTTAGTAATATTAGAGAAGCTGTACTCAATGAAGGAGAATGATATGGACGAAACCGTTATTGTGATAATGCTGAAAGATAAAGATACGGGTTTTTTGGAAAAAGAGCTAGGAAGCTATTCTCTTTCGGAAGATGTGGGGATGGTTTATAATATATATGCCGAAGAAGCAGGAAATGGCAAAAAGGTAGTTTTGCGTTTGACTTGCAATAAAGAAATTGAAGATTGGGAATATGATGCAATTTTTGATTATTATGACACAGAATCTTTGGCTGAAATTGTAGAGAGTGTTGAGGAAGAGGATGGACATTACAATCCTATATGGGTTGTTGAATTTCCATATTCTGACATATATACAGAGATGGCAAACAAAATCTCTATTATTTTAGAAATGCATAAAAAAGAACTGCTTTCAGTGTATGATGCTATAACGGACAAAAAGGATGATTATAGTGAAGAATAAAAAGTGGAAATATGCCTGTATTTTATTAGGTATTTTGCTTTTCATATGTTGCGCCTGTGCATTGAAGAAAGCTGAGGTTGAAAATTCCTTGCCGCCTGTGGATCAGGGGGAACAAAACGACCTCATAGAAATTCCTCCGTTGAATGAAAATACAGAAAAACCTTCGGTGGAGCAGGGGGATACCCCTGCGGAGGAAACAACCGCAGAAAAAATTCAGCCTGAAAAAACACAGCCAGAAAGCTCCAAGCCTTTTTGGCAAAGTGAAACAACCAGATTAACCAATAATTTAACCTCCATTGCCGCTGCCGGTCAGACGGATTATAAGGCAACCGGCTCAAAAAGAGGCTGGATGAGCAAAAGTGGAGAGCTTTACAGCTATTATGATGGAAAATACATAACCACGGATACGCTGGTGGCTGATGGTTATTTGGAAAATGGGCTTACCGCTTCAGGTTACAAAATTTTACTGATCAGCGGAAGTGATTTGGCGCAAATGGAGGGTGCTTCCGTTCCAACGGATAGTATGGATTTTGGTGTATTTGCTGCAACCAAGCAATCAGGCAAGTATTTGATTGCATCTTCCAGCGGCAAAGTTGGTACGATAAGTGAGGATAGCTTCAATAGCCTTTTAGCGAAATACAACCAGAACAATGGAAAAATTCTAAGGCTTTCTTCCGCATCTGCGGAGTATGAGAGAATATTAAATTATATCAGTCTTTTTGAAGGACGTTTTGACGATTATTATGTAAGAGAAATCCGTATGGATAATAAACATGCAGTAGTTGTTTTCTCCAACCGCGCGGATACTTCAAATATTAAAGAGTATATTTTGGAGAATGAAAATAATTTTTGGGAGGTTGTTTTTCCCAATGCGCAGACGGAATATTACCCCATTACATCAATAAACCGTTATTTGCCGAATTTTAATGTTGAATTATTACCTGCTTATACCTTAGCTTCATGGAGAGGCAGTATTGTTTCTGAGCAGGGAGGGGTTGTGGCAGCACTTTTTAGTGCAAAGGCAATTTCCACTGCCAGTGAAGTTGCATATCAATGTGCTACTTCGGCTTGTGCATATGCAGTTTTAACAAATGGTAACCGTTATGCTTGCTATAGCGAAAACGGCATTTGGAAAGCAGCATATGTAACTTCGGACAACAACGCAAGAAAATTGTTGCTGGAGAAAACCGGGCTTGATTATGGCTTTTTAATATTGGACGATTAATTTAGGATAAGGTGTGAATACAAATGGAAAAAGTCTTTTGGGATTGCCCAGACTTTTCTCTGTCACAAACCTTAGAATGTGGACAATGCTTCCGTTATCAAAAAGAAGAAGACGACTGCTATACTGTCATCTGCGGCCAAAGGGTGGTTACTCTTGGACAAGAGGGTGGCAGTATTGTTTTTTATGGCGGAGGGGATATCCCATTTTGGAAAGGATATTTTGACGGGGATAGAAGTTATGGGGAAATCAAACAACGGTTATGCAACGATGATCCAATCATGGCGGAGGCGGTTTCTTTTGCGCCGGGTATCCGAATTTTAAGACAAGAATTTTTTGAAATGCTTATCTCCTTTATATTATCGCAGAATAACCATATTCCAAGAATACGAGGATTGATACAAAGGCTTTGCCGAGAATATGGTATGCCTGTAAAGGGGGATTTTTATAGCTTTCCTACGCCGATACAGCTCTCCCATGTGTCAGAAGAAGCTTATCGCAGTATCGGCTGTGGATTTCGCAGCAGATATATGGTGGATGCTGTGGATAAAGTGCTTGCAGGAGGGTTTTCTACCGAGGAATTGGAAAAACTATCCACAGATGCGCTGCGGCAGAGATTAATGTCAATTTGCGGTGTTGGGCAAAAGGTTGCGGATTGCATTTTATTATTTTCTTTTGGTAGATATGAGGTTTTTCCTACGGATGTTTGGATTAATCGGGTTTTCAGCCATGTATATTGCGCTGGGGAAAAGCTTTCACCAAAGGAATTGCAAAAGTCGGCCGCAGAAAGATTTGGCGAGGATGCAGGGTTTGCACAGCAATACTTATTTCATTATGGAAGGAAAATGAAAATAGGGAAGGAGTAAGAGAAATGGTAAAAACCAATGTTATGCGGTTATTGGAAACGGCAGGGATTACTTACCGCACAGCTGAATATGAATATGATGAAAATAACCTTTCGGGCATGAATGCAGCAGAGAAAATAGGGATTCCGCCCGAACAGGTTTTTAAAACACTTGTAACCAAAGGGGATAAGACAGGAATTTTGGTGTTTTGTATCCCAGTCAATATGGAGCTGGATTTAAAAAAAGCAGCAGCGGTATCGGGCAATAAAAAGCTGGAGATGACGCATGTAAAAGAGCTTTTGGCATTGACTGGATATATACGTGGGGGCTGTTCTCCCATTGGAATGAAAAAGAAATATCCTACTTTTATTGATGAAACGGCTGTATTGTTTGACGAAATTGCCGTAAGTGCGGGCATTAGAGGAGAACAGGTAATTCTTCCACCCGATGCGCTGATTGGGTTTGTTGAGGCTGAAGAGGCTGATATTACAAAGGAACTTGAGTAAAATCAAGGATAAAAAGAGCGTCGAATTTGAACAGAACCGCTAAAAACGTACAGTGAAGAAAAGAGCCTCCTATGGCAGACTAAAACCATAGGAGGTTTTGCTATGTCAAGAAGTTATAGAAGTACTAAAAAGTATGAGAAAAAAATGTGGAAATGAAGTCAAGTGGAATGACAAACCGAGAAATCGGAGAAAAATTTGGGTTTACAATTAACCAATTAACAAACTTCACAACACGATATAATACAAACCAAAGAAAACTTAAAGCTGGAATAGCCTTGAAGAAAAAAGGCAGAATGGTGAAGGATTGCGATATTACTGAAACCAATAAGGTTAACGAACTGAAATATATCATCGCGCGCAAAGAAGCGAAGATAAAGCAGTTGGAGATGGAACATGAGTTAATGCGGGATTTGCTCTCGTTTGCAGAAAGAAGGTGAAGATTTCGGTTAAATATGTGGTAGTCTATTGCCATAAAGAAACATGTTCAATCAGGCAAATGTGCTGATACCTTCAGGTTTCACGCACCGAATATTATGGATATTAAGCGAAGGGACACCCCGGCAAAAGATTTGAATTTTCCAAAAAGATAGGAGAATGCCAAAGATAAGTGCACAATACTTATGACTATCGTATTGTATATATATGGCTTGAACTTAAAGGAATACATCATAATCCAAAAACAATACTGCGCATAATGCAGAAATATAATCTTCAGTTGGCTGTAAGAAGAAAGAAGTATCGCAATTACGGACAGTGTTTACATAGGTATCCGAATTTACTAAACAGAAATTTCTATGGAGATAAGCCAATTCAGAAATGGGTTACAGATATATCATACATTCATACAATACAAGGCATTCGGTATCTTTCAATTATCAGAGATTCGTATGATAACAGTATAGTTGCATACAAAAACAGGTACGGAACAGACTGTTAACCTTGTTCTTAATACAATTAAACTTGCCAAAAAAAGAGAAGGTCACCGAAGAGCTACAACTCCACAGTGACCAAGGCTTTTAATACAATTCAACCGCATATTTTATTGAACGAAAGAATATGGCATACCACCGTCGATGTCAAGACGCGGGAATCCATACGATAACGCTTTGGCTGAAAATTTCCTTGCGATTCTTAAAGCAGAATGCATTTATCAAACAAAATGCAACTCTTATGTTGAGGCTCGTCACAGTATAGACGAATATATTTACTTTTACACGCATCAAAGAATTCAACCAAAAACAAAACTGACATGATTTGAAAAACGATGTCAGTATGTTATTTAAAATTTAATACTTTCTCTGCTATAGCACTCTTTTTTGCGATGTCTGTATAAACTGGTTGTGTTCAAATTTCGATACCTCTTTTTGTAGCCATAACATCTTTTACTATAAAATTTTAATCATTTACAACTTCCATAACGTCCGTCGTTGCAGTTTCTATGCCGTTTCTTACGGCTGAAACTTTAAAGTAAATATTACGACCATCGGCGGTAGAAATACCAAAGCACTGAGGGAATCCCCAATACCATGTGTTTCCCTCCAAAGCCTTGTTTTGCAGCTTGGCAAAGGTTCCATTCTTTGTGTAGGAAATATAAACGTAGTAATAATCCGCATCATATACAGGCGACCAGGTTACATTCGCATAGCCGTCCTCATCAATCCAGTACCGCAAATTTTTCGGCACAGTGGGAGAATAGGAATAGTCTTTCATTTGCCGTATCGGGATAGAAAGATTCCTTGAAACCTTCATAATCTCGCTAACAGGGATAGAAAAAAATTGATTATCACTATAAGCCGAAGTCATGCCGATTAGCTTTCCTTTGCCGTTAAACAATGCTCCGCCGCTGCTTCCGTGGTCAATAAAGGCACTGGCAGATATAATATCTTGGTCGAAGTCGTTTAAAACGCCTTCGGACACGGTATTACGGTTGCCCTTTGGTGCGCCAACTGCTGTTACGGCCTCGCCCTTTACAAGAGAGGTTTCGGTATTAGCAGGAATGAGATTATTCTTATCAATATCAATCAACGCAATATCCCTTTGCGGATCCAATCCAACAATGGTGGCTGATCCTTGGTATATGGTATCATCTGAAAACACCATTTGTATCATGGAAGCGTTTTCAATGACATGGAAATTTGTTGCAATCAAGCCATCGGAGGAAAGAATGATACCGCTCGCCTGTATTTTATTTGTTTGAATATAAACCACTGAGTCGGTTAAATCGCCCTGAGAAATTTGGCTGGTGGTGATGGACACCACTGCGGTTTCTGCATCCCATTCGACGGTTGCACCACCATATTGTGCCACAAAGCGCAGAGGAACCATGGTGGTACTCTCTGATAGGGTTGCCGCCGCATCTAAGATTACGGGCTGTTGATTTACGGTAGCAACAGGATTGTCAATGGTAAGGAAAAGCTGAGTATCATCTTTGTTAGCCTCTACGGTATGTGTGTCAGAATGCCAAACAACAGAATAGCCCAATGCCTCCATAATACTGCGCATAGGAACCAAAACACGATCGTTTTGGATGATTGCAGGTGAAGAAAGGGCTAATGGGTATCCATTCAGAGTTACCGCAATATTTGCAGCGGAGGCAGGCGGCATTGCACAAAAACAAAGTATCAAAAAGAGGATAAAACCTCTTAATTTTTGCTTCATAATTTCACTTCCTTTTCAGCCTGAGTATAGCATAGTTTTCCAAAAAAATCTACAAAAACTAATTGGAACTGATTGGAGTAATTTATCATTTTTGCATAGTTTGGGATAAATTTGAATAAATATAGAAGGGATAGAGAATGCAGACAAGGCTGAATTTTTTGGAAAAGGGAGAGTGGGGGAGGGTTATAAAGATTGCCTGCGGCAAGGAGGTATATCGCAGACTGTTGGAATTGGGCGTAACGCCAAATACCCTTTTATATTGTATCCGCTGGGCACCCATGCATGGGGCGGTGGAAGTGAAAATCCGAGGCTTTTGCCTCGCACTGGGGTACAATGAAGCTGCATTCATTGTAATAGAGAAGGAAGGGGATTAAAATGACAACATTAGGTTTGGTAGGAAACCCTAATTGCGGGAAGAGTGCTCTGTTTAATTCCTTAACCGGCAGCAATGCCAGAGTTGGAAATTGGCCGGGGGTAACAGTGGAACGGAAGGAAGGAATTTGGGAAAAAGGTGGATTTCTTTGCGTTGATCTGCCGGGGGTGTATTCTCTTTCGCCCTATACACCTGAAGAACAGGCTGCGGTTCAATTTATTTTAGAGGAAAAACCTGACCTTCTTTTGCAGGTAATAGACAGCACAGTGTTAGAAAGAAGTCTTTTTTTAACGACGCAGCTTTTGGAGCTGGACATTCCTTTGGTGGTTGCTTTAAATATGGTGGATATAGCCGAAACACAGGGCGTTTTTATAGAGGTAGCACGGCTTTCCGAACTGTTAGAAGTACCTGTTGCAGAAATCTCCGCAATTACTGGAGGGGGACAGATGGAACTGGCAAAATGCCTTCATACAGCTTTGGAAAAAGGGCGAAAGGGAAAAACGGTGCTTCACAAGGACAAGCTTTGGCGGAGAATACAGCCATTGGTTCAACCAAATCTCAGCCAAACACAAGGGCTTTTTCGGGCAATGCGTTGGATGGAACGGCAGGAAAGGGTGGATTGGGAGGGCGAAATTGCCGCTGCACGGTACGACTTTTCCGTTTCTTGTTGTCATGAGGTGATTACCGAAAAATTAACGCAAAATACGCCTACGCAGAAGCTGGACAAGGTGTTTCTGCATCCTTTTCTGGGGATTCCTATTTTTTTTAGCTGTATGGCACTGATTTTTTACATGACCTTTTCTGCATCTTTTTTGGGGACAGGCATACCATCACCTGGCGTTTTTTTAAGACAGGGAGCCGAGTATGGTATAGAACTTCTGCGGGATGTGGTAATACGGTTTTTTTTGCAGATGCCCTATTGGTGGAGGGCATTTTTATCGGACGGAATTTTTGGCGGAATGGGCAAGGCGGTGTCCTTTTTGCCTCAAATTTTATGCTTGTTTTTTTGGCTGACTTTTTTAGAGGATAGCGGATATATGGCGAGAGCCGCTTTTTTGTTGGATAAGCCTATGCGAAGGTTGGGGATTTCAGGGAGGGCATTTTTACCCCTTCTGACCGGTTTTGGATGTTCCGTGCCTGCAATGATGTGCGCAAGAACGTTGGAGTGGGAAAAAAGCAGAAGAATTACAAGGCTGATAATTCCGTTTTTTTCCTGTGGTGCAAAGCTCCCCTTGTATGCCCTTTTGGTTGGGTTATTGTTTCCTGAACATGGGGGGATTATCATCTTTTGTTTGTATGGCGGGGGTATTTTGATCGGGGTTTTTTGGGCATTTTTATTGCATAAAAGGCTGTATCACGGGGAGGAAGCCCCTTTTATAATGGAGATGCCGCCGTATCATTTGCCACGATTGAATAATTTAATGCGGACTCTTTCTGTCAGAGCTGGGGAATATCTTGCAAAAGCGGCAACGGTAATTCTTGGCGCCAGTATCATTATTTGGCTGGCATCCCACCTGACGTTGGATTTACATATGACAAAGAATTCCTCCATAAGTATATTGGCGATGCTGGGCAGAGGGATGCAGCCTGTTTTTATCCCCCTTGGATTTGGCGGCGGAGAAGATGGCTGGAAAGCCTCAGCGGCAATTTTATCCGGCTTTGCGGCGAAGGAGGCGGTTGTTTCTGCGTTAGGTGTTTTGGGTGGAGAGGTGAATTTATTTACACCATTATCGGGGATTTCTTTTATGGTTTTTCATCTTTTGAGCATACCCTGCATGGCGGCGGTTTCTGCCTATTGGTTTGAAGAAAAGAAAAAAAGGAATTTATTTTTTGCCCTTTGCGTTTGGCTGTTAACGGCGTGGATCACCTCCTTTTTGGTATACCAGATTGGCAGCTTGATTGGGTTTGCTTTTTTCGATATTTTATAGTATCCTTTTGGGCAAGGGGGATGAATATTATGTTTGAAAGAATTTCAAAGGTTGCGTTTGAAGCCGTATATCCCATTTTAGAGGAAGCATTTCCGATGGAGGAACTGCGGGAAAAGGAGCGGCAAAAGGCTCTTTTGGATAGGCCCCAGTACCGTTTGTATGGAATAAAAGAAGACAGTGGCGCATTGCAAGGGGTTTTGGCAATGTGGGATTTTGCGGATTTTTTATATTTAGAACATTTCGCCATCAAGCCCGTTTATCGAAACGGAGGATTTGGCGGCAAAAAGCTGAATGAAATGATCGCTTGGGCGGGCAAGCCCATCGTTTTGGAAGTGGAAGTACCGACGGATGAAATGACAAAAAGAAGGGTAGGCTTTTACGAAAGACACGGCTTTTTCTTTAATGAATATCCTTATTTTCAGCCGCCGATGAGGGCAGGGCAAGGGATGCTGCCGCTGCGGCTCATGACGATGCCGGAAAAAATATCGGTGGATGTTTACAAAAGATATAAAGAGCTCATCCACAAGATTGTTTATGGCTATGAGGAGGCATAAAATGGAATACTGCTTTGGCGTGGATATTGGCGGAACGACAATAAAAATGGGACTGTTTTCTCGAAAAGATGGTCTTTTGGAAAAATGGGAAATACCAACAAGAAAAGGCACAAATCCCACTGCACTGCTGAAGGATGTTGCGTTGGCAATTGAAAAATGCTTATTGGAAAAGGGCATAAAGAAAGAGCGGCTTGAGGGAGTTGGAATGGCGGCACCTGGCCCTGTGACGGAGGATGGATGCCTGCGTGGAGCGATTAATATTGGTTGGGGGGATGTATTTCTTGCGGACGAGGCGGAGAAAATATTGGGCATTTCTCCTATATTGATTGGAAATGATGCCCGTGTGGCGGCCTTTGGAGAATATACCTTTGGCGCCGGTAAGGATACAAACAGCCTGCTCATGATTACTTTAGGGACAGGCGTTGGCGGTGGTGTCATTTTGAATGGTCAAATTCTTGCGGGTAAAACGGGAACAGCCGGAGAAATTGGGCATACAACAATCAATCCATTTGAAACACAGCCTTGCAATTGTGGAAAAAAAGGATGTTTGGAGCAATATGCTTCCGCAACGGGTATGGTACGGGTAGCGCAAAAATTTTTAAAGGAATCGGATAAACCCTCTATGCTTCGGCAGCTGGAGCAAATAACGGCAAAGGATGTTTGGGATAAGGCAAAAGTGGGTGATGAGATTGCGTTGCAAACTGCGCAGTATGTTTCTCGCCTGTTGGGGATGGCGATTGCCAACGCCTGCTATATTGCAGACCCTGAAATAGTGCTCATTGGCGGTGGGGTATCGCAGGCAGGAGAATTTCTTTTAACTATGGTTCAAGAGGCATATTGTGAAAATATTTATTCTCATTGCAGGGATAAAAAATTTGCATTGGCGAAGCTTCGCAATGATGCAGGGATTTATGGAGCGGCGGCGTTGGTATTTCAGAAAAAATAAATTGGTGAATAGACACAATAAAAGCTTGAAATATATGTTAAAATAGTTAAATAATTGTGAAAACCAACCAATTATATTTTTTTGATAGAAAAAAAATAAAAAACAAGAGGAATTTTTGGAAATTTGGAGAATACTAAGAATAAGCAAATAAGAAATACTATTTGCAATGAAAAATTAATAATTTACAAATCCAGAGGTATATCACCAGTATAAAGGGGGAGATTGCAATGGTTCATATTCTTGCAGGCGAAAAAGGTGTAGGTAAAACAAAAAGGCTGATCGCTATGGCGAATGAGGCAAGCAAGGAAGCAAACGGTTGCGTTGTGTTTGTAGATGATGATAACAGTCGTATGTACGATTTGCATTATAGTGTGCGGTTCGTAGACACGCCAAGATTTATCATGGAAAGTCCGCAGGTATTCAGAGGGTTTGTCTGTGGGATACTCTCTCAGAACAGTGATATTGAAAAGCTTTACATTGATGGGCTGAATCATATTATGGAAAAAGTAAATGCGCAGGAGTTTATTACATTTATTAATCAGTTGGATGATATTTCAAAGGAAACGGATACTGATTTTACTATGATTATTAGTTGTAAGGAAGAAGATATTCCCGGTGAAGTTCAACCTTATATCGTAAAATAAAAAAAGAATATTTAACGGTCAACTGTTCCATTTCTGGATAGTTGACCGTTTTTTTATGCAAATAATTAAAAAAAAGAGGGAATGAGATGAAAAATATTTTTCATCTGAATTAATTTTAAAAAGCGGAAAGAACAGCTGAATAGACGGTGGAAAAAAGTGCACCATAGGGAGGAAAAGAAATGTCCATGACAGCCTGATGACAATTGAGCAAAGTCCTTTCGTGGACTGTAGTTTTTGTTGTATGACATCGTTATTATTTACATAACGATTAATAAATTGCAATATGTTTAGTGTTTAAAGGGAAAATTGGACATATGAGTTGACAAAACATCGAACAATTTAAAGAAATATTTGACAATATAATAAAATTTGATGAACCTAAGTAGGTTAAGTTGTTTAATTCTTGTATATTTTGAGAAACATCATATAGTTTGCCTTTACGAGTAGCACATATTTGTGCTAAAATACGGTGAATGAATCGTATTTTGTATTCAAAGACAGGTATTTTCCTCCTTTAAATTGTGCAAATTGACGAACAAAATAAGGAGAACAAGCGAGAAAGGTGAGATAATATGAATCAGTTTCAGGGAATGTATCTTGCAAAGAAAATGGCTCCTGAAGAAGTAGCAAAGTTTGTAAAATCCGGTGATGTATGTGCATCTCCTACAGGTTTAGAAGAACCTACTGCAATTTGTGAAGCAATTGCGAAAAGAGCGAAAAATGGTGAATTAACAGGAGTTGTTCATCATCAGACTTTATCTGTGAAAGGTGGACCATTCTTAAACTATGAAGAGCTCAAGGGCAAGTATGACTATGTTTCATGGTTTACAGGCGGAGCAGGCAGAAAAGGGATTCAGCTAGGGCATTATACATATGTCCCCAATAACTACAGCACAATTCCCGGTTATTGGAGAGATGTGATGCCCGTATTGGATGTTTTATACGCAGAGGTTTCTCCTATGGACGACCACGGCTATTTCAGCTGCGGTATGGCAGGGGCAGAGGTTGTGGCGATGCGTGAGAAAGCGAAAATCATCCTATTGGACGTAAATGATAAAATGCCCCGTGTTTTGGGCAACAACCAGATTCACATTTCGCAGGTTACGGCTCTTTGTGAGTCATCCAGACCGCTTTCTATTTTGCCTAGTGCGCCATTGACGGACGTTGACAGAAAAATCGGACAGATGATTGCAGACGAAGTTGTGAACGGTGCAACCTTGCAGTTGGGTATCGGCGGTATTCCGAATGCGGTCGGTGTTCTTTTGCAAGACAAAAAAGATTTGGGCATTCATACGGAAATGCTTACAGACAGCATGGTAGACTTAATTGAATGCGGTGCTGTTACAAATATGAAAAAGCCGATTAACGTAGGGAAAACGGTAGCAACCTTGGCATGGGGTTCGCAGAAAATGTACGACTATATGAATAACAATCCTGCCTTTGAAATGCACCCCGTTGATTACACAAATAACCCCTATATTATTGGGCAGCATGACAATTTTGTTTCTGTAAATGCGTGTGTTGAAATCGATTTATTTGGTCAGGTGTGCGCTGAAAGCCTTGGCACGAAGCATTATAGCGGTTCCGGCGGACAGGTAGACTTTGTTCGTGGTGCCAATTTATCCAAAGGCGGTAAAGGCTTTATTGCAATGACTTCTACCACGAAGGGTGGTACGATTTCTAAGATTAAACCAACCTTGACACCCGGTTCCATCGTAACAACAACAAAAAATGAGGTTGACTTCTTGGTAACAGAAAATAATATTGTTCGCTTGAAAGGGCAAACTGCAAGTGCCAGAGCGAAAATGCTCATTTCCCTTGCCGCTCCTCAGTTCCGAGAGGAATTGGAATTTGAGGCGAAGAAAATGAATTTGATTATTTAACGGGCTTTCGGAAGTCCCCTGCCTTTTTGGACGGTGGGTGCTTACGAACAGTTTGTCTTCATCCAAGATTTATAACGGAAGGAATTTATAGCACATTCGTTTTGGTTTAATGTGCTGGGATTGGTAAGGGGGCTTGCAAATGCCTAATATGAAGCCCCTTTATGCTTGTGTTTTTGTTTTTTTGAAAGCCTTTTTTGCCTAAAATCATTGAACCCCATTTCCTATTTGGTGGAGAATTATTTTTTGGTAAGAAGGCTTTTTTGCTTGGAAATGATTTTGACAAATCTTCCAAGATATGATACTTTTGTAGAAAACAACGTTTGAGGAGTGGAGTCGGTGAGAGCTAGCTGGGATGAGTACTTTATGCAGATTGCGGAAATTGTAAAAACCAGATCAACTTGCTTGCGCAGGCAGGTTGGCGCAGTGATTGTAAAGGACAACCGCATGATAACCACAGGATACAATGGCGCACCATCGGGACTAAAGCATTGTACGGAGCTGGGGGGATGCGAAAGAGAGCGTTTGGGCATTCCCTCCGGTCAGCGTCATGAGCTGTGCCGTGCATTGCACGCAGAGCAAAATGCAATTATTCAGGCGGCAAAGCTTGGGATTTCGACAGATGGCGGTACGATTTACATTACGCTGCAACCCTGTGTTATTTGCGCAAAAATGCTGATCAATGCAGGCATCAAGCGTATTGTGCACAAAGGAGAATATCCAGACGAGCTTTCCAGAAGGATATTAGAGGAAGCGCAGATAGAAATTACCATTATGCCTGATTAAAAAGAGATGGCTGTGTCTTTGAGGAACTTTAAGCGTTTTTGTTTAGAATGTTAAAATCACATAGGTCTGATATTTAATATCTGTTTGTGTGATAAAATGCTTTTCAAGGTAAGAATAACATTGGGATAAAAAAACAAGAAAAAAGTGTGGTTTCATCATTTTTTGAAGAAGCCAACACTTTTTTTGTCTGAAAGCATAGTCATTGTTGAGCAAGCAAAAACACAATTTTTAACGGCAAGGACTTATTGTGGGGACTCCTTCCAAACGTAAGAATACTTGTCAATATTGCGCATAACTGCCAAAATACCGTCCAGATGGTCATACTCATGCTGCAACAGCTCGGCGAGATCACCCTCCAGCTCCATTTTACAGGCATGGTGCTCCATATCGGTATAGTGGAGGGTACAGCGTTTATAGCGCAGTACCTTTACCAATAGGTTCGGAAAGGACATACAGTCATCCAAAACCTCCATTTGCTCTGCATCTGGGAATTCCAAACGAGGGTTGATAAAGATTAAGGGGTGGTCGATGTGCATATACAGAATGCGTTTTTGCACCCCGATTTGGGGTGCGGCAATGGCACGACCGACACCATATTTTTTGCGGAATGCCATGAGCGTATCATGCAAATCTTCAATGATTGTTGGTAATTCATGCAAATCTTCTTCAGTGACGGCGGGAGAAATCTGATATAATGCAGGATTGCCTAAAAGTAAAATTTTTTGCTCCATTATCATAGCTCCTTTCCTTTGTTACTTAGTGTACACCTCTTTTTGTAGAGAAACAATGGCGAACATAGTTTCTTTTTTGTGCTGTAAGGGTTGCTCTTTGGAAAGTTGTCCAGTATAATACTTCCATAGGGAAAGAGAGGCGAAGATATATGATCTCTTATATAAAGGGAACCTTGGTGCATCGGGGGGAAAACCACATCATATTGGAAACGGGAGGAATTGGGTATCAGATTTTTGTTTCCGCTGGACTGCTTTCCAAAATGCCTGCCTTGGGTACGGAGCTGAAGATTTTCACCTATATGAGTGTAAAAGAGGATGGAATCACCCTTTTTGGTTTTTCTTCAAAGGAAGAGCAGGAAATATTTCTGAAGCTTCTAACGGTTGGCGGCGTTGGGCCGAAAGGAGCATTGGGCTTTTTATCCCAGCTCACACCACAGGAAATCATTATAGCAATCTTATCCGCAGATGAAAAAACACTTTCCAAAGCCCCTGGAGTTGGCAGAAAAACTGCCCAGCGGGTAATATTGGAATTAAAGGATAAATGCAGCGCAGAGGATGCAATTGCCATTTTTCCTAATGTTGAGGCGGCGGCAAGCTCTTTCGGTGGTGAAAAATTAGAGGCAATTGAAGCGATGGCGGCATTGGGTTACAGCCGCAGCGAGGCGGCAAAGGCAGTGGGACAGGCAGCAGCCGAGGGAATGACCACAGAGGAAATTTTGAAAGCCGCATTGAAAAAAATGATTACATTTTAGATAAAAGCAGGTGTTATGAGTGGAGAATCGGCGAATAGTAACATCGGGCTTTCAGGAGGAGGACAAGGACTCTGAACCGAAGCTCAGACCACAGCAGCTAGATAGCTATATTGGTCAGGAGGGTGTTAAGGAAAATTTAAAGGTGTTCATCCAAGCCGCCCGCCAAAGAGGGGAGGCGTTGGATCATGTACTGTTGTATGGGCCTCCTGGTTTGGGAAAGACAACCTTATCCAATATTATTGCAAATGAAATGGGGGTTCATATCAAAACTACGTCGGGCCCTGCTATTGAACGGGCGGGGGACATGGCCGCGGTTCTAAACAGTCTTAGCGAAGGAGATATTCTTTTTATTGATGAAATCCATCGTTTGAACCGCATGATAGAGGAAATTTTATACCCTGCAATGGAGGACTTTGTGATTGATATTATGATAGGCAAGGGCCCCGGGGCAAAATCGGTACGCTTAGATTTGCCAAAGTTTACCCTGATTGGCGCAACAACCCGAATCGGGCTTTTAACAGCCCCCCTAAGAGATAGATTTGGCGTTGTGCAACGTTTAGAGCCTTATGAAATCCATAGCTTAAAAACCATAATTTGCCGTTCTGCCGATGTTTTGCAAGTTAAGATTGACGAGGATGGTGCCGAAGAAATTGCACGGCGTTCAAGGGGAACCCCTCGTATCGCAAACCGTCTTTTAAAAAGAGTGCGGGATTTTGCACAGGTACGCTATTTTGGAGAAATTAACGGGGAAGTTGCTCGTTTTGCCTTGGATTTATTGGAAGTGGATAAAATGGGGCTAGATTTAATAGACCGAAAAATGTTAATGACAATGATAGAAAAATTTGACGGAAAGCCAGTCGGTTTAGATACGCTTGCCGCTTCCATCGGGGAAGAATCGGAAACCATTGAGGACGTTTATGAGCCGTATTTATTGCAGCTTGGCTATATACAACGTACTCCAAGAGGAAGAATTGTGACAAGGGCAGGGTATGCACATTTTGGGATGAAGCCCAAAGAGGGATAAGAAAGGAGACGGTTATGAAATTAGCCATTGAAGAATTGATTGAAAATGTTAAAGATGAATTACTTTGCTATGAAGATATGGAACAGGCTGTGCAGCAATGGGAAAAGGATTTCCGAAATTGGGTGGAGAAAAACAAAGGGAATCATAAGGATATTGTGCTGGAGCATGGTGGAACGTTCTTTAAAATAAGCGATGAGGATGAGATTTTTGAAATTGCCAACTCATACATGGATGCCATGGATGAGGGAAGTGTGAAACAATATTGGGAAAAATTTTAACGGACGTTCGACAGTCCCCCACCTTTTAGGTGGAGGATACAGACGGACGACAAACCTTGGGCGTTGCCCTCTCACTGCCCAAGATAGGGCAGACGGCGGAGCCGGCTTTTGCGTAGCAAAAGTGATGACCTCCCACTTGCTTTTTGAAAAAAGCAAGACCAAAAATTTTTATTATAACTGCATATTTATGCGGTTTCAGATGGGTCAAGGGTAAAACCCTTGCGGGTGTTTAAGGGCAAAGCCATCAAGATTTTGACTTTGTCTACACGTAAAAACCCCCCGCCTTTTAGGCGGGGGGTTTTTACGTAAGTCCGTTATTTTTATGGGCAAGCGAAGGTTGCATTTTATGGTTCAATCATATCCCAGAAATTTTTCTTTGTCACTTTCTTCAATTCCCGCCATTTTGGCTCATCCTGATAGTCATAACGGCAAATGGATTTGAAGCGGCAATAAGCACAGGGGGTCTGGTCACTTTTGCGATAGGGTGATGGAAGAATGGTGCCGCTTTGTATCGCATTTCCTAGTTCTGCCGCTTGCTTGACCACAAAAGAAAGTAGCTGTTCATACTGGTTTTCATCTGCAAGAAAGGCGGTGGACGTGGGTTCTCCCTTTTTTGTATATCCAACGGGGACAATTGCTGAATTTTTCCCGTTTGTTTCCTCGATAAAAATATGATCAAGACCCTGAATGACTGCCTCATCTTCTAAAATTAAACCCGACATTTGCATTTTTTGATATAAAGCCTCTTCAATTTCTTCGGGAGTCATTTCCTGACTGAGTGAAAGATTTGGATCCATAATTCTGAAGTAAAAAACGCCCCCTGCCTTTATCGGCGCAGATGTTTTTTCATAATGCTTCAAATAGGCATCCAGATAAATTAACAGCTGAAGCTGTAAGCCATAGAAAATATCTTGAAAGCTAAAGGCTTTTGAGCCGGATTTATAGTCGATAATTTTTGCATAACGGTTTCCACTGGCATCCAACAAATCAACCCGATCGATTTTTCCTGATAGAACAAGTTGGTTTCCCTCAGCAAGCTGAACCACAATAGGCGGCAGGGCTTCGTGGTTCCCAAAGCCGATTTCATAGCCTTCGGGAACAAAATCACCGCTTTTCAAATGACGTACCAGTGTCCATGCGGCACGGGCAGAAATACGCTTTAAACGCCGGATGAGGTACTGATTTGCTGCGGTATCCATTAAAATTTCATCCCCCAATTTGGGGGCGGCAAGGTCGACCGCTTCTTCAATCAAGGCTTCCGTTTTTTCTTGCGTCAAGGCATCCCATGGAATATTCTCTATTTTTATTTTGTTAGAAAATAACTCTAAAACCTCATGGAACAGCAGCCCTAAATCGGGCGTATGCAGTTGGTAAAGCTTTCGTTCCGTTGCCTTTAGTCCATATTCCGCAAAATAAGAAAAAGGACAGGCGGCAAAACGTTCCAAACGGGATACACTGGAGAAAATTTTTTCACCATAGAGCAGTTTCACTGTTTTTGGTGACAGTTTTTCCTGTTTTTTTGTGGTTACAAAACCCTTGCGAAGCAAGGAAAGGCGCTTTTCCCATGAAGGCTCTGTACAAAAAAAACTATAAATATCTTGCCAAAGGGGTTCCATAGGGGTGTCCTTTTTATGATTTTGCATTGTTTCCCCCAAATGATGAAATACGGCTGCGGGCACCATTTCTTCTGCTTGAAAGCCGGAATAAAGCGCAACCTGTAAGGAATTGTCCATACGGCAAAGACGGTCTATGATGGAGGAGGGAAACAAAGCTTTTCCTTCCGTTTCTCCGTTTGCATAGGTCAGAAACAAGCCTTCAGACGGGCGAGTAAGCCCACGATAAATCAAAAACTGTTCCTCAAAGGCTTTTCGCTTGCCACCGCTTGCCAGCTCCATGCCTGTTTCATGCAAAAGCTGACGCTCTGCTTCGGTAAAAATACCTTGCGGCTGTGAGGGGGCAGGAAGAATCCCTTCATTTACGCCAAGAACAAAAAGATATTTGATTTCCGCAAGACGAGAGCGTTCAATATCCCCTACAACAAGGCAGTCGGTAGTGGGGGGAATTACGCCCATGGTACATTTTTGCAGCCCAGCGGAAAGAATTTTTGCGCAATCAGCCAACGCCATGGGTGCATCACCCAAAATCTCGGTTGCTTTTTCCAGCACCTGCATCAGAAGCTGCCAAATTTGCCGATGCTCTTCAGCCTTAGCGTGGCTGCCGTTTTTCACTGCATCTTCTGCCCAGAATGAAAGGGTTTCAGCGATACAGAGAGTTTCCATATGCTGAATGAGCAGAGAAACAAATTCCTTGAGCGGACGCTGTGTTTTCTTTTTGAATTGTAAAAAAGGCAAGAAGGGTTCCATAAACCGCTGCCGCAAAAGGTTCATATAGCCAATGGTTTCCTCGCCCTCCCTTTTTAGCCCATATGTCCATGTCTCTTTTTGCCATTTATAGCCTTTGATTCCATAGGCAAGCACATAGTTTTCCAAGGCATCAATCTCTCCATAGGAAAAAGGGGCAAGACCAGATTTTAAATAGGAGAATACATTTTCATACCGAAAATCGTATACCAAGCAATCCAAAAGAGCCGTTACCATTGTGATTAAGGGATGTGAGGTAATCTCTCGGCGGCTATCGATAAAGCACGGAATGTCATATTCACGCAAAATACCACGAAGACTTTTTTCATAAACCTCCATTGCATTGGTTACGATTGCCATTTCCTTATAGCGCAGACCCTTTTCACGCACCAGTCGTGTGATGGTGCCGGCGGCAAAGGCAATTTCCTCCTGCTTGGTTTGACAGGAGATGATTTTTACGCTTTCTGCCAGGCTGCATTTTTTATAGTAGCCTTGAAAATAGTATTTTTCCAAGGATTTTAGTGCATCGGTTTTCGCCCTGTGGTTTTCGGAAAGAAACGCCGTCGGTTCAATGACAATACCGTTTTCTTCGGCTAGTTTCACCAATTTATTTTTTGTTGTATATGGTTCATAAAAAGGTGCGGTCGGCGGCAAAAAAGGTGTGAAGAAGCTTTGTTCGGCCATGGGCAGGGTAACATTGACCCTTGCGGAAAGCTTTAGCAGGTTTTCAATGACTGAGAATTCCTGAGGGGTGAAGCCATAAAAGCCATCAAGCCAGATTTCTGTATCTTGAAAAGGCTGTGCGGTACAAAGCTGTGAAGCCAAAAGAGCAAGTGTTTCATCGGCAGAAATATAATCGTTTTCCAGAAAATGAAGATATGCTTGATATATTTTTGCTAGGTCGGTCAGCTTGTTTGCGACGCCTTGGGTCAGCTCTTTAGACTCTGCTTTTTCCAAAAGCTGCTGGGGCTCTATATAATATTGGAAAAATTCCGAAATGGTCAGGCTAAGCTGATCAACAAATCCATTTTTATCCATTACATTTCGAAAAAAAGAGAGATCCTCTTTTTCATCCAGAAGAACCTTTTGCAATGCCATTGATTTCCCGATGTCCCCCAAGGGAAGCTTTTGCCCAAAGCCGTTTTTCGAAAGAATACGATGGGCGAGGCGGCCAAAGCTAAGAACTTCAGCCGAGAGAATGGCATTTTGCGGACTGTGGGCAATCAAATCACGCTCAGTTTGCGAGGTAAACTGTTCAGGCACAATAAAAACTTGACGCCCCATGCCATCCGTTTGTTTTTTTATGATTTCATCCATACAAAGATGCGTTTTTCCCGAACCGGCGGTTCCAATGATAAAGCGTAATGCCATTTATGCGCCCTCCTTTTTCTTTCCATGATACTCAAGAAAAAGCTTTTTTTCAAGGTAAACTTGTACAGCGGAATAAAGGTGAGTTGACAAACATATGGTTAAGATAAGGAAATGTATACTAGGAGGGAGTAAGGTGAGCGGCACGAAATTTGTGGTGGTAAAGTTGAAAGAGCTCATCAAGACGGTAGTATTTGCTGTGTTGGGCGTCATTATTTTGGTTGGGCTGATTTGGTTTTTCTTAAGCTTGGGGGACAATGACTCAGGTACATATCGGGATGGGGTTTACCATACCCAAGTAGCCTTGGGTGAGGAAAGTGCGATGGTTTCTGTTACTGTTCAGGATGGAAAGATTGAGGATGTTGCGCTTTCTGAGGTTTCTGAAAGTGCGCTGGTGTTTTATCCCTTGCTGCAGTCGGCGGCTGAGGAGGTGTGCAAAGAGGTGGTTAAAAATCAGTCCTTGACCATTCAGGTTTCTGAGCAAAATGCATACTCAGCACAAGCGGTTTTGGAGGCTGTAGCACAAGGCTTGGAAGAAGCCGAAAAGTGAATCATTTAAGACAAGGAACAGAAGAAAGGCGGGAAAGCAATACCGCCTTTTTTTATGCGCATCAAACTTTAATATCATCACAATCCTTTACGGCTATGCCTGCTTCCTTTAAAGTTTTTGCAAAAAGTCCCTGTCCCTTAATTAAAACGCCCTGAAATGTTCCATCATAAATTTGGTTTACGCCGCAGGTTGGGCTTCTGGATTGTAGAATTGCCAAGTCTATATTCTTATCCTTCATTTTTTCCATGGCAATATTCACACCATTGCGAAATTGTGCTGTGAAATCTTTGCCATTCTTTGTCATAATAGCACCATTAACCATCTCTACGCTTTCTCGTGGGCAGCCTAAACCACCAAGAAGTTCAGGACAGATCTGGATGACATGATGTCCTTGAATAAAGTCAATTACATTTTGATTATAGTTGTTTTGACCGTTATACTTACAATTTTGTCCGGTAAGACAGGCACTGACTAAAATATTCATAAAAACCTCCATTTTAAATATTTTTGACATTAAAATAGTATAGCATTTAATCAAAGAAAAAAGGAGATGCCAATAAAAAAACTGCATTTTTGAGATTATTAATAACCGCAAAAAGTTGAAAAATGTAAGGCTATATTAAAAACGGCATGATGCCAGCTGTCTGAAAGACTATGCTGGTATCATGCCGCTTTCTATGAAAACTATTTTAACGCATTCGCTAATGCATTGTTTACAGCATTTTTGATTCCGTTTGAGGTGAAGGTTGCACCGGTAACGGTGTCTACATCAGTGCTTTGAGCCGCAACGATTTCTTGAGGTATAAGCGCAACGGGTTCTCCGTAGAAGCGTTCATTTTTCTCATTATGAGCAACCACTTCAACGGAAGAAATATAGCCATTTTCTATAACGACTTCAACGGTTAATCCCGGTCGATAGCCATCGGCCATGCCAGTGTAGGTACCATCAATATATGGTCCGGATGTGGATGAAGACGTTGTGGTTTCACTAGTATCGGCGGAAGCAGCTTCGTTGGGGGAAGCTTCGCTCGATAAGGCATTCTCATTTGTATTTGTATTGTTCTCAGCACCAGTTTCTGCTTCGTTTTTGAAAGACTCGTCAGTGTTTGTGGTAGGTGCCAACTCCTCCACTTCATCGGTATTAATGTTTTGGGTTTCATCCGTTTCCCTTTCTTGGGAAGGTGCTGTGGATGTTTCGTTGAGAAAAGAATCATTTGTCAGGGCGGCCTTTATCCCCTCTACTCCCACAAAACCACCGACCTCTACAAGGTGAAAAACGAGAAGTACAAATGCCAAAGCTGTCAAAAGGCGGTGGATTTTCATCCAAACAATTCCTTTTTTGAAAATCCTTCTGAACATGAAGCTAAATGCAAGCAGAAAGAAAGACACCAAAAGTATCGTCCCAAAATTAAGACTTAGTACATTGAAGCTGGACAAAATTCCATGCAGTAAACCGGTGAAAATAATTAAAATCCCCATCCATTTATGATGCTTACGCAAGCTTTTGTTCCATTTTTTCATGGTTTCGTTTTGATTATTAAAAAAATATTTATTTACTACCCTTAATAGATAGATAATGGATAAGGCTAGCATCAGCCCTACACTGACCCAAGCTAAGGTGATATTGATTAGCAGTTGCATAGTACCTCCTATGATTGTATAAATTCATCAAAAACATATGTAAATGGTTATTTCTTGTTGCCTTTGTTATTGTGGAATAAGTATGCCATGTTAAACTTAAATGAACTTAAGAAGGTAGAAATATATGTGATTTTTTAAAATCATAGTGGCTAGATTCACAATATTTGATTGGGCTAACAAAAAGAAAGCGTATCCACTTATATGGATACGCTTAGACTGAAGAGAAAGCCAAAATCTTGAGGGTTTTGCCCTCAAACATCCACAGGGATTTCAGATCAATCACTTTTGCGTAGCAAAGCTGTCCCTTGGACAGATGGCACTTCTTTTCCATTGCATCCGAACCCCACCCGAACCCACATAGAATATGGGTTCTATAAAAGTTTTTGGTATTGTCTTTTCAGAAAGCAAGTGAGAGGTCATCACTTTTGCCACGCAAAAGCCGGCTCCGCCGTCTGCCCTATCTTGGGCAGTGAGAGGGCAACGCCCAAGGGTTGCCTATGTTCTGAGCGTATCCATTTTGTTGACAACTTTTGAAAAAGCGCAGTTCCTTCAAGCCTATGATTCAAACAAATTTTCTCTAAAAACTTGATTGGGTTTGTTCCGATAGTATTGAATTCATATGAAACATTCTTTCTCAAATGAAATGGCTCAGCGGGGGTTGCTTTTCTTAAGGCTTTTGATATGGTGCTGGGCTTTTTTCATGCCGCCGATTTCACGGAACATTTCGTTGAGTTTTTTTTCTTCGATTTCTTTTGATGAAAGACCTTCATAAGTTGCTTCTCGCTTCAGTTTATAATAGTTTTGCAATCGGCGTTCATCCAGATCACCGTTTAAAATTGCTTTTTGCACAGCACAATTCGGTTCGTTGGTATGAGAACAATCCTTGAATTTACACTGTTTTGCCAGTTCCTCGATGTCCGAAAAGGTTTTTTCTACATCGGCATGAGCAATACCCAGCTCACGCATTCCCGGGGTATCGATGACAATCGCCCCGTTTGGCAAAAGAAGCATCTCACGTCCCGTTGTGGTATGACGCCCTTTATCATACTGATCAATTTCGTTTGTTGCAAGAAGCTCTTTTCCTGCCAATAGGTTTATCAGCGTAGATTTTCCAACGCCTGAGGAACCAATCAAAGAGGCAGTAACACCTTTTTTGAGGAAGGGATAAAGCGCTTTGCACGTTGAAGCATCCAAGGATGAGGTCACAATTACGTCACAACAAAGGGCAACCGTTTCAATTTCAGCTAAAATTTGAGGGATATTTTCGCACAAATCACTCTTTGTGAGGAGAACGACAGGTTTTGCGCCACTATCCCAAGCAATAGACAAATATCTCTCCAAACGGCTCAAATTATAATTTTGGTTTAAAGACATACAAATAAAAACAATGTCTATATTTGCAGCGATTACTTGTGCCTGATTGGTAAGTCCCAAAGCGGAACGCTGAAACACGCTTTTTCTTGTTAAAACAGCATGAATGATGGAAGGGCTGTTGGTATTGCCAATACTGACCATAACAAAGTCCCCCACCGCAGGATATTGGGAAAGGGTTTCAACCTCGTATGAAAATTTGCCCGAAATTTCTGCAAACCGTTCTCCCTCTGCGGTAATGATGCGATACATTCCCTTATGCTGCGCAATCACCCGTGCCAGCGCATACTGTGGGTACAAAGTTGCTTCATTCATAAAACGTTGATGAACACCGTAATTTTCTAATTGATTCAATTGAATTACCTCCGTAAGAATTTGTATACTTGGTTTTGTGTTGTATACGTCAAGGAGGTTTTAGAAGATTTAAGCTCTGAAAACCTCCTTGTTTCCCACAATATCCGTTTTGTTGAAATTGTTGTTCATATGCACAATCCCCTTTCGATTCATATTTTATTCTCTCATTTTAGCAAAGAAAAAGGCAGTTTGCAAATAAATATCAATCAGCTTGACTAAGGCAACGCCACACCATTCACGGCTGATGCATTGCACGCCCATTTGATTGCAGATTTTCGTCAGCCTGCACATCTGGACACGCAAAATGATGCGGAATTGCCCTGATTTTAAAAGCATTTTCCATGCTCGTTCATATTTCAGAATGTAAGGCATATATTTGAAAGCAGGAGGGATGCGGTATGACGGATAAAGAGCGAAGACGACGCAGAATGGAAATTGAAAAAAGGATGCGGGAGCGGCAGGGAGGACGTCGTTCTGTGGAGAGCCCCTCAAAAGGGCTTTTGGCATTTCGTACATATGTAACAGTTATTCTGGCAGGGGCTTTTTTACTGGTTTCTGCGTTTCATACGGATACATCAGAGGAGGTTTGCCGTCGGTTAAAAGAAACCCTTGCATACCAAACCCCTATGGAGGAGGTTGCAACGGCAACGGAAAAAATATTGGTGTTTTGGAAAGACAAAAATATTTCATTGCCGGTCTTTGATGGAGAAGAAGCTCCAAAAGAGGATAAGGTTTATAAGCCGGATTTAGAGGAGTCCCCCTAGTGTATTGGCATGGTCTTTTTTAAATTGGGAGAAGAAACAGGAAGGTTGGATTAACCCTGTTGAGGGTCTGGTAACATCCTCGTGTGGGATGAGGGAAAATCCCATTCTGAACAAAATGGAATTTCACAATGGCATTGATATTGGTGTTGTCACAGGAACGGAGGTTGCTGCCGTTCATAGCGGTGTCGTTACCACAATTCGCACCTCCGCAACGTTTGGAAAGGTATTGGAGTATGAAACAGAGGATGGATATAAGGTTATGTATGCCCATCTTTCGGAGATTTTGGTGAAAAAAGGAGATCAGATAAAGCAGGGGGATATTGTTGCAAAATCGGGAAATACGGGGTTGTCCACTGGGCCTCATCTGCATTACAGCCTTTGGAAGGAGGATAAGCTGGTAGACCCTATGGGTTATGTTGATTTAAAATATACACAGGAGGTTGCGGCGGAATATGCCGCACGGGGGGAATCCATATGATAAAGCAAAATAAGTTTAAAGTACATCCGTTGTTTCTGTTTTTTGGAGCTGTTTTCTTTTATTTGAAAATCAGCACGCTGTTTTGGGACATGCTGTTTTGCTGGACAATACAGGAAGTTGGGTACGCTTTTTTTTGTATGCGTAAGGGCATGAGCGTACGGCACTGGCTTTTTACGCCTTTGGGAATTCGTGCGGATTTTATTGACATAAGCATTTCTTTTGAAGAAAAGCTGCGACTGCATTTTATGGGCAGCTGCATTGGTATTTTACTGAGCGTTGCTTTGTTTGCACTGGAGCAAAAAAGCCTTGCGCTGACCTCTTTGTTTTTGGCAGGAATGCGCTTGCTTCCGCTGTTACCGTTGGAAGGAGGACGGATTTGGCTTGAAATTTTGGGAAAGTGGAAGGGAACCCTGTGGGCGGCAGGGTGGCTTACAAAAATTGGATGCGGAATCGGGTATGGGTTATGTGTTTTTGGTGCTGTTTTTTCTATCGTGCTACCCCATGCTTTTTTATTCCTTTCTGTTGGACTTTATCTGATTTATGCCAATCAGCATGAATTTTTACAGATTGCCAAAAATTTATATTTTGGGATGCTAAAGGACACCGAGAAGCCTTTGCGAGAGGTAATTGTTTCGGGAAAAGAGACTCCTTTGGAATTAGCCTTATACTTAAACCCATATGAAGAAATTTATTTTTTTCGGAAAAATGCGAGCGGCGTTTCTCAGGAACGGATTATGCTGGCTTTATTTACGGGAAAGGATAGAAATTGGGTATGGGAAATAGCCAATCAAAAAGAATTTGGTGCAAAAACCTATAAATTCGGGTATGATGATATGGAATAAAAAGTGAAAGAAAAAGTAGGTGTTTGCATGAAGCGGGTTTTATTGGATATTGAAGAAGGAATCACCAGAGTTGCCTTGGTGGAAGACGGTAAGCTGGTGGAATTATATTATGAAACAAAGCATGAGGAAAGTTTGGTTGGCAATGTATATATTGGACGGGTTGACAATGTCATCCCTAATTTGCAAGCCTGTTTTGTGGAAATAGGCAGCGAGAAAAAAGGATACCTTTATTATGGAAATCAACGTGCCATTTCTGACCAAGAAAAAAATCCTGCCAGACCAAAGTCGGGGGATACGTTCATTGTGCAGGTGGAAAAGGATGCTGCAGGCGCAAAGGGAGCAGTTTTAACGCAAACAATTTCTTTTCCCGGTAAGTTCCTTGTTTTGGTTGAGGAGGACGGCGAAATCGGCATTTCACGCAAGATAACGGATGGGGCCAAAAGAGAGCGCATTCGTGGTATTGTAAAGGGACTTTTGCCAAAAGGATATGGTGTGGTTGTACGCACAAATGGCGAAGGGAAAACAGAGGCAGAGTTTCAAAAGGAACTCGATTTTCTCATGGGGAAGGCACAGAGCATAACGAAGGGGCAGTACCGAAAGGCTCCTGCGCTGTTATTGCAGCAAAGCTTGCCTGTTGAAAAGGCGGTTCGGGATTTTTATAGTGAGTATATAGATGAATTTGTTGTAAATCATCAAGAAACTTATGAGTATTTGGTGGAAACGGGAGACTTTAACGGGGAGAATCAACCCTCCTTGCTTTTCTATCAAGGGAAAATGCCCCTTTTTGAGGAATATTTTGTAGAAAGCCAAAGCCAAAAGGCTTTAGACGAAAAGGTATGGCTAAAAAGTGGTGGTTTTTTGGTGATACAAGAAACAGAGGCGTGTGTTGTCATTGATGTAAATTCGGGTAAGGCGGCAGGCAAGGGGGACTTGGAAAAGGCGATTATGAAAACCAACCTTGAAGCGGTACAGGAGGTGGCAAAGCAATTGCGCCTTCGCAACCTTTCGGGTATCATTATTGTTGATTTTATTGATATGTCCAGTGAGGAAAATCGAAACAGTGTAACCAAAGCATTGCAAGCCGTGGTGAAAAATGATCGTATAAAGACCGTTGTTGTGGGTTTGACGGAGTTGGGACTCATGCAGATTACAAGAAAGAAAACGCGCCCCAGTTTATCCAAGCAAATGACTACAAAATGCCGCCAATGTGAGGGGACGGGGAGAATGCCCTCGATTGACTGGACAGTAACACGAATGCGTCGTGAGGTTGAGAGCATTTTGGCAAACACCATATATAATCAGATTACGGTTCAGGCAGACAACAGACTGCTGTTTGCTTTTCGTGGTCAAGGGGATGCCTATTTGAATAAGCTTGCCCAAAACTTTGCAGGAACGGTGAAATGTGAAGGCAAAGAGGATATGGAATTTTCACAATATCAAATAAAAAAAGAAAAATAGGAATAATTTGGATAAAAAGAACCGAAAAAACCATAAAAAGATTATTTTTTGGTTTTTTTTTATTGTTGTCGCTTTATTGAGTTGAATTGTTTCTTGACACGTCTGGTAAAAAGTAATAAAATAATAAAGTGTCTTATTGCACTACTTAATGCTATGTGAAAACAAACAATAGAACTTTGAAATGAACTTTGAAAACTGAATAAGGGGAGGTGTTTTTCATAGGGCCGATAAGTATAATCTGTGCTGTGGTTGGTATCCTAGTAGGCGCCGCTTGTGGAATCTTTTATCGTAAACGTATTGCAGAAGCAAAGGTCGGTGTGGCTGAAGAAAGAGCCAAAAAGATTGTTGAGGATGCGGCAAAAGAAGCAGAAGCGCGTAAAAAAGAAATTTTGCTGGAAGCCAAAGAAGACAGTATCAGAACAAAAAACGAATTGGAAAAGGAAGTTCGTGACAGAAGAAATGAACTTCAAAGAAATGAAAGAAGATTGTTCCAGAAGGAAGAAACATTGGATAAAAAGACAGAAGCTCTGGAAAGAAAAGACGAGCATATGGCGAAAAAGCTGGAAGAATTGGAAAAACAAAAAGAAGAGGCAAAAGCTCTTCATGCCAAGCAACTTCAAGAGTTGGAGCGTATTTCAGGGTTGACTACCGATGAAGCAAAGAATTATATTCTTGCTATGGTAGAAAATGATGTGAAGCACGAAGCAACATTGATGATTAAGGAAATTGAAAGCAAGGCAAAGATGGAGGCAGATAGACGCTCCAGAGAAATTGTTGCCAATGCAATTCAAAGATGTGCGGTTGACCATGTGGCAGAAACTACGGTTTCTGTTGTTCAGCTTCCAAATGATGAGATGAAGGGGCGTATTATCGGTCGTGAAGGCAGAAATATTCGAGCATTGGAAACTTTGACGGGTATTGACTTAATTATTGACGATACTCCGGAGGCAGTTATTCTTTCCGGTTTTGACCCTATCCGTAGGGAAATTGCAAGAATTGCTTTAGAAAAGCTCATTGTAGATGGCCGTGTTCATCCATCCCGTATTGAGGAAATGGTGGAAAAGGCTAAAAAAGAAGTAGAGGTTATCGTCAGAGATGAGGGCGAGGCAGCTACTTTTGATACAGGTGTAAATGGTTTGCATCCTGAGCTTGTGAGGTTGTTGGGTAAATTGAAGTACAGAACCAGTTATGGTCAAAATGTTTTGAAGCATTCCATTGAAGTTGCACATTTGGCAGGGCTGATGGCGGCTGAATTGGGTGTGGATGTGACACTTGCAAAAAGAGCGGGATTACTTCACGATATCGGCAAGAGTGTGGATCATGAAATGGAAGGTTCTCACGTTAGCATCGGTGTAGGGTTATTAAAACGCTACAAAGAAAATCAGTTAATTATTAATGCTGTCGAGGCACACCACGGTGATGTGGAGCCTCAGAGTATTGTGGCTGTACTGGTACAGGCAGCAGATGCGATTTCTGCCGCAAGACCAGGGGCAAGACGTGAAACTTTGGAGTCTTATATTAAAAGATTACAGAAGTTGGAAGAAATTGCGGACAACTTCAAGGGCGTTGAAAAATCCTTCGCAATTCAGGCGGGTCGTGAGTTGCGAATTGTAATAATACCTGAGGATGTAAATGATGAAGGTATGACTCTTCTTGCAAGAGAAATTGCAAAGAGAATAGAAGAAGAGCTGGAATATCCCGGACAGATTAAGGTAAATCTGATAAGGGAAACGAGAGCAATCGAATACGCTAAATAGGAATATTGAAAAACAAGAAAAAAAGTCCACCTTACTTGGTGGGCTTTATTTAGTACCATATAAGTGTAAGTGTTAGAGCATATCATTAGTGCTTGAACATTTGCGCTTATTTTAATTTATAATAAGGGAGTAATTGGTCTGACG
>RZZU01000028.1 GCA_009929735.1 Clostridia bacterium | reverse complement strand
AAAAGTATGGTATAATTAGTTTTATTATAAAAGTAAATGCAATTTCAAGGAGGAAATACCATGAAAAAAATATTAGGAAGCACGAAAAGTGCAGTTGCGCTTGCACTGGCAGTTGCTCTTTTGGGCACCACGGCATACGGCGCAGAAACCACCTCCGCAACCACCACTGCACAAACCCAAGCAGAACAGGCAATCCCTGTTTTGACCTATGCAGATGCACTGGCAAAAGCGAAAAAGCATAGTGTGGATTTGAGGGATTTGCAGAAAACAACCGATTTTTTGCAGGAATCAAAGGAAGATTTATGGGATAAGGTTGGTTCTTTTTCAATCCCGACTTATAATTATCAAAAATGGGTCAATGATGCGGTTTATTCGTATACTTCCGCTGTATATAAAACGGATAGTGGTATGACAAAAAATAAGTATGAAACACAGATTACAAATTTAATGCTTGAGGCAACCTTAAAAAGCACCTTTTCCTCTATCGTGGAAAACGAGGCGAACTTAGAATTGCTGAAGGAAACCAGTGCAATCCAAAAGACCTTGTATGAACAGGGAAAAACAAAGCTGAGCTTGGGCATGATTAGCCAGTATAAGCTAGATCAGCTGAAAGCGGACTATGCGCAAAGCGATGTAAATGTTTATCAGCTTAAAAAAACTTTGGAACAAATGTATATGAACTTGAACAACTTAATGGGTGAATCCTCAGATACAACCTATATGGTGGAATATAATGTGGCATTTGAGCCTTATGTTTTGCAAACCACCATGGAAACATATATCAATGCGGCAATGAATTCGGATTATTCCATTTTATTAAAGGAACAAGCCGTTGAGGATGCAAAGTTTAACCAAAACTATTTATCGGAATCTACGAATAATTCTACCAACAAGAGCAATAAGCTTGCCTATGAAACCGCACAAAGTTCCTTAAAGGCGGCAAAGGAAGATAAGGACATCGCTATCCGTAGTGCATATGTTCAGTTGCAGCAGACAGAGGCAAATTACAATCAGGCAGAAAAGGATTTGGCGCAAGCGCAGGCTGATTTGAAAACAGCGCAGGTAAATTATCAGGCAGGCAACATCACAAAGCTTGTTTTGGAGCAGGCGCAGTTAGCCGTGACACAAAAGGGGCTTACTTTGCAGAAATTGGCAAGAGCTTATGATATGCAGGTGTTTGCGTTTAAAAATACAAGCTTGATTGGCGGTAGTACCTCAAGCTAAGGCAAATGAAATGGAAACGTCCATAGTCAATATGGGCGTTTTTTTATTGCAAAAAAGATAATCAAAAAGACGTACCATCGTCAGGTATAGTTTTTTCATTTTATGGAAAAATAAGCAAAAGGAAAGGCGGTGGAGTTTATGCAGATTTCTAAAAATCTGTCGGAGAATATAGTTGCAGTCAAAGAGGCTTTTCGTGACTGCGGCGATGTTGTGATGCGGGAATTTGTTGTGGGAAGCGGAAAATCAAGATTATTTATGATTTATACGGATAATATCGTGGACGGTGAAACGATACAAAATTTTATTATGACCAACCTAATGAGCCGATATAAAGAATGCAATGAGAATGCCTTATTAGACGTTTTGATGGAGGATATTATCGCCATAGGCGAATTGAGCAAAATTACGGAGCTTTCACAGGCGTATGATGCGGTTTTATTGGGGGATACGGTGCTTTTCATGGAAGGGAATGCTTTTGCATTACAGGCGTCCACAAAGAACTTCCCTTCACGTGGGGTAAATCAAGCGCAAACAGAGGTGGTCGTGCTAGGGCCAAAGGATGCTTTTTTGGAGGTTATGGCTACGAATATTGTTTTGATTCGCCGCCGGATTCGGGACACCAATCTTAAGCTCAAGCGTAAGAAAATTGGCACCAGAAGCAAGACGGATGTTGCGTTGATGTATATGGAGGATTTGGTGCGTCCGGAAACTTTACGCATGGTTCAAAAACAGCTGGATCGGATGAATTTGGATGGTGTTTTGGATAGCGGATATGTTGAGCAGCTTTTGGAAAAACGCTGGCTTTCGCCTTTTCCGCAGTTGCAAATGACGGAAAGACCTGATAAAGCTGCCTCGGCACTGCTGGAGGGCAGGATTGTGCTGGTGGTTGACAATACGCCCGTTGTTGTCATGCTGCCAGTCACACTCAATGTATTTTTTCAAGCGGCAGAGGATTATTATGACCGTTGGGAAATCATGAGCTTCATGCGTGCGATTCGCTATGTGGCAGCGTTTGTTGCCATTGCCCTACCTGGGCTGTATATTGCGTTATCGGTATATCATCCTGAATTAATCCCGACGGCTTTGGCGTTAAAAATCGCAGCCACAAGACAAAATATTCCTTTTTCTGTGGTGGGGGAAGTCGTCATTATGGAGCTAGCCTTTGAACTTTTGCGAGAAGCTGGTATACGTCTGCCTTCTCCGGTAAGCTCGACGGTCGGCATTGTTGGTGGTATCATCATCGGGTCCGCAGCGGTAGAGGCAGGGATTGTGAGCCCATCGGTTGTGATTGTTTCCGCCCTAACGGGAATTTGCACCTTTGTTATTCCAAATGTATCGCTGGTTTCGGGCTTAAGAATAAGTAAATATTTGACAATTTTATTATCAGGAATATTCGGTTTATTTGGACTTTGGGTTTCATTGTTATTGGTGCTTGCCCATTTGTGCAGCCTTACTTCTTACGGAATTCCCTTTATGTATCCATTTTGTTCTGCCTCAGTGAATGATGATATGGATTGGGAGGACACAGTTTTCCGTTTTCCACTGCGTAAGATGAAACGGCGGCCTATCTTTACAAAGCCATCGGCAAGAGGACGAAAGGGAGGTGAATAAGTATGTTTGCAGAAAATCATAAGATTTCTGTACGGCAGCTGGAATTCATGCTTCTGCTGTATTTTTTTAGTACGGCGGTTTTATTTTTGCCCAGCGATGCGGCGGTTGCCGCAGGAAACAGCTGTTGGATTGTAACAATACTCTGGGGCGTTGCCGCCTCGCTGACTGCGCTATTTTTAGCATATCTGGGAGAAAGACACCCTTCCTTTACAGCGATAGAGTGGTATGAAAGCACGTTTGGCAAAGTCATAGGCACCGTTTTTGCATTTGGCTTGGGGGGGAAGCTGGTATTTGATGGTGCCATGGAGCTTCGACTGTTCTGCGATGTTGTGTCCTCATCGATGCTGCCAAGGACACCGCTATGGCTATTAATTGCCCTTACGCTGCTGTTATGCGGCATGACTGCATCACACGGGATGGAGTGCAATGCAAGGGCGGCTGAAATATTATTTTATGTTGTATTTATCCCCTTGGTTTTGGTATTAATTTTTGTGGCAATTTCAACAGGGTATAACCGTGTTTTACCTATAAAAATGCCCGATCTGGAAGGCATCAAAAAAAGCACACCGTATTTTGCACCACTATTTCAGGGCTTGGTTGTACTGCTTTTTGTATTTCCATATCTGGAAAAAAGAAAACATAGCGGAAGGCGTATTTGGCTTACTTGCCTGTCAGCTACGGCGGCAGTCAGCGTTGTAGTATTTTTATCACTGGCAGTTTACGGTACTGATGTATTGGCGGAAAAAATGCTGCCAACCTTGCAAATGATGGAAAGAGTCAGTTTTTCTGGTATTTTTTTGGGACGGCAGGATTTATTTTTACTTTGGCTTTGGATGGTTACGGTGTTTCTCTATGTATCGGTTATTTTATTTTTTGGAACGGAGCTTTGCACACGTGTGTTTAAAAGCAAAGTGCAACGGCGCAAACGGTGGCTTGTTTTATGGCTTCCGCTAATCTTTGTTGCGGCTGTACTGCCCAAGGATATGGCGACGGCATACTGGGTGAGGGTACGGGTTGCACCTTGGCTGAGCGGTATTTTTTTCATAGTTTTACCGCTGATGATGCTTTGCATTGATGCAATCAAAGGGAGGTGCAGGCATGAATAATTGGAAATGGGTTGTATTAACGATATTGCCCCTTTTTCTTGTAACAGGGTGCTGGGATAAAAGGGACCCTGAGGATAGGAAATATATGATAACCATGGGCATTGATAAGGGGGAAAATGGATATTCCGTTTCCTTTGCACCCGCAAAAACGGATGAGAAGGAGCCTGAAAAAATGACTTGTGAAGGGCAAACCCTTGCGGATGCCATCGCTTGCAATGATAGTCGAAACTCACGAAAAACGGAATTGGGACAGTTGAAAATGATTGTTTTTGGGAAAAGCTTATTGGAGGATAAACAGCTGCTTGCGGCCATATTGGATGAGCTGAAGCGTAGTCAGGAAATTTCAAAAAAAGTTACGGTTCTGGGAACAGAAGCCTCTGCCTCCGCCTGCATTGATGCAATGCTGGAGGAGGATGACGGAACAGGGCTTTATCTGTGGGAGTTTTATAAGAATACTGCAAAAGAGGTTGGTGTTACAAAGGGGTTGGATATGGATACCTTTTTTACGGAGCTGAAAGAGCAAAATGGCTCTTGTATTCTGCCAAGAATTGAGCCGGTGGAGTCAGGGTTATATTTAGGCGGCGGCGTTGCTTTGGCTGATATGAAGTTATTGACTTTTTTAAATGATAAAGAGGAGCAGGCGTATTTGTTTTTGCTGGGAGAGGCAGAGGGTGCAATTTTGCAGGCAGAGGAGGGTGAAAAAAGGCTTCCTTTGAAAATTGCACGCAGCAAGGTGGATTATGATTTTAGCACACAGCCTGATGGTTCGATGGTATGCCGCATTCGTTTGCAGCTGCATGGGGATCTTTTAGGAAATGTCAATGCGGATGCTTTTACGGAAGAAGCCTCCGATAAAATGGAAAAGCTCTTCACAGAAATCATAAAAACGGAAATTGAAAATATAATAAAACTAGCACAGGAAAAAGAAACGGCGGAATTTCTTGGTTTGGCAGTGCGGTTGCGGCGTGAAAATCCAGATTTTTCGGGGGATTTCTGGGAAAATGTAATAATTTTTGTGGAGCCCGAAATAAAAATTCGGGACACAGGAAGAATTCGATGATTAAAATTAGTAAAAAAAGGTAATTATCCCTTTAACAAAGAAAAAAGGGTGAGGTTAATGAGTAGATTATATAAATTTCAGCAAACAGTGAAAGAGCTATGGAAAAAAGAAAAATGGTATTGGTGTGCGGCGGTTGTGATCGGGATTGCTTTTAGTGCAGCTTTTGGTGCCCAATGGACAAAAGGATATTCGCAAATGATTCAAGGGGGAATTTCTGCAAAGGTTGTGAGGTTTCATGTGCTTGCTAACAGCGATTCTAATGAGGATCAGGCTTTGAAATTAAAGGTAAGAGATCGGGTTTTACAGGCGTATGGCGAAATTTTATCCTCTTGCGAAAGCAAAGAAGAAACGTTAGCCGCTTTAGATGCGGTAAAGGAAGAGATTTGCAAAACAGCGCAGGCAGAAGTGATTGCGCAGGGTTATAATTATCCAGTAAGTGTGTCGCTTGTGCGGGAGGAGTTCCCCTTTAAACGCTACGATGAATTAATTTTTCCCGCTGGCGTGTATGATGCCTTGCGTATTGAAATAGGAGAAGCCGAGGGCCAAAATTGGTGGTGTGTGTTGTATCCGCAAATGTGCTATGTGGATGCCGCTTGGGGTTTTTCAACGGAGGAGAGCCACGAAAGATTAAAAAATTCACTCACAGAAGAAGAATTTTTGATTGTTTCGTGTATGGAGCAGGAAGAGATTACGCCGAAAGTAAAATTTAGAGTTGTTGAATGGTGGCAAGAACGACAGAAGGCATTGAAGGAAAAAAAGGCAGAAAAACTCTTTTGAGTGCTTGTGGGATAAGATTTGAAACAGTGGACAAGAAGGATAATAGAGAAGGTTGTACAGATTACCGTCAAAAAAAGCCATGAAAAGCAAATAAAACAAGCGGAGTTACTGATAGAAAAAACAGTATCTCCGCTATATTTTTATTGTTTTTTTGCCTTATGAGCAATGCCCTTGAAGAAAAATACTGCAAAAGCGCAGTTTAAGAAACACACTAGCTAAAGGTAACAATAAATTTTCCCATGACCAAAAAAATGAGTAAAATATGCAAAATTCCCGTTATGGTAAAAACAAAAACAAAGTCTAAATGGCGTGTTTTGTGATGCTTAAAAATTTGCGCCAACAGACCACCCAGACCACCGCCCAGTATTGCCATGAAATAAAAATTCTTTTCGGGAACTCGTCTTTTATGATTGATTGCGGCTTTCTTGTCAAAAGCCATCGTTGCATAGATGATTAGGTTAATCAGAATATAATAACCCATTAGTACGGCAAAAGCGATACCATTAAAATGCATTTCCGTCATAATGTTATCTCACCACATTTCTCCAGTCTAAATCGCCTCTGTCCAATGCCATCAAAAGAACCTCTGCGGTTGCCAAATTTGTGGCAACGGGGATATTGTGCATATCGCACAAACGGAAGATGGAGTTAATTTCAGCTTCATAATCCTGCGGAGATCCGGGATCTCTTAAAAAAATCATGACATCAATATCGTTATTTACGATTTGTGCACCCATCTGCTGTTGACCGCCTAAACGGCTGGAGAGATACTTATGCACATTCAAATTAGCGGCATCTTCAACAAGACGACCGGTAGTGCCCGTTGCATAAATATCATGCTTGCAAAGAATATGTCTGTAGGCAATACATAAATTTTCCATTAATTTCTTTTTATTATCATGGGCGATCAAACCAATATTCATAATAATCCTCCCTCAAACAATGATTTTGTTTCCTTTTTTCTTATGTTTAATATAAGGCCGATAGCAACCATATTGGTCCACATGGAACTACCGCCGTAGCTGACAAATGGCAGGGACATACCCGTATTAGGCAAAATACCTAAGGCAACGCCGGCATTTACAAAGGTTTGGAACGCAAACATTCCGGCAATTCCCGCTGCAACTAATTGACTAAATAAATTTCTGGATGATATTGCTATAACTATACAACGAAATACAATAAAAAGCAAGACTCCCAAAACAAATATACAGCCTATAAATCCAAATTCTTCCCCGATTACGGAGAAAATAAAGTCGTTATGAGGCTCGGGAAGGTAGCTTAACTGGTTTAGCGTTCCGTTGAACAGTCCTTGTCCGGTAATCTGCCCTGAGCCGATGGCACTAATGGATTTTTCCGTTTGGTAATAAAGGCTTGCATCCCTTTTTGGATCCACAAAAGAGAGAACACGATTGAACTGATGTGGTTCAAAAATTTTATCCATAATCAAGGGGTTTTCTCTTGCGACATCCCATAGAATGAAAGCGATAATTGGGACAACCAGGATGAATACATTTCGGATAAAGGTGTAGCTAAGCCCTGCCACAAAAAGCTGAACGCAAAAAATGGCGATTAATACAAGACTGGCAGAAAGTGCAGGCTGTTTTTGTATTAATATAATCGGAACCATAACGTAAACGAAGAGAAAAGCCAAAAAAGGCAATCTGTCTACTTTATTGTAATTCATTTTGATGATTTGTGCCATACAAAATATCATCATAATTTTCGCAAATTCTGAGGGTTGTATGGTTAAGGGGCCAATCGCAATCCATCTTACGGCACCCTTTGCACCAGTACCGATAAAAAGTACCGCCAATAGCAAAACCAGATTGACGCAGTAGATTGGGATATGAAACTGCGAGAAATACTCATAATCTAAGTTTGCCGCAAACAGCATCAAAATAATGCCCACAATAAAAAATGCACCTTGTTTTACCACAAAGGTTGGGCTTTCTCCAAGATTCACATGGGTTGCGCTGGCAATTGCAACAAGCCCAAACAGCGTGAGGACTCCAACTGCACCTAAAAGCATCCAATCAAAATTTTGTATATATTTTTTCCATTCCATGGGTCAAATTCCTCCAACATGGGTGCAAAACACCCGTATTGCCAAAACAAGGAAAGCCGAGGGGGTGAGAGATGAATATCTGCACACTTTTCTCGGCTCACTTGCAGTATTTTTAATCTTGTACTTTACGCATACTTTTGATAGGAATATTTGCATACAATACAGGAACAGTTCCATTATCTTCGGACTGGGTCTGTGAAATTTGGATATCCAGTTCTTCTTCGTCAATTTCCATATAATTGGAAATAACTTTAATAATGTCTGTTTTCAACATTTCGAGAACCTGGGAGGAGCAATTTACTCTATCATGAACCAGAACAAGCTTTAATCTATCTTTTGCTACGCTGCCGGATGGCGGCGCACTTTTCTTTTTAAAGAAGCTAAAGAAATCCATCGGGACACATCCTTTCGTCTGGATAGTAGGAATTAATGACGGAAAAGGCCTTTCAACTTTTCAAAAAAGCTTACGGGCTGTTCTTCCAAGGACATGAATGGTACTTCCTGTCCCAAAATACGCTGTACAATATTCCGATAGGCTTGTCCTGCACGGGATTCCTGATTGGAAACCGCAGGTTCGCCTTTATTTGTTGCAATTACGATTGCTTCATCATCGGGCACAACCCCAAGAATATCAACGGCCAAAATTTCCGTAACATCATCGATATTCATCATTTCGCCTCTTTGCACCAAATCAGTGCGCAAACGGTTGAGAATGAGCATAGGATCATTTAATCCGTTCGCCTCTAAAAGACCGATGATTCGATCCGCATCACGAACGGCGGAAACCTCGGGCGTGGTTACAACGATTGCCCTGTCTGCCCCTGCAATTGCGTTTTTAAAACCCTGTTCAATACCCGCAGGGCAGTCAATGATGACATAATCAAAGCCTTCTTCTTTTAAGCCTTCGCAAAGCTTTTGCATCTGTTCTGGCGAAACCGCATCTTTATCCCTCGTTTGTGCAGCAGGCAAAAGGAAAAGCCCATCATAGCGCTTATCCTTAATTAAGGCCTGCTTCAAGCGGCAGTTACCCTCTACAACGTCAACGAGATCATATACAATTCTATTTTCCAAGCCCATAACAACATCCAAGTTGCGCAGACCAATATCAGCATCAACTAATGCAACTTTTTTACCCAGCACCGCTAAACCGCAGCCAAGGTTGGCGCTTGTAGTTGTTTTTCCTACACCGCCTTTGCCACTGGTGATTACGATTACTTCACTCATCTATGTTCCTCCTAATCCAGAAGTTGAATTTTCTATACCCCAAAAATGTTTCATATAGGGAATGACGTATATATTACTATAGTAACAAAAACTTGCAGGATTTGCATCCCTTTTTTTTAGTAAAAACAGAAAAATTTTCCTATTTTACGACAGCGGCATGACGAAAATTTGCCCTTCTTGTACAAAAGCGTACTCTGCTGGCTTCGAACCCCGCTTATTTTCATCGGGGAATCTAGTAATAATATCTCCGATTCTAAGCTGAACGGGTGCCATATAGATGGCTGCAATAAAGGCCTCTATCATTCCTTGACATCCGGCGTGTGCCATCCCTTTGAGCTGTCCCAGTATAATAATATTCCCGGTTGCCTTAATTTCTGCGCCAGGGTTTATATCACCGATGATAACCACACTTCCGTCAAACTCAATTTTTTGACCGTTTCTCAGAGATCCTTTATGAAATTTTGTTAAATTTTGGGGAGCCATCTCTTTTTCCAATAAGGCTGTTAATTCCACCAATTCGTTATTTTCTGTTTTTAGAAAAGTAATTTCCATTGTGGTATGGTCTGTTATAATACGAAGCAATTGCTGTTCTTCTTCATCGGAAAAGGTACGGCCTTTAAAAGCCAAAGAAGTTTTTACATTATCAAAAAATTTTCCGGCCTCCTGCACCTTCTTCTCCAATTGTTCACAAAGAACCTCAAATGAAGCATCTTCTTGAAAAAGTACGGTAACACCGTCTTTCGTTCCTTTGAAAATAACATAATTTTCTAAATTCATAATACCCTCCTGTATCATTGTGTTAAAACAGTCTGTAGATTCGTATTTTCGGGAATATAATCCAGCCCCAAATATTCGGTAATGATTGCCTTTGCAACCTCAGGCGCAGGCGTTCCGCTGCCTTCGCCAAAGGGGATCATTACGGCAATTGCAATCTGAGGGTCGTCATAGGGCGCAAAGCAAACCAGCCATGTATGGGAGCTTCTGGTTTTGTCCTCCTCGGCAGTACCTGTTTTTGCGGCTATCTTTACAGGGAAATTCCTGAAAGAATTGCGCAGGGTACCACGAGACCCTGTTGTAACTTGATACATACCTTGATAAACCTTTTGCAGGTTTTCTTCTTGAAAATTCGTAACATTTTCAACGGTTTCATCCACACGATAATAAAGTGAGCCGTCCGGATTTTGCAAATGACTAATCATGTGCAATTGGTATAACGATCCTCCGTTTGCCAAAGTTGAAACATATTTGGCTATTTGCGCAGGCGTATAGCTGTTTACCGACTGCCCTATGGCCGCACGAATGGTATCACCGTCCGTCCAACGGGTTTGGCTTGTTGTTGCGTCAGGATTAATGGTTTTTACAATACGCTCTTTGTTGTAGGGTGAAGCCATGGTAGGCGCATACTCGTCTAGCTCCAGCCCAGTCAAAGAATTCAGACCGAAATCTGCCATATATTCATTTAAGGTAGTAATGCCTTCATTGGTAGTACCTTCTTTTGCATTCCCCATGCGGAAGGCAACCTCATAGAAGAAGTAGTTGCAGGATACCTCCAACGCAGTTGACACATCCAAAAGACCATGCGTTCCGCCGTTATTGCTGTAAAGCCAGCAGCGTGCATAGGGTGTCCCCGCATCCTTAAAAATACCTAAGTCCCTGATATAGGTGTTGGGGGTAATTGCCCCTGTTTCCAAGCCTGCCAAAGCGGTAACCATTTTGAAAATGGAACCGGGTGCTTTTTTCTGCTTTAACGGACGGTTTACCAAGGGGGTATTTCCGTCTTGTAAAAGGTCGTTGTAATAACTGTTATTAAAGCTGTTTACAAGTTCATTATTATCATAGGAAGGGTAAGAAACGCTGGCTAAAACCTCGCCTGTTCCTACTTTTGTCACAAATACAGAGCCTGTACATGGGTCTAACGCCGTATCTGACGGGCTGATTTCACCATTATTCAGCTTGTTTAAAACCAGTGTGAGCGGAGAGATTGTGCCGTTTTGAACAGCCGCCATTTCCTCTTTACTAGCCAAGAAGGCACCCTGCTCCATCGCAACCATAAGGGCTTCTCTTGAGGTAAAGCTGCCCCTTGCAAGGCTGTCAAGCAAGTAAGTCTGCACGGTGGGAATGGCATCCTCAGCATCTTTTGAAAATTCGGGATTATCCGCCAAAAAACGGACAAAAACCTGTTTTTGCACACCATCTGTGGCTTTCATAAGCTTGGAGGCGGAAATATGATTTGCCTTAACCATCGCTTTGAACATATCCGTAATGGATACGGAATTTTTACTTGCATAAGTCAGACTGTTGATAACGGCTTTGCGCAGTTCGGCTTCAAGGGTGTCATAAGCCACTTTTTGCAGCTGGCTGTCCAACGTAAGGAAAATATCTTTTCCGGGAATCGGCTCCGTGGAGTCAATCTCGCTGATACGCCTTCCCTGATTATCCACCTCAATGGAAACCTTGCCGTCTGTACCGTTAAGTTGTCGCTCATAAAGCTTTTCAATGCCCGTTTGACCGACAACATCTGTTTGGGAATAAATGGGATTCCCCTCTGTATCAATATCATCTTTATACAAGGCATAATCATCCTCAGTCATTTGACGGATATATCCTAAAATATGGGAAAAATATTCGCCCTGAGGATATTCTCTTAAAGAAACGGTATCTACAAGTACATTTGGAAAAATATCTTGGTTTTCCTCAACATATGCCAAGGTTTTTGCACTAATATCTGTGGCAATGGTAACAGATTTATATTGCTGATACCGCTGTAAATAAAGGGAATAACGAATACCCACGGCATTTCTGATAACGTCGGTGGGCAAGCCTTCAGGCAGTCCGAAGAAATCCCTTAAATAATCCAGCGTCTGAAGAGAATCATAGTTCAGCTGTTCCTCCTCCATAGCAACACTTTCCTTCCAGCTTTTTTCTCTGGTTTGGCTTTCGTTGAATTGGAGGGTGTATGGATATTCTCTTGCCAGGGGAAGCTCGTCCGACAGGGTTTCCCCATATTCAGATAATTTTTCAGCCAGGGTCAGTGCCATTAAGTTTTTATCGCTTAACGAAGCAGAATAAGAAACATATGCCCTTTTTTGTGCGGTTGAATAATCGGCAGGGGCATGATATTTTTCAAATAAAAAATTAAGGCTTTCGCCGGCAGTTGCATTTTTCATTTCATTGGGAAAGCTCAAGGATTCCTTCCAAGCCTTCTCTGCTTTTTTTTGCTCTCGCTGGGTTCCTTCAAAGGTAAAGGAATACGGAGCGGCGGAGGAAATCGGCAGGGTATCAAAGGGTCTTGCGCCTTGCGCCCACAATGCTTTTGTCAGTTCCAAAAGCAGATTTTCCTTATATTGCGTCAAATCGAGGGTAAGACTATCGTCAATTTGAACGGAATAAGCAACGGTATTGGTTGCCAAAGGCCTGCCGTAGCGGTCATAGATATTTCCACGGGAGGCTGGTACGTTTACAACCTTGGAAACGCTGGCAGTAATGGATTTATCATATTCTTCACCGTGAATAATCTGCAAGGAAAATAAACGCAGTAGCAGTATGAAAAAAAGCATGAAAACGACGCAGAGCATGACGAAAATTCTGCTTTTACATAATTCACGAAAATGGTCTAAATAATGTCTCATCGGCTCCTCCTATTAGAAACAGACGGTAGGTCAAGAATCAATGATTGCGGGGGTGCGCAATGACACCCGGGTGAAACATATCATTGTTTGAGAACGTGTTACGATTTGTCCTGATCTGTTGTGCTGGCCCATTTTTTTTAGAATAAGCGGTATTTATACTTTTCTTTCAGCTCCAACCATTCGTTCAGCCCAAACAGTATTCGATAAATGGGTACGGTTACAATTGCTGTATATACAATGTTTGGAAGCAAAATTTTAAGGAAGAAAAATAGAAAATCGGCATCCTTACGCAAAATGAATTCCGTTACAAACTGAAAAAATTCATAGGTGCCGGCTGTGATTGTACAAAACAGAATCGGCAGGAGATAATTTTCTCGATAAAAATTCTTCTGGCTTTTCCCTGTAAAATAGCTGAAGGCAAGAAACAATACGGTATAATATCCCATAGCAGTGCCGAAAAAAATATCAAACAACAGCCCTGAACATATACCAACAATACAGCCCTCTTTGCTGCCTCGCAAAAGCGCATAGGAAACGACGATGATTAAAGCCGTATTTGGGAAAAAACCCTGAATTGCAAGATGCTGAAACAGGGTTGTTTGCAATATGAAATTAATCAACACCATAGCAGTTGCAACGAGTATTCTCAAGAGGCTTCCTCCACTGTATTTTTATCAATTACCAATAGGGTATCCAAATGTTTCAGGTCCACAAAAGGCTCAATGACTGCATATTTTGTCAGACCATTGGTATCAGTTTCTATTTTTGTTACTTTGCCGATGGAAAGACCTTCGGGATAAACATCAGAAAGCTGGGAGGTAACGATTTCGTCCCCCACTGCAATCTGCGCTTGGCCGTCAATATACTCCATTTTGCATAGACCGTCATTCATCAGGGTATAATCCCCCTTTACAACGCCCAAATCTCCCGTGCGCAGGCTCATAGCAGGCACGGCACTTCTGCTGTCCAGTATGGACTGGGCTTTCGAATAATTATTTCCGCTTTCCAGAATTTTTCCGACAACACCACCTGAGGCAATCAAAATCATGTTTGCCGATACGCTGTCATCGGTGCCTTTATTAATGGTAAAGGTGTTATACCAAACACCGGGATTTTTGGCGATAATCTTTGTTCCTGTGCTTTTGTAGTTAGGGTATTTTTGAGAAATTTTCAGCAAAGAGGATAAAGCTTCGTTCTCTTTTTCATATTGCTCCAAACGCTTGGATTCATCCTGAAGTTTAGCCAATTCTTCTTTCAGCGCAGCATTCTCATCCAAAAGCGTTGATTTGTCCTTGGCGGAGTCGGCTGTGTTTTCTACCCAGCTTCCGATACCCGTTGTTAAATCTTGAAAGGGCGTAACAACAAAACCTATGACACTTTCCAGTGCAGAGGCATTTAAATTTTTTCCGCCTGCAAATAATGCAATGGCAGTAATGACAATTGCAATCACGGCGATAATTTTCTTTTTATGTTCTTCCCAAAAATGAATCAAAGTAAAAACGCTCCTTCAAGGCTAGGGGTATCCTTATAATTTTCGGTTAAAAGAGTGCTTTTCTTGGAGAGATCAGCACGGATTTCAGTTTGTCGATATGTTCCAAAACAAGTCCTGTTCCCAAAGCAACGCAATTTAAGGGTTCATTTGCGATATGTACGGGCATTCCTGTTTCGGCAAAAATCAATTTGTCCAACCCCCGCAATAAGGCACCGCCGCCAGTCAGGGTAATCCCAAATTCCATAATATCCGAAGCCAATTCGGGCGGTGTGGCTTCCAAGGTTTGCTTAATGGTTTCGATGATGGAATTGATCGGCTCATTTAATGCCTCTCGGATATGGATTGAGGTAATCTCAATGGTTTTGGGCAAACCACTGATTAAATCCCGTCCACGAATTTCCATGCGCTCTTCCTGCTCCAAGGGGAAGGTTGAGCCGACAGCAATTTTGATTTCTTCCGCTGTACGGTCACCGATGGCAAGGTTAAACTCTCGCTTGATAAAATTTACGATGGCGTTGTCTAATGCATCCCCTGCGACCCGCAAGGAAGTGCTGGTTACAATGCCCCCAAGAGAAATAACAGCCACTTCACTGGTGCCGCCGCCAATATCCACAACCATGCTGCCTGTAGGGTCTGCGATGGGAAGGCCTGCGCCAATCGACGCCGCCATTGGTTCTTCGATAAGATAGGTATCCTTATCCTTGGAGCCGGCAGCGATGGCAGCTTCCAAGACAGCCCTTTTTTCTACTTCCGTGACGCCAGAAGGCACACAAATTACAATGCGTGGCTTTGGACCAAACATAGAGCGCACATAGGCTTTGTTGATAAAATAGCGCAGCATTGCCTGTGTTACGTCAAAGTCAGCAATAACGCCATCCTTCATGGGGCGGATTGCAATAATATTGCCGGGCGTACGCCCAATCATTTCTTTTGCTTCATTCCCAACGGCAAGCACTTCCTTTGTTTGTGTATTGATGGCAACAACGGAAGGTTCATTTACGATAATGCCTTTTTCTTTCATGTAAACCAATGTATTAGCGGTACCGAGGTCGATACCCATATCTTTTGAAAACATTTTTAAGCCCCTTTCTTATCAAAAACTCTGCATTAATGCAGATTTTATGTGCAAACATATGCAACTTTCCAATAAAAGTCCTATATTCTATCATACCTCTTTTTGTCAAGCTTTTCAATAAGAAACACCTGACATTTTTTATAAAGGTTTTTTATATTTTGAAAAATGACAGAAAAAAAGCCGCCAGGCGGCTAGGATACTTACAGCTTACGGTATAGCAATAATGCAATGAGGATGCCAATGATTCCTGCAATGGTAAAGCGAATGGTAAAGGCAAATTGCAAAGTAAGCACGCCAACATCCAAAACCAATGGGGAGGTAAGTCCAAAATTACTTCCATAGGCAAGCCAGCTTAAAGCCGGAACACCTGCGAAAAGGCTTCCGATAAATCCGCCCAAAACAACGCCCGCTAAAAGAAATAAGATCATTACCCATACATTTTTTGTTTGCCCTCGCATGATAGGCTGCCCCCTTCGTACCTTTTTTGCAGAAACAATATCGAATGACCTTGAGAATGCCTTCAATCGATATTTCATAATGCATTATTATATCATATTTGGCAAGAGGGGTAAAGGGAACAGAAGATAAAAATCCATTAAAAAAGAGGGCATCCCTCATGTCATAGCAAGACATTTGGGACGCCCTCTTAAGATAAAATTATTCTGCTTTTGCTTCTGCCGGAGCGGCAGCTTCCTGAACAGGGGCAGCCTTAGGAGCTTCCTGAGCAGGAGGAGCAGGTCTTTTACCTGTGATTACATTCTTAGGACACTTGTTTGCACAGATACCGCAGGATTTACACTTATCGTAATCAATCACTGCTAAGTTGTCAATGACATGGATTGCGTCAAAAGGACAATTCTTTTCGCAAATCTTACATGCAATACAACCAACGGAACAAACCTGCATTACGTTTTTGCCAATGTCTTTAGAAGAACATTGTACTTTAACCTTCTTTTTCGCAGGAAGAAGCTCAATGATATGCTTAGGGCAAGCGGATACACATTTGCCACAAGCAACGCATTTATCTTTATCTACAACTGCAATACCATCTACAATTTCGATTGCATCAAAAGCACAAGCTTTCTTGCAGCTTCCAAGACCTAAGCAGCCATAGGTGCAGCTTTTGGAGCCGCCCGAAGCCAACTGAACAGCCATGTTACAATCCTCAATGCCGAAGTATTCATATTTTTCTTTTGCTTTTTCGCAAGTACCACCGCACTTAACGAAGGCGGCAATGGGTTCGGAAGTGGAAGCTTCTACGCCCATAATCACACCAACCTTTTCAGCAACTGCAGCACCACCAACGGGACAACCGTTAACAGGTGCATTTCCCGAAGCGATTGCGCTGGCAAGACCGCCACAACCGGGGAACCCGCAGCCACCGCAGTTTGCGCCGGGAAGAACTTCTAAAATCTGAGTAATTTTAGGATCTTCTTCTACTTTAAAAACTTCACCGGCGATGCCAAGGCCTGCACCAAAAACAACACCGAGACCACCGATACTAAGGATCGGGTTTATAATATTCATTAAGTCCATTTTTGTAACCCTCCTTGTATTAAAGCTTGATCAAGCCAGAGAAGCCTAAAAACGCGATGGACATAAGACCTGCTGTAAGCAGAGCCAATGGGAAACCATCAAAGGCTTTCGGTGTATCATTATCTGCGATTCTTTCACGGATACCAGCAAACAGAACAATCGCCAAAGCAAAGCCTGTTGCACCACCAAAGCCGTTTAATACAGCTTCAATGAAGTTGTAACCTTTTTGCATATTCAAAACGGCAACACCCAATACGGCACAGTTTGTTGTAATCAAAGGAAGGAATACGCCCAACGCCTGATACAGCGCAGGTGCAGCTTTCTTCAAGAACATTTCTACGAACTGTACTAAGGATGCGATAACCAAAATGAACGCAATGTTATATAAAAATGTGATGTGCAAAGGCACCAGAATCAGGGCATAAACAAGCCATGCTGCTGCTGCTGCCAAGGACATAACGAAGATAACTGCAACACCCATACCTGCTGCTGTTTCAAGTTTTTTAGAAACACCGAGGAAGGGGCAGATACCTAAGAACTGGGATAATACGTAGTTGTTTACGAAGATCCCGGCCAAAACCAATAAAACCAGATTCATTTAATTTCCCCTCCTTCTCAAGCTTTTTTCTTGTTTCTGAAATAGTTTAAAGCAGCCATCAAGCAGCCCAATGTAAAGAATGCACCGGGAGCCATAACGAACAATAATGTTCTGGGGAATGCTGCGGGAAGTACAGTAATATCAAATAATGTACCTGCGCCGATCAGTTCACGCACCAAGCCTAAAACACCAAGAGCCAGCGTAAAGCCAAGACCCATACCGATACCGTCACAAACAGCAGCGAAAGGACCATTTTTGAATGCAAATGCCTCTGCTCTTGCAAGGATAATACAGTTAACTACGATCAATGGGATATAAAGACCCAAGGATGCGTTAAGTGCAGGCAAGTATGCTTTCAGCAAAAATTCAATGACAGTTACGAATGCGGCAATAACTACGATAAAGCAAGGAATTCTAACTTTATCGGGAATAATCTTTCTGAGCAGGGAAATGAAAAGGTTTGCAAAAATCAAAACCGCTGCAGTGGAAAGACCCATGCCGATACCGTTGATTGCGGAGCTTGTTACAGCCAAGGTAGGGCACATACCGATTACCTGCACAAAGGTAGGGTTCTCGTCAATAATACCGTTTTTAATTATTTTTAATGCGTTAGCCATTAGTAAGCACCTCCGTTCGCAGCAAACCATTCCAAAGCGTCATTTGCACCGCTTGTTACGGCTCTGGAAGTGATTGTGGAGCTTGTAATAGGAACAACTTCGCCGCCATCCTTTGTTACAGCCAGTGTACCGGACATACCTGTAAACTGTTCGTAAAAGGAAGGAGTAGTGGATTTTGCACCTAAACCAGGTGTTTCGGAATGCTTTGTAACACGCAAACCTGTAATCACGCCGTCTGCATCAATGCCAACCATTGTATCCACAGCACCGCCAAAACCGCCGGGTGCTGCCGTAATAACAAAACCGCCGTTATCTGCCTTGTAAACAGCAGTAAGGGAGCCTGTTAAATCTGCATCTTTAATTTCTTCAAAAGAGGCTGCTTCGGGCATAACTGCCATCATGGAAGCTGCTTTTGTTTGTTCTTCCTGAATTCTGATAGGTTCTGCCGTAATCGACTGAACTGCACCTAAAGCGGCAGCAGCAACACCGGCGATAATGAGCAATACCACAGCGGGTCTTATAACTTCTTTTGTGTTCATGCCTTTTTCGCCTCCTTTACTTTAGGTAATGCGCCGAAGATTGTAGGCTCAGTAAGTCTTTCAATCAAAGGTACAACAAGGTTCATAATCAAAATAGAGTAGGATACACCTTCAGGGTAGCCGCCGAAAATTCTAATTAAGGTTGTTAACAAACCGCAGCCAATCGCGAAAATAATCTGTCCCTTCGGTGTTACAGGGGAAGAAGCATAGTCTGTTGCCATGAAGAATGCACCCAGCATTAAGCCGCCTGCAAAAATTTCATAAGTGGGAACACGCACGCCTTTTCTGCCGATTAATGCTGTTAAAATGAAAACGGTAGCAATGTAAAGTACGGGCATTTTCCAGTTGATTACGTGTTTTGCAATCAAATAGATTCCGCCGATAATCAATGCAATCGCACAGGTTTCACCAAGACAGCCGCCTACGTTACCAACCAAAACATCTACAAAGCTTGCATCAGGTGTTACGCCATCCTTCAGCTGTGCCAAAGGTGTTGCAACTGCAACTGCATCAGCACCGAAGTTGCCTGCGGATGTCCAAGTTGTCATTTCGGTAGGGTAGGATGCCAACAAAAAAGCTCTGCCGGCAAGGGCAGGGTTAATGAAGTTTTGACCCAAACCGCCAAAAAGCTGTTTTGCAAAGATAATTGCAAATGCACTGCCGACAACAGCTACCCAAGCGGGAGCGGAAGCGGGCAAGTTCATTGCTAAAAGCAAGCCTGTTACAACGGCACTCAAGTCGTTGATTGTAACGGGTTTTTTTAATAATTTTTCATACAGCCATTCAAAGAAAACGGCTGAAACGATGGCAGCAACCATCAAAATCAGTGCCTTAACACCGAAATAGTAAATGCCCATCACGGAAGCAGGAACCAAAGCAATGATTACATCACGCATGATGCCTTGGATAGATTCCTTAGAACGTACGTGAGGGGTACCGGATACTACAAAATTAGCCATGTTTTATTCTCCCCCTCTCAGTTCTTTTCAGCTTTCGCTTTTGCTTCTGCTTCAGCTTTCGCTCTTGCAGCAGCAGCAGCGGCCGCTTTTTTGCCTGCTTCAATTTTCTTTACGGCACGAATGGACTGTGCCAACTGACGTTTTGCGGGACACTCGTAAGAGCAGCTGCCGCATTCAATACAATCCAGACCGTGGTGAGCCACAAAGCCGTCGCCGTCACCCTTCAGTGCCAAAGCGTTCAGCATGAAAGGCATAAGCCCCATTGGACAGTGGTCAACGCACTTGCCGCAACGGAAACAGTTCTTTTCTTCGGGAATGTAAGCTTCTTCTTTTGTGAAGCAAAGCAAACCGGAAGTTGTTTTTACGGAAGCGACATCAAGCGTATAGAGTGTAGGTCCCATCATAGGGCCGCCGGCGATCAGCTTTACAGGAGGGTTTTCCTCGTTAAAGCCGCCGATAGCGTCTACCAAATCACGCAGCGTCATACCGATACGGATTTTGTAGTTGCCGGGATTTTTGATGCCTTGTCCGGAAACAGTTACAACTCTTCTCATCAAAGGTCTGCCCTTGCAGATTGCTCTTTCGATTGCAACAACGGTATCTGTGTTGTCAACAATACAGCCTGCGCTTGCGGGCAGAGCGCCGGACTTTACTTCTCTTTTTGTAATAGCATAGATTAAGTGCTTTTCAGAACCCTGAGGGAACTTTGTTACCAAGGGCTGAACAACGATATTGCTGATGCCCTCGCAAGCCTTAGTCATAGCTTCAATTGCTTTTGGCTTGTTGTTTTCGATGCCAATTACGCCTTTTGCATTGGGATGCAATTTCAGCATAATCTGAAGACCCTTTACAATACGTTCGGGTTCTTCCAGCATCAAACGATAGTCGCATGTGAGGTATGGCTCACATTCTGCCGCATTGATTAAAATGTAATCAATGGGATTATCCTTTGGTGGATTCAGTTTTACATGGGTAGGGAAACCAGCACCACCCAGACCAACAACGCCTGCGTTTTTAATGGCTGCGAGAATTTCCTCGTTTGTCATTGTGGTGTAATCTCTGCCCTGATTCAGACCTTCGATTTCTTCCATTTTTGCGTCGTTTTTCACAACAATGGATTTTACCATAGTACCACCGGGAACCAGCATAGGACGGATGTCCACTACTTCGCCGGATACACTGGCAAAAATCGGAGAAGACATGAATGCGGGTGACTCTGCGATTTTCTGACCAACCTTTACATGATCACCAACAGCAACCAGTGGCTCACAAGGAGCGCCGATGTGCTGGCTCATGGGGTAGAACAACTCAGAGTTTTCTTTTGGGAGTACCACCTGAATAGGCTGCTCTGCGGACAGAGCTTTTCCATCAGGCGGATGAACTCCACGGTTGAACGTTAAAGCTTGCATATTATCCCCCTCTGTCAAGTGTTTTTTGCGCTTGGGAAGCGCGATGATAAGTTATACCTTTAAATGAAATGATAAGGCTATACATACAACAGCTGTATTTTAATACAAAAATAATGTTTTCACAACATTTTTGGGAAAAAAATTGCAAAAACTTATTTTGGAAAAAGAAACAATACAATATTTTATTCGCTTAGTCTGTACGTATAGATAGATGAGCATACAATCAGTTTGTATGCTAGATATTTAGGCCTATTTTAGTGTACTATCATTATCTAAAAATGTAAATGATAATATATTACCATAAATGATAGGGAGTTACCCTAGGAAATTTAAGGCAAAGTGCCAAAACTTGAGCACTCTGAATGATAAATTTGATAGAACATGGCAGAAATGCGACTTTTTATTTGTAGGAAACTGTGATAAAATAGAAAAAGTGCCAAAGACAAGAGAAACTTATTGTTAAAAATATAAGTGGAGAAGGTGATACCGTGGATTTGTCCCTGCAATTAGCGCAAAAACAGATTTTATCACAACGAATGCAACAATCTGTTGAAATTTTGCAGATGAATTCCCTGACGCTTACTGAATACATTCATGAGCTGGCGCAGGAGAACCCTCTTTTGGAATGCCAGGACGCTTCTGCGGAGCAGGCAGCCAAGGAGGATAAGCTTTTATGTAAGCTTGAGTGGCTGGAGGAGGCTGATGAGCAAAACCGCAGTATGTATCGTGTGGAGCAGGAGGATGAAAGCGGCGGCAAGGAATTCGTTGGAAAACGGGAGCGGGAGAGTCTACGTGAATATCTTTTGTTCCAAATTAATATATTAAAGGTGGACGAAGGGGTAAAGCGTGTGTTACGGTTTTTAGCCCAAAGCACCGAAGAAAGCGGATACTTAGAACAGGGCGCACTGGAAGCGGCGGCGGAAAAATTTCATTTGAAGGAACAATGCAGAGCGGATGTTTTGCATTTGCTTCAAGCCTTAGATCCCCCTGGCGTGGGTGCCAGAAGCTTTCAAGAATGCCTGTTGATACAATTAAAGCAAAAAAGTGCCTCCGCATTGGCGATAGCGATGGCGGAAAAGCATCTACAGGATTTGGCGAAAAACAGAATGAACCATATTGCCAAGCAGTTGCGGGTTTCGTTGGCGGAGATCAAGGCGGCTTTTGAAGAAATCCGCAGTTGTCAGCCAAAGCCCGGGCAGGGATTTACTAGTGAAAAACCCGTTGAATATATCTTACCCGATATTTATGTGGAAAAGTGCGAGGGGCAGCTTTTGGTGACAGTAAACAGCTCGTCCACCCCGAAGCTCTTTATTAGCCAGTCTTATATAAAAATCCTGCGTGAGGGTGCTTCCGAAGAAGCGAAGCAATATATTTCCAATAAATTCAAACAGGCAGAATGGGCAATTCAATGTATTTCAAAAAGAGAAAGTACCCTTTTGGAGACGGCAAAGTGCATTGTTTCCCACCAAAATGAATTTTTTATGCGTGCTGACGGGCAGATTAAGCCGCTGCGTATGGCAGATATTGCCGAGTGTATGCAGGTGCATGAGTCAACGATTAGCCGTGCAGTGAGGGAAAAATATATCCAGTGCGACAGAGGGATATTCCCGCTCAACACCTTTTTCTCGAAGGCATTGGCGTCAGAAGAATCGGGGACAATTTCTGCTGACAGCATTCAGCAAAAAATACGCTTGATGCTTGAAGGGGAGAACAAAAACAAGCCTTATAGTGACAGAGAGCTGATGGAAGCATTGCAAAAGCAAGGAATTCAGATTTCTCGCAGAACCGTTGCAAAATATCGTGAGGCCATGGGAATTGACGGAGCATCGGGCAGAAAACGCTACGAGTAAAAAAAGGAGGCTACTATGGCGGATACAATCTTTCATTTAAAATTGAAGAAGGAGGGGCAGTTTCCGCTGTATCAGCAGTTGGCGGATGGGCTGGCAAGGTTGATTTCGCAGGGGAGTCTGCCCCCTGACAGCAAATTGCCGCCCATACGAAAAATGGCGGAGGCATATGGTGTCAATACGGTTACCGTTGTGGCGGCTTATAAGCATTTGGAAAGCAAGCAGATGGTTTATTCCAGAAAAGGCAGCGGAACGTTTGTATCCCCTTTGCCTGTGGAGGCAGTTCCCGAGCCTGTTGCCAAGGGGAATCTTCATAGCTTTGAGGCCGGTATTTCCTTTGATAAGGCAATTAATTTTGCAAATACGTCCCTGCCGCATGAGCTTTTCCCTGTAGATGCCTTTAAAAAAGCGTTTGACGAGGTGTTGGAGCGTGAAAAAGGCGGGGCGTTTCGATATACGGACAGTATGGGCTATCAACCCCTGCGCCAGCAGCTTTGCAGCTATATTGAAGCATATGGTATTAAAACTGCGGCGGACAGCGTGCAGATTATTTCAGGGGCACAGCAGGGCATTGACGTTATTTCCAAGGCGATGATTCACTTTGGCGATGTAGTTTTTGTGGAAAGCCCTACTTTTTACGGTGCGGCGGGTGCCTTTTTGTCCAGAGGGGCAAAGCTGGTAGAGATTCCGATGGAAAGTGACGGTATGAAAATGACCGTTTTAGAGGACTATTTAAAGCTATACCGACCGAGGTTTATTTATATGATGGCGTATTTTCAGACGCCTACGGGGATTTCTTATTCCTTGGAAAAAAAACGCCGCCTGTTGGAATTGGCGGAGCGGTATGATACCTATATCATTGAAGAAGATGATTTTTATGATTTCTATTACAGCAAGGAAGCACCTGTGCCTTTAAAAGCATTGGATTATAAAAATAGGGTAGTCTATATCAAGAGCTTTTCGAAAATACTGATGCCAGGACTTCGTATGGGGCTGATGGTTTTGCCCAAAAAGGTTCATCAAGGGGTAATGGAGGCGAAATATACCACGGATATTTCCACCTCGGGCTTCATCCAAAAAGCCATGGAGCAGTATTTCAGAGAAAACGGCTGGGAGGAGCACGCAAAAACCATGCGTGGCTTTGGCGGAGAAAAATATCGACGCACTCTTTCCTTTGCTAAGAAATATTTGGCAGGCAGAGCAGCCTATTCCTTGCCAAACGGCGGTGTCAGCCTATGGATTCGCCTGCCAGAGGGGATTAGCGCAGAGGTTTTTTGCAGCCGAATGCTGGAGAAAAACGTCATTCTCACGCCGGGGAGCCAATTTGAAATCAGCGGCAAGGACAGCGGGCACGTTCGGCTGGGGTTTTGCGGCTTAGAGGATGATAAAATTGAGGTCGGCTTAAAGCGAATGGGCGAAACGATTGAAAGTATGCTACAAGAGAGAAGATAAGGGCAAGGGCAAGGGCAAGGGCAAGGGAAAAGGCAAGACCTTGAGGGCTTTGCCCTCAAACACCCACAAGGGTTCACCCTTGACCCATTTTAACCCGCATAGATATGCGGGTTCTATAAAAGTTTAGGTCAAGCCTTTTTAAAGGCTTGCAGGGTTCGGGACAGGGTCCCGAGAACTTGCTCTTTTGCAGGGTTCGGGACAGGGTCCCGAGAACTTGTCCTTTAGTAGGGTTCGGGACAGGGTCCCGAGAACTTGCTCTTTAGTAGGGTTCGGGACAGCGTCCCGAGAACTTGCTCTGACGCCCTCAAAAATATGCTTTCTCTTGACAAACGAAACACGAATAACTATAATCTTCTTAATTGAATGAATAGCAAAAAAGCCATAAAAAGAAGGAGTATTTAACGGCAGACCTTTTCAGAGAGAAAACCATTGGTGAGAGGTTTTCGGGAGCCCGTTAAAGAAGCAGTCTTTTTGGATTTTCACAGCTCTGCGGCGGAACTTATAGTATGCTGCGGCGTAAGTCGGCGTTAACGACGCAAAAGCGACGGTTTGCAAACCGTAAGCAGGGTGGTACCACGGTTGATTCGTCCCTGATCCTTAGTGATCGGGGGCTTTTTTTTTCTAAATTTAAGAGCCAACAAAGATGAAATAGTTTGAAGGAGGAAATACAATGAAGTATATGGGTGTAAATGAAGTAAGAGAGGCTTTTCTTTCTTTTTTTGAAAGCAAGGAGCATTTGCGTCTGCAAAGCTTTCCCTTGGTACCACACAATGATAAAAGCTTGCTGTTGATTAACTCAGGCATGGCGCCAATGAAGGCGTATTTTACAGGGCAGGAAATTCCCCCAAGCAAAAGGGTGACAACCTGTCAGAAGTGTATTCGTACGGGGGACATTGAAAATGTGGGGAAAACAGCACGTCACGGCACTTTTTTTGAAATGCTGGGGGATTTCTCTTTCGGAGATTATTTCAAAAATGAAATTATCCCTTGGTCATGGGAGTTTGTAACAAAGGTTTTGGAAATTCCCGAGGACAAGCTGTATGTAACCATTTATGAAGAGGATGATGAATCTGGAGATATTTGGCACAATATGGTAGGGGTATCCCGTGATAGAATTAAAAAATTAGGCAAGGCAGATAACTTTTGGGAGCACGGCACAGGCCCTTGCGGCCCCTGTACCGAGATTTACTTTGACAGAGGGGAGAAATACGGCTGTGGCAGTCCTGACTGCACTGTAGGGTGCGATTGTGACCGTTATATGGAGTTCTGGAATCTGGTTCTCACACAGTTTAATGCAGAGGTGGACGGCACCTATACGGAGCTTTCCCAGAAAAACGTGGATACAGGCATGGGCTTGGAACGTATGGCTACCATTTTGCAGGGGGTAGACTCTATTTTTGACGTGGATACCATAAAATCCGTTCGTGATGCAATTTGCCAAAAAGCGAAGGTGGAATATGGTAAAAGTGCCAAAACTGATGTGTCTGTGCGTGTGATTACAGACCATATCCGTTCGGTAACAATGATGACTGCCGATGGCGTTTTGCCCTCCAATGAGGGACGTGGTTATGTATTGCGCCGTTTGCTGCGTCGTGCGGCACGCCACGGAAAACTTTTGGGCATTGAAGGAGAATTCTTGGCAGAGCTTTCAAAGTCTGTCGTTAGCTGTAGCGGTGATGCTTACCCCGAATTGGTGGATAAGCAGGAATATGTTTATAAAATTCTTTCTATTGAGGAAAACAGCTTCTATAAAACCATTGATAACGGTATGGAAATCCTGAAGTCAGACATGGAGGATATGAAAACAGATGGTCAGACAACAATGAGCGGCGAGAAAGCCTTCCGTTTGTATGACACCTATGGATTCCCAGTTGATTTGACAAAGGAAATCTTGGAAGAAGCAGGCATGAACGTGGATGAAGAAGCTTTTCAGGCTGAAATGAAGCAGCAAAAGGAAAGAGCAAGAGCGGCAAGAGGGAAATCCACCTATATGGGTGCGGCAGAAACGGTTTATCATGATTTGCCCGTTGATTTGGAAACAAAATTTGTCGGCTATCATGTGAAGGAAATTGAGGATGCAAAAGTTGTTGCATTGATTGCAAATAATGAAATTGCTGGTGTGGCACAAAAGGGTGACAGTGTTTCCGTTTTCTTGGATAACACACCGTTTTATGCGGAAAGCGGCGGACAGGTAGGCGACCGTGGTATCATTAAAACAGCAGGCGGTGTTGTGGCTGTTACGGATTGCATAAAGGTAATCGGCGGAAAAATTGCCCATGTAGGCGTGGTAACTGAGGGAACTGTTTCCATGGATGCAAAGGCAGTTGCCACGGTAGATTGGGAAAGACGTATGGCCACGGCAAGAAATCACAGCACAACGCATTTGCTGCAAAAGGCTTTGCGTACCGTTTTAGGCACCCATGTAGAGCAGGCTGGCTCCTATGTAAGCCCTGAGCGTTTGCGTTTTGACTTTACCCATTTTACGTCCATGACGAATGAGGAATTGAAAGCCGTAGAAAAAATTGTAAACGACTCCATTTTTGCAAGCTATGTGATTGAAACGGCCGAGATGAGCATTGAGGAAGCAAGAGCGAAAGGCGCAATGGCATTGTTCGGTGAAAAATATGGCGATGTGGTTCGTGTGGTAGACATGGGCGGCTATAGCATAGAGCTTTGCGGCGGCGCACATTTGGAAAACACCGCACAGGCTGGTTCCTTTAAAATTCTTTCCGAAAATGGCGTTGCGGCAGGCGTGCGCCGTATCGAAGCAGTAACTGGTGCCGAAGCCTTGAAGCATTATCAGGCGCAGGAGGACGAACTGAAGGAAATCTGCCATATGGTGAAAGCCGTACCCGATAAGCTGGTGGCACGTATTGAGCAGTTGGTGGCAGAGCAGAAGGAAATGGCAAAGGAATTGGACAAACTGAAAGCCAAAATGGCAGGCGGTGCCGCTGATGACATTTTAAACAGCAAGGTGGAAATAGGCGGCGTTGCGGTATTGACGGCACAGGTGAAGGATTTGGATGCCAATGCGATGCGTACCTTGGGTGATCAGCTTAAGAATAAGCTTGGAAGCGGCATTGTGGTTTTGGCAGGCGGCACAGAGGGCAAAGTAGACCTTATGGTTATGGCAACCGATGACGCTGTTGCAAAGGGTGCCCACGCTGGCAATATCGTGAAGGCGGCGGCGGCTGTTTGCGGCGGCGGCGGCGGCGGTCGTCCCAATATGGCGCAGGCAGGCGGAAAGAACGCTGCAAAGATTGCGGAAGCCTTGGAAAAAGCAAAAGAGGTCATTGCACAGCAGATTAAGTAAGGGCGTACAATGCTGGCTGATGGTTTGCGTGTCCGTTTGGGCACGCAGAAGGGTATTGCCTAAGTTTTTTGGGGGGGGAAGGCGTGGTTGACATTTTCTGAAGCAGCTGTCCGAAGTGGACAGCTGCTTCAGACTGTTGAAAACCTTGGGCGCCGCCCTCTCACTGCCCAAGATAGGGCAGACGGCGAAGCCGGCTTTTGCAAAGCAAAAGTGATGATCCCCTGCTTGCTTTTTGTAAAAAGCAAGACCAAAAACTTTTATTAAAATTGCCTATTTATGTGGTTTCAGATGGGTACGGGTGAAATTCTTGTGGGTGTTTGCGGGCAAAGCCCTCAAGGTTTTGACTTTATCAACACACTGAAGCAGCTGTCCGAAAATTTTGGACAGCTGCTTTTTTAGATTGATTTGTCCTACGGCGCACAGGAAGAGCTGTCCTTGAGAAAAGGACACTTATTCTTTTTATGAATGATTATGCGCAGGAAAAAAATATAAATTGATGGAAAGCATTAGACCCTCTTGACTTGCGAATGGAAATAAGGTAAAATAAAACGTAAGTCAAGCGAAACTTTTCTTACGAAGGTAAAGAGAAGTTTCGCTCTTTTTTCTGTGCACGAAGAATAATTATGCAGTGAAAAAGTATATTATGAGTGACTGAAGTTGGCATTTGTAATGCCGCATTGGGAGGTGCTTCTATGAATTTGAAAAAGCATTATGACGTAGTGATTATCGGCGGTGGTATCGGCGGAATTATGACAGCTTATCGATTGAGCCAACATAATCCTGAGATGAAGGTCTTGATTATGGAAAAAGGCCATGCCATTGAGCAGCGACAATGTCCGATTGTGACAGGCAAGGTGGAACAGTGCATCAGATGTTCGTCTTGCGCCATTATGGAAGGCATGGCGGGTGCAGGCGCATTCTCCGATGGGAAATATGTAATTTCTACGGAATACGGCGGATGGCTGACAGAGTTTTTGGAGCCGAAAACCGTAATCCATTATATTGAGCAGGCGGATGAGGTTTTGGTGAAATTTGGTGCCATCACAGACCGTTTTATGCCCAACGATGATTTAAAACGCCTTTGCTTACAGTATGATTTGCATATGAGTCAGGCGCAGTTAAAGCACTTGGGAACAGACTGTAATTTTGAAACCATGCGTAAGCTGATAGAATATTTGGAAGATAAAGTGGATATCGCTGTGGATACAGAAGCGATGGATGTGAATAAAGATACCAAGGAAATCCACTTGGTGCATAGAGGGGAAAAGGACGTGATTACGGCGGATAAAATTATTTTTGCCGTGGGACGTGTGGGCAGCCGCTTCTTCTCTGATTGGTGCGAAAAAAACAAGATTCCCCTGAAAAATAATCAGGTGGACATTGGGGTGCGTGTGGAATTGCCCGCAATGATTTGGGATCATTTCAGCAAAAAAATCTATGAACCGAAGATTTGGTATCGTTCCAAGCAGTACGGCGATACAACCAGAATGTTTTGCTTTAATGAACGAGGAAATGTTGTAACGGAAAACACAGGTGGTGTCTTGACAGTAAACGGACATTCCTACCGTGAACAGGAAAGAAAGACAGAGAACTCAAACTTTGCGCTTTTATCCACCATCCGCTTTACAGAGCCGTTCAAAAAGCCTATTGAATATGCAAGATATGTGGCAAGCCTTGCAAACCTGATTTGTGGCGGCGGTGTTATGGTACAGCGCTTGGGGGATTTGGAACAGGGCAGACGTTCCGACGAAAGTCGTATCAGAAAGTCCACCACTAGACCGACGCTCCACGCAGTAGCAGGAGATTTGAGCCTTTGTATGCCCAAGCGTCAGCTGGATAATATCATTGAAACCCTGCACGCATTGGATAAAATTGCACCTGGTACGGCAAATTGCGATACACTGCTGTATGGAATTGAGTGTAAATATTATTCTGCAAGGCCAAAAAGTACGGAATTTGAGCTGGACGGCTGTCCGGGGCTTTATGCCATCGGCGATGGTGCAGGTTTTACTCGTTCCCTCTCGCAGGCGGCGGCAAACGGAATGTATGTTGCGGATAGAATTTTAGGGAAACGCTGATTCTTTCCGTGTATACATTTAACTGCTTGGTAAATTTTTCGCTTGGCAGCATCAAAATCCTCGCAATAGTACTGTGATTGCTGTGTTTTTTTCGTTGCTAATTGAAAAATTCCCTCGTCCATCTGCACACCCTCTATGAAATCAACACTTCCTTAGCAAACAAGTCATATAGACAAAAAAATCCCGTTCCGCATTGTGCAGGATTGGGATTTTTCTGTTTAAGACGCAATCGGACAAAATGCCTTTTGCAAAAATGCTCTTAGAAATTCCGATGAATTAAACCGTTTCAGAATTGTTCTCGTTTGCAGCGATAATTGCTTTTTGTGACATTGGAATAAACTTGCCGATGACACCGCCAATGATAGCGGGAACAACCCAACCACACTGATATGCACCAAAAGGCAGTTTTGTGATAAATTCAAAAGGTAAGCCAAAGTCTAATAATACAGCGGCAGCACTTGCAAGCAAAGCGACAGCGGCAGCACCAATATAGATATTATTGTTTTTGATACGCTTGCCAAAGAAGGTCAGAATAATCATAACCAAAACAACAGGGTACAGCAAGCATAAAATGGGAGCTGCAATGCTGATAATGGTAGAAATACCAAAGTTGGAAATAATATAGCTGAAGCCAACAGTTAAAAGAACAACGGTCTGATAAGAAATTTTATTTTTTGATAATTCCTCAAAGAAGGATGCACAAGAGGAAACCAAACCGATTGCTGTGGTTAAGCAGGCAAAGAATACAATGATTGCCAAAATCAATACGCCGTAACTACCAATCAGTGTTTGTGTAATGGCAACAACCAAAGCCGTTTGATTATAGCCTTCAAAGCCCCCGCCAGAGGTTGTAGCGCCTAAGTAAGCTAAACCGCCATAAATGACACATAAGGCAACAGCGGCAAAAATGCTTGATTTAATTACAATGTTCATTGTAGCTTTTGTTTCAGTGTAGCCCTTGCTTTTTGCGGCAGAAACAATAATGATAACAAAAACGAGGGCAGCAAGCACGTCCATCGTCTGATAGCCTGCAAGAATCCCTTCTTTTACGGTATCAAACTCTGTTGTAGTGACGATTGCACCAATCGGGTGGATATAGCCAATGACAATCAAAGCCAAAAGACAAACAACTAAAATTGGTGTTAAGAATTTGCCGATTACGTCTACTACGCCCGAAGGACGAATGGTAAAGAGCAGAACCAAACCAAAGAAAATTGCGCCGAATACCCATGAATTAATCGATGGGAAAATCGGTTTTACACCCATTTCAAAGGTTGTTGCAGCCGTACGTGGAATTGCTAAAAAGGGCCCGATACATAATACAATTAAAGAATTGATGATGCTTGAGGGAACCTTGCCTAATTTTCCCGTAATACCGTTCATGGAAACATCGCCTGTTTTAATCATTGCTAAAATTGCTGCCAATGCCAAGCCTACATCGGCAATAAAGAAACATAAAAATCCTGAAAACCAATCAGCACCTGCATTTGTGCCCAAGTAAGGGGGAAAAATCAGGTTGCCTGCACCGAAAAACATTGCAAATAATGCTAGACCGATTACTGCAATGTCAACCATGCTGTTCTTTTTTTTGCTCATAGATGAAACCTCCTTGTAATACGAACTCTTCTGTCAACTCTTCTGCTCTCATGCATCGCAAAAATGCGCCGATGAATTTTTGCGACATGGTCAATATTATCTATTAAAATAAGGAAGATTTCAAGTGGGTAAAAAATATTTTAGCGAAACAAAAGATTAAAAAAACATAATAATAATAATAAAACGTTGAAAAATATCTCAAAATGTATAAAATAGAATTTAATTCGTAAAAAAATCAATGATTCTATTATTTTGATGAAATGTGCAATTTGCAAATAAAAGGGTAGGGTGAAAAAAGGTTCATTCAAATTTTTTTGTGAATAAAGTTGGCTTTCGCAGAAATTAAGGTGCAAAAATCAATAAAATTTTTATGTTTTTCATAAAAAATTGGGATGATTTGCACTGAAATGATGAACAATATGTTTTAAGAATAGTGTATAAAAACAGATGCTATTTACTCTGGGGAAACAACGGGCCATTTTTGTACGTATTATTATGCAATTTGAGATGTTCTTTTTTTAAAGCAAGTGTTATTGAATGCAAGTAGTCGAGGGTGGAACGAGGGTTTAAAATCACTTTTGTTTTTATTCAGAAACAAAAAAATCAAGTATTTTACAAACCGATAAGCAAAAAAACGAATAATAGGTCTACTGAAACGATAGGATAAAAGAGAAAGTAGGGGGAACTTATGAAAGAAGTCAGTATCCATGTGGGCAAACGGATCAGGCTTTACAGAAAAATGCAAAATTTGACGATTGACGCTTTTGCCGGAATGATCAGCAAAAGTAAAGCCACAATTTCCAAATATGAAAATGGGGATATTTCTATTGATATTGAAACGTTATTTTCCATTGCGGAGGCTCTGAATATTTCTGTAAATCAGCTTGTGGATTATGAAAATGCTGTTGTTGGTGAGATAGAAGGGGATGCCATCGCAAAAAGAAAAACAGGAAAAACCCGTTTTTATTTGTACTATTATGATGGTAGAAGGGGACGTATCTTAAAAAATATTATTGAAGTGCAGGGTGTGTGCGAGAACGGGATTAATAAGGCGAATTTTTATGTTGATGTAGAAGACTACAGCAATATCTACAACTGTAAATTTCTTTATCATGGCACGATGCGTAAGTTTGATACGTTGACCAGCTTTAATTTTAAAAATCAAAACAATAAGGTGGAGCAGGTTTTTATCTATGCCATAAATTCTTTTACGCACAGTAATACAGTGGTGGGTATGATGGCGGGGCTTTCCACACAGCCGATTATCCCTGCGGCGTTTAAGGTTTTGCTCTCTACCGATATATTGGAAGAAAATGAAGAAATGAAGGAGAAGCTGCTTATTACAAAAGAGGATATGAAGCAAATAAAGAAGATGAATATTTTTGTAATCAATCAGAGTCTTTGAGTATACAAAAAGCCTTTTTCTAACATAGAAAAAGGCTTTTTTCTGTTTTAAAACTTATCCATTAAAGCAATGGAGAGTAACAACCCTGCTATTTTGGCGGCCTGGGGATTTAGGTTTTCGCCTGTACCGTCACTGCTGCGTGCGGCAATAAGAGCACCATCTTGTGCTAAGCTTGTGACGTTCTCATTCACGTTTTGCAGTGTGTGAGCAAAAAGCAAAGAACGGGTAATATCAGTGATTTGTCCACGCCCTTTTTCATCTAAAAAAGGAGCAATTGCCCGCAAAAGGGTTACTTCTTTTGGTGGATGTTCCACCGCAAAGGCTTTTTGGTCACCTGCTGCCAACTGAATTTTTTGAATATAGTTTCTCTCAATTGCTTCTCGTAAGGATGTAGTCATTTCTTGAAAGTCTCTTTCCAGACCTTCCGTTTGCTGCAGTGTTTTTGTCAATTCATAAATCAAATTTCTTTCCATTAAGATAAAACCACCTTTCCTGTTTGGGTAAGACAGGTACTTTGATCCAACAGTCCTCCGTTTTCAGCCGCTATTTTTATCAAGGCAGCCTTAATTTCGCCGGGTCTGGCATAGGGGAATCGTTCCAGCAGCAAGGAAGCCGCCCCGCTCACCAAGGGGGTGGCCATAGAGGCACCACTCATACTGATATAGTTGGGATAGATGATGTTTTCCCGACTTCTATTGGGCATGGAAAACTGATAATCCGGGGAGAGCACGGACACAATGTTTTCCCCGGGTGCCCAAATATCAGGCAGATAAGAAACCTCCTTGGTAAACAGTGAAAAGGGTTTATGTTGCATAAAATAATCACGGTCTTCCCAGGTTCCCACGGTAATGATCATAGGGCTGATGGGCGGCGGCGGCTGATAGCCTTTGCGTCCGTCCGGATTTCCTGCGGCGGCAACTACAACAATTCCTCTGCGCCAAAGTGCTTCAACGCTTTCTTTCAAAGGCTGATTTACCTTTCTGTCATTGGAGCCGATGGATAAATTCACTACTTTTATATTATATTTTGAAGAATTGTCCATTATCCATCTTAATGCGGCAACTGCGTGGGAGGAACTGCCCTGACCGTTGTGGTCAAGAATTTTCAGGGAAATGATATGAGCCTCGGGTGCAACGCCGGAATATCGACCATTGGAAAGTGTGCCGTTTCCGCAGGCAATACCCGTGACATGGGTCACGTATGTTTATATTGCTTTTACACCTTGATTGATATAAAATAAAAAACAGGAGTACAACAAAATAGGGGGGCTAGATGTGAAAATATCTGAAAAGGGTCAGGCGTTATTGGCAAAATATAAAAAATTTCAAAAAATAGATATATTTTTATTGGCATTGGCTGCGATGAGTTTTGTGTTTTTGCGCAACTATTTTTTAACAATCGCGATTGTTGTGTTTACGTTTGTTTTGGAGACAAAGATTTATGTATGTCCTCATTGTAAAAAAACGATGGATTGCAGAAAGAAGATTCGGGAGGATAGCTGTTGTCCTCGTTGTAACAAGTATATATTTAAGGATTTGGATTAAATTTCTTACCCGCAGCTTGCTGCGGTTTTTTTTATGCAACAAACAAAAAGCAGGAACGATTTTGCAGATTTCCGAAATAAAATTTCAAAATGTTTCATGCAATCTTTTTGGGATAAGGCGGACTTTTTCAAATATATATGGGTAGTGAGGAAGAAAAAAAGGGGGCAAATTTATGCCCAAGGTTGCCTTATACTGCCGTTTATCTGTGGAAGATGGAACGGGAGAGGAAAGTGAAAGCATACGAAATCAAAGGAGCATA
>RZZU01000005.1 GCA_009929735.1 Clostridia bacterium | reverse complement strand
CTCAGGGGACACACCCGTTCCCATTCCGAACACGTCGGTTAAGACCTGAGCGGTCGATGATACTTGGTGGGAAGCTGCCTGGGAAAGTAGATGGTTGCCGAAATCTATTTTTAAGCCGATGTGGCTCAATTGGCAGAGCAGCTGACTTGTAATCAGCAGGTTATCGGTTCGAGTCCGATCATCGGCTTACTTTTATATGGGTATTGTTTTTGGGTCTTTAGCTCAGTTGGTTAGAGCATCCGGCTCATAACCGGACGGTCCCGGGTTCGAGTCCCTGAAGACCCATTCTTTAAAAATTTAATATGGCTTAGTAGCTCAGTTGGTTAGAGCGCCGGCCTGTCACGCCGGAGGTCGAGGGTTCGAGCCCCTTCTGAGTCGTTTTGGGAGTTTAGCTCAGCTGGGAGAGCATCTGCCTTACAAGCAGAGGGTCACAGGTTCGAGCCCTGTAACTCCCATTTTTTTTGCAACGAAAAAAAGTTAGATTAATTTGGCGGAGTAGCTCAGTTGGCTAGAGCATGCGGTTCATACCCGCAGTGTCGGGGGTTCAAATCCCTCCTCCGCTATTTTTTATGTCTTGTTATTTATAGAAAAAATTGAATAAAATAAAAAAAGAAATTGGCAGCTGCTGGCTGTCTTTTTTTATTTTTTTTTCAATCAGAAATCAAGGTCTATAAAAGAAATTTTGAAAATAAAAGGAAGCATTTCCACTGTTTGGAATGCTTCCTTTTATTTAAAGCTGATGTTATGATTAACAACTTGGTCATGGATTTTTTATCATTTTTAAATACATAAATCAAGCAAGGCAATATTGCACATTTGTTTCATTTTCTATAACTTCTTTTGAAAACTGCAAGAGCCTTCGGTTCGATTGATGATGTCGTCACCAGGACGTTGGTCAGCGTGTGTTGCAACAACATCTTTTTTAGAGTTTTGAAGCCCAAGAATAATATGCTTCATTAGTTAAAATTGTGGACCGCAGAGAGTGGGTGGTATAGAATTGTGGCGATGATACCATTTGTTTATATTACAATTACTGCACGTTTTGCTTGTATATTAGCCTCACTTGGCTGGAAATATAGCATATCTATTGCAAACTTTCATGCGAAAATCTTCAAGAAGTGGGAAAGTCACTTCAACATTCTCTATATCGTTGTATTCATTTTTTTTAGCCTGCGAAGTCATGAAATATGTGCATATAAAGAATCAACAGAGAGGCTGTGAGTGCAGGATTAAGCACAGTGCATTTATCAAGCCTTGATTTACAATTCATGAATTTTGTAGTGCAAACAAGGGTAAAGAAGTCAGGACGGAAAAATGGGATAAGCCATTTATCTTTATAGTCACTTGAAAATGAAAGTCAGCCTGGTTGTTTTTGCTGTAAAAGAGGGGCCTCCATTGCCATAAAGGGACATAAGAGGATGGTTTCCTTGTTGTATAGACTAACTCTTGCAAAGGGAGTTTAGTCTATATGCGTTGAAAAACTATCAGTGTAATGTAAAACGATATATTTTTTTATTAATCATATCAGAGATCACTTGTAAAAATATGCAAACAATCAATGAATTTAATGTAAATTTATTATGTGAATGATATTTATGTAGGATAGTTTGTAAGATGAAGTGCGCAAAACTAACAGGGTAAAAGAATAGCCCATAATGGAAACCATCGTGTAGACTGGAGTTGTCGAGACAACATTCAAACGAAGAAAGCTTGCATTTAGAACTTTTATCAGTAGAACCTACAGATACATCCACAGAGCAGTTTGGTGTGTGGTGATTCAAACTTAACACAGAAAATTGCCTATGCATTTTTTCGTTCAATTTGATTTTACAATAAAGCAAATATTAATTTTTTCTGCAAGTTTGCATTTATCATTCTATGTATTTCGAGTTCTTTTTTTCAGTAAGCATAAAAGTTGCTTAAAACTGGGAATATAAAATTTTTTTAAAAATAAAATATAATTTGTTAAGGTTAAGTGATATGATGTTTTTAACAGCAAAAGATGAAATCAATATGTAATTTTTTTTCTGATATTTGCTAATATTCGAAAAGACAAAACATAAGGGGTTCTACTTTAATTTTTCGTGTGAATTTTAACGTATGAAAATGGTGAATAAGGAGGATTGCAACATGAAAGTATTAATGGTCAACGGAAGTTCAAATTTGAAGGGGTGTACCTTTACGGCACTGACAGAGGTAGGGAAGGCTTTGGAAAAACAAGGCATAGAATACGAAATTTTTCAATTGGGTGCAAAACCGATCAGAGATTGTATTGGCTGCGGCAAATGCCAAGAAGGAAAGTGTATTTTTAATGATGATGATGTAAATAAATTTGTTGAAATGGCGCAGGAGGCTGACGGATTTGTTTTTGGCTCCCCTGTATATTATGCGCACCCTAGCGGGCGTTTACTTTCTTTTTTGGATAGGGCATTCTACTGTTCAGTCAGTGCGCAAAAAAATCCATTTCATTTTAAACCAAGCGCAGCTGTCCTTTCCGCAAGGCGAGCAGGTACTACTGCATCTTTTGATGTGATTAATAAGTATTTTACCATTTCCATGATGCCTATTGTAGCCGCCAGCTATTGGAATATGGTACATGGAAATTCATCCGAGGAGGTTTTGCAGGATTTGGAAGGCTTGCAAACCATGCGCAATATCGGTGCAAATATGGCGTGGATGTTGAAAAATATTGCGTGCGGCAAAGAACATGGCATTGCTCGTCCTGAAGTTGATCGATCACAACGGACGAATTTTATTCGATAGTTGAGGAAATCTTTCAAGGCATTGCGTAGCGCATTGTTTTAGGAACCTTTTTATCTGCTTGACAGAAATTGGCGGGTAGGTTATAGTATGTTGCATAGAAAAAAAGTGGAAAACTGCGTTGGATAGGAGAAATTATTTTATCCATGCATATCTTGGAAGAGAGGTAAAAAATATGCGGATTGGCTCCGGATATGATGTGCATAAATTGGTTGGTGGTCGTAAGTTGATTCTTGGCGGTGTTGAAGTTACCTATGATAAAGGGCTTTTGGGACACTCTGATGCTGATGTTTTGTTGCATGCGATTATGGATGCACTATTAGGTGCAGCAGCGTTAGGCGATATCGGAAAGCATTTTCCGGATTCCAATCAGGAGTACAAAGATGCAGACAGTTTATCATTGCTTTCCAAAGTTTTATACTTGATTTCTCAAAAAGGATATTGTATAATGAATATCGATGCAACAATTATTGCTCAAAAACCTAAATTGGCACCTTATATTTCTAAAATGCGTGAGAATATTGCGTCTGTTTTGGGAATAGAAATGGATCAAGTGAATGTGAAAGCCACAACTGAGGAAGGTTTAGGATTTACAGGGGCAGGAGAGGGCATTGCTGCTTCGGCGGTTTGCCTGATCGAAGAAAGTAAATAAGAATAAAAGTTATGATGGAAAAGAGTAATCCTACTCTTGCCTAACAGAGAATAGCGGCCTTGGTGCAAGGTGATGAGATTTGAAATCATGAAAGCATGGTTTTATCTGTCAACATCTTAAGATACTTGGGTGGGAGTCGCTTATAGGTTGGTGAGGATGAAGTGCGTTCCTGAACTGAACAGGCGAAAAATATTTTTAGTAGTCTGTATCCGGTGACAACGTTACAGTCCTAAAGTGAGATGGTGATGGCCATCTAATTAAAGTGGAACCGCGGAGATCATATAGCTTCGTCTTTATTTGTATAAGGACGAAGCTTTTTTAGTTCTTGTTTTTGTTGAAATCCCCCAGCGACAAATGGGAAAAAGGCTGTATTATGAAGGAAAGAATGCAAATTGTTCGTAAGGAATTGTTGAAAATAGGAGGAATTTTTATGTTTAAAGAAGCATTTAGAGTTATCAAGGAAAAAGACCCTGCCATCAAAAGCAGCATCGAAGTATTTTTATACCCAAGCTTTTGGGCTGTTATTAACCATAGGTTTGCCCACAATTTTTATAAAAAGCATTTTTATTTTCTGGCAAGGCTCATTTCCCAATTTTCACGCTTTATTACTGGGATTGAAATTCACCCTGGCGCAACCATCGGAAAAAATTTCTTCATTGATCATGGTATGGGGATTGTAATTGGAGAAACAGCGGAAATTGGCGATAATGTTATGCTGTATCATGGGGTAACATTGGGCGGAACAGGGAAGGATAAAAATAAGCGGCATCCAACGGTTGAGGATAACGTAATGATTGGTGCGGGGACCATTGTTTTGGGGCCTGTCACCATCGGGAAAAATTCAAAAATCGGTGCCGGCTCCGTTGTCATTCAAGATATTCCCGAGAATGTTACAGCGGTTGGCTCTCCTGTAATGGTGGTTAGAAAAGACGGCAACCGCATCACCCCTGTTGCACCCGAAGAATTGACGGGGTGTAAAAGAAGAGCCGTATAAAACTTTGCAAACGGTTGGAAAAAATAAGTATTTTTTTTGAATATATGATATAATTACAAGAGGGGAAATGATTCGTTTTCAAAAGAATTCCCCCTCATACATGAAAATTACGGCAAATGGAGTATTTGTGCTTTGGGTTTGCTGAATAAAAATTTTTTATTGCAAAAAAGCTTTTACTTTTTCAGAATTATTGAAGCAGAAAGGATGAATCGTATGAAGGTTTATAATACGCTGACCAGACAAAAGGAAGAATTTGTACCCATGGAGGAAGGCAAAGTAAAAATGTACGTTTGCGGCCCTACGGTGTACGATTACATTCATATCGGGAATGCACGTCCTTACGTTGTTTTTGACACGGTAAGACGCTATTTGGAATACAGGGGCTACGAGGTAACCTATGTACAGAATTTTACGGACGTGGATGATAAAATCATTAACCGTGCAAATAAAGAAAATAGCACAATGCAGGAAATTTCCAACAGATATATCCAAGAGGCGTTCCATGATGCGGACGGACTGAATGTAAGACGGGCTACCATGCATCCTCGTGTTACAGAGGAAATGGATTTGATTGTGCAGATGGTAAAAGAGCTGATTGAAAAAGGCTTTGCTTATGAGGATCATGGCACGGTATATTATGATACAAAGAAATTCCCTGATTATGGGAAGCTGTCCAGAAAAAATTTGGATGAATTGATTGCCGGCGGCAGCGAACGTGTTTCGGTGGATGATGCCAAGAAAAACCCCACAGATTTCGTACTTTGGAAGCCGAAAAAAGAAGGGGAACCCAGCTGGCCCTCTCCTTGGGGTGAAGGCAGACCAGGCTGGCATATTGAATGCTCCGTTATGGCAAAGCATCATTTGGGTGATAGCATTGATATTCATGCAGGCGGTGAGGATTTGGTGTTCCCCCATCACGAAAATGAAATCGCACAAAGTGAAGCTTGTAATGGTTGCCAATTTGCGAAATATTGGCTGCACAATGGCTTTATTACTGTGGATAATGAAAAAATGTCTAAGTCTTTGGGGAACTTCTTTACCGTAAGAGATATTGCTGCACAGTTCCCTTATGAGGTAATTCGTTTCTTCATTTTAAACGGGCATTATAGAAGTCCCATCAACTTTAGCCGAGAATTAATGCAGGCTTGCCAGAACGGCTTAGAGAGAATTAAAAATGCCAGAAAAGAGCTTGATTTCTTTATTCAAAATGCGCCTGAAGGCAGGATGACCGATGAAGAAAAGACGCAGACTGAAGAGCTGATGAAATACAAAGAACAATTTGAAGCGGCAATGGACGACGACTTTAATACTGCTGATGCAATTTCTGTGATTTATGAATTGGTTCGTTTCAGCAATATTGCAGTAAAAGCACAAGTTTCTAGGGAGTATGCTTTGAAAATTCAGGATATGCTGGATCATTTGTGCGGCGTATTGGGCGTTGCTGAACTTACAGAGAGCACGATTTCCGATGAAGATACAAGTAAAATTGAAGCCTTGATTGAAAAGAGAACAGAGGCAAAAAAAGCAAAGGACTTTGCTGCTGCCGATGCAATCAGAGATGAGTTGGCGGCGATGGGAATCACCATTAAGGATACTCGTCAGGGTGTACAATGGTTTAGGGGTTAAGTATGGATTTACAAGAGCTTAATTTGATTTTAGGCGGCCAAGGAGAGGTTGATCCCAAAGTGCTTTCTCCCCTTGGGCTTGCTTATATTGGGGACGCTGTATATGAAATGTTTGTACGTCTGACGGTTTTAACGGACGGAAATGCTCCAGTGAACCGTTTGCATAAAAAGGCTAGGGATTTGGTGAATGCCAAGGCACAGGCGCAGATGTATTTTCGTATTGCAGAGGAATTGACGGAGGAGGAAGCTGCGGTTTTTCGACGTGGTCGCAATGCAAAATCCTTCACGACACCCAAAAACGCAGACTTGATGGATTATCGCCATGCTACGGGGCTTGAAGCGTTATTTGGATATTTATACCTGAACGGAGAAAAACAGCGAGCAATCAGCTTGTTTTCTTTAGGGATGGCGGATATAATAAAGAAATAGAAGTGAAAAAAGCCGAAGGAGGGAGAGAAACCTGTTCCTTCGGCTTTCTATAACATATTTGAAATGCTTATGCTAAAGGGTAGGCATTTGATTTGGAAAAAACAGGAGGTTATTCTGTGGAAAAAACACAAAGGGAATTAAATGAAAATCAGGTAGAGGGTAGAAACGCCGTTTTGGAGGTTTTAAGAAGCGGCAGGGATATTGAAAAGCTTTTGGTACTCAAAGGAAACTTAGAAGGAACCATAAAACGTATTATTGCCATGGCATCGGAAAGAGGAGTTGTGATGCAGGAGGTAAGCCGTCAGAAATTGGATGAGCTTTCCCAGACGAAAAACCATCAAGGCATCATTGCATTGGTATCTGCCCACGAGTACGTTGAGGTTGAGGATATTTTAGCCATTGCCCGTAAAAAAGAAGAAGATCCTTTTATTCTTTTATTGGACGGCATTACCGATCCCCATAATTTGGGGGCAATTTTGCGTACGGCAGAATGCGCAGGCGTGCATGGGGTAATTATTCCCAAGCGTCGTTCTGTGGGGTTAAATGCAACGGTGGGCAAGACTTCCGCAGGAGCGATTGAATATATGCCCGTGGCTAGGGTTACAAATATTGTAAAAACCATGGAAAAGCTGAAAAAAGAGGGACTTTGGATTGCCTGTGCGGATATGAATGGGTTAGACCATTTTGATACCAATATGAAGGGACCTTTGGCTTTGGTTATTGGCAGCGAAGGGGAAGGCGTAAGTCGTTTAGTGATGCAAAACTGTGATTTTACAGCGTCTATTCCCATGTATGGACAGATTTCTTCATTAAATGCATCGGTTGCGGCAGGGCTCTTGATGTATGAGGTTGTGCGTCAGAGAAAATTCAGTAAAGAGTAAAGCATTTTAGGATCAATCCGCTCCGAAAGAAACGTAACAAAAAAATTTCGGGCTTGAAAAAGTATAGAAATTGTAGTTTTGCAAAATCCGACAAATTATGTTACTCTATTGTGTATAACATTACAGAATGGGGGGGAGCTTTTGCAAAAGGAATATTTATTAGTGGATGGATACAATATTATTCATGCTTGGGATGATTTAAAAGAGTTGGTGCAGGATGTAAGCTTAGAAAGCGCAAGGCAAAAGCTTATGGATATTCTCTCAAACTACAAAGGTGTAAAGGATACCACAATTATATTGGTTTTTGACGGGTATTTAGTAAAAGGAAATATTGGGAGTGTATACCCTTATCATAATATTTTTGTTGTTTATACAAAAGAGGCTGAAACAGCGGATCATTATATAGAAAGGGTAGTCACTGCCATGCCCAAGCATTATAGGGTTCGGGTTGCAACAGGGGATGGCCTTGAGCAACTCATCATATATGGGCAGGGCGCAGCAAGAATGACGGCGAAGGAGCTAAGATCAGAAATTCAGGCAGAAACAGATTTTTTAAGAGAGCGATTTATTGAAAACAGACCGCCGAAAAATAATTTGTTGGCAGATCATCTTGACCGGGAGGCGTTGGAATGGATAGAAGCATTGAGGAGAAAAAAATAGAGGAACCAAAAGGGGCGATTAAGGCCGCAGAGCCAAATAAAAAAAGTTTTGCGGCTTATAAGGATGAGGAACTGGTTTCGATGTCACAGCAAGGTAATACACAGGCAGAGGAGCATTTGATGGACAAATATAAGCCGCTTGTGAAGGCGAGGTCCAGAGCCTATTTTTTAATTGGAGCAGACAGCGAGGACATCATCCAAGAAGGGATGATTGGTTTATATAAGGCTGTTCGTGATTATAATTTGGAGCGTAATGCATCTTTTTGTGGATTTGCCGAGTTATGCGTGAATCGGCAGATGATTACTGCGATTAAGGCAGCAACCAGGCATAAGCATCAGCCATTGAATTCATATATTTCTTTGAACAAACCAATCTTTGACGACGATTCAGAGCAGACATACATTGATTTACTGCAAGAGGGGGAACTGCTAAACCCTGAGGCATTATTTATTGGACAGGAAAACAAGGACTATATTGAAACCCAGATGGTAAAAAATCTAAGCGGTTTTGAAACCAAAGTGCTTGACCTTTATTTGCAGGGCAGAAGCTATTTTGAGATTGCAAAAAGCTTGAAAAAGAATGAAAAATCTATTGATAACGCCTTACAGCGTGTGAAGAAGAAACTTGAACGATTTTTAGAACAAAATAATCTTGACGAATCAAAAACAATGTGATATTATAAACAGGCTGACGAAATATTTTTTTCGTGCCTATGCTGATATGGCTCAGTCGGTAGAGCGTCGCCTTGGTAAGGCGGAGGTCACGGGTTCGAATCCCGTTATCAGCTTGAAAAATATTGATTTTAAAGGCTTTTTGGTCTTTAAGGTCAATTTTTTTTTGCTCGGAATTTGGTTGAAGAAAAAAGATAATTTGGTTATTTACTGAGGATTGAGCTTATGGGGATGGGGGTAGCGCAGAAACCTTAATATGAGAGCTTATGAACACATCGAAAGCTGAAAAACCTTTCAAAACGCAATTTTCCGTGGTATTCAGAAAGGGCAAATATGGTATCGAAGAACCCCTGACATACATGAATTACAGGACTGAAAGTTGTACCGACATCACCTTAGAGAGGTCAACGCAGATGCAAGGCGGGAGGCTTTGATGCTTGAATGTGCCAGACTGCGTCATCTAGCCGCAACACAATGGGGAGCAAAACATTACAGGAATAAGGGCATCTAAAAGAAGTGAATCTCAAGAATGAGCCTGATCTGAAAGCCAATTGGCGATCAACGGCTAGATGGTTAAAATATAATTTTAGAAAATGCTTGTGCTTTCAAAAAGAAATACCTGAGCATGAAGCTGTGAAGCCACGATACATCAAGCAGTATTTTAGGGTACGTAGAACATTTCATGTGCCCACGAAAAAAAGCGTGCCAATTTGACACGCTTCAGACTGTTGAACAGCCCTTCTTTTTATTCAGTATTTGCAACGCAGAAAAACGCCCCAGTTCTTTAAATTTCGTGATAGGATTGCAAAATACTGTTTGCAACCTCAAGTTTACTTTTCCTGCAATCCATAGCGTATTTTTCAATATAGCGATGAGCCTGGGGTTCAGTCATATTCAAATGCTGAATCAAAAGGCATTTCGCACGGTGTACGGTACGAACTTCCGAAAGCTGCTTTTGCAGTTTCTTATTTTTCTCCTGTATTTTCGCAATACGGTTTTCAAAGGCAATTGCAAATTTCACCACACGCTCAAATTCAGATCGTTTAAAGGGTTTATACAATAATAGAATTCCCAAATCCTCACCGTCGTATTCCTTTATATTCCTATAGGAATCCGGCAATAATAAAACAACAGCTGCTTCCGTTCTTTGCGTCATAAAAATTGCCAAATCTTGTGCCGATTCACTTGGGAGAGGAGCATTTATAATAATGAGGGAAGGGGATTCACATGCGATTAATTCCTTTGCCTGTTTGCTATTGGAAGCATACAGAATTTGGCAGTCGGAATAGCAATCCAAAAGGCCGACTAAATTTTCTTTTTCGGTCTCCTTTCCTGCAATAATCAGTATCTGATTCATAAAGCTCCTCCTTTTAATTTCAAATCCTAGTCAAAACCGTTTTTAAAATCATTTTATCATTTTACTCATAACTGACGATATTTGCAACACCTTTGTATTCAGCGGAAGCTTTTTTTTTCGCTAAACACATTTTATAACAATCCGTCAGAGGGAGGAATTAAAAAAGTCTGTTAAAACATGGTGATATAAGCATCTCTTTCGGCACCAACAGAAACGTACTTAATCGGACAACCAACAGCTTCTTCAATATATTTGATATAATCAAGTGCTTCCTTTGGTAAATCGTCAACACTGCGGCAACCGCTGATGTCAGCGTTCCAACCCTTCACCGTTTCAATAACAGGTTCGGCTGTTTTTAAAACCGCTGCATATGGGAATTCCGTCATTTCCTCGCCGTTGATTTTATATTTTGTGCAAACGGGTATTTTATCTAAATAGGATAGAACATCCAGTTTCGTTAAAGCGATTTCACTGCATCCCTGAACACGAATTCCATAGCGGCTGGCAACCACATCAAAGGGGCCTACACGGCGGGGTCTGCCAGTTGCAGCACCATATTCTCCGCCTGCTTCCCTTAAAGCATCTGCTTCTTCGCCGAACATTTCGCAAGTGAAAGGGCCTTCGCCGACACAGCTGGAATATGCCTTCATGATACCAATTACATCATCCAACTGCAAATTGGGAACGCCTGCCCCGATGGGTGCATAGGCTGCGATTGTTGAGGAGGAAGATGTATAGGGATAAATGCCGAAGTCAATATCTCTTAAAGCCCCAAGCTGTGCTTCAAACATTATTTTCTTACCTGATTTTTCAGCGTCTGTTAAATATAAGCCTGTATCAATAATATTTTCTTTGAAAGGAGTGCCAAACGTATCTAGCCACTGCAATATTTCTTCAAACTGCACGGGTGCGGCATGATATACCCCTTCAATAATCAGATTTTTATATGCTACTAAATTTTTGATTGTTTCGGGATAAGTTTCGGGATGAAGCAAATCCCCCATACGCAAACACTTTTTCATGTACTTATCACCATAAACAGGGGAAATTCCTCTGCGTGTGGAACCGAACTTCGCATCGCCCAGACGATCTTCCTCTAAGCAATCTAAAAGCTTATGATAAGGCAGGCAAATAATGGCTTTATCACTGATTTTCAGGTTTTCAGCTGTGATTTTCACACCGGCACTTTTTAATCGGTCAACCTCATGATAAAGATGTTCCAAGTCAATTGCCATACCATTGCCCATGATGTTTACAACATCTTCCCGCAAAATGCCGGAAGGCAGCAAGTTTAAGACAAATTTCCCCAAATGATTAATTACGGTATGGCCTGCATTATTACCACCTTGATATCTGCATACAATATCATATTCTTCTGAAAGCAGGTCAACCATACGACCTTTGCCCTCATCTCCCCAGTTAATGCCAACGATAGAAGTCAACATGACGATAGCCTCCTTTAATTTTGATATAAAAAATTATGATTGAATTTTTATCTTATATAGGAATTTTAATAGCGAAAAAAGAAATTGTCAATGAGCACATAATGTATTATTATGCTGATTTTAAGAATTATTAAACATTCAAAAAAATTTTTGCTGGATTTTAATAAAATATAACACTGAAAATCTTAATGATTTAGCCATTTGTTGGAGTTTTGATTTTTTGGTTGGAAATAAAATGGAAAAAGATTTGATAATTTATGCATTTTTTGGATAATAAATAAATTCAAATTTGGCATAGGAATTTTTTATACCTACTATAAATATTCATATAAAAAAAGCACCAAAAGCATGAAAAAATGCCATTGGTGCGAACAAATCCAAGTTTATCTTTTCTTTTTATTTTTTTCTGAGGCTGGAGCGTCAAAAGCATGACCTCGTCCCAAAAAATAAGCTATTTTTGTTATTTTCTTTTCTTGCGATGTCAACTCTCGTTCCATTAAATCGGAAATATGAACAAGTAATGCAGCAGTATTTGTTCGAGGCGCTTTTGGTATGGAAACCAGCAGAACCGTTGGCTTAAAGGTTGTAGGAATAATTTCTTCGGGATGTACAAGTTCAAAAACCTTTGCAGTATAAATTGCGTCACACAAAGCATCATGAAAAGGTAAATCAATTTCAATTTTCAGCTCTATGACTGCATTTTTGAGGCCGATTGCTTTGCCAGCTTCATATTTTAAATACGCAGAAGCATATTTTTGTACGTTCAAATATTTATTGGTTATGCTATTTGTATCTAGTTTATAATACAGTATGTTTCGAAATAAAGATTTTATATCATCAGTGCCCCAAGTACAGAGGATTGCATCTTCATTGCCAATAAAAGAAGCAAAATTTTGAAAAGCTTCCGTAAAACTCAGCTGACCCTTCAATTTTTCATCTGTAATACCCGTTATTTTTTCAACAAAAGGATGCAGTCGTGGATAAATTTGAGGTTGTATCATTGCATTAAAAGTATCAATTTGTTGAAAAGATTGATTTAATTTCACAGCACCAATTTGAATAATTTCAAAAGGACATTCCGCTACTGGGGCAGCGGCGTCACCAGTTTTGAAAGGAAAGGATTGATTGAATTCCAAGTCCAAAACGATATAATTCATACGAGTTCCTCCTGTCTGAAGCAAGTATACACTACTTTTCATTCAAATGGAAGAAATAAATTTTCTTGTATCCACAATATGCAAGTGTTAAAATAAAAGAAAAAATGTATGCCAAAGCTTAAGGAGGCGAAGTATGAGGCTTTATTTTACAGAGGAACAAAAGCAACAGGAGCTGCATAAGATTTTTTTGGAAGAGGATGATCTTCTTTTAGAGGGTGTTTATGTAGAAGGTGTGGGTAGAAAATACTTAATTTCTGGCGTGGCTACCATTGAGGGAGAGAGATACCACGAGTTTGAAGTGGTATTTGAATTGGTTGATGATGCTTCGGAAGACCTTGAGGCTATCATGAATACAGAGTGGGAATGGTACGATTTTAATTTTTGATACCATAACAGGAGGAATATAATGGAAAATTTTAAATTTTTTATGCCTGCCGAAACTATTTTCGGGCGTGGCTGTGTTTTGGCTAATAAAGAAAGATTTTTATCTTTGGGGAGCAAAGCAATGCTTGTTACAGGGCGCAATTCGGCAAAGAAGAATGGGGCGCAAAAGGATGTGACTGAAGCGTTGGATGCTTTGAATATTCCTTGGGTTTTATTTGATGAAATAGGTGAAAATCCCGATGTGGAAACTGTTGAGAGAGCCGCAAAAATGGCCATTTCTCAAGAGGTTGACTTTCTGATTGGTATTGGTGGTGGCTCCCCCATGGATGCGGCGAAGGCCATAGCCGTTTTGGCGTCAAACCCGAAGGAGAGCAGTGAAATTTTGTTTACAGAGCCAAATGCGAAAGCTATGACTGTTGCAGAAATACCAACAACGGCGGGAACCGGTTCGGAGGTCACCCAATATTCCATCATGACGCTCCATGAAAAACGAACCAAAAGAGCCATTGTACAACCAATTTTTTCAAAGATTTCTTTTTTGGATCCGAAGTATATGGATGCGCTTTCGGCGGAGGTAACGAACAATACTGCTGTAGACGCACTAAGCCATTTGATCGAAAGTTATTTGTCGGTTCATTCAAATTTAATGAGTGAAAAGATTGTAGAGATGGGACTTTCCTTATTCAAAGAATGTATTCCTGCATTAAAAGCAAGAGCGTATTCCGAAGAGGTAAGGGACAAGCTGATGCTTGCATCTGCGCTTGGCGGTGCAGCGATTGCACAAACCAGTACTTCCATTCCCCATTGCCTTGGATACTTTTTAACTTATGAAAAAGGAATTCCTCATGGCAGAGCAAACGGCTTGGTAACGCAGGCTTATTTGGAAATGTTCCCCAAGGAGGATAAAAAGGTTGCGCAGCTTTTACATTGCTTAGGGATGAAAAAGCTAGAGGACATGGGTGCTTTTTTAAAGGATGCATTAAATACGACTGAAGTTTTTTCTGTGGAGGAGATTGCTTATTTTACGGATCGGGCAATGGAAAATCCACAAAAAATTGCAACATTCCCCTATGCGGCACAAAAAGAAGATATTTATAAGATATTCGAAAAAAGCCTTCTGTCTTAAACAAGAGGACAATTTTCAGAATCCCCTTTTTTTCATAAGCTAATAGAAAAAGCGGAGGGGGATTTTATGCCAAGAGTATATCTTAGTCCATCCTTGCAAAATTACAACCTTTTTATAAACGGCGGTACAGAGGAAGAATATGTTAACCTCATTGCAGATGCAATGGAACCCTATTTGCTTGCAATGGGCATTGAATTTACAAGGAATGAACCCGGAATGACATTATCTCAAGTCATCGATCATGCAAACGAAGGGGATTATGACGTATTTTTTTCCATCCATACAAGTACGGCGCCGCCTTTTTGTTCGGGCGAGCTGCAAGGTGCAGAAGCTTTTTACTATGTTAAAAATCCCTATGGGGGCGAGCTGGCAGAAGCAGCAGCAAAAAATCTAAAAAGGATTTATCAGCTTCCGGAGAAAATAAAGGTTACCCCTGCTTCCACAATCAAAGAAATATTACGCACAACAGCTCCTGCCGTTTTGTTAGAAGTGGGTTATAACGATAACAAAGAGGATGCACAATGGATTAAAGATAATGTTCGCCCGATTGCAAAAGAGCTTTCTCGTTCTTTGGCAGAATATTTTGCAATTCATTTTGTGGAGCCGCAGGAGGATTAAGGGTCAAAGCTATTTTGTGTGAAAAAGAGGAAAAAGCGGGCGCCTCCTATTGTAGGACCGACATCTTTTGATGGCGGTTTAGAACGTAGACGAACCTTGGGCTGCCCAAGATAGGGCAGGCGGCTGAGCCGGCTTTTGCATAGCAAAAGTGATGACTAGCCACTTGCTTTTTGAAAAAATCAAGACCAAAAACTTTTATTAAAACCGCATATTTATGCGGTTTTAGATGGGTCAAGGGTGAAATCCTTGTGGGTGCTTGAGGGCAAAGCCCTCAAGATTTTGACTTTGTCTTCAGTCTCAGCCGACATCTTTTGATGTCGGTTTTTTATATCCCTTGAATCGAATGATATTCAAATATTAATTGGCTGATTCAAAAACGAGGGGAAGTTCTAGCTTTGGATGTGTTAATAAAGCAAGCATTTTTATGCTTATTTTTTGAAAAAGATATATCTTGTGGTGGGTTAGTGTACAAAAAATCCCCGCTGTTTCAGCGAGGAAGAAAGGTTGAAAAAATGGGATACAAAATTTTTTTGCGATTTACAGGAACCGAATACGATTCTTTTAAAATTGCGGAACAATCGTTTTTTATTTCGTAAGGTCTGCAATTTTATCGTGAATCATTGGATATAAGAAAGCATAGCCTGCATTGCTCAGGTGAATGCCGTCAAACTGGAAGAAGTCCTCAAAGGCTTCTTCTTTTTTTGCCCAAAGAGCGGAAAAAAAGTCAATTACAGGGCAATTATATTCCGCTGCAATCTTTTTTACAGAGTCTGCATAAAGCTGCACACGGTCTGAGGTGGTAAAAGGGAAAAAATCTGTATCCACCACAGGGGGAGGCGTAATGAAAATGGGCAGAGCTGTCCCGTTATGGAATTCTGTTCCGTGCTGAGAAGAAAGTACAAGTTCAGTAATGGAACGGAGATTTTTTTCATATTCTATCAAAGGGCGATAATAATCTTCCACTAAGGCGCAATCGTTTGAGCCAAAAAAAATTGTTACGATTTGAGGGTTAAAAAGCAAGACATCTTTTTTGATGCGTTCCATTGCTTCTCTGGTGGTATTGCCGTTGACGCCTTTATTTATGATGCGCCATTTGGGGAAATCTTTCTTTAAGCAGGCAGGAAAAGCAATATGGTCTAAAACGCCGTAACCGTAAGTAAGGCTGTCGCCGAAGGCGACAATTGTAAAGGGATTCATAAATTCACATCCATTTCAGTCAAAGTTGTTTGAAATAATTTCATCATCCGATTCTGGGAAAAAAGGCATAAGTGACTTTTTATGACTTCTGCTTACAAATGCTTCTTTGTCAGAATTGAAAAAGAATATTCCCCAAGGCTCCTTTGATTTATCAATATAGGAAACGTTTTCCAAATTTACAATAAAAGAACGATGTGTCTGCACAAAATTTTTATCAGTAAGCTTGCTTCGTATTTGATAAAGGGGGCTTTGTACATGAATGACTTCTTTTTTCAGATGAATAATCGACTTTTTCATTGTGCTTTCAATATATAGAATATCACTGTATGGGAGATTGTAAATTCCTTTGGGCGTATGAATCTGACAAAACTTGCGGCTATCAAGGTGTATTTTTCCGTACAAGCCAACATAGTAATGTAACAGACTAGTTAGTGCTTCTTGTTTTTTATTGTCTAAGGGCATGAGAAAGCACTCACAAGATCGCCAATGAACAAAGGCTGTAATAAGGTATTCAATCTTGGTTGAAAAAAGGAGTATTGGTGTGTGATGGTGTTGTTCATAGTTTCTCAGGGTGAAAATAACACTTCGCACGGACATGATGTCTTCTTCAAAACTAAAAAAGAAACAGTTAATTTCATGTTGTTCAAAAAGAGCGAACCATTCTTCTTTTGTACTAGCGCAATAAAGTTTAATTTGACCGCATTTTTCACAGAATGAAACAAGATATTCTTGTGTAAATGCGTCAAAAAATCCTAGCAAAATGGAAAGCATTTTGGCACCTCTCTAAAATAATTTTGCTATCAGTATATCACAAAGCATGAATAAACAAAAGTTGTTTTTTATTAAAATACAAAATAACAGAAAAAAGGCGGTGGTATTTTGCAAAAGTTAGATGAAATATGGAAATTAATGCCAAATGATGTTGGGAAAAGAATAAAAGATGAGTGTGTATTACAGCATGAGCAAATACAGGAAATCCGCCTACGTGTCTTAAGACCCTTATTTGTAAAAACAAATAAAAACAAATATTTTTTAAAGGATGGAGAAAACGACTGGATTGTTACAAACAGACATATCAAAGAGGCTGTTGAAAAATTGGGTGGGTACTCATTATATGCTTTTGAGGAGGAATTGAAGCAAGGATACCTAACGGTTTCGGGAGGGCATCGTGTCGGTTTTTGCGGCAGGGCAGTATTGGAGGAGGGACGGGTAAAAACACTTCGCCAGGTCAGCAGTTTAAATATACGAATTGCAGGGGAGATTACGGGCTGCGCAGAGCAATGGCTTCCGTACTTATTTGAGAATAACGGCCTATGTCATACGTTAATTGTATCTCCACCGGGGTGCGGTAAAACCACGCTGCTGCGTGATATGATCCGCTGCTTAAGCTATGGCATAAGTGGAAAGGAAAGCTATAACGTGGGTGTGGTGGACGAGCGGGGAGAGATTGCCGCAATGAAGGACGGCGTACCCCAAATGGATATTGGGCCGTGCACGGATGTACAGGAGAATTGCCCGAAAGCAGAGGGAATGCTTTCTTTACTAAGAAGCATGACCCCTGATATTATTGCCGTTGATGAGCTGGGAAAGGAGGCGGATTTTATTGGAGTTGAAGAGTTGCTTCATGCGGGTGTCACGCTGATTTCAACAGTTCATGGAAATGATATGGGTGGATTGCAAAAAAATGCAAAAATGCAAAAAATGCTGGAAAAGATGGAAAACGGCCGAGTTCTGTTTTTGTCGAAGACAAACGGAATAGGAACCGTAGAGGAAATTTGGGATACGCAAGGAAACAAAAGATACGAAAGAGGGGGAAAACCATGTTTATTGAGGGGATAGGTGCAATTTTGGTTGTATCAGCAACAACTTTGGTGGGATTCGCTTTTGCCGCAAAAGAAAAATACCGATTAAAAGAACTGGAAGAAATTGAACGGGGAATCTTATTAATGAAAAATCAGATTTCTTATTTAGGAACACCTTTGGCAGCCTTGCTTGAGCAAATCAGCTGGAAAACCGAGGGTGTGGCGGGTCAAGCCTTTCAGAATATAGCGGTCAGAATGGAGGAAAGGCAGGGTGATTCGGCAGAGGAGATTTGGGAAAGCACCTGGCTGGAAGTGGAAAAAAAGTCCTATTTGACGGCTGTGGATTTGGAAGAGCTGACTGCCTTTGGGCGAACCCTTGGTTTCTTGGAAAAGGAGCAGCAAGAAGGCAGTATCGATATGCTGCTGCACTATTTGCAGGAAAAGCAGGAAAGGATCAAAAAGCGGCTGGACAAAAATGGACGTTTATATTACAGCATGGGTGTGCTTAGCGGACTGTTGCTGGTTATTACATTGTTATAAATACAGGGGGAGGGGTAGTTTTGGACATAAATATTGTATTTCGCATTGCGGCGGTTGGTATTTTGGTTGCTGTTTTAAATCAGGTTTTGATTCGAGCAGGCAGAGAAGAGCAAGCCATGATGACTACTTTGGCGGGGCTTGTGGTTGTTTTGTTTTGGGTCATTCAGTATATCAGTACCCTTTTTGAAACGGTGCAGACGCTTTTTCAATTATAGGGGGGATAAGCCATGGAAATGGGGCGAATCATTGCGCTGGGACTGGTGGGCACAATTTTTGCGGTTATGCTGAAAAAGGAAAATCCGCAAATGAGCCTTTTGGTTTCGGTGGCATCAGGGATTCTGATTTTTTTTACGGTTTGCACGCCCCTGAGCGGGTTAATTGCGCTTTTACGTGATGCTGCAGAAAAAGCAGGGGTAGGCAGCGGCTATTTTGGAATTGTATTAAAAATTATTGGCATTGCCTATTTGGCGCAATTTGGCGCACAGCTTTGCGCCGATGCAGGGGAAGGGGCAATTGCAGCCAAGGTTGAGCTGGCGGGAAAAATTTTGATTATGGCAGCCTCTGCGCCTGTTTTAACGGCCTTATTGGAATTAGTCATGAATTTGGTGTAGAGGAGGGGGAGAATGAAAAAAATTTTTATCGTATTTATTGTGCTTTTTGGATTAATTCCCGCTCCTGTATATGCGGAAGATTTGCTGGAAAGTCAGTTGGATTCCCTGGGACTGGAAAATGTGGATGCCCGTCTGGATGACGGGACAAGCTTTGCATCCTTAGTACGGGACATCATTTCGGGAGAATATTCCTTTTCCTTTCAAGATTTGCCTCGTACCATTGGGGAATTGGCTTTTGGAGAATTTAAGACACAAAGCCGTTTACTGACGCAGTTGCTTTTGGTTGTAATATTAAGTGCTGTTTTAAAGCAGCTTAGCGGCTCCTTCCATGGGAAGTCTGTGGGGGAGATGGGCTTTTATGTATGCTATATGGTGCTGATTGTGGTGATTATCACTTCGTTTTACAGCATAGCATCCGTAGTTGTGGAGAGAGTTGACCATATCTGTAAAGTTTTTCTGGGGATGCTTCCGATTTTTTTGGTGCTTTCGGTGTCGGGCGGCAATTTCACCCAAACGGCGTTGATGGGCCCCACCATTATGGGAGGCTCCACGGCTTTGTCCTTTGGCATAAGGGATTTTATTGTGCCGGCGATTCTTTTAGCGGTGGCACTGGAAATGGCTGACCATATTTCCGAAAAACCCATTCTATCTCGGTTTGCAGAGCTGTTTCGGCAAGGGATTAGCTGGACGTTAAAGGGGGCTGCAATTCTTTTTTCGCTTTTGCTTTCCTTGCAAAAAATTGGAGGGGGAGCATTAAACGGTCTTGCGGCAAAAACGGCAAAAATAGCCGTTGGCTCGGTTCCTGTTGTTGGCGATGTGATGGGAGGGGCGGTAGAAACAGCGGCGGCAGTTGCAGGAACGCTGAAAAGCGGAACCTTGGCGGGAGCGGCAATTTTTCTGCTGCTGCTGTGCATTCCTTTGCTGGTGAAGCTTACCGTGATCTTACTGGTGTTTAAGGTGACAGCGGCAGCATCAGAATTTATTTGCGAAGAACGGTTGGTTGAGTGTATCAGCGCAGCGGGAGATTACACAGCCTTATTACTAGGTGTAGTTTTTCTGACAGAAGGAATGTTTCTTTTATCCGCTTTATTACTTTTAGGCGGATTATAGAGAGGGGAATTGGAATGATGGCGGCCTTAAGCGCATATATAAAAACTATAACGGCTTTGACTATTTTCTCTGCGTTGGCTTGTATGCTGATGCCTGAAGGCTCCTTTCGCAAGTATGTTGAGTTGGTTCTTGGTGTATTGGTATTGACTGCTGTATTAAATCCGTTTTTGCGAATATTCGGTACCGACAAAGGACATATGGAGATTGGTATGCTTCAAAATCAGGTACGGCTGGAAAAATTTTTTCTATCTTCGCAAGACTATGAAGAAATAGAACAGCAGCGTGTAACAGCGGCATATGGTCAGGTGCTGGAGGATAGAGTCAAAGAGGATTTGACAAAAAAGTATAGTGAGATTGAGTGGGTAAACATAACTTTTTGTCAAGAGATTGATGATGAGGACTACGGCATGATAGAAAGCATTACCATCGGTTGTGCCGAGGAAGATGCAAAAAAAATACAGACCTATGCAGCGAAAAGATATGGACTGCCGGAGGAGGCGGTCGCTGTAGAAGAATGACGAAAGAGGGGTGACTTAAGATGCAAAAAGACTTTTGGCGGGATTTATTTCGACCGGAAAATAAAAAGACGGGCAATAACATATTGTTGGCATTACTCATTGGTGTTCTTCTTTTGGTTTTGGGAAAAACCTTTTTTCCTACGGAGGAAAAAGCGGAGGAGATCAATACGGAGCAAAAAACAGCGGCAGTGCAAAATTTAAGCGAACAGGGCATGGAAGGGCGTATGGCAGAAATTCTTTCTAAAATTCAGGGGGCAGGACAGGTTGACGTAATGTTGACTTTTCGCATAAGCACCGAAAGCGTATTGGCACAGGAAGAAAAGACGGAAGAAAGTCGTTCTCAGGAAAATGGGAAAACCAATGAGAACCTGCAAAAGGAAACTACCGTGGTTATGACCGAGGATGGGAACGGAAAAACATCTCCTGTGATACTGACGGAGCATTCTCCGCAGGTGGAAGGGGTGGTGATTGTGGCAGAAGGCGGCGATAATGCTGTTGTATGCAATGCATTAAGCAATGCAGCGCAGGCGCTGCTGGATGTGCCGGCTCATAAAATTGCAATATTAAAAATGAAATAAGGGGGAAAAAAGATGTTTGTTATTAAAAGAAATCAGGTAGTAGTTACAGCGCTAGCAGTTATGATTGCGGCGGCCGGGTACTTAAATTTTCAAGACAGCAAGGCTTCCGAGGAAACAAAAACAGCATTACAGCTTACCGAGGAGGGGGATGCGGCGGCCGTCGTATCGGATTATGCAACACTGCCGGACGATGTTTCTGCCGATGATATTTCCTTAGATGCAATTACCGCAGAGGTTTCGGATACAACAGGGGACGGTGCGGCAGTATTTGTCAGTGCAGATGCTACACAGGAGGGTGCTCAGTTTTTTGCCGAAGCAAAATTAGACAGGGAACAGGCAAGAGCAAAGCAAAAAGATATTTTGTCTGAGATGCTGAATAATGAAAATGTAAGTCAAAGTCAGAAGGACAAATGTGGCGACAGTATGCTGCAATTGCAGGAAAGAATTGAAAAAGAAACGGCTGCGGAGGCGATGATCGAAGCAAAGGGCTTTAGTCAGGCGTATGTACGCATTGATGACGAAACCGTTGATGTTGTTGTGGATAAGTCAAGTCTATCCGATGCAGAGATTGCACAAATTGAGGATATTGTTAAGCGTAAAACAGGCTTTAAAGCTGATCAGATCAGAATAAATCCCTTGACGAAATAAAAAATATGCTGAAATCAGTTCATATCCATGCAGGTGTATACTTAAAATTTGCATAGCAGTAATGTACAATACGTTTGTATTTCCATGAATTTTTTCACATTCTGAATCAGTAGGAAAAGCATTGCTTCCCATGATTCGTAAAATTAATACAGCCATTAAGCGATTAAAACAGATACATTGATAAACCAAAAAACGGTTTTGCGGTTGCAAAAATGCAGGTATCCTAAAGAAAATTTTCTTTGGGGGCTTGACAGAAAAAGTGGCCGTGAAACTGCTGTTGGGCATTTATGTAATCTGACTTTGACCGCTTAATTTTGTTTAAATATGTATGATTAAAGAATGTATATTTATTTGCATCCTGTTGCTTTTTCTGCTATAATGAAACCCAACAATGCTTATTGTGTATGAATTTTCTATGAATGCATAGAATCATGTATAAAAAGGACAGGAGGTATTGAAAATGTCTGAAAATAAACTGATGGGCGGTCAAATTGAGATCGCAGACGAAGTGATTGGTGTCATTGCAGTTACTGCTGCACTTGAGGTGGAGGGAGTTTCGGGTAATGTATCGAAGGCTCTGCCAGAGCTTTTTGGAAAAAAAGGTCAAACAAGATGCGTTAAGGTTGCCAAAGACGAGAACGAAGTGGTTCTCGATATGGATATTATCGTAAACTTTGGAACAAAGGTTCAGGTGGTAGCCGAAGAGGTGCAAAAAAAGATTAAAAATGCAGTTGAAACGATGACGGGGCTTCAGGTACCTATGGTAAATGTTAGTGTGTCCGGTATTGTGAAAGAAAAGGCTGTAAAGAGTGCAGAAGAACTATAAACAGTGAGTTGTCGGGATACCACTCCAAATTTCGGGGTGGTATTTGTCCTTTTAATTTTTGTGGAGGATTTTAAATTATGAGTCGAAGAAGTGCCAGAAAAAACGCGTTTTTCCTGCTGTTCCAGATGGATTTTAATAAGACGGAGGAATATGAACAGGTAAAAGAGATTTTCTTTGCGGAACAGGATGAGCCTGTTGAGGAAGAAGATAAACAATTTATCGTAAGTAAGGTTGAAGGTACAAGAAGTCATATGGATGAGATTGACATCATCATTGGTGACAGTGCAAAAGGATGGAATACAGACAGAATGTCTAAGGTGGATTTGGCAATCCTTCGTTTGGCTGTATATGAACTTAAATTTAGCGGGGATACACCTGTGGGTGTTGCCATTAATGAAGCCGTGGAATTAGCAAAAAAATTCAGTTCCGATGAAGCACCTGGGTTTATCAACGGTATTTTAGGCAAGGTGGCGGCACAATAACCCGTTTCTTAGGGAAACGATGCTTCAGCCCTGCCTTTTGAGGTTCTGCTTTTTAGGCGGAGAAACATTGAAAGATGTAATTTGGTGGGCATTTCCACTTTCAGGATAAAAAGCTGACAAAAACAGTATACTAGAGGAGTAAATTCATGAAATCATTTCATGAATAGTTTTGATGATACGTTGTATACAACTAGTTAAGAATGCCTTAGCTTTAAAGGAGCAAGCTTATGATTGAGCCAAAGGTTTTTTCTGTGGGACAAATAAACAGGTATATCAAAAACCTGATGGAAAACGATTTTATTTTGAGCAGTCTTTTGGTGAAAGGGGAAATCTCGAATTTTAAAGCGCACTCGGGAGGACATTTTTATTTCAGCTTAAAGGATGCATCGGGTGCAATTGCCTGTGTGATGTTTCGACAGGAGGCATTTTGTTTGCCTTTTATGCCAGAAAACGGAATGAGTGTAATTTTATACGGGCATGTTTCCCTGTATGAAAAAACGGGACAATATCAGCTGTATACCGAAATGATGGAGCCGGTGGGGATTGGCTCCTTGCAATTTGCTTATGAGCAATTAAAGAGCAAATTGGAAGAAGAAGGTCTGTTTGATCAGGATTTTAAAAGAGAAATGCCGTCCCTTATAGAAACCATTGCCGTGATTACTTCACCGACAGGTGCCGCAGTGAGAGATATTATTCAAATTGCAAAGCGCAGAGATCCAAGGGTTCGAATTGCCGTTTTTCCGACGTTGGTGCAAGGGGAAAGGGCTTCTGAGGATATTGCCCGCGCCTTAAGGCTTGCCAATGAGTGGGGGAAGGCGGATGTCATTATTCTTGGGCGTGGCGGCGGATCCATGGAGGATTTGTGGGCATTTAACGAGGAGAAGGTCGCTAGGGCAATTTTTGCTTCGGAAATCCCTGTCATTTCTGCCATTGGGCATGAAACGGATTTTACCATTGCAGACTTTGTTTCCGATTTGCGGGCACCCACTCCGTCTGCGGCAGCTGAACTGGCAACACAGCCTTTGATGCAAAGGGTGGAAGGGTTGGCACAGCTTGAAAACCGTTTGGAGAAAAACGTCATGTCGATTTTAGCGGATTCCAGACGCAGACTGTTCTATATAAAGGAACGTCCTGTTTTAAAAAGACCTCTGGAGCGTATTCAAAATACACAGCTTCTTTTGGGTAAAACAGAGCTTCACATGGCAAAAGCCATAAACTTGAAGCTGCTGCGTTTTGGCGAAAGGATTGGAATTGCTGAGGCAAGGCTTTACGCTTCCTCCCCGCTTACAGTAATGAAGCGAGGCTATCTCTTGGCATTAAAAGAAAATGGGAAAGCGATTGTTTCGGTAAAGCAGGTGGAAACAGGGGAATTGATTCGCTTACGACTTCAGGATGGTTATATTAAAGCAAAGGTATTGGAGAAGGCGGTGATGGCTCGTGACGAAGAAAAAACAGACGTTTGAGCAATCCATGGAACGGCTGGAGGAAATTGTTGAAAAGCTGGAACAGGAAGAGGTTTCCTTGGATGAAGCCGTGGCTTTTTATAAAGAAGGATTAACTCTTTCTGCATTTTGCAAGGAAAAACTGGCGGTGGCTGAGGGAGAGATTCTGCTTTTGCGCAAGGAAGCGGGCTTATGGCAGGAGGAGTCTTTTGAGACAGAGGAGCAGGAGCAATGAATGATTTAAAAGAACAAATGAAGCAGTGGATTCAATATATAGAAGAGAATTTAAATAATTTTATTCCAAGGCAAGAACAGTTTCCGCCAACTATTTTTGAGGCAATGAGATATAGTCTTTTTGCTGGCGGAAAACGTCTGCGGCCCATGATGCTTTTGGCGGCTTGCGAAGCCGTAGGCGGTGACAAGCAGGAGGCTGTGCCTTTTGCTTGCGCAATGGAAATGATCCATACCTATTCCTTAATTCATGATGATTTGCCTGCGATGGATAACGACGATTACCGCCGAGGAAGGCTGACCAACCATAAGGTTTTTGGTGAAGATATGGCAATACTTGCGGGGGACGGCTTATTGCACCATGCGATGGAGATCATGGCGGATGCTTGCTTCACGAACCCTTGCAAAAAAACAACAGGGGCTTTGCAGGCGATTGCCCATGGAGCAGGAATTTATGGAATGCTGGTTGGCCAGGTCGTGGATGTATCTTTCGAAGGAAAACCATTAGAAGGAAAAACCCTTGATTTTATTCACATCAATAAAACAGCGGCAATGATTCGTGCAGCCTTAAAGGCAGGAGCTGTTTTGGGCGGTGCAACAGAGGAAACCGCTGAAAAATTTGCGCTTGCCGGCGAAAAAATCGGCATGGCGTTTCAAATTTTAGATGATATTTTAGATGTCACAAGTACCATGGAAGAATTGGGGAAACCGATTCACAGTGACGAAAAAAATGAAAAAACAACATATGTAACCCTTTATGGTATCGAAGAATCAAGAAAAATTGCTTGCACGCTTTCGGACGAGGCGGAATCTATTTGGGAAGAGCTGGGGGAAAGCTGCGGATTTTTAAAGGATATAACAAACTATTTAACGAAAAGAACTTACTAAATATTTGGAAGGATAGAAGAAAGAAGTTGGGAGTATGGGATTTGAGCAAATCACATCGAATATGCCTTTATGGGCGGCAATCATTTCTTGGGCGATTGCCCAAAGTACAAAAATAATTTTGACCTTAATCATAGAAAAACGTTTTGACGCAACCAGAATTGTGGGGACAGGCGGTATGCCAAGCTCTCATTCGGCTTTGGTGGTGGCACTTGCGTTTAGTGTGGGGAAATATAATGGCTTTGGCTCATCATTGTTTGCCGTGGCTTTGATTTTAGCTTTTGTTGTGATGTATGATGCGGCAGGGATACGACGTGCGGCGGGAAAGCAGGCCGAAATTATCAATATGTTGATTTTAAAGCATGAAGTACCTGATATGGAACAACTGAAAGAATTATTGGGACATACGCCATTGGAGGTTTTCGCAGGAGGAATTCTGGGGATTGTGGTAGGTCTTTGGATATAAAATGAAAGAGAGCAGGTGACATTGTGGGGGGATTATTAGATAAAATCCAAACCACCGGAGATATAAAAAAAATGAAGAAAGAGGAATTGGAGCTCCTTTGCAAAGAACTTCGGTGGTTTTTGCTGCAAAATGTCTGCAATACAGGGGGGCATTTGGCGTCGAACTTAGGGGTAGTCGAATTAACGGTGGCATTAGAATACATCTTCAATCTTCCGGAGGATAAAATCGTTTGGGATGTTGGGCATCAGGCCTATATCCATAAAATACTGACGGGCAGGAAAGATGCCTTTTCGACTTTGCGGCAATTAGACGGTTTAAGCGGTTTTCCCAAGCCGCAGGAAAGTGAAGCGGATGCTTTTGCAGCCGGGCACAGCTCTACGTCCATTTCGGCGGCATTAGGCATTGCAAAAGCCAGAGATTTGCAAGGCAAAAAAAACAATGTTTTGGCTGTCATTGGCGATGGCTCGATGACGGGTGGTCTTGCCTATGAAGCATTGAATAATGCAGGGCGTGAAAAAACAAATCTGATTGTTATTTTAAATGATAATCAGATGTCAATTGATCACAATGTGGGTGCACTCAGTAAGCACTTGAACAGCCTGCGTACAAGCAACCGCTATCGTACGCTTAAGGATAATTTTAAGCAGTTTCGGGATCAGGTTCCGCTTCTTGGGAAAGCAACTTATTTGGTTTTGGAAAAAGTCCGTGACAGCGCAAAGCTGCTCTTTTTGGAAGGGGCAGTCTTTGAAGAATTCGGATTTAAATATATTGGGCCTGTGGATGGTCATAATTTAGAGGAATTGATTGAAATATTTCAAAATGTGAAGGACACAAGGGAGCCAATTTTAATTCATGTAAAAACCACCAAAGGAAAAGGCTATTTGCCGGCAGAAAAAAATCCGGGGCCTTTTCACGGTGTTGGGCCTTTTGATATTAAAACAGGGAAAGGGCTTGGCAAAAGCGATAGCCCTAGTTGGTCTGCGGTTTTTGGAAAAAAGATGGTGGAGCTGGGCGAAAAAAATCCAAATGTCGTTGGGATTACAGCCGCCATGTGCAGTGGTACAGGCTTTGAGGCTTTTCAGGCTGCGTTTCCCGAACGCTTTATTGATGTTGCCATTGCCGAACAGCATGGGACTACGTTTGCCGCAGGGATGGCAAGTCAAGGCATCGTGCCTGTTTTTGCGGTGTATTCCTCCTTTTTACAAAGGGCGTATGACCAAGTCATACACGATGTTTGCATGGAAAATCTTCATGTTGTATTTGCCATTGACCGTGCGGGTATTGTCGGTGCGGATGGCGAAACGCATCAAGGCGTTTTTGACCTTTCTTTTCTTACACATATTCCCAACATGACGGTGCTATCGCCCAAAAATGCTTGGGAGCTGGAAGCAATGCTGGAATATGCAGTGAATGTTTGTGAAGGACCTGTTGCCATACGCTATCCCAGAGGAACGGCAGATACGGACTTTCCAGAACATAAACAACCGATTCAATTCGCAAAAGCAGAAGTGATACAAAAAGGGAAAGGAATTGCAGTATTGGTGGAAGGGCATATGCTCCAAGCTGCAAAGCAGGCTGTCGCACTTTTGACGGAGGATGGGGTGGAACCCCCAATGCTTGTAAATATGCGTTTTATTTCTCCCCTGGATGAAGAATTATTAAAGGAAATTGCGTCGAAGTGCAGTCAAATTTTCACGGTGGAGGATAATCTTCGCAAAGGTGGATTTGGTTCCAAGGTTTTGGAGTTTTACAGTGACGCAGGGTATCAGATTTCGGTTACAAACTTGGCATTCCCTGATAGGTTTATTGAGCAAGGCTCTCAAAGCCAATTATTTGCACGTTATGGTTTAGACAGAGAAGGTATTTATAGAAGAATGAAAGAAAAAACAGGAGATAATTATGGCAGATAAAGAAAGACTGGACGTCTTGCTGACAGAAAAAAATTTGGCATCCTCCAGAGAACTCGCAAAGGCATATATCATGGCAGGAAACGTATACGTTGACGGAATGAAAGAAAATAAAGCCGGCACAAAGGTTTCCGTTACGGCAAATATTGAGGTTAAGGCTCCGCAAATGAAATATGTAAGCCGTGGCGGATACAAACTGGAAAAAGCCATCGCAGCATTTGGGATTTCTTTGGAAGGAAAAATATGCTTGGATATTGGAGCATCAACAGGCGGTTTTACCGATTGTATGCTGCAAAATGGTGCCATCAAGGTATATGCCATTGATGTGGGTTATGGGCAATTTGCATGGAAACTGCGTACCGACGAACGAGTGGTATGCTTGGAGAAAACCAACGTTCGCTATATAACCCATGAACAGGTGCCGGATGAGGGAGATTTTGCATCGATTGACGTTTCTTTTATCTCCTTAACGAAGGTGCTGCCGGCTGTTCTGGGCGTTATGAAGGAAGATGGACAGCTGGTTTGTCTGATTAAACCCCAATTTGAGGCAGGCAGAGAAAAGGTTGGGAAAAAAGGAGTTGTCAAAGATATTGCGGTGCATCAGGAAGTGATTGAAAAAATTGCCGCTTTTGCTTTGGAGCAAGGGCTTGGCATTTTAGGGCTTAGCTTTTCCCCAATTAAGGGGCCCGAGGGGAATATTGAGTATTTAATTTATTTAGACAAAAAACAGCAGGGTATGTCTAGGGAGGAGGTATATTTCCTTGTAGAAGAGGTTGTGGGGAAATCCCATGAAACACTTCAATAGGAAATAGGAAGCCTATGATAAAAGTTGGATTAATTCCCAATATTGATAAGGATAAGGAATTGGCCGTAACCAAGCGTTTGGTTAGGCACTTATTAGAGAAGGGCTGTATTCCGCAGCTGCCTGAGAAAATTGCCGAACTGGCGGGACTGGAAATGTACGCTAGAAAGGAACAGGAAGTATATGAACATTCGGATTTTATCATCTCTCTTGGTGGGGATGGGACCTTATTGGGCGTTGGCAGAAAGGCCTGTCAATATAATACACCAATTTTAGGGGTTAACTTAGGCACACTGGGGTTTTTGACAGCAGAGGAAAAAAACAGGGCTGAGTATGCCATTGATCGCGTCTTGATGGGAGATTATAAAAAAGAAAAAAGGATGATGCTGCAAACCTCAATTGCAACAGATGAGGGGCGAATTGATGGGATCAATGCCTTAAATGATATTTGCATTAGCAGAGGTCTGCTCTATAAAATTTTGGAGTTTAATGTGTTTGTAAACGATGAGTATGTGGATACTTTGCGGGCGGATGGTGTTATCATTTGTACGCCCACCGGATCAACGGCTTATAACTTATCAGCGGGGGGGCCTGTGCTTAAGGCGGATGCGCAAATTATTGCAATCACACCCATTGCACCCCACACACTGACCAGCCGTTCGATTGTGGTTTCCGCCGATGACGTTGTAACGGTGGAAATTAATCCAAGAGAGGATACAGCCTTTACCATTAGTGCTGACGGACAGGATAGCTGGAGTTTAACAGGCAAAAAAGTTGTGCAAATACGCAGAGCAAAGGTTTATACAACAATCATAAAAACGAATTCGCAGAATTTTTACGAGGTTTTGCGTCATAAATTATCAAGGTAAAAAACGGCATAAAAAAAGGAGGCGCGGGCTATGAAAATTGCCAGACATGCAAAGATTCTTGAATTAATCGAAAATTATGATATTGAAACGCAGGATGAATTGGCACAAAGATTATGCGATGAAGGGTTTATGGTAACACAGGCTACAGTTTCTAGGGATATTCGGGAAATGAAGCTGACCAAAATAGCTACGGAAAAGGGACGGCAGAAATATGCGGTAATTTCAGGCAATGATACAGAAATTACAGAAAGATTGACCCGCGTATTCAAAGAAGCTGTGGCAAAAATGGATTATGCCCAGAATATGATTGTCATAAAAACGCTGGAGGGCATGGGCATGGCAGTTGCCGTTGCTTTGGATAATATGCAAAATGCAGAAATTTTGGGTACAATTGCTGGCGATGACACGGTTTTCTGCGTGGTGCGTACACATAATCAGGCTGCCATTATTATAGAGAAGCTATATCGTATTATCCATAGTGCATAAGTACCGATAGGGGGGAATGGCTATGCTGGAAAATCTGCATATTAAAAATGTAGCGTTAATCGAAGAATGTCAGGTTTCCTTTGATGGGGGTTTAAATATCCTAACAGGAGAAACGGGTGCAGGCAAATCTATGCTGATTGACTCGCTTCAGTTTGCTTTGGGCGGCAGAATGGGGAAAGACTTCTTGCGCAAGGAGCAAAAGCTGGCATTGGTAGAGGCACTTTTTTCCATAAAAGATAGCAGTTTTTCTAATAAATTAGAGGAAAACGGAATTGAGCCTGAGGATGATGGAACCGTTTTGATTAGCCGAACGCTAAATGATGCGGGTAAATCCGTTTGCCGCATGAACGGAAGTATTGTGACGGTCAGTATGCTGAAGGAACTGGCGGTGGATTTGATTGACATTTACGGTCAGCATGAGCACCAATCCCTTTTAAATCCGTCTAAGCATATTCGTTTGTTAGACAGGTTTTGCGGCGGCGAATTTCATGAGGTTCTAGAGGGCTACAGCAAAAGCTATGAGAAAAGAAAAGAATTGGATAAGCAGTTGGAAGAGCTGGTGGGGAATGAAGCTCAAAGAGAGCAGCGTTTGGATATTTTAAATTTCCAGAAGGACGAAATTGAACTTGCAGCTTTATCCGTTCAGGAAGAAGAAGAACTGGTTGAGAAAAAGAAACGCTTGACGCATATGGAGCGTTTGATACGCCTGACATTAGAGAGTGCAAATCTTTTATATGACGGTGAGGATGATATGCCCTCTGCCTGCGATAATCTAAGCATTGCGGTTTCAAAGCTTAAGGAATGCTCCGACTTGGATTCGACTTTAGAGGAATATTATAATGATCTTGAAGACGTTTACGCAAGATTGGAGGATATTTCAAGGGGTGTAAAAAGATATGCTCAAAACTTGGAGGATGATCCTTCAGAATTAGAAAGAGTCGAGGAGCGGCTTCAAACAATTTATAAAATGAAGCGCAAATATGGCGGAAGTGTAGCGGCGGTTTTGCATTTTTATGAGGAAATATCAAAAGAACTCGAGTTTTTTTCCAATAGTCAGGAAAGGGTTATTCAATTAACCGCCGAAAGAGAGCGGGAACAGCTTCATTTGGAAACGGCAGCTAAGCACCTGACTGCCCTGCGTGAAGAAGCGGCAGAGCGGGTAGCAAAGCAACTAGAAGCGTCTTTGAAGGACATGGAAATGAAAAATGCCAGATTTTACATACAAGTGTCCCCTAGGGACGATTGGAATGCTATGGGCAAGGACAAGGTGGAGTTTTTGATTTCGGCAAATAAAGGGGAGGATTTAAAGCCTCTTGCGAAAATTGCTTCAGGAGGAGAAATGAGCCGTGTTATGCTTGCGCTTAAAGCGGTCTTGGTGGATGCTGACGAAATTGAAACCTTTATCTTTGATGAGATTGATACGGGGGTCAGCGGCAGAACTGCGGCGAAGGTAGGAAAGAAGATGAGCCTTATTGGCGAAAAGCGGCAAATTCTTTGCGTGACCCATTTGCCTCAGATTGCTGCCATGGCAGACAAGCATTTTCTCATTGAAAAAGAAACAAAAAATGACCAGACGATTACAATCGTGAAAAGTCTGGACGAAGATGCCTCTATTGCAGAGGTTGCCCGCCTAATGGGCAGTACAACGGTAACAAAAGCTACTTTGACTGCCGCTCAGGAATTGCGTGCGGGCAAGAGAATGTTAGAGAATGAATAAAGAGAAATTTATATAAAAAACAAGCGGCATCATCGTTCAGGCGATAATGCCGCTTGTTTTTTATACCGTTACAATTTAAATTCCTCAGGTTTTTGTGCAACCTGTAGGGAAGAACTCTGAAAATTGCTGGATTCCCCATAGGAGTCCTCATAAATATTTTCTTGTCGACTTAAGAGCCATTGGAAATAAAGAAGTAATTCTTTTTTTCCTCCATTTTCCAATTTTTCAAAATATTCGTTGAAGGTTTTATAGTCATCCGTTTTTTTATCAGGTTCATAAGGACGTCGGATTTCATTTACCCCCAAAAGATAATCCGTAGAAACGTTGAATATGGACGCAATTTTTTTTAAGTCGGAAATCGAAGGCTGATTATGCCCTGACTCATAATTTGAAATAGCAGTTGCACCATAAGTTAATTCTTTTGCCAAAGCCGCTTGAGTCATTTTTTTTTCTTTTCGAAGTTGCTTAAGCCTTTCATGAAATTCCATAGAAACACCTCATTATAGTAGAGTGCACATAATAAAAATCAATATCCACATAGAATGATTATAGAGTGAAATATAGTAGTGCGAAAGATGTGATCACAAAAAAGGAAAAAAAAACAAAGAAAATCATGTTTTATGAATCGCCACATGAAATTTATTATATTATTTATGACTTATGTCAAAAAAATACGTGGGTTCTATTGACAAGTACAAAAAAAAATGATATTTTAAAATCACATAAATCATATCGGAATACTATGATATAAAAAGACGCCGAAAGGAGCATTATTATGGCAACGAAAATATATATGGACAACGCAGCAACAACACCAGTAAGAGATGAGGTTCTTAGCACAATACTCCCTTACTTTAAAGAGTATTATGGAAATGCTTCAAGTGTGTATAGTATTGCAAAAGAAAGCAAAAAAGCATTGGAAAAAGCGAGAGAACAGGTGGCAAAAGGCATCGGTGCAAAAACGGATGAGATATATTTTACAGCCGGAGGCTCTGAAAGTGACAATATGGCACTTAGGGGTGTTGCGGAAGCACTGAAAGGCAAAGGAAATCATATCATTACAACAAAAATTGAACATCATGCGATTTTGCATACCTGTGAGTATTTAGAAAAGCATGGTTATGAAGTGACCTATTTAGCTGTAGACGAGTTTGGCAAGATTCGCTTGGAGGAGCTTGAAAACAGTATTCGCCCTGAAACAATATTGATTTCTGTGATGTTTGCAAACAATGAAATTGGTACCATTCAGCCGATTGCAGAAATTGGGAAAATTGCAGGAGAGCATGGCGTTTTATTTCATACGGATGCGGTGCAGGCTGTTAGTCATGTTCCCATTGATGTGGAGGAAATGAATATTGATTTGCTTTCCATGAGCGGTCATAAGCTGGGGGCGCCCAAGGGCATTGGTGCAATTTATATCCGCAAAGGTGTTGCGATTGAGCCATTAATTTTTGGCGGGGCACAGGAAAAGAAAAAACGTGCAGGCACAGAAAACATTCCTGGAATTGTTGGCTTAGGTAAGGCGGTAGAGCTGGCTGTAGCTGAATTGGACGTTGAAACAAAACGTTTGGCGCAGTTAAGGGATAAATTAATTTCAGGTATTTTGGAGAGGATTCCTTATAGCAAATTAAACGGCCACCCTACAGACAGATTACCGGGCAACTCTAATATTTCTTTTGCCTATATTGAAGGTGAGTCTATGCTACTGTTGTTGGACGCAATCGGAGTGGCTGCTTCCAGTGGGTCTGCTTGTACCTCAGGTTCTTTGGATCCCTCTCATGTATTGATGGCAATTGGCTTGCCCCATGAAATTGCGCACGGTTCCTTAAGACTGACGTTGGACCGTGGAAATACAGAAGAAGAAGTTGATTTTATTTTGGAAAAACTCCCTGGAATCGTTCAAAAGTTGAGAGATATGTCACCGCTATTTGAAGAGGTCACAAATAAAAAGAATTAAGAACAAAAACAAAAACATAAACAAAGGAGGAAGCTTCTATGGAATACAGCGAAAAAGTAATGGATCACTTTATGAACCCTAGAAATGTTGGTGTGATTGAGGATGCAAGTGGTGTTGGCTTAGTTGGCAATGCAAAATGCGGCGACATTATGAAGGTTTATTTGAAAATAGAAAATGGAATGATTGAAGATGCAAAATTCAAAACCTTCGGGTGCGGTGCTGCCGTGGCAACAAGCTCAATGGCAACGGAATTGGTAAAAGGAAAGTCGGTACAGGAGGCTTTGGAAGTAACAAACAGAGCAGTAATGGAGGCACTAGATGGTTTGCCGCCTGTAAAAGTTCACTGTTCGTGCCTTGCCGAAGAAGCACTTCATGCCGCCTTGTGGGATTACGCACAAAAAAATGGAATTCACATTCAGGGTTTGAAACCTCCTGTGGAGGATATTGATGAACTGCATCATAATGAACAAGAAGAATAAAAAATAAGAATGATTTTTAAAAGGGCGGCTATTTTTAATAGCTGCCCACTTTTTTGCAAATGCGAAAGGAAAGAATTCATACTTTTTGAAATAGAGAGTTAATAAAAAATGGGGTTTTAGAACTCTAAGGTGCAGGAACAAAAAAATACTATTTTATTATGGATTTTCACTAAAATCGACAAATTGATTTTAAAAAAATATACAAATTAAACACAAGTTATTGGTAAAAAGTAACAAATGTTTTTTTTTGCATTTGAATATAAAGGGAAATCGGTACAAGTGAAGAAAACTATTATATGTATATGTTGTTGAAAAACCATATGATGTTTACACAAATATGCAAAAGGCATTTTCGCCATTTAAAATTGAATCAGGAGGTTGGTATTATGAAAAATTACACTGCAGACAAAGTTAGAAACGTAGTTCTATTGGGTCACAGCGGTTCCGGTAAGACAACATATGCCGAAGCAGCTCTTTTCTTCTCCGGTGCGACAAAGCGCTTTGGGAAAGTGGATGAGGGCAATACCGTTAGTGACTATGAAGCAGAAGAAATTCGTCGTAAGGTATCAATCAACACATCCGTATTACCCGTTGAGTGGCAGGATACAAAAATCAACTTCCTAGATACTCCGGGTTATTTTGATTTTATTTCGGAAGCAAAAATGGCAATGAGCGTTGCTGATACAGCTTTAATTTTGGTTTCAGCAAAATCAGGCGTTGAGGTTGGAACGGAAAAAGCTTGGGACGCTACAGAAGAAATGCATCTTCCAAGGTTTTTCTTTGTGAATCAAATGGATGACGAAAATGCAGACTTTGAAAAAACATTAGCAGATTTGAGAAGTAATTTTGGTAAGGCAGTTGCTCCGTTGCAAATTCCTTTTAATGATGAAAACGGAAAATTTGTTGGTTTTATAAATTTGATAAAGAGAGATGCAAGAAAGAAAGTAAGTGGCAAATTGCAACCTTGCGAGGTGCCTGCGGATAAAGTTGACGAAGTAGAAGTTCTCCGTTCTATGTTAATTGAAGTAGCGGCTGAAAGTAGTGAAGAGCTGATGGAGAAGTTCTTTAACGATATAGAGCTGACAGAAGAAGAAATTTATGATGGGTTGCTTGCGGGTATTGAAAACCGCAGTATAGCCCCTGTTATGTGCGGCTCCGCAACACTGGGCTATGGTGTAAAATTATTGATGAACACCATTGTCAGATTTACACCGCCCTCCTTGGAGGCAAGGAAAAATTTCCATGCCTTTATTGATGGTACAGATACAGTGCTTTGCAGTACGGAAGATGAAACCTTTTCCGCTTTTGTATTTAAAACGATTTCAGACCCGTATATTGGGCGGTTGAATTTATTTAGAGTAATGACAGGTAAACTAGACACATCCATGAGTATCTATAACGTTGAAAAAGATACCACAGAGAAGGTGGGTCATCTTTATATCGTAAGAGGCAAGGAGCAAATTGAAGTTAACGAGCTGCATACGGGGGATATTGGTGCTTTAGCGAAGCTTACCAACACCTCAACGCAGGATACACTGGCTACAAAAGAGCATCCAATTATGATTCCAAAGCTATCCTTGCCAAGCTCAGTTCTGTCCATGGCAATACAGCCTAAAGGAAAAGGTGATGAGGATAAGCTTTCCGCCGCATTGACCAAAGTAAGAGAAGAAGACCCTACCATTAAAATGGAGGTGAATAAGGAAACGAAGCAGACACTTATTTCAGGAATTGGGGAACAACAGCTTGATGTCATGGTAAATAAATTAAAAACAAAATACAAAATTGAAGTGGATATGCTCGATCCCATTATCCCTTACAGAGAAACGATTAAGGGAAAATCCTCTGTTAGAGGACGTTATAAGAAACAGTCCGGCGGGCATGGTCAGTTCGGTGATATTGTTATGGAATTTGAGCCTAGTGGTGATATGACGCTTCCATATGTATTTGTGGAGAAAATTTTTGGCGGATCTGTGCCCAAGCAATACTTCCCTGCGGTTGAAAAGGGTCTGCAGGAGTGTGTTTTGAGCGGTGTTTTGGCAGGCTACCCTGTGGTTGGATTAAAGGCTACCCTGACAGATGGTTCATATCATCCCGTAGACTCCTCTGAAATGGCATTTAAGATGGCTACATCAGTTGCTTTCAAGGAAGGAGTACCATTAGCAAAGCCGACTTTGCTGGAGCCAATTGAGCACGTGGAGGTGCTTGTTCCCGAAAAGTATATGGGAGATATTATGGGTGATATTAATAAGCGCAGAGGCCGTATTTTAAGCATGGATGCCGTTGGCAGTAAGAAGTGCATTGTTGCTGAGGTGCCTACTTCGGAATTGCATAAATATGCGACGGATTTGCGTTCCCTGACACAAAGCCGTGGCGAGTATAAGCATTATTTTGATCGCTATGAAGAAGTACCAGCTGAAATTCAGAAAAAGATTATTGAACGCAGAGCCACAGAAAAAGAAAAAGAAAAATAAAATTTAACACGATGTATTTGCAGACACAAGCCATGGGAAATGAGCAAGTTATAGTTTTTCCATGGTAAGTGTCTGTTTGTATTTTATTGCCCCAAGACAAAGATTGCGTGCAAAAGTCACTGACAAAACAATAAAATTATGATATGATAAAATACGCTTAGGAAACTTTAGGAAATCGATTAAACTGATAATTTTTTTGAGAATCAATGCAAATGATTTGTATCAAAAAAATTTAAAGATTTATTCTACGAAATCCGAACCGTTCCGTTCACTATGAATGAGCATTCATAATGAAACATAATTTTAAATTTTGCAATTTACTATGCTTGGGAATGATATATTTAAAAATGAGTAGAATAGGCTTTAGATTGCCTTGAAAGAGTGAGGAGGATTTTATATGCTTGATGTTGCAGTAATTGGTGGCGGGCCTGCGGCGCTATCGGCGGCACTAAACTGTCGGCAGCGGAACAAAACCGTTTGCATTTTTGGCAGAAGTCTGGACAGTTCCTTATTATTTGCTGCTGAAAAGGTGGATAACTATTTGGGTATGCCTGACGTTAACGGGGAAGAGCTGTTAAATCAATTCTATTCTCATGCAGTGAAAAACGGCGTTGAGTTTCAAGAGTGTCGGGTGACCCAGATTTTAAATGTTGGTGAGCATTATATGATTAATGCGGAAAATAATTTTATTGAGGCGAAAGCCATTATTTTGGCAACAGGGCTTAGTAAAAGCAAAGGCATTGCAGGTGAAATGGATTACTTGGGAAAAGGCGTTAGCTACTGTGCGACCTGTGATGGAATGCTGTACCGCAATAAAAAAGTAATCGTTGTAAGTGAAAACGAGGAGGGGGAGGCAGAGGCAAATTTTTTGGCTGATATTTGCAAAGAAGTGCTCTATATCCCTTTGTATAAAAATATAATTTATCTTAAGGATAATGTAAAGGTTTTGGATGCAAAGCCCAAGGCGGTTATTGGTGCCGAGGATAAGCTGACAGCACTTGAAACAGACAAAGAAACAATTACCTGTGATGGTATTTTCTTTGCAAAGAATACTTTGCCGCCGGACAGCTTGGTTTTTGGTTTAAAAACAGATGGCAAAAACATTGAGGTTGATCGTCATATGGCAACAAACCAGCCTCGTGTTTATGCGGCAGGAGATTGCACTGGTGCGCCCTATCAAATTGCAAAGGCGGTTGGTGAAGGCTTAGTGGCGGCACTTTCGGCAGTTGCAGAGATAGATAAAATGAAAAAGGAATAATTGACTTTTGTTAGGCATAAGAAAGAAATGGGACAAAAAAGATACCCTTCTTTTGGGAAACTGATTTATGTTTTCCCCAAATATTCAGAATGTCTAGAGGGAAATTTTTTTAATCAATTAAAAAGCTCAACTGAATAAAAAGGTGTTGGAAACACCATCTGCTAAGAGTGGAATTATAACATAATTTTACTCTTAGTTTTGATATTTAAAAACAGTAGGAATAAAGTAACAGATGTGTTTTAATTAAGTTTTTTTAATTTTAATTATTAAAGTCTATGTGCAATCAGAAGAAAAAGGAAGTAAACAATAGAAAAAAATAGAAAAAATACTTATTTTGATGAAAGCTGTTGAAATTTAAGCGATTTTCTTTAAAAACAGATGACTTTAATATTTGAATAATCTTGAAAAAATGCTAATATAATAACAGAAATCAGCACTCAATCAGATTGAGTGCTAACAGATACAAATAAGGAGGTAATGATATGAAACTTTCACCATTAGGAGATAAGGTTGTATTAAAGCAGTTAGAGGCTGAAGAAACTACAAAATCAGGCTTGATTTTAACTTCTCAGTCCAAGGAAAAACCACAAGAGGCAATTGTTGTTGCAGTAGGTCCTGGCGGCATGGTTGGTGATGCCAAGGTTGAGATGGTACTAAAAGAAGGAGATCATGTTATTTTCTCCAGATACGGCGCAATGGAAATCAAATTTGACGGCGAAGAATATCTGGTTATGAGACAAAATGATATTTTGGCAGTAGTAAAAGAATGATTCTAGGAGGTGCTTGAGATATGGCAAAGGAAATTAAATACAGTACAGAGGCCAGAAGTTTAATGGCAGCAGGTGTGGATAAGTTAGCAAATACAGTTAAAGTTACATTGGGGCCAAAGGGTCGTAATGTTGTTTTGGATCGTAAATTTACATCTCCATTGATTACAAATGACGGTGTAACCATTGCGAAGGATATTGAGCTTGAGGATCCTTATGAAAATATGGGTGCACAGTTGGTAAAAGAAGTTGCAACACAAACAAATGATGTTGCAGGTGACGGTACCACAACTGCAACCGTTTTGGCACAGGCTATGATTCAAGAGGGATTGAAAAATATTGCTGCCGGCGCAAACCCTATCATTTTAAGAAAAGGAATGCACAAAGCAACAGAAGCCGCAGTGGCAGAAATCAAAAAATTGAGCCAAGCAGTTACAACGAAAAAGCATATTGCAAATGTTGCCGCAATTTCCGCAGGGGATGATGAAGTTGGTGACATGATTGCGGATGCGATGGAAAAAGTAACAAATGATGGTGTAATTACAGTGGAAGAATCCAAAACCATGAAAACTGAGCTGGAGTTGGTTGAAGGGATGCAGTTTGATAAGGGCTATCTTTCCTCCTATATGTCAACGGATATGGAAAAGATGGTTGCTATCTTGGAAGATCCTTTTATTCTTGTTACAGATAAGAAAATTTCCAATATTCAGGAATTAGTACCTGTTTTGGAGCAGATTATGCAGGCAAACGGCAAGGTTTTAATTATTGCCGATGATGTGGAAGGGGAAGCTTTGGCAACCTTGGTTGTAAATAAATTAAGGGGTACCTTTACTTGCGTTGCTGTAAAAGCGCCCGGTTATGGCGAAAGAAGAAAAGCACAGCTTGCAGATATTGCTGCATTAACAGGTGCGCAAGTTATTTCTGAAGAAATCGGCTTGGAGCTGAAGGATGCAACGTTAGATATGATGGGCCGTGCAAAAACCGTTCGTGTAGAAAAGGAACTGACAATCATTGCCGATGGTGCAGGTGACAAAGAAGAAATCGCAGGTCGTATTCATCAGATTAAAGTAGCAATCGAAGAAACCGACTCCGATTTTGACAGAGAAAAATTGCAGGAAAGACTTGCAAAGCTTAGCGGTGGTGTAGCGGTAATTAAGGTTGGTGCTGCTACTGAAACCGAAATGAAGGAAAAGAAGCTGCGCATGGAGGATGCTTTGGCAGCAACGAGAGCGGCTGTTGAAGAAGGCATTGTAGCAGGTGGCGGTACTGCATTGGTTCATGCAATTGAAAAAGTGAAGGCTGCCTGTGAAGCTTTGGTTGGCGATGAAAAAACAGGTTCGGATATCGTCATTAAGGCTTTGGAATCACCTTTGCGCCAGATTGTTGAAAATGCCGGATTAGAAGGCTCTGTAATTGTAAATAAAGTGAAGGAAATGCCTGTGGGTGTTGGCTTTAACGCATTAACCGAGGAATATGTTGAAATGGTGGAGGCAGGCATTCTCGACCCTGCAAAGGTAACAAGAAGTGCATTGCAAAATGCAACCTCTGTGGCATCCTCTTTCCTGACAACAGAAGCCGTTGTTGCGGAGCTGCCCTCCAAGACGAGCGGTGCACCTGATCCTGGAATGGGCGGAATGGGCGGCTATATGTAATGATTGGTTCATTTTTGGAAAGTTTACTTCCAATTTGATTTTTATTCATAGGAAGCAAAAAGACCCCTGTCTATATAGACACGGGTCTTTTTATGTCGATATTTTAGCGTAAAATGAACAATGCATCTTGTTAGTGTGAATGAAATACCTTTGGGAAACGCTGATTGATTCCGTGCGAAAACTTAAAGGAGAAAATTTCCTAGACCACTCATATGCCCTCCATTCAGTCAGCGTTTCCTTCGATACAAGAAAAGCTGGTTTGCCAATTTTCGCCCTTGCCCTAACCATATAAAAAAGGAAATTTTGCGATAAAATTCAGAAGCAGGCATCATATTTGAAATGAAATGCAAGGGTTGTATTGAAATAGATAAAATGGGACAGAATAATCGTTTCTGAATTTCATGATATATTGCATTGCGTATTTTTACGATTGCAAAAAACAGAAAATTTGTTTAAAAAATACAAAAACTGAAAATAATTTCAATTAGGAGAATAGCTTAACTAGGTCAGTATGAATTAACATAACATAGAGTTTTTGCATTTATTAGCAAAATTTAAGCAATATGTCCGCAATAGAAGAACAATTGTACAGACCAACAAAAAAATGTCCGTCTGGGAAAAACTTTTTTGGTGTTTTCTATTGACTTTGTCAAAAAAATTCATATATAATTAATTTACTAGGACAAAAAGATATTTTCTTCTACATTTTTTGTCTGACACTAGAAGTTTAAGATGAAGGGGGGAGTAAGTTTGCTGCAGGTGTTTGATATTATCGGTCCTATTATGATTGGCCCATCCAGTTCGCATACTGCAGGCGCAGTGCGAATCGGGAAATATGCACGTTCTATTCTAGGCACCACACCTATTTTTGCTTTGATACGTTTCAGCGGTTCTTTTGCCAAAACATATAAAGGTCATGGAACGGATAAAGCAATGATTGCTGGTATTTTAGGGATGGAAACGGACGATGCTCGTATTCCGATTAGTATGGAAATCGCCGAAAAAATGGGGCTGGAGTTTACTTTTGAAAAAACAGAAATAGACGGGGCACATCCAAATACAGCAGAAATCATTTTGAAAGATGCCGATGGAAAAGAAATTTTGGTTCGAGGTACTTCTATTGGCGGCGGAAATATTATTATCAACAAAATTAATAATACCGTTGTTTCCATTTCAGGCAAATCCGATACGTTGATTGTTCCTCATGAGGATGTTCCTGGGATGATTGCAGTTGTAACAAAGATACTTGCCGAGAACAGTGTAAACATTCATGGTTTTTCTCTTTGCAGAGATCACAAAGGGGGAATTGCAGTAATGACCATCGAAATTGATGGTGGAATTGATGAGAATATCAATCAAATCATTTTAAAGCAACCCCATATTTTATCTTCTACAATCTTAAAAGCCATTTGATTTCTGGAGGTTTGCGGAAGCGAACACGGGAATTAAAAATAATCAGTAAAAAAGCGGCGTTGGACGGAGGACTATAAGTTTTTCATTTTATTGCGCAGGGCTATTTACGAAATGTATTCAAATGGGATACTTCCCCTGAATGCAAAGGTGTTATAATTTAAACGTTTTTTGGCAAAATAATATTTTATGCGAAAAGCCTTGAGCGGTATTGGCGATACAATGTCGTCTTAAATATTTTGAAAGGTATCTTGAAATGGGGTGTTTAAATGAAATATAATTCCTTATCGGATTTGGTAAAAGAGGCTGAGAAGGAAAATCTCCCTCTTTGCAAGCTGGTTTTAAAGGATCAGGCTGAGACGGCGGAAACAGACGAAAAAGTGCTTTTTGATCATATGAAACGCTCTTTGTCTGTTATGAAAGAATCGGTTGGAAACGGTTTGGATCGGGATAAGCGTTCAGCAAGCGGCCTTACAGGCGGAGATGCTTATAAAATGAACGAGGCCGTAAAGGCGAACAAAAATATTTGCGGAAAAATCTTCGGGGAAGCAATGGTGAAAGCCCTTGCTGTTTCACAAACAAATGCTTGTATGGGCAAGATTGTTGCCGCACCTACTGCGGGCAGTTGTGGGATCTTGCCTGCAGCCTTATTAACAATCGCTGAAGATAGAAATATTCCAAGTGATGATGTGGTAATGTCACTATTTACTGCATCAGCAGTGGGCTTGGTCATTGCCAATAAGGCAAGCATTGCCGGTGCAGAAGGTGGATGTCAGGCAGAGTGTGGTGCAGCCAGTGCTATGGCGGCGGCAGCCCTGGTAGAGCTTTGCGGTGGTACACCCAAACAAAGCGAACATGCCTGTGCCATTGCTTTAAAAAATATTTTAGGCTTGGTTTGTGATCCTGTGGCAGGGTTAGTGGAAATTCCTTGTATCAAGAGAAATGCCATGGGCGTTGCAAACGCTTTCGTCGCAGCAGAGTTGGCATTAGCGGGTGTGGAAAGTGCGATACCGGCTGATGAAGTTATTTTTGCCATGAAGAAAATAGGCGAAGCAATGTCCCCTGCATTAAAAGAAACTGCAGAGGGCGGTTTGGCAGCAACACCTACGGGTAAAAAGCTTTGTGAAAAAGTGTTTGGTCATTGCTAATTTTTTTTCGTACAACCAAAGTAACCGCAATAATAAAATAAATTAAAATGGGAGAATTGATAAAATGAATAATTTATTTCAAAAATGGAATAGTATCAGCTTGGTTAAGCGTATCATAGCCGGTTTGATTATCGGTGCTATTCTTGGAAAAGTAGCTTCATCCTTAACGGTTATCGGTATCTTGGGTGATCTGTTTGTTGGTGCGTTAAAGGGTGTTGCACCTATTTTGGTATTTTTCTTGGTTATGAGCTCTTTGGCTCAGCATAAGAAGGGTGCAAAGACAAACATGGGCGCTGTTGTAGTCTTATACTTAATCGGGACATTTGCTGCTGCTTTGGTAGCAGTTGTGGGAAGCTTCTTGTTCCCTGTATCTTTAACTTTGACAGATGCAGTTCAAGGCAGTGCACCTCCTGATGGCGTTGGCACAGTAATTAAAACTTTGCTTATGAATGTCGTTCAGAATCCTTTTGCATCTATTACAACTGCAAACTATATTGGTATTTTAGCTTGGGCAGTTGTTTTCGGTCTGGCATTGAAGCATTCGTCCGACACAACAAAAACAATGTTAAACAATTTTGCAGATGCAGTTTCTCAGGCAGTAAGATGGGTAATTAGTTTTGCACCTTTTGGTATTTTGGGTCTTGTATTTACAACTGTTGCTACAAGTGGTTTGGGAATTTTCACAGATTACGGCAAGCTGTTACTACTGTTGGTAGGATGTATGGCAGTCATTGCTTTAATTGTAAATCCTCTGATTGTTTTCTTAAACATCAAACAAAATCCTTATCCTTTGGTATTTAAATGCTTAAAAGACAGCTTTATTACAGCATTCTTTACTCGTAGCTCTGCTGCAAATATTCCCGTTAACATGACACTTTGTGAATCCTTAGGCTTGGATGAAGATAACTATTCTGTTTCCATCCCTCTGGGGGCAACCATCAATATGGCTGGTGCTGCAATTACGATTACAGTAATGACCTTGGCGGCAGTAAATACATTGGGTTACACTGTGGATATCGGTACAGCTTTGGTATTAAGCATTGTAGCTGCAATTTCCGCTTGTGGTGCTTCGGGTGTTGCCGGTGGTTCCTTGCTGTTGATTCCTCTGGCGTGTTCCTTGTTCGGTATCTCTAATGATATTGCGATGCAGGTTGTAGGCGTTGGTTTCATTATCGGCGTAGTACAGGATTCTTGCGAAACTGGTTTGAACTCCTCTACAGATGCATTGTTTACAGCTGCTGCGGAATTCAGACAGTGGAGAAAAGAAGGCAAACCTATTAAATGGTAATTGTTATCTTGCTATAAATTCGTAATTGGTTGTACGGATGCAATTTTTTTAATAAAACAAAGATGTTTAAGGCGGTGATTTTAATCACCGCCTATTTGTGCAAAGAAAACACCCAATGAAAAAAGCCACTCCGAAGAGTGGCTTTATAAAAGGCTTAGTTAGCGCAAACGTTGATAGCACGTGTTTTGCGTTTGTCTTTGGGATCAGCTTCTGTATCAAATGTTACTTTCTGACCTTCGTTCAAAGACTTGAAACCGTTTGTCTGAATGGAAGAAAAATGAACAAATACGTCATCTCCACCATTGTCGGGTGTAATAAAACCAAAACCTTTTTCTGCGTTAAACCATTTAACTGTACCGTTATTCATAATCAGTACCTCCTAAAGAATATTATCTCGAGCATATAAATAAAAAACTCTCAAGTCGTAGATAAATAATAATTATCGACTAAGACTTAAGAGCGAATAATCATACATACGAAACAAGTTTATTATAACCCACGGGAAAGCATATGTCAATATTAAAATTAAAAAAAATGAAAAAAATTTAAAAAAAAAACGATACTTCATTTGCAAAGTATCGTTTTTGTAGTATAATCATCATTTTGATTAACGACCTGTGGTTTGTGCTGCCCTTGCAAAGTGGCGTAAAGATTTCATTGTGCGGATTTCAGAACTACTATGGGATATAGTCTGTTGAATGTTGTCGGGTAAACCTTTATAATAATGTTGAGCTCTGGCATTGTTTAAAAGTAAATCCGCTAAATCTCTGTACTCTTTTCCAAACATTTAATAACCTCCTCTCAAAAGATGTTCGGCATAACGCCGCAGATCCAAGTCATAGTGGATATTGTTTTGGTATTGGCGAACATTAAACTGCCGATCCTCAGGCAGCGAATCAAAAAAATCCTTTGCTTTTGGATTACGGTTTAATAAATCGTCCAGGTCATTGTACTCTAGAGCCATTTTTATCACCTCAACAATATTTTGTACAAAAAAGGGATTTTCATTCCTCATTATTGTATTGTAGCATTTTCCAAATTGGTCAATTTTTAGTTTAAAAATATAACTGATGTTGAATTACAATGATACTTTTTTATTGAGGAGCTATATTTTATGATATAATATAAAAAATGGCAAAAAACGTTTACTTTGCCTTTTTGGCGTGTAGCTGTTACCTTTGAAATTGAAATAATAAAATGGTTGGTGGAAGAAATGCTGAATCAATACAAAACAATTTTATGTGAAGCAGAAGCGGAAATCATTGAAAAAAAATCACGCTTTATTGCAACAGTACGGCCTGTTGTATCAGAAGAGGAAGCAAGGCTGTTTATTGAGGAAATGAAAAAGAAATACTGGAATGCAACCCATAATGTATTTGCTTATCAGCTTGGAGAGCGTGATGAAATACAGCGCTTTAGCGATGACGGTGAGCCGCAGGGGACTGCGGGAATGCCGGTATTAAACGTGTTGAAAGGTGAAGACATTAAGAATAGTGCCATAGTAGTGACTCGCTATTTTGGAGGAACCCTTTTGGGCACGGGTGGGTTGGTTCGAGCTTATGGAAAAGCAGCGAAAGAGGGCCTTCTGGCCGCCGGTGTTGCGGAGTTAATTTTATATACCAGATATGAGATAATAACGGAATATGCGGAATCGGGTAAGGTGCAGTACGAAATTCTTCAGGAGGGGCATATTCTTTTTGATACACAGTATACCGACAAGGTCATTTATACGGTGTTTGTCAAGGCTGACGAACAAGAAGCATTTGAGAAGAAAATGACAGATGTTTTCAGAGGAAGTACGCCGTTCGTTAAGCAAGGGGAACAATATGGCGTATGGAAAGAGGGAGCGTTTTCCATCAGGGAAGAATAAAATTTTGTTGAAAATCTCTCATAACGACCCTCTTTGAGTGCAAAAAACGTTGAAATAGTCTTGGGATCCTTATGAAAAGTGGATAACTGTTCATACTTTAGTGGAATATGAAACAACAAGGCTGATTGCCTCCAAAGAACTTGTGAAAGCAGAGAAGCAGCAAGCCATTTTATTATAATTGGTTTAACGTGGAGTTATACGCTGACAACTGTGCTTTGGTGTTGTTTTTGCAAATGAATCGCAGACGTTAAGGAACTTTCGGAAGTTCGTCGCTCTTTTGAGGGGGTGAACTTTTGAAATGTATTCAGACGGAGTACAAGCTCCGAATGAATACAAAGGTTTTGAAAACACCATCTGTTATATGTACAATCATGAAGAAATTTAACAAATCGTTTTACCAGTACAGAAAATGGAGTCTGTTTTCGGGTTTGAAATGAAAAACGAAACTTTCGTTTGTGTTATTACAGCAATTCCTTATAGCTTTTTATGTATTTATCAGCTACGGAGCGGATGAGTTTGCTGTCAGCCTCAGTTACTGGATCGGCAACGGCATAAACGGTAAATCCGCCTTTTTTTGCCCCATTTACGGCATAAAGCGCATCTTCGAAAACAATGGTATTCTTTATCGTTCCTCCCAGCTTTTCCATAGCAATGCGAAATACTTCAGGTTCGCTTTTATAGTACCCTGTTTCTGTACAGGTCAAAATAAACTGGAAATACTTTAAGAGGTCAAGACGTTCTAAGGCGGGATGGATATAGCTTGCCTCAGAGGCGGTTAAGACACACATTTTTGTGCCGTTTTCCAATTCTTTATCCAAAAATTCCCTTGCATAAGGCTTTAAGGGGATGGTGTTTTTATAGGCATCTTCTACAAAATGAATGACTTCATTTATGATTTCTTCTGCGCTATGAGGTACGCCTAAATGATTACGAAAATATTCCGCTGTTTGACCAATGGTTTGGGCTTTCACTACACTATGTAAATCTTCGGGCACAGCAAAGCCATGGTTTAATAGAAAGTTACGCCCTGTATTTTTCCAAACAGGCATGGAATCAATTAAAGTACCGTCAAGGTCAAAAATAATACTTTTCATAAGAACTCCTTTGTTATTTGAATTTATCTATTTTTTCCGCAATTGTTAAAACACCGTTTGGATTGTGGAAAATTTTTATATATGATTTGGTGGACGGAGCACCTTGTTCTATAGGGATTTCCTGACAACGCTTTATAATTGCCATCAGGGGTTCAAAATCCCCCTCTACAGTGGTTTCAAAAGGGCCAACCACATAATGACAGCCTGTTGAGGCAATATACTCAATGACGCTATCCACAATGGCGCAAATTTTATCTATTTCCGTTATATCAGGCAAAACCTGTATTGCAATGCTTGTTGTGTACATTTTCATTCCTCCTTTTTGTGCAGTTTACCATTTTCTACGAAAAAACACAAGAATGGAGCAATACTTTTTCATATTAGTCAATGTTATTTTTTGCGTGTTTTTGTTATAATCAATTTTGGAGATATTAAAAAACTATAATGATAAGGAGATTTGTCATGGAATACCGTATCGAAAGAGATTCTATGGGCGAGGTTCAGGTTCCTGTTGGGGTATATTGGGGGGCACAAACCCAAAGGAGTTTTGAAAATTTTAAAATCAGTACCGAAAAAATTCCTATGGAAATCATTCATGCCTTTGCAATTTTAAAAAAGGCAGTTGCAAAAGCAAATTATGGCTTAGGCAAGCTGGATGAAAAAGGATGCTCAATCATTGGACAGGTTTGCGATGAAATTCTGGAGGGAAGGCTTGACGATCAGTTTCCCTTGGCTGTATGGCAAACAGGCAGTGGCACCCAGTCCAATATGAATGTTAACGAAGTGATTGCCAATCGTGGGAATGAAATTGCAGGGGAAAAGCTCTTGCATCCCAACGATCATGTAAATATGTCGCAAAGCTCAAACGACACATTTCCAACAGCGATGCACATTGCTGCTGCTTTAGAAACGAAAAAACAGCTGCTTCCTGCGTTGGAACGCATGATTGCTGAACTGGAACGCTTAGAAGCGGAAAACAAGGGCATCGTAAAAACAGGCAGAACCCATTTGCAGGATGCCACACCGATCACCTTTTCGCAGGAAATCAGCGGTTGGCGCAATATGCTGGAAAAGGCAAAGGCGATGATTGAAATGAGCCTTCAGGGGGTACAGGAATTGGCTTTGGGTGGTACGGCAGTCGGTACAGGGCTGAATGCACCCAAAGGCTTTGCTGAGGCGGCGGCAAAAGAGGTTTCAGACCTGACGGGAGAACAGTTTGTTACAGCAGAAAATAAGTTTCATGCTTTAACTGCAAAGGATGAATTGGTTTTTGCACATGGCGCATTAAAGGCTTTGGCGGCAAACTTAATGAAAATCGCAAATGATGTTCGTTGGCTTGCCAGTGGCCCAAGATGTGGATTGGGAGAAATTTTTATTCCAGAAAATGAGCCAGGAAGCTCTATTATGCCTGGAAAGGTAAACCCTACCCAGTGTGAAGCGGTGACAATGGCTGCGGTACAGGTTATGGCAAATGATACAGCGGTTGGCATTTGCGCTTCTCAGGGGAATTTTGAATTAAATGTATATATGCCTGTGTGCATTTATAATTTTTTGCAATCAGTTCGTCTTTTGGCAGATGGGCTTGACTCCTTCCGTGTGCATTGCGTAGCGGGAATGCAGGCAAATCAGGAGAAGATGAATGAAAACCTTCATCGTTCCCTAATGCTGGTTACTTGCCTGAACCCCTTTATTGGGTATGAAAACGCTGCAAAAACAGCGAAGAAGGCTTATAACGAAAACATTTCGCTGAAGCAAGCTTGTGTTTCCTGGGGATTTTTATCGGAAGAAAAATTTGACGAGGTATTCCGTCCTGAAAATATGGTTTAAGAACCGTCGAAAGCAGGAAACAAAGGATATACGGACGAAACACGAGCATTCACTGAAAACAAATTTTCAGTTTATTTTTATTATAGTGAAATAAGGAACAGTTCATTGAAACATAGGAGGAATCATTCATGAGTATTGAAGAAAAGGCATTAAAGCTGCATTATGAAATGCAGGGTAAAATTGAAGTGGTTTCCAGAAAAGAGATTACAACAAGAGAGGATCTTTCCTTGCTTTATACCCCCGGGGTTGCGGAGCCTTGTCGGGTGATTGAGAAAAATTATGAGGAATCCTTTCGGCTAACACGCCGTTCCAATTTGGTTGCCGTTATAACGGATGGCACTGCGGTTTTAGGCTTAGGGGACATTGGCCCAGCGGCGAGTATGCCCGTTATGGAGGGGAAATGTGTATTATTCAAGGAATTTGGCGGCGTGGATGCGTTTCCAATTTGCATTGATTCTAAGGATGTAGATACCATTGTCAATACAATTTATTTGATTTCCAAAAGCTTTGGGGGCATCAATTTAGAAGATATTTCTGCTCCCCGTTGCTTTGAAATTGAAAGAAGGCTAAAAGAAATTTGCGATATTCCCGTATTTCATGATGATCAGCACGGAACCGCTATTGTTGTTGCGGCAGCCATGATTAACGCAATGAAGGTCGTTGGAAAGAAAATGGGAGAAATGAAAATTGTAATCAATGGGGCAGGTGCGGCAGGCGTCGCCATAGGGAAGTTTTTAATTTCTATGGGCTTTGGCAATATCGTTATGTGCGACATTAACGGCATTATCTGTGAGGGTGATGTAGGCTTGAATGCAGGGCAGGAGGAAATTTCCCATATCAGCAACCTCTATAAGGAAAAAGGAAATTTAGCCGATGCGATGCGTGGAGCGGATGCTTTTGTAGGTGTTTCCCGACCGAACATGGTGACCAAGGAAATGGTTGCTTCTATGAATCAGGGCATTGTTTTTGCAATGGCTAACCCGATTCCCGAAATTATGCCCGATGAGGCATTGGCGGCAGGTGCGGCGGTTGTTGGCACAGGGCGTTCAGATTTCCCGAACCAAATTAATAACGTTTTGATTTTCCCTGGTATTTTTAAGGGAGCATTGGCGGTTCGTGCAAAGGAAATTACAGAAGGAATGAAGCAAAGAGCGGCTTATGCGATTGCTGCAATGATTCCTGATGATAAACTGCATAAAGAAAATATTATTCCTTCCGCCTTGGATAAATCCGTTGCGGATGCAGTGGCGAAGGCAGTCGCCGATGTTGCTGCGGAAGAGGGAATCGCGCGTATCAAGCCTTGATTTTGTTTTGAAAAAAACGAAATATATCTAAAAAGCTTGATTGACAGGTTTCCTTCAAAATGAAAAAGGTCTGGTTTTCGTTTAAACGAAGCCAGACCTTTTTGTTTTTTAGAGATTGCTTGCATTATTTTGCTTGAATACTTTTTCAAAAGCCAATAAAAAGGCGGCATCATCCTCTTTCGTTCGTTTACGGATATGTGCGCCGTGCCCTTTTTTTTGCCGTCGCATTTCCCGGGAAAGATGGCGTTCAAAAAGCATACGTTCAATATTTTCTGTGGTATAGAAAAAGCCGTTTGGGTGAATTACCGTGGCTTTTTTTGCTAAAATCAGAGCGGCTAAGCCGTAATCGGCGGTGACACATAAATCGCCCTTTTCGGTACGGTTGGCAATGGCAAGGTCTGCGCTGTCTGCCCCTTGGTCAACGGTCACCACATGAACATTTTGTTCGGGATAAAATAAAACATGGGAAGCATCTGTTACCATATAAACGTCGGTATCATATTTTTTTGCTGTTTCCACAATGAGTTCTTTTACAGGACAGGCATCGGCATCAACAAGTACTTTCATCGTAATCTCCTTTTACAGCAAGCTTTTACAGACTTTTTCCAAAAATAAAAACGATTTGTTAATATTCAGCGGATGAACTGAAAGCTTGTGATTTCATTGCGTTATACTGCAACCAAATTAAAAGCCTAAACCTTCACCAACTAAAATTACTTTAATTCTTTTTGCAGGTTTACAAAGCCTTGTAATCAAAACCTGACTGCAAACAGAATCGGGGGAGGTGCAGTTACGGCAGGAACCAGTTACAACGCAAGGTGTTTTCCCCATAAAACGGAACGCATTTGTGGGTGCCGCAACGTTTCTTGCGCGGGAAATTGCCGCATCAAGGTTTGGAGCCACTTTATTCATGCCGCAGATGATAATGACATTTTTAGGACCAAAGCTCATTGCTGCAACACGGTTGCCTACCCCGTCAATGTTTACTAAGATACCATCTTCGGAGATTGCATTGGTGCTGGCAATGAAATAATCAGTCAAAAGACCCTGACGATGTAATTCTGCCATTTCTTCTGGAGATTTTGCCAAATCCCTATCAATGACTTCAAAATCACCATCGTGGAAAGCCTTTGTAAGACCCATATTACGGATGGTCACAGAACCGCCCCAAGAAACCGAGCTTTTTTCGGGTACCAAGGAAACTGCTTTTTCCAACGCCTCTTTTGCTGTGGGACAGTAATAAGCTTCAAAATGTCTTGCCTCTAATTTTGTTACCAAGGTATTCCCTAATACTTCATTTCTCATTTCAATCGGTGTACTCATTTCAATGATCTCCTTTCATATTCAAAATAGATACTTGTATTTTATCATAGATTTTATGAAAACCAAGATAGAAATCAAAGTTTTTGATTTTTCTTCCATCATTTCGAAAATTTAGTCCCAAAAAAGAAATAATCAAGGTGATTGCAGAAAAATCATTTTTGCTGTGTAATTCTTTATATTGCAAAGGAAATATGTTTTGTATTATGATAGAAGAATGAATTGAGAAACGAGGGATAATCATGGCAATAATTATTGAGAGCCATCAAAATAAAATCTTTAAACGTATAAAGGGCTTTGCTCAAAAAAAGAACAGGGACAGAGAAGGGGTATTTGTTGCCGAAGGCGTACGGTTTGTTTCTGAAATTCCGCCAGAGTGGGAAGTGGAACTGTTTTTGGTTGCCAAAGCATTTGAAAAGGAAAATGACATTCACAATTATGAAACTAGAGCAGAAACCTATCTTTTAACTGACGAATTATTTGCATTATTGTCAGATACGGAAAATCCCCAGGGAGTTTTGGCTGTTTGCAAGAAGCAGAAGGAGGCGCAGGAGGTAATATGGAAAAAGGATGCGCCGTTTTTCCTCTTGGCGGAGGAATTGAATGACCCAGGAAACCTTGGGACAGTGATTCGTACAGCGGATGCCTGTGGGGCGGATGGTATTTTTCTCTCAAAGGGCAGTGTTGATGTGTATAATCCAAAGGTTTTACGTGCAACCATGGGTTCTGTGTTCCATGTGCCGATATTTCAGAATGCAGACTTGGAGGAAGTTGCTTTAAAATTAAATGAAAATGATATTTCACTGTATGCTGCCCATTTAAAGGGGGATTGCTATCCATATCACCTGCCGTTGGAAAAAGGCTGTGCTTTTTTAATCGGCAACGAGGCAAGAGGCCTTTCTGATGAAGCGGCAGCATTTTGTGACCGCTGGGTAAAAATACCTATGCCGGGGAAGGCGGAGTCCTTAAATGCTTCCATTGCGGCGGGCGTGCTGATGTACGAGGTTGTGCGCCAAAGGCTGAAAGAGCCGTTGGGCGTAAACAAGTAAAGGGTTTTGTTTTGCAGAGAATGCTGAAAGATAGAATCGCTTGAAGCCTGATTAAAAGGCGAAGAAAGATGAAATATTGTGATGTGAAATTATTTGCAACGAAACAGATACAATGTAATTGTGACAGTGTAGACAAGGCTAAAAGCTTGATGGCTTTGTCCTAAAGCACCCACAAGAGTTTCAGGTCATTCACTTTTGCTGTGCAAAGGTGAATGACCTATCTTGGGCAGTGGGGGGACAATGCCTATGGTTTGTATTCAGTCTGACAAAAAATTGTGATTATGTGGCGTAAGCCGGAAAAATTTATAAACTTAAGCGGGGGAGTGTTATGGCAACTGCAAATGTTAAGTTGGTTCTTCACTGTGGTTTGGAAAAAGTATGGAATACGGTTACTTCACTGGAGAATTTCACTTGGAGAAGCGATTTGGCTCAAATAGAGGTGCTGGAGGATGGAAAGCAATTTGTAGAATATACGAAAGACGGATATGCTACCGTTTTTACGGTTACGGCATTTGAACCGATGAAAAGATATGAATTTGATATGGAGAATGATATGATGCACGGTCATTGGGTTGGACTATTTTCATATGATAATGAAGAAACCTCAATCAACTTTACAGAGGCTGTAACTGTGAAAAAGATGATTTTAAAGCCTTTTGCAGGGGCATATTTGAAGAAACAGCAATCTGCTTATATTGCAGACTTGAGGAGGTTTTTGCTTCAATCATCATTTTAATTTGCAAGAGGAGAAGACAAAGTTGGTACGCTTGAAGTGGCGGCGGACGCTCCTGTTATTATTTGGAATGCTTCCGTTGAAAACGTATTTTTGCGCACGGTGGATGCTGCAGGGGTTGTTATGAAAATGGCAGATGAGGCACCAAAGCTAAACTTGGCAGTGGGTGGTACAGTAAACGCTGTTGAAATAGCAAAGTTGGCAGTCGAAACAAATTTGGAAGTTGCAAAAGGTGCGACGGTCAGCAATTTGAATGGTTCGGCAAAAGATGCAGTTCGGGTTATATCAATAGAAAATATATATTAAACTGATTTTTGCAATGAATAAAATTTCCCCTGTAAAACAGAACGAAAAGCGGCGTACACTAGCTGATTTTTCGGCAAAAACTGTTTTACAGGGGTTTTTAAATTTTTTTGTTATTAGGAAAACCGTATCAAATAGGAGAAAATTCCACCGAAAAGGGACTACTGCGTTTTTCAGGAGCTTCTGCAATCACATAATCTAAAATCATGTCAACGATGTGCTCAATCATTTCTTCATAGACTTGGACGTATAGGGTTTCTTTCCCATAACGAATAATGCTTTGCAGAAATTTGCAAATACCTTACAATCACAGTCTGTGCGCTTAGGCACAACTTGATTTAAAATTCGCATGGTATTTTGCTCTGCAGTTCATTTCTTTTTCATATAATTTTCAGGCCAGCGAGCATATGGCATGAAAATTTCTTCCTTGCTCAGATAATCAAAAATATTATAATCTGCAAAAAATGGAACGCAAGAACTCTCGAAAACTTTCCTTTTCCAACATCCTGTTCTGAATAACAAGACTCTGAAATTTCAGTTTTGCTTTTCTCGTTTGTATAAAGTCATGTGGTAAACAAAGTCTTTTTTTGTATGGAAGAAATTTCAGAAGGTACGTGGTGCAATACCAGATGCTTTTGCTATATCCCTTAAGGAGCCTCTTCCTACTGCAAAGGGCGTATCTTGAACTTATGCAACCATACGGCTCTATTGCGTATCATAATTGAAAGATTATCTAAGATCCTTATTTTGCAATTCAGAATGAAACCGCTGCACATTATTTCCGCCCGATTTTTTCGCATAATACATCGCTAAATCAGCATAAGTTATTAACTCCTTCGCCGTACTTGCGTCTTCAGGGAAAGAAGCAATGCCAAAGCTTGCACTGACGGGCAATATACTCTGGTTGATATTGACTGATTTAGGCAAAGCTTTCCGTAAATTTTCAATGTATTCTAATATATTCATGTGATCCGAACCATGGTCAATCATGAGTGCAAATTCATCTCCTCCTAAACGTCCGAGCAGATCGTTGGGATGCTTCTGTTCCATAAGAATATTGGAGATTTCTTGAAGCAGGGTATCGCCTGCAATATGTCCAAATGTGTCATTTATTTTTTTAAACCCGTCAAGATCAAAAATGACAAAACTAAAGTGCTTTTTGCTTCTGATGCGATGTTCTAATTTTTCAATTAATCGTTTTCTGTTTGGAAGCATAGTCAGGCTGTCATAATAAGCCATATGCAACAATTTTTTTTCTGAATAGTAGGTATATATGCAAAAAATAATGCAAAGTATAAAAAAGGCTAAAATCAAAAATTTCATTAGAATATCATTCCGTTCAGCCAATTCATTTGAGGAATTAAAAATCATATTGCGCCATTGCTCAGCAGTTACAACACATTTTTCAATTGCTTGAGAATGTTCATTATAAACATTCTGCAAATTTAATCGAGCAACCTCGATGGCTTTTTGGTTGTTTGAGGCTACCGCAGGGACAACCTGATAAAAAAAGATTTGATAAAAACGCTGCGCCGGTTTATAAGATTCCACAAGAACAACCTGCCTTAAATTATCATAATCCGGTAAGTTATCCACCCAAAATTCATGTTGTATATTGTAAGAATTTTCAAACTGTAAGATTTGCGAATAAAGTTCCTCACGCCTGCTTTGATTATCAATATAAATGTATTCCAGTGCAGAGGCATAGGATTCTACAATATATTCAGGTGGGGGCAGAATATCTGCGGTCAGCTCATTTGAAAGCATTATTTCTTCATAGGAATCACTACCTATTTTTGAATGATTCATACAATAATAGGAATACAATAAACCGATTAATAGGATTAGCGCCATTGCTAAAATAGAATATGTCAGTAACAGTTTGTCACTATTTATTTTTTTCATGGTGCTATCCCCTTACTTTTCTCGCAATAATCACTGAAGGGTTTCATTTGTTTTCATTTGCCCAGAGATCATTGCGATTTTTGTGTTTTAAGTGATAAATTTTATTATATATCCGGTTTTCTTAAAAAATCAAGTGTAAGTTTTAAATAGCTTGGGTACAGAAGGACTGTAGAATGGGCGGTGTTATGAATACATGAGAAAGCTTTCATGTTAAGCATAGCCTATAAATCGGAGAAAGAAGCATACTTTATTTTCAGAATGAGCTGTATTTCTTATGGGTTTGTTTTTAAAAGCAGATATAAAACCAAAATAAAAATGAAAGTGTTGTAAAAACAACATACAGCTTTCGCTAGATTCTTTATAATTTAACAATAAATTACTTTTCTAACGCAGTAATGTTTGAAAAAGATTTCTATAGTCATTCAAAAGCTATAGATTAGCGGAGGTATGCATTGGAAGAAAGAGTTTGCTTTATATGAAGAAAGAGTTTGCTTTATATAATGTAGAAAGGGGGCATAAAATGTTAAAATATGTTTGTATTCCATGCGGATATATTTATGATCCGCAAGTAGGAGATCCAGACAGCGGAATTGCACCGGGAACGTCTTTTGAAAATATTCCGTCTGATTAGGTTTGCCCAATTTGTTTTGTCGGCAAAGAAGATTTTGAAGCGGTTAAAGAAGGATAAAAAGGAGGTACGTTTATGAGTATGTTTTGTTTTCAGTGTCAGGAAACTGCAAAAGGCACCGGGTGTGAGATAAGAGGTGTATGCGGTAAAAATGAGGAAGTTGCAAAACTGCAAGATTTGCTTGTTTATACAACAAAAGGCATCGCTGAAATTGTGGTGAAAGGCAAACTGGATGTTACATCCATCAATGAAGTAAATCATCAGGTTTTAAAAAGTCTTTTTATTACCATTACAAATGCCAATTTTGATGACGGCGCCATCGAAATTCAGATCAACAAAATGATAGGCTTTAGAAATGAGCTGAAAAAACAGGTTTCTAACGTGAGCCTTGGAGATGCAGCGGAATTTGAAGTAAGTGATAGAGCTTCTATGCTGGAAAAGGCTTCAAAGGTAGGTGTGCTTTCCACTGAAAATGAAGATGTTCGTTCTTTGCGAGAAATGATTATTTACGGTTTAAAAGGTATGGCTGCTTATACGGATCACGCTCTTAATATCGGCAAGGAGAATTTTGACATCTATACATTTATCTATGAAGCGCTGGTAGCTACCCTTGATGATTCTTTGTCAGCAGACGAGCTTGTGGCCTTAACGCTTAAGACGGGTGAGTTTGGTGTGCAAGCGATGGCACTGTTAGATGAAGCCAATACCTCAAAATATGGAAATCCCGAAATTACCAGTGTAAATATTGGAGTTCGCAGTAATCCCGCTATTTTAATTTCGGGACATGACCTTGCGGATTTAGAACAATTATTGGAGCAGACGAAAGGCACGGGTGTGGATGTATATACACATAGTGAGATGCTTCCTGCGCATTACTATCCTGTGTTTAAAAAATATGATAACTTTGCAGGGAACTATGGTGGTTCATGGTGGGCGCAGGTAACAGAATTTGAAACCTTTAACGGGCCGATTCTCTTTACAACAAACTGCATTGTTCCTCCAAGAAGTGAGGAAATAAGAAAAAGAATCTTTACTTCGGGTGCATCTGGATTTCCAGGATGTCCTCATATTGAAGCTGATGAAAACGGTAAAAAGGATTTTTCCGCAATCATTGAAATGGCAAAGCAGAGCAAGCCTCCCGTAGAAATTGAAAGCGGCAGTATTGTTGGCGGTTTTGCGCATAATCAGGTATTTGCGCTTGCGGATAAAGTGGTTGATGCAGTAAAATCAGGAGCAATTAAGAAATTCTTTGTTATGGCAGGTTGCGATGGCAGAATGAAATCTCGTGAGTATTACACGGAATTTGCAAAAAAATTGCCAAAGGATACGGTAATTCTGACTGCCGGATGTGCAAAATACCGCTACAATAAACTCGATCTCGGAGATATTGGCGGCATTCCAAGAGTTCTTGATGCGGGACAATGCAACGACTCCTATTCGCTTGCCGTGATCGCTTTAAAGCTGAAAGAAATATTTGCGCTTAAGGATGTGAATGAACTCCCCATTGCTTATAATATTGCTTGGTATGAGCAAAAAGCGGTCATTGTATTGCTTGCTTTACTTTCTTTAGGAATAAAAAATATTCATCTTGGTCCAACCTTGCCTGGATTTTTATCTCCTAATGTTGCGAAGGTTCTGGTTGAAAAGTTTGGTATCGCAGGAGTTGGACAAGTTGATGACGACATCAAATTGTTTATGGGCGAATAATTTAAACGGACCTCTTTAAAATAGAAAAGCAAAGGCTCCAGTCAATTTGATTGGAGCCTTTGCTTTTGCAGTCATCTTACTAAAAAAATGCCCCATTTGCAGCAAGCGGAATACGAAGCAAATGGGGTGTTTGTATCATTTTTTTTCAGCCTCAACCAAAGCGTAAATTTCTGCTGCCATTTTTTGATAGTACCCTGTTTTATCCTCTGAAACGGTTTCTGCCGTGTGAGATTCATAGTAAATACCGCAGGCTTCGATGGCGTCTAACTGATGTTTTTGCGCAAGCATCTTAACAACTTCTGAAACCAAGGAAATTCGTTCTTTATAATGTGCATAATCGTTTTCCTCGGCATCACTTTCCATGGAGATTACTCCGTCAATCATACCAGCATAAAAGTCCAAATCCATTTCGGGGAAGCTTGCGTTGCTTTCCAGTAGCATGGTTAGAATGGAAGCCTGCCGAAATGAAAGAAACACTTTATTTGCAGGAATATTTTTCAAGTAGCTGTAATACTCAACGCTTGATACAAGCAAAGTTTTTTGTTCCATTTTTATTCTCTCCTTTTCTTTTCATCATGGACTATGATACCTTTTTTTTCATTCAATTTCAAGGGGATTGGGTGATTGGACGCAGTTATCGGTTTTTTAGATAACCAAGTATAAAAAAGCGCTAATAACGAGTGATGCTTTTTGTGTGGTATACTTAGTGTGACAATAAATGGAAAATACATCATCTTTATGAAAAGGGAGTGTTTTATGTGACACACGCAAACGGCGGTTTTGGAACAAAGGCAATTCACGCAGGAAATATCAGGGATAAGCAATATGGTTCCCTAACAATGCCAATCTATCAAACATCCACGTTTTTTTTCGAAGACTGTGAACAAGGCGGACGCCGTTTTGCGGGAGAAGAGGAAGGATTTATTTATACTCGCTTAGGCAATCCCACCACATCTGTTTTGGAAAGCAAGGTTGCGGTTTTGGAAAGTGGCGAGGGTTGTGTTGCTACATCCAGTGGTATAGGCGCAATCGCCTCTTGTTTATGGAGTATCGCAGGAGCCGGCAAGCATATTTTGGCTGATGAAACCTTATACGGATGCACTTTTGCGTTATTGCAGCATGGAATGACACGCTATGGCGTTGAGGTTACTTTTATTGACACCTCGGACTTGGAGGCAGTAAAAGCAAACTTAAAAGAAAACACCGTTTGTGTTTATTTGGAAACACCTGCGAACCCGAACTTAAAGATTGCGGATATTTCTGAGATTTCAAAAATTGTACATAGCTATGATCCTGCAATTAAAGTTGTCTGCGACAATACGTTTGCATCCCCCTATCTGCAAAGACCGTTGGAATTAGGCGCTGATGTTGTTGTTCATTCTGCAACAAAATACCTGAATGGTCATGGGGATGTCATTGCTGGGTTTGTAATTGGCAAAGCGGATTTTATGCAGCAGGTAAGATTTTTTGGCCTTAAGGATATGACTGGCGCAGTCATTGGGCCTTTTGAATCCTTCTTAATTTTACGTGGTTTAAAGACTTTGGAAATTCGTATGCAAAGACATTGTGCGAATGCGAAACTTGTTGCGGAATTTTTGGAAAGCCATGACAAGGTGGAAAAGGTTTACTACCCCGGATTGGAATCTCATCCTGGACATGAAATTGCGAAAAAGCAAATGGTTGATTTTGGAGCTATGATTTCTTTTGAGGTTAAGGGCGGCAAGGAAGTAGGTATGAAATTTGTAAATAGCCTGTCAATGGCAACGATCGCTGTTTCCTTAGGCGATGCGGAAACCTTGATTGAGCATCCTGCATCTATGACACATTCCACGTATTCCGAAGAGGAGTTAAAAGGTGCAGGTATTTCCGCAGGATTAATTCGTCTGTCAGTTGGCTTGGAAAACGTTGAAGATATTATTGATGACTTAAAGATGGGTTTTGACAAAATTTAAGTTTATATATTTGCATTAAGATTGGGAAGTTTGCTCAATATTTTGTGCAGTGCGTAGTTCTATACGGACGAAGCTGTAATTTTACAAACAAGGAAAGCTTTTCTTACTGCTCTCGCCTAGAAAACCGCCGTTTTTAAACGGCGGTTTTCTGAATGTGTTGACAAGGTCAAACCCTTGAGGACTTTGCCCTCAAACGCCCACAAGGGTTTCGCCCAGCACTTTGCTCCGCAAAGCTGTCCTACGGACAGATGGCACTTCTTTACCATTGCATCCTTGACCCATTATAAACCTCATGAACATACGGTTTATACATAAGTTTTTGGTCTTGCTTTTTACAAAAAGCAAGCGGGTTTGGGCGACGCTCAAGGTTTGTCTACGTGAGCTCAGTATTTTTTTATTTGTTCCTCTAAAATTTCCACGAACTCCACCGCTTTTTGAGAAAGCAATTCTTCTTTTCTTGAAATCCACCCGATGCGCATATCGCAGACGGGGGAGGCGATAGGAATAGCCAAAATACGTGGGTCACAATAGCCTTCGGGCAAAACGCCGCTGCCGGTGGAAATTGCCGAAGTATGGGCCATGATATTATAGGCGGTTGCCCTGTCGTTAACATAAATTATTTGGCTGTAATCAATTGCTTGGTTTAGCATTGCTTCTTCTGAAAAATTCAGGGAACTCTCCTCTTTTTTCGAAAAAATGACAAAAGCATAATTTTTCAGCTCATTCAAAGAAATTTCTTTCTTTTGCGCCAAAGGATGCGTACAATTCATAAAAACATGAGGACGTAAGCGTTTCATTTCATGGAAAATAAGATTTTTTGAGTGAAACAGTCTACTTAAAAATACCTCTGTAATATCCGAAAGAAAAATGATTCCCAAATCACTTTTTCCATTATGTACTTCTTCAATCACCTTACCCATAGGGCATTCTTTAAAACCATAGCGAAAGCTTGGGTCGTTCTGTTTTTTTAGAAATTCAACAAATGCTTTGGCGCAGAAGGGATAACGCTGGGTTGAAATATATAGACTTGGATTATTCTGTTCATTTTTAACGGAGTAAAATTGCTCAACTTCGTTTACCTGCTGCAAAAGGGGATGGATTTTCGAGATGAATTCTTGGCCTTCTTCCGTCAAAGAAATTCCTCGGTTGCTGCGGACAAATATCGCTATGCCCAATTCTTCTTCCAATTCTTTTATGGCGGAGGAAATTGCAGATTGGGAAACAAACAAATTTTGCGCCGCTTTATTCATAGAACCACAATGATAAATTTCCATGATATATTCCAACTGCATAAGGGTCATGAGAAGGTACACTCCTTTTTCTTTCTATCATAGCACAAAGTTTGCTTGTGTGGGAATAGAGGGATAATGAAATTTGCAGAAAACAAGCGGTTTTTCCCTTGACAAGAATTTTTTTTGTCGTAATCTGTTATATAAGAAAAGTTTTGTAAAGGAGAAACGATGATGAGAAAAATAATGATAGATCGCAGTATAAAAAATTGCTGTCCAGAGGCGGTTTTGGGTATATTGCAGTGCAAAGTTGCCGTTAAAGAAGATGCTGACGCTTTTTTAGAAATATTAAACAGAAAAATTGCCGAGCTGGCAGAGGTTGAGCTTTCTCAAGCAAATAAACGAGAAAAAATTCAGGCGACCAGAAAGGCATACAAAGCGTTGGGGAAGGATGCAAACCGCTACCGCTGTTCGGCTGAGGCAATGTGCCGGAGAATTTCCAAGGAACGAGGGTTGTATTATATTAATAACGTGGTGGATATTAATAACTATCTTTCCATAAAGTCAGGCTATTCTATGGGGACATACGATTTGGGGCAGCTTCAGGGTGATATTTTATGGGCACGTGCCGCTGAAGGTACTGCATATCAGGGCATTGGCAAGGATATTGTGAATATCGAATGTTTGCCCGCCTTATTTGATGAATTAGGGGCGTTTGGCAATCCAACCAGCGATAATACCAGGGCGATGATTACGGAAAGCTCAAAAGAAATTCTTATGGTGTTTTACGTTTTCGACGGCGCAAAAGAGCTTATAGAGCTTCTGGAAGAAGCCGAAAAGCTGCTGAAAGAGTTTGCGGACGGTCAGGATTTTGAGAGGACGATTATCGGGTAAAATGGAAAGAATGTCATAAAAAGCAAGCCGCTGATCGGGAAAAAGAAGCGCAGATGCTTCCTTCTTGCACCATAAGGTATAGATTTTTCAATGCCGCTATGGTATCATAGTGAGAATATGATTCAAAATGAGAGAAGGTGATGGATTGAAGTCCTTCGAAGCCCTTTATGCAGAATTTTATGACAAGGTATATTGTTTTTTATATCGGCTTTGTGCCGACGGGGATTTGGCAGAGGATTTGACACAGGAAACCTTTTTACAAGCCTATACAGCCTTTCATAGATTTCGTGGGGAGTGCGAGCTGTTTACTTGGCTTGCTTCCATTGGAAAGCATGTGTATTTTAAATATCTAAAGAAAAATAAATTAGATTTGTATTCGGCAAACTTGGAATTGGTTGTTAACACCTATTATTCGGGATGTATTGATCCGGAAGAGCATATGAGAAGAAAAGATGTTGAAAAAGCAGTAAGAGCAATTATTGAAGGGATTCCGAAAAAATATCGGGATGTCATTTTGTTGAGAATTTATGCAGAGCTATCATTTTCTCAGATTGCCTTATCTTTAAAAATCAGCGAAAATTCTGCAAAGGTTATTTATTTTAGGGCAAAGAAAATGCTGATGGAGGTGTTAAAGCATGAGTTTGAATTGTGATATTGTAAAGGATCTTGTGGCGCTGTATCATGATGGTGTGGCAAGCGAAGCGAGTGTGGCGGAGGTCAAGGCGCATTTAAAAGAATGCAAAAGCTGTCGGAATTATTATAAGCTGTATAGACTTTCAGCTCCCCCCACGTTGAATTATAATTTTACTGCCACTGGAAATTATGGAGAATTGGCAAAGCATATGAGAGTTCGCCGTCTATGGATGCTGGTTGCGGCGTTATCCTATGTGAGTGCTTCTATCTGTGCATTGATCATGCTTATTTTACGGATTAAACGAAAATAAAAGAATTATAGAGAAGAATTTTTCAAAATTAGAAATCTTTAATAAAAAGAAAAAAACTTGGAAAGATAGGCTTTAAAGCTTGTCTTTTCATTTTTTGAAAAGAAAGGTCGAAATTATTTTATTTTTTTTTGTAACCTTTTTTAATTTTTTTGGCACTAAGTTTGCATAACACTAAAGAATGCAGTTCGGAGGATTAAAATATGAGTTTTAATGTGCTTGGAACGGGGATGTACGTACCCCCTAAAATTGTGACCAATGAAGATATTTCAAAATTTGTTGATACAAATGATGAATGGATTATGCAAAGAGTGGGCGTAAAGCAAAGACATATCAGCGAGGATGAAACAGCGGCGGATATGGGATGCAAGGCAGCACTGGCGGCTTTGGAAAATAGTGGTGTAAAGAAAGAAGAAATTGATTTGATTTTGGCTGCCAGTGTAAGTGGTGAGTCAATTTCTCCTTCAGTTTCCTGCATGATTCAAAGCCTTTTGGGAGTTTCCTGTATGACAATGGATATAAGTGCGGCGTGTTCTGCCTTTGTTTTTATGTTGGAAACAGCGGCAGGCTTTTTTGCAAGAGGAAAAGCAAAAAAGGTTTTGGTGATTGGAGCGGAGCGCTTAAGCCGTATTGTTGATTGGGAAGATAGAGGAACCTGTGTTATTTTTGCCGATGGCGCTGGAGCGGTGGTGCTTGGTGAAGGGGATTCTTATATTGATGCCGTCTTTGATGTAAAAGGTGGTTCGGACGTGATGGATATTCCTCAGCCAATTGGTAAATCCCCTTTTTACAAAGGAACTCAGAAAAAGCCTTTTATTCATATGGCAGGTCAGGAAACCTTTAAATTTGCCGTAAATGCAATTTGTAATGATTGCAATGCCCTTTTGGAAAGACAGGGGCTAACTTTGGATGATATAAAATACATTGTTCCTCATCAGGCAAATAAGCGAATCATAGATTTTGCAAGTGTGAAGCTGAAGGTGCCAAAAGAAAAATTCTATGTAAATATTGAACGTTTTGGCAATACTTCCTCTGCAAGCATTCCCATTGCATTGGATGAAATGAACCGTCAGGGAATGCTGGAAAAAGGAGATTTGCTTTTGCTGCCTGCTTTTGGCGGCGGTTTGGCAAGTGCGACTTGTATTTTAAGATGGTAATGAATGCCTAAGGGCTTCATATATAAATTATTCATTATTAAACATATAAAAGGAGAATAAAATTATGGTATTCGAAAAGGTTGCAGCAATGTTAGCAGAAAAGTTGGAATGTGAAGTAAGCAAAATTACAATGGACACAAAATTTGAAGCTTTGGGTATTGACTCTTTGGACGTTATGGAACTGCTCATGAACGTAGAAGAAGAATTTGGCACAGAAATCGAATTGGGCGATAACAAGGTAAACGCTGTAGGCGACTTGGTTACACTGATCGAAAGCAAACTGCAGTAAGAGAGGAGGGGGACAGAATGATCCTTTCACCCATCTGTTCTATGTTAGGAATTGAATATCCCATTTTCCAGGGCGGTATGGCTTGGATTGCTGATGGCAAGCTGGCGGCGGCGGTTTCAAATGGCGGCGGCTTAGGCATTATTTCTGCAATGAATGCCGGAGGCGATTATCTTCGTGAGCAAATTAAAATTGCACGAAGCTTGACGGATAAGCCCTTTGGCGTAAACATTATGCTGATGAGTCCCTATGTGGAGGAGGTCGCAAAAATTGTAGTGGAGGAAAAGGTTCCAGTGGTAACAACAGGCGCCGGTATCCCTACAAGGTTTATCCCTATGTGGAAGGAAGCAGGAATCAAAGTAATTCCTGTTGCGGCATCCGTAGCAGCGGCAAAAATGATGGAAAAAGCAGGGGCAACGGCGGTCATTGCCGAAGGCGGTGAATCCGGCGGGCATATCGGAGATATGAGTACGATGCCCTTAATCCCTCAGGTTTGCGATGCAGTGAAAATTCCTGTATTGGCGGCAGGTGGCATTGGTGATGGCAGAGGAATTGCGGCGGCATTTATGCTGGGCGCTGTTGGGGTGCAAATGGGCACCAGATTCCTTTTGGCCGAGGAGTGTTCCGTTCATTCCAATTATAAAGAAATGATTTTAAAGGCGAGTGATATTTCCACTACAGCAACGGGCAGAAGATTTGGTGGAAACACTTGCCGTTGCTTGAAAAATAGCTTTAGTCGTGAGTTTTTGAAAAAGGAATACGCACCCGAAACTACAGCGGAAACCGTCGCCGAATTGGGCGTGGGTGCTTTAAGGAAGGCGGCTGTGGAGGGGAACACCCAAGAGGGCTGCTTCATGGCAGGGCAGATTTCCGGCATGGTGAAAAAAGAACAGCCTGCTGCTGAAATTTTAAAGGAAATTGTATTAGAAGCTGAGCTTTTGTTAAAAGGAGGCGCAAAGTGGGTAAAATAGCATTTGTTTTCTCTGGTCAAGGCGCGCAAAAAGCGGGCATGGGCAAAAGCTTTTATGATGCAAAAGAGAGCATCCGAAATTTGTTTGATGGGGCGGAGGAAATTCGCCCTAACACACTAAATCAGTGCTTTTTAGGAACAGCCGAAGAACTGAAGCATACAGAAAACACGCAGCCTTGTTTGTATTTGACAGACTTGGCGGCGGCTTTGGCGTTAAAAGAAGAAGGCATTATTCCCGATGGTGTGGCGGGTTTTTCCTTGGGAGAAATTCCTGCGCTGGCATTTGCAGGTGCGTATGATATGCTAGACGGCTTTCGCCTGGCCTGCTACAGAGGGTTGGCTATGGCGAGGGAAGCTGAAAAAAATCCGGGCTCTATGCTTGCGATTATGAAGTTGGAAAACAGTAAGGTTGAAGAGATTTGCAAGAAATTTGAACAGGTTTATCCGGTAAACTACAATGCCCCAGGGCAGTTGGTGGTTGCAGGGAAAAAAGAGGAAATAGAGGCTTTCTCAAAAGCAGTAAGAGAGGCCGGCGGCAGAGGGTTGCCCATCGCAGTTGGCGGCGGTTTTCACTCCCCGTTTATGAAGGAAGCGGCAAAGGATTTTGCCCAAGTTTTGAAGGAATATCAGATTCAAAAGCCTGAAATAACTGTTTATTCCAATTATATGGCAAAACCCTATGAAGAAGATGTTCGGGCTTGGATGGCTCCCCAGATTGATCATGCCCTGCGTTGGCAGGAAAGCATTGAGCGGATGGCGGCAGATGGGTTTGACACCTTTATTGAAGTAGGGGTAGGCGATACATTAAAAAAATTAATTTCTCGTATCTTACCTGAAAGTAAGGTATATTCTGTTTCTTCTATGGAAGAGGTTCAGAAGTTGAAAGAGGAGGATTTTATATGCTCAAAGGAAAAGTAGCAGTAGTGACAGGCGGTTCCAGAGGAATTGGTGCGGCTATCTGCAAATTATTCGCGGAAAATGGAGCAGATATTGCTTTTTTATATGCAGGAAATACCCAAAAAGCGGAGGAAACACAAAGCTTATTAGAAAATTTGGGTGTGAAAGCCAAAGGCTATCAGTGTAATGTAGCTGATGCCGCACAGACTGCTGCGGTAGTAAAGGAAATTGTGGCTGACTTTGGCGGAGTACAAATTTTAGTAAACAATGCTGGAATTACAAAGGATAAGCTGATTCCTATGATGAAAGCAGAAGATTTTGATGCAGTGGTGGATACCAACTTAAAAGGTTCTTTTTACATGATTAAGCAGGTTTATCCACTGTTTTTAAAGCAAAAAGCCGGGAAAATCATTAATATTAGTTCTGTTTCGGGGTTGATTGGAAATGCAGGTCAGGCAAACTATTCTGCTTCAAAGGCAGGCTTGGTGGGCTTAACAAAATCGGTAGCAAAGGAATTGGCATCCCGTGGTGTTTGTTGTAATGCCATAGCACCAGGATTTATTGCCACCGATATGACGGAAACCTTTGCGGTGAATGAGGAAATAAAAAATGCAATTCCCATGAAACGCTTTGGTAAGACAGATGATGTTGCAAAATTAGCGTTATTCCTTGCTTCGGATGCGTCGGATTATATTACCGGCGAAGTAATTCGTATTGACGGCGGAATGGCAATGTAGGAGGTTTGTATGAGAAGAGTTGTTGTGACGGGATTAGGGGCAGTTACGCCTATTGGAAATACAGTGGAAAGCTTTTGGCAAGGCTTAGTGGAAGGGAAAAATGGGATTTCAGCCATTTCCAGATATGATGCTTCTGACAGTAAATTTTGTATGGCGGCAGAGTTGAAGGATTTTGACCCCTCACTTTATATGGATAAATTGACAACAAAGAAATTAGACCGTTTTTGTGTTTATGCTTTGTCTGCTACATCTCAGGCCATGGAGGACAGCGGTCTAGTAGGAACAGTTGATCAGGAAGAGCTTGCAGTATACTATGGCTCTGGCGTTGGGGGTTTTGAAACCTTTTGTGAAAGTGCAACAACTTTGGCGGAAAAAGGAGCAAAAAAGATTTCTCCTTTATTTATCCCCAAAATGATTATTAACATTGCGGCGGGCAATATTGCCATTCGCTATGGTGCAGAAGGCGCCTGCGTTGCAGTATCTACAGCATGTGCAACGGGAACGACGGCAATTGGCGAGGGGTATCGTGCTATTTTACATGGCTATGCCACAGCGGCAATTTGCGGCGGAAGTGAAGGTGCCATTGCGCCTTTAACAGTCGCAGGCTTCGGCAGTTGTATGGCATTAAGTCCATCGGATGACCCAAATGCGGCATCTTTGCCCTTTGATAGCAGAAGAGGCGGATTTGTCATGGGTGAAGGTGCGGCAACCTTAATTTTGGAAGATTATGAGCACGCCAAGGCAAGAGGCGCAAAAATTTATGCCGAGGTGGTAGGCTATGGCTCCACCTGTGACGCACACCATGTGACAGCGCCTGCGCCTGAGGCAAAAGCCAGTTCAAAGGCAATTCGGGATGCGGCGAAAGGCTTAGAAGGTATTGCGCCCCAGCAGATTTATTATAATGCCCATGGTACAGGAACACAGATGAATGATAAAGTTGAAACCTTTGCCATTCATAAGGCTTTTGGCGAGGATGCAAAGCAGCTGCATATCAGCTCTACCAAGTCAATGACGGGGCATATGCTGGGCGCTGCCGGTGCGGTAGAAGCAATTGCTGCGATCTTGGCAATCAATAATGGTATTGTGCCGCCTACCATTAACTTAAAAGAACAGGATCCCCTGTGCGATTTGAATTATACCCCTAATGTTGCGGTAGAAGCACAGTTGGAAGGTGCTCTTTCTACATCCTTGGGCTTTGGTGGACATAATGCTTGTGTGGCATTTAAAAAAATAAAGGACTGATGTATATGGAACTCAAAAAAATTGCTGAATTAGCTAAAATATTGAAACAAAATCAACTGACAAAGCTGGATTTAACCGAGGGCGACGTTCGTCTGGTTCTGGAGGCTGGCGGCGGCAAGGTTGTTTTGCAGGAAGCATCGAAGGAAACAGAGATTTTTGCGGAAGAAACGATGATTGTCATGGAAGAAAAAGAGCCGCTAAAAGAAGTGGCTTTTGAGCAAAAATCTCCCTTGGTGGGCACTGTTTATTTAGGGCCTCAGGCAGGGGCGGCTTCCTATATAAAGGTTGGCGATAAAGTAAAAAAAGGGGATCCTGTATGTATTGTAGAATCCATGAAGATGTTCAATACCATTGAAGCGGAGAAAGACGGCGAGGTCGTTGAAATTCCTGTGGATAACGGGCAGATTGTAGAGTTTGGTCAGGTGTTGGTATGCATTCGTGAGGAGGCTTGACATGAATCAGGAAGAAATTAAGAAGATTTTACCCCATAGGGATGCAATGCTTTTGATTGACGAGGCAGAGCTGAAAGACGGCGTTGCTTACGGCAAAAAGACAATTACAGGAAACGAATGGTTCTTACAGGGCCATTTTCCCAATAATCCTGTGGTTCCTGGTGTCATTTTATGCGAAATTTTAGGGCAATCCGCTTGCGTATTGCTTTCACAAGAGAATAAAGGGATAACGCCCTTCTTTACAGGGCTTGATAAGGTGCGCTTTAAAAACAGCGTACGCCCCGGAGATGTTATTGAAACACAATGCAAACTGATTAAAAATAAAGGTGTGTTTTACTGGGCTGAAGGAAAAGGCTTCGTAGACGGAAAGCTGTGTGTGAGTGCAGAATTTTCGTTTGCCTTGATAAAGGAGACTTGAGGATATGTTTACAAAAATTCTCGTGGCAAATCGTGGGGAAATCGCAGTACGAATTATTCGTGCCTGCAAAGAAATGGGAATTGAAACCGTGGCTGTTTATTCCGAGGCAGACCGCAATTCTCTGCCTGTGGCTTTGGCAGATGAGAGAATTTGCATCGGCGGAAAGAGTGCGTCGGAAAGCTACTTAAATCAAAAGAACATTATTAGTGCCGCTTTGGCTTGCAATGCCGGTGCAATTCATCCCGGATACGGATTTCTTTCCGAAAACCCCGAGTTTGCGGCTCTTTGTGAAGCAAATGGTGTCGTTTTTATCGGGCCGAAAAGTCAGGTCATGGAAAGCATGGGCGATAAAGACCATGCCCGCAGGCTGATGAAGGAAATTGGCGTGCCCGTGGTTCCTGGAACGGAAATTTTAAAGGATGTTGCCAAAGCCAAAGCCTTGGCAGAAGAAATTGGTTATCCTTTATTGGTGAAGGCAACCGCCGGGGGTGGCGGCAAGGGAATTCGTGTTGTGAATGCCAAGGAAGAATTGGAAAACGCATTTTTAATGGCATCGGCAGAAGCAAAAAGTGCTTTTGGCAACGGAGAGGTCTTTTTGGAAAAATATTTGACCCACGTCCGCCATGTGGAACTGCAAATTTTAGCCGACCACTTTGGAAATATGGTATGCTTGGGTGAAAGAGATTGCTCCCTACAGCTGAACAAGCAAAAGGTTTTGGAGGAAACACCCTGCCCCATAATGACGGCAGAAATTCGATCAAAAATGATGGAGTCTGCAATCAAAGCCGCAAAGGCGGCAAATTACACCAATGCAGGGACGGTGGAATTTTTATTGGCACCCAACGGAGCGTTTTATTTTATCGAAATGAATACACGCTTGCAGGTGGAGCATCCGATTACGGAAGAAACCAGCGGAATTGATATTGTAAAATGGCAGATTCGCATTGCCTGCCAGATTCCTTTGGATTTTACGCAGGGGGATATACAAATAAAGGGAAATTCTATAGAATGCCGTATCAATGCAAGGTCTACGGGAAAAATCAGCTTTCTCCATATTCCGGGGGGCGCAAGGGTGCATTTTGATACAGCCTTGGTTCAGGAATGCGAGGTTGTTCCCTATTATGATTCTATGCTGGGGAAATTGATTGTTTTTGCCAACACCAGAGAGGACGCTATTCGTAAAATGGAAACGGCATTATGCGAGATGGTCATTGAGGGCGTAGAAACAAATATTGAAGATCAGCTGAAATTGATTCGAAGCAAAGCCTTTTGGCAGGGGGCATATGATACGCTGATACTGCCCCAAATTTTAGCGGAGGGAAGTGACTCGCGTGCATGATATAGTTGGTTTATTTCGTAAATCGAAAAATGATTTGGAAAAAGGGGGAATTACCCCTGTTGTAGAGGAAAAAATGCGATGTCCCGTTTGCAAGTCTATCGAAACGAAGCGGACTGTCGCTAAAAATAAAATGGTTTGCCCCTCCTGTGGACATCATTTCCGTATTGGGGCAAGAACCAGAGTAAAGGCACTTTGTGATAAAGGCAGCTTTCATGAATTGCTTACAGAACTTGCCACCAATGATCCCTTGGATTTTCCCGGCTATGATGTAAAGCTGGAAAGCGGCAAACTGGGCTCGGGCGAGGAAGAAGCTGTATTATGCGGAACTGCGGCTTTCCGTGGACAGAAGTGTGCATTGTTTGTGATGGAGCCACAGTTTATGATGGGCAGCATGGGTTCCGTTGTCGGTGAAAAGCTGGCAAGGCTGTTTGAATATGCGGCGGAGAAAAAATTGCCCGTCGTTGGTTTTACCTGTTCGGGTGGGGCAAGAATGCAGGAGGGAATTCTTTCTCTGATGCAAATGGCAAAGGTGAGCGGTGCAGTAGATTATCACAGCAAGCGTGGTGGTTTATATATTACCATTTTGACTGACCCGACCACGGGTGGGGTTACCGCCAGCTTTGCGATGCTTGGGGATATTATTCTTTCCGAACCGAATGCGACCATCGGCTTTGCAGGGCGCAGGGTCATTGAGCAGACAACCAAGAAAAAACTGCCTGATGATTTTCAGAAAGCAGAATTTTTACTGGAGCATGGCTTTGTGGATGGAATTGTGCCTAGAACAGAATTGAGAAGAGTCATTTCCACATTACTGCATCAGCATGAAATGAGAGAGCATAGTGATGCTTTGAAGGATGCTGTTTTCAAACAGGAAGCGGAATGGGTTAAGGTCAGCAGTTTGTCCCCTTACGAGAGGGTGATTGCGGCAAGAGCCCAAAACCGTCCAACTGCAAGGGCTTATATCGAAAAAATGTTTACCGATAGAATAGAGCTGCATGGGGATAGAAAATTTTCGGATGATAAGGCGATTGTTGGCGGAATTGGGATGCTGGGAGAAATGCCTGTTACCTTTATTGGAATTGAAAGAGGCAGAAATCTTGATGAGCGAATTCAATGCAATTTTGGCAGTCCCATGCCCGAAGGGTATCGCAAGGCATTGCGTTTGATGAAACAGGCTGAAAAGTTTCACCGTCCAATCATTTGCTTGGTGGATACCGCAGGGGCTTTTTGCGCTGAAGAGGCCGAGGAACGTGGGCAAGGGCAGGCGATTGCGGATAATCTGATGGAAATGATGGCGATGAAGACGCCAATTATTACGGTTGTAATCGGAGAGGGCGGCAGCGGCGGCGCATTGGGTCTTTCCGTTGCGAGCAAAGTGTATATGCTTGAAAATGCTGTATTTTCTGTCATTTCACCCGAAGGCTGTGCCAGTATTTTATGGGGAGAGGCTTCCTTGGAGGCGGCGGCAGAGGCGGCAAAATGCTTGTGTATCACTGCCGAGGATATGAAACGGTTTGGCGTGGCAGAGCGTATTATTCCCGAAAGTTTTTTGTGTTTTGAGGAAATGTGTGCCGAACTGAAGGAAACGCTAAGTGGAGATTTTAAGGAAATATATAGTTGTTCTCCCCAAATTAGTGAAAAAAGATATGAAAGATTTCGCAGGCTTGGAAGCTGGAACGAAAACAAATAATGATATGAACCGCTTTTCCGTATTATGGAAGGCGGTTTTTTTAATTGTAAAAATGAATATAGTGTTTGCAAAAAGTGTTCAGATGAAGTACGAGCTGCTGAAAATATAAAGGTGCTGACAGCCCAAGTGTTTTGTGTAAAAAATTATTATTTTAGAATAAACTTGCCTTTTTCAGTGAAAGCTTTCATTTTTAGGAAGCATTATTATTATATTGTAATATGGCAGTTTTTTGGCTAGGCTGAAGTTTGGGAAAGGGGGCGTAAAAATGAAAATCAATTGGAAGGTTCGGTTTAAAAATCCTTATTTTTGGATTGGTTTATTTGGCGTTATTATGGCAACCTTAGGCATAAGACTGGAGGATTTTACCAGTTGGTCTATGGTTTTGGAAGAGATTAAGCGTGTGGCAGGCAATCCTTTTTTATTCATCAGTGTAGTTTTAGCTGTAATCGGCGTGGTCGCTGATCCCACGACGAAAGGCATTTGCGATAGTAGCCAGGCATTAGGTTATACCAAGCCGCGGGATGATGACGTAAATCACCATGATTCAAATTTTGGAAAATAAATAAGACGGCATAGCCTTTTTTAAATGAGATAAACTTTAGGGTAGAGAAGTCTTTATTTTTCTGACAGAAGGTCATGAGAATGCATTTAAGAATATATGAAAGGCTGATATGAAAAAATATCAGCCTTTCATTCGTTTCAAATAGGATATTATGTTTAACGGTTTTTTGGAAGCCCCACACTTTTCGGAGGCAGGTGAATACAAAAGGTAATCAGCCGTATTATAAGCCCCAAGGGAGCACAAAGAGTTCTATATGCTGTTGCTTATCAGAAAATAATACAAATATTTTAGAAAAGTTCATATTTGAGCATCATTTTCCTTTTAAGTTGAAGACAATGACACTGAAAATAATCAATGCACCGCCAATAAAAGTACCCATATTGGGTATTTCGTTTAAAATAATGAACCCCATGATCGTGGAAAGGAGGGGCGTAATAAACATAAAGTTGGTTACTTCGCTGGTGCGCTCCGCCAAAGACATTGCTCTGCCCCAGAAAAAATAGGCAGCTGCGCTAGGCAATGCGCCTAGATATACAAGGGCAAGAATATGACTCATATCTGAATTTGCTAATTGCTGTATGCTTTCAATAGACCAAAAACCAAGCAGAATTGCGCCGCAAAGCATACTATAAGTAACAATTTCCAAGGAGGAATAGCCTTTTTGCGAAAGTTTGCGGTTCAAAATATTGTAACCGCAAAATACAATCGAAGCCGAAAGCGTCCAGATTAAGCCGATGTTAATGGAAAAAACACCTTCCCAAAGAAGCAGAATTAAAACACCGATAAAAGCCAGTAGAATTGAGGCCCAACCGATCGGACGGATCACTTCATGATAAATCTTTGATGCTGCAATTGCCGAAAGGATAGGCGTAATGGCAATAATGATACTGGAAGTGGCAGAGGTTAAGGTTTGAATACCAGTGTTGAACGTAATCATGTAAAGGGTAAAGCCTAATCCGCCGGCAAGAAAAAACCAAGGAATATCTTCTTTTTTCGGTTTATGTATGTGGTTGCATTTGCCAAGGATCAGCAGCAAAATTGCGGCAACCGTACAGCGCAAAAATCCTAAAGGGTATGAAGTAAACTGTTCCTGCACAACCTTAGTAAGTGGGAAGGCGGATGCCCATAAAAAAACGGTTGCAAATCCCAGTCCCCAAACCTTTTGTTTGTTTGACATAATGGTTCCTCCTAAAATAATCTTTCTTCGTTGAATGATATTGTTGTTTATCCGGTGCAAAAGATTGTTGCCAAAACATAGAAATATGCAAGGAAGCCTTTTGATTCACCAGAAATCTTTTCAGAACATAATGCAGGTGGTTTATAAATATATGTTTGGTTCTTTCTTCACTTTACTTTTTAGGGTTAATATTTTAGAAACGATCAGCTTCGGTTGATATGTTATTTTTCTGGCTTTTTTAGGACATCGCTTAACACAGCAAAAGCAGCGAAGACATTGCGTTTGGTTTATTGCCAAAGTATCCTTATCAATCGCACTTACAGGGCATAGGTTTACGCATTTGCCACATTGATTGCATTTGCTTCTATCTACAATAGGCGCTTTGGCAAATAATTTTGCACTGTTTTCGGGTAAAATTTTTGCTATTAAGGGCGTTTTGCCTTGTGGGATTTCTAATGAAACATCACTTAAAATAGAAATATTTTGCACTTTTTTCATGATGTTTTTTCCGAATTCCTTTGCTTTTAACAAATCTGCGCGATCCGGACGACCTTTAGCGATAGGTGTTTCTTCCGTAGAAAATGAATGTTCACCAATAAAGGAAGCGGCACTGACAACATTAAACCCAACATGATGCGTTATGGAATAAAGTTCGTTCAAGGTTGTTCCTTCGCTCATATTGCCATAAACTGCAAGTAGCACAACTGGTCTACCATTGCCTTTTAAACTTGTTAAAAAAGGAATTAAGATTTTAGGTATCCCTGTTTCATAAACAGGCACGCCGATGAATACGATGTCTGTATTTATGCAAGGCTTATCTGCCTTTCTACCTTCTGGCAAGCTCAAATCAATGATTTCACTAATTACCAGCTCTGTTCCTTCTAAAACAGAATCAACAATTTTTTTCGTAGTACCTGTTGGTGAAAAATAAATTACTGTTGCTGAATGAATTATCATGACATTTCTCCCCTTATTTTGCCAATACATTATAACACTAGATTTAATAAGATGTATAGACCTATAACAGGTAGGAAGCGTTTTCTTTAAATAAAACATCTATATTTTAGAAGCAAATTTTGCAGAGCAAGAGCGTTATGCCATGAATTAATATCAAGCAAAGCTTTAACAGAAGCGGTTTTCTTACCATTAGTGAGGTGAAAAAGATATTTTTGGAATTTTACTTTTCTTACCAAAAAACATAGAATTTTAGTGTAAGATGATACTATTCTGTTGTAAAATTTGTAAAGAAATGTGATGGATTGTTGCATTTATGATTGCCATATGCTATAATGGCAAAGATGCATTTTTGTGAAGTTGGTTCGCTGGATATTGACAAAAAGGCTGCTTTAAACAAAATAAAACATGCTACTGTGGCTCAGTTGGTAGAGCAGCTGATTCGTAATGCATGGCTCTTACCTAATTAATGAGTTGCTCGCATAATTCTCTTGTAATGACAGTGATAAACTGATGTACAACCAGAACATTCCCTAAAAAGTGTTCTGTAGTTCTTAAAAACCCTTATTTATATGCTACTGTGGCTCAATGGTAGAGCACGCCACTCGTAATGGCGAGGTTGTGGGTTCGATTCCCACTAGTAGCTTCAGACCCTCTAACTTAGGTTAGGGGTTTTTTTGTTGCCCAAAAGTTGTTGCCCATTTGGGCAACGTGGGCAACGAATTATAATGAGAACTGACAAATTTGGTTTAAATATAAGGTTATACTTTGCTACCTGTAAATATGTGTTATAATTTATTATGAAAATATTGGTAAATACAAGTCGAACTATATAAAAGGATGGTTGTTATGAGCGAAGAAATTAAATGGGGAGGCAATTGGAGAATACCTTCAAGTGAGTTAAAATATGGTGGTGAATTGTTGGTAGATAGTAAACAGGGTACTATACGCTTAATTGTTTTCTATGCATGTGATTTTGATGACATTTATGTTGAGAAATTGTTTCCGGATGAAATGCCAATTATTTATGGTGAAATTAGTAATGGAACAAAGGTTACGCTTTCAAATTGTAAAGTAGTCAATAGGCACACACAGAATTTTCAACTAGACACAATTACTATTTTTGCTGAATACATGTTTGTTGGAGCAGAATATACACAAGACCAACTTTCGTTTAACGGTTACTCTTATGTATTCTCTAATATTATAGAGTGGTCTGGTTTATGCTATTTTGATTCGTGCTTGGACCAACCTATTTCATATAAGTGGGAAATTAAGGAAGACGTAACCGTTCAATGTCGAGAAGGTTTATCTATTACTTTTACACCTGAGATGGGTGCTCTACCACTTAGATGTACAAAAAGCGAACTTAAATTATACCAAAATGTAAATGTAAAGTTTGAATATGAAAAACCAGTTCTGATATCAGAGAGCTTAGAAGATGTAAAAAGCTTAATCCATTTAATTGATATAGGAATTGAAGATAATATTTATATTGAAAAGATTAAATGTTTTAGCAATAACTTTAAAGAAGAAGATGGACAATATATTCCTATTAGTGCTTATATCAATCAACCACAAGAAAGTTTATACAGTCCAGAAGCATATTATAATTTATTTACATTGCCTATGTTAACTGAAGAAAATAGACTATTTGAAAAATGGTTTGCAATATATGGAAAATTAAAACCAATTGTGGACCTCTATAGTTCGGTATTTTCATATCCAAAGATGCCCATAGAAATGGTTTTCTTAAATGCAGTCCAAGCATTAGAAACATACCACGCCAGATTTGTGTGTGATAAACTTAAAGACTATAAAGAAAAAGCCCAATTGTTAATTGATGGTCGCCCCGAGACAGAACGGGAATTGCACAAAATGCAATTTCTAAGCACTACCCAAATAGATGAAAACATTAAGTATATCATATTGAAAAGCAGACTTTGTGATTTGTTTATTTGTAATTTTCAATTTGAGTTCTGCAACTTTTATGAGGAAAGATTTCCGTATAAACTTATTGATTCTATTGTAGATACTAGACACTACTTTACACATTATAGCAGTGCAAAGGAACAAAAGGCTTTATCGGGGAAAAATCTAAATTATGGAATTCGTATAATGAGGCTCGTATTAGAGTTTTACATATTAAATGAAATAGGGTTTTCTATAGACCATATTCGGAAAGTTATAGGAAGAAGACAGACTACAATAACTATGGAAATGAAACGTGACAAAGAAATGTTTGAAATGAAAGATAGTCAATAAGAAATATACCGTTTATATTCAAATAGCCCTTCTCAAATCCCATTGAAGACTTGAGTTGATATCCAGTATTTGCCTGTGTTATAATGATATCAATTAAAAGGACAAGTCAATTAAAATATACGGGGGATATAAAATGAAAAAACAAATGTTATTAGGAATTATTACAGCAGGTTTAGTGCTGTCGATGTCAATTCCGACGCTAGCGTCGGAATTGACGATAGAAGAAACGGTTAAACAAACTGAAAAAGAACTTTTAAATAGTCAACAAACCAATACAACAGACAATACGACATCCAATACGGCAGAAAATACAACAGACAGTACAGTTGTAGCCCAAATAAAATCCTTCAGTGACGTATCCTCCTCCCATTGGGCTTACAAATCAATCATGGCAATGGTAAATAGGGGTTTATTCAGTGGTACAACAACACCAGTAAATGGTGTAGGAACATTTTCACCAGAGAAGACCATGACAAGAGCAGAGTTTGTAACAGTAGTAGTAAGAGCAATGTATCCAACAGCAGACATCAAAGCAATCAATGAGAATTGGTGGTCAGGCACCTATGAAGTTGCAGTAGACAATGGTTTAATCCAAGAAAGTGAATTCACAGAATCTTCTATGGCACAGGGTATAACCCGTCAAGAGATGTCAATGGTCTTGGTAAGAGCAGCAGAGCAAAAAGGTGACACAGCGAGTAAACTAGTACCCACAGCAAAAATAAGTGATTATTCAACAGTAGGCTCTTACTATAAAGACTATGTTGTAAAGGCATATTCCATGGGTATGATTTCAGGCAATGATGACAGGGGTACTTTTGCTCCAAAAATAACAGTAACCCGCGCCGCAGGCGCAGCCGTACTGAATAGGTTAGTAGATTCATCTGCCCGTGCCAAAGTAGATTTCACAGCCCCAGTAGTAACACCAGAAGAACCTCAGGGTACAGGTCAAACATGGGTAGAGGGTTCAAATCATGATGACCCTAAAGTTGGTGACACAGTAATCAAGGCTGATGGAACAAAAGTAGTTCTAAAATTGGGTATAGGTGGTGTACTAGGTGCAGGTCAAGGGGTAGACATTTACACAGGAACCGTAGTTAATGGTGTAACTGCTAAAGAGGGTATGTGCTCTTGGTTCGATGGCAGACCTTTTGCCAAAGATTCTATAACAGGCGAAATGCATACAGGTACTGAGTGGAATACCATCAAGCATTCCACTCATCCGAAAGAAAAAGGTAGCAATGGTGAAATTCGTAATACTTGGTGGGAGTATGACACCGAAGCTGAAATATGGTTTTGGTTAGGTCCAGTAGCTTAACAATTTATAATATAATAAGAGAGGTGTTTAAATGTTAGTAAATAACAATCAAATAGGTGATTATCCTGTAGATTTAAACTTTGGTAATGAAGATTTTAAAAAGTTAGTAGATGAATTATGGACTCCTTGTAATCCAAAAGGTGTCAATTCAGATTCCATGCGTTGGGTAAAATGCTGTTTTCTCTGTAATAATTTATTTCCTCTTATGCGTAACGAGTGTAATAATGATGTTATCTTAAAAGGTTGGGTGTCAGAGTATTTATGTAAAACTTTAATTTATGGTTGGTCAAAGCCTTTGGATGATAGTTTATATTTAAGTCATTTTTGGATAGAAGATTATTTGGGTATACCTCATGGTGAACCTTGGATTTATGGTCAATCCAATGCTTATGCAGAAATAGAGCAAGGTTTTAACCTTGTTGTTTGGCAAGAATTAAAACCTTTCTTGTTGGCTTTAGGTGAAGTTCCTAATATAGATGCTATAAAAGAAGCGGGTAAGGCTTATTTTATGGAAGTGTTGGTTCAGCAGCGTCAATAGCCATTTGAAGCCTGCTACATTCAGAACAATTTTCACCTGTACACTTGTCTGAATTTTGGTGTTCTTTAAGTTCTTGCTTAAGTTTGTTTTGGTTTTCAATCAAAGCCTGATTATCATTTTGGTTAATCATATCTCTTGCATATCCCATTTTAAACATCCCTTTCATTGTAGGTTTATGCAGATTATACCAAAAATTAAATAATAAGTCCAGATTGAAATGAGTAATTGAAGCGGGTAAACTTTCTTGGTTCGATGGTAGACCTTTTGCCAAAGATTCTATAACAGGTGAAATTCATACAGGTAGTGGAATACCATCTGTGCTAACACTCATCCAGTAGGAAAAGGCAGTTATAATGGTGAAATCCGAAATACTTGGTATGAATATGACACTACCGATGAAATTTGGTATTGGTTAGGTCCAGTTGCTTAATCCATGTAAATGTAAAGTTTACTACCACCATTAACGGCGAAGGTTGCGCATGCGCAACCTTCTTTATTTTACTGAAAAGAATAAATAGTGGGCATACACAAATCCATCTTGGACAAAAAAATCTACCTTTGATATACAGAAATCAAAGGAGGTTTTTTTATGTTAGTTAGTGAAATTACAGCATTTTTAGAGCAAGCCTATGATGTTCTAAATGAAACATTTTTTGAAGGTGAACTTTCAAAAGTTGTGATAACAGTACAGAGTAGCCCTAAGTGTTATGGGCACTACACAACTTGGGATGCTTGGAAAGAAGAACAGCGAGGGTATAGAGAAATCAACATAGCAGCAGAAACGTTGAATAGACCTATTGGCAATGTTATTGCTACCTTAGTCCATGAGATGGTACATCATTACTGTGATATGAGAGGCATTAAGGACACATCCAGAGGAGGTGTCTATCATAACAAGAGATTTAAGGAGCAGGCAGAACTGCGGGGACTAATATTGGATTATGATAGTAGAATAGGTTTTAGTATTACACATCCGTCTTTAATGTTGATGGATTTAATCAACAGTATGGGATGGCAAAATGTAAATTTGGCTAGAAATGGTGGGGTAACTTCTTCTAATGGCTCTGACAATGCCCCTGGCGGGGCAGGTGGAGCAGATGCGGGTAAAAAGAAGTCATCTACAAGAAAGTATATCTGTCCTATCTGTGGATGCAGTGTGAGGGCTACAAAGGTTGTAAATATAGCCTGTTTGGACTGTCAGGTGCAAATGATTGTAGAAGAAAAATGAAGAAAATTTGATTATAAAAATCTGTTACTACTAAATGGTGGTAGCAGATTTTTTTGATGGTGAAAATCTTAAAAAATCTATCGGGGAAGATAACGCAGAATGTTTGTGGGGTATAGGTTGAACTACTGCTACCCATATCATAAAATGAACACTTATTGTTCTTGTTGAAATTACAAGGTTTTAAAAGGATTTCTCAAAAAATGAGTTTTGGATGGTGATTTTTGGATTTCAGTTTATAAGCAGATTAATTTTAGAATATGCCGTCAGCGGATCCGCTGACGGCATATTTAGATGCGAATTTAAAAATCTTTACTGCTACCTACCCATTAACTGGAGCAGGTTTAGGGGTGATGTCCATATTTTATAAAAACTGTCTATCTTTTTATAAGCACTGTCTTTACTTTTATAGAAAGTGTAAGAAGTTTTATAAATTATGTCCAAAAACGTAACATGACGAGTGATAGTAATCCGTAATTAATGTTTGAGGGTAATATTACAGTAATATTACAGTTTGATTAGAATTTGATTAGGCTATTAGACAAGCCAAGACATATGCGTTATATTAATACACACAAGATGTGAAAAACGATTAATATTTAATTATAAAAGAAATGTTTCTGATTGTCAATGAAAATATTTTTGAATTGGTTGAGAAAAAAGATGTATGGACATATACGAAAGGATTTTGACTGTTTAAGAAATTTTGGACAGATACGAGGGCAGTTGCTTCTACATTTATAGGTAGTACAAGTTGGTTGTTAAGAGTGGGTTCGATTCCCACCACTATCGTAAGCCTTTTCAAATAAAGGCAATAAAAATATAAATGGAGGAATTTTACATTATGAAGAAAATTATTGTATTGAGTGTAGAGCAACGGGAGAACTTTGAAAGATTTTTAGGACTATGTGATTATTACGCAAATTCCTATTTTTGGACTGTCAAGGGTAACGCTGCAAAGAGAAGATACCTAGAGGAAAGAGACAGCATGAGCTACACAACTATGGTTGACGGGATTGAATATGAGGTTGATTTCTCTGTGGAAATCTCCTGCAAAAATTATTATGTATATAAGTCTGTATACAGAGATGGTACAAAAACAAATGCCAAGGTCATAAGGACTTTGTTAGAAAAAGATACATCTTCTAAGCCTACTGCAGACAAGCAGTAGGCAGACATACAGGTAGTGAAAGTGGTTGTTATGAGCGGGTTCGATTCCCACCACTACCATACCCTAAGGGGTTATAAAAATAGAGAAAGGAGGAGCCTTATGATAAAGAAAAATAGTCTTTATTTTGCAACAGATTTTCCAAAAGAGCAAATTTTCATTTTGGCTGTGATTGGTGAAGCAGTACCAAATTTGTGTGACTACACAATACAATTAACATTTTATACAGGTTATCAAGGTGTAGGGAAAATGATTTGGTTTGATACTTTTATTGTGGAAGATTACACTTTAGAGGACAAAGAAGATTTACAAGCGATAGTAGAAACTTATTTTGAAGAAGATGAAACTTTGAAAAAGGCAAAACAGGCTTTGGCAGAGAGATATTAAATTTAAATTTGAGAGAAAAGCACAGGCAGCAATAAACCTCCGTTTGGGCAGTGCTTTGACATAGATTTGAGAACAAAAGTGTGTAAGTGTGAGTGTGTCGCTGATCAGCGACACACTCACGAAAGAAAAAAGTATGCGGGCGGCGATGCCGCCCGCTGATAAAGAAAGTGAGGATTTGATATATATATGAGAAAAGTTGATGTTAATTTAATAGAAGAATTAAATAGAGGTGCAGAAAATCAAGGTAAACCTAAAGGTGAATTTGTAGTCACCTACACTGCCGCAGTCACAAATAAAACTTATTACTTTGACAGGGGGCATAACGTTCCTGCAGGTAAATATGTGGTGAAGCTGATAGATATTAAGTGTGTTGGTGTGTATTTCTACAAATTAACGGTAGAGGTACTGTTTGATAATCAGAAATCACAGGTTATTACTGGTTTAGCAAATAAAAATGAATATAGTTTTCGTGATTTAGCAGATTGCTTTTCAAACGGGGTTCTACATAAGAGTCCAGACCTCTATGTAGGTAGTTTGGGGATTATCTCTATAAATGAAATGGGGTATATTTCCCTTATAGATAGAACTGCTACAGATAGAGTATTTCAAGGATAAATGCAGTTTAGGAAGTTGATGGGAAGTTGCTTAGGGCATCCACCCTGTTTCCCTTGCCGTTGCTGGCTTAAATGGCAACTTCCCAAACCCCAAATGCTACCCCGTTATATTGTTGTAGTTTAGAGATTAATTCGATTTGGGATTTTGGGAAGTTGATTCTGAAAAATCTTACATGATGAATATATTAATATGCTAAATTCAGATATCCATATTTAATTTTATTTTTTTCTAAATAAAAATACCAATTTGGGAAGTTGGTATTTAACGTTGAAATTATAAGGTTTTTAAATAGAAAGATAGGTGTTTTGTGTAGTGCTAAAGTTAATAAAAGAGAATATCCCCCAAAAATTGAGGGAATTTAATAATTGGGTGGGAATTACAATTTCCCCTGAAGGTAAAAAGGTACCCATAGACCCCAAAGTTGAAGGTGACGGCAGATGGGCCAGTATTTCAGACCCTTCAACTTGGGGCAGTTTTGAGCAGGCTGCTAAAGCAGTTGAGGCTGCTTTGTGTGTAGCAATAGGTTTTGCAATGACTCCAGCGGCAAATTTGATTTTTGTCGACCTTGATTGTCATACAGAAAAGTTGGAAACAGAAGAAGAAAAAGAGAAGTTAAGAAAGCATTTTGAATCTATGTGTAGAGCAGTAGCCCATATTCAAACCTATCAAGAGAAAAGTCTATCGGGTGAAGGGGTTCACCTTTTGGCTACGGGTTCTTTAGAAGAAGATTTAAAGGTGGGAGCCTCTAAAATTGCTCCCGTTGAAATATACGGGGTTAAAAGATTTATTACAATGACAGGTCATAGGATAAATAATTTTGACATTGACTGCAGTGAAAAAGTGGTTGGTTCGTTAAGAAATCTGCATAAAAACTATTTTGAGAAGAAATCTCCTGCGGATGCTGATTTATTGGATAGACCCTTAAAAGGTGTTATAGATACAGAAAAATACAAGGATGAAGAAGTTTTGAAGGTTGCACTTCAAAATGAAAAATTTAGACTTTTATGGGAGGGTCAGTGGGATAAGGTTGTAGACAAAGAAGGACAGCAAAAATATACTCAACAGCATTATGCTGACTTTGCTTTGATTAGAAAACTTACCTTTTATACAAGTAATCATCCTGATCAGGTTGAAAGGTTATTCAAACAAAGTCCTTGTTTTCAGGCTTATGGTCAAGGGGGAAAATGGACAAAGTTTGAAAGTGATATTAAAAAGGATATACAGACGGCAAGTTCTACTTGTACTGCTGTTTATACTCCGAAATCTGATAGAGTTGCCGCTAGAACACCTGATGAAATAATGGTTATAGACAATGAACTTTGGACACCAGATTTTGAAGATATCAAGACAAAAATTGAAAATGGTGCAATTGATAGTCCTGCTTTAAAGGGGAGGTTATTATCCTACATAAGTAAATACCGTTTCAGCAATGTTCTTTATATTGAGTATCTTTATACCTATGATTTAAATGTCAATGGAAACACTCAGATTGTACGAAGGGTTTTAGGTGACCAACTCATTTTCAGCAACAAAATGAACAGTTTCTTTAAGTGGAATGGCCAAAAATATGAAATGGTTGATGAAAACGTTCTATACCACTTTATTACAGAAGTGCTGGCTATGGTTGAGCATAGTGTCTTTATGTGGATAGTGAATGAGGTCATGGAATCTGACGGGGATACTGTCATTAAAAAGGATGGAAAAAAGGATGTAACACAGAAGGATATTTTAGAATTAAGAGCGCTTGAATATTTTAATAGATGCAGCAGTATGGTCACCATTAAAAATTGTGCGGATATTTTTAAGAAGTTAAAAGGTATGTATTTGACTACGGATTTAACAGATTATCAAGAAAGTCTATATATCAACCTTGAAAATGGTGTATTTGACCTTAACACTAAGGAGTTGATACCCCATAGCACAGAATATAGACTGCATAAGATAATGGGTTGCTCTTATGACCCGTTAGCCACCTGTCCTACCTTTGATAGTATGCTTGAAACCCTTTTTCCTGACGAAGAAGTTAGAAAAGAGATGTTAAAAGCGTTTGGGCTATGTTTGGCAAAAGAGCAGTTGCCTGCTAAAAAAGCCCTTATGCTTTTAATTGGTGAAAAAGATACGGGAAAAACCACACTGATAAATTGTGTGAATTCAGTTTTAGGTGAGTATGGTACAAGCATTGACAATTCTGTTTTGATGCGTAGTCATAATCAGAAAAGCAACGTTGGACCTGAACTTCTTGAACTAAGAGACACCCTTTTAATCAGCACGTCAGAAGTAGCACAAGATGCTAGGCTTGATAGTGCAAAAATTAAGGCAATGACTGGTAATACCATTATCAGTACCAGAAATCTTTATGATAAGAAAATGATTACCTTTTCTATTATCGGATTGATTTTTATTGATAGTAATTACAAACCAGCCATCCAAAATGATGAGGCTATGTGGGGGAGATTGAAAGTTTTTCCATTTACACAGGTTATAACGAACAAAGACAAGAACCTTCAAAAAAAGTTGAATGAAGAAAAATCTGGTATTTTCAATAGACTGCTTGAAGGGTTACAACTTGTAATTGAAGAAGGTGAAATCATTGAATGTCAGGCTATGCTAGAAGCAAAGGAGCAGTATAAGACAGAAATGACGGTAACGGAACAGTTCATTAGTGATTGTTTGAGTATCAATGAAATTGATACAGATAGAGTTGCTACGACAAAGATATTTGAAACCTACCAGAATTGGTGCAAAGATAATGGTTTTCACACCATGATAAGGAATAAGTTTTATAGTGAGATGTCCTCCTATGTAGATAGGAAAAAGAGTGGTACTGAATATTTTATTCGTTGCCGCTTGTCTGAACTAGGTTATTTGTATTCTCATATGAAAGAAAAAACCCCTCAACAGTTTGCTAAGGATAAAAGTAGACTGTTGGAAGGTGAAAATAGTGAGTTGAGTTATGATATTTTAAAAAAGACTTATTATCAAAGGTCTGTGGGTTGGTTTTCAGAAAATGTTGTAAGCACTACCTACAAGGACAATCTTTTTAATCAGTACACTGTTTACACAGAATGGTGTATTCGTCAAAGTCTAATGCCATTGATAGCAAAGGATTTCAATACAAAGGCAGGCTATCTCTATGATAATCTTACTGCAAATAAACCAAATCAGGAACTTCTTGTCAAGGCTGCTGATATATGGCGTTAAGCGTAATACCCCCGGCGGATCCGCCGGGGGTATTACTAACTGCGGCAACCTTACCATAACAATGTTTGGAAAAGTGTTAAGAAAATGTTGCAACTCATGCGTTTACATCCAGTCACCCAAATTCCAAGAGGGACACCCTTATTATGTTGATTTAACAAACTTTGGACGACCTTGGATTTTGGGTGGGTGACATATAAATTATTTTCAAATCTGGGGGAAATTTAATAAATTATTTATCTCAAGTTATAAAAATAGTTTCATCTTCAGTCACCCAAATTCCAAACGGGTAGTTATGCTTGTCATTGTGGGGATAACGTTAGGGTGACCTTGGGCATTTGGGTGACTGGAGTTTAATGTTGCCATTACAAGGCTGGGGCAGACTGTTTCCAAAAGGTTAAATGACGCAGTTTTAAGAAGATTTATGAAGTTTTGTCATGTGCATATCAAAACTACTGCTACGGCGTCGACGCCGTAGCATATTTTTTCACTATTTTGCAATCTAATTTTAATCTTTCGTTAGAAACTCACTTCTAGTTCCTTAATCTCAAAAAATATGAAAAAATTACTCCCGCTTTAAAGAAAAAATAGACTTGGACATATACAGAAATAATTTTTACTAAAACGAATATTTTCAGAGACATAAACTAAAAAACCCTACAGTTAGATTTACTTTAATTATAAGGGGGTGAAAAATATGAAATCAGATATCAGTGCAGTTTTTAAAGTACCAGCAAAGGCATACAAATTCCTAGAAATGATTGCAGAAGAAGATAAACGAGTGGATTTGTATTGCATGGGTGGAAATGAAATCTTGTTAGTTGGCAGTCTATTAGAGGTTGAAGATGATTGGGATGAAGATGAGTTAGCATTTTAAGGTGGTGAAATAAATGGCAAAATATGCAAATTCGGCAATTATTGCAGTTAAAGCAGCAAAAGACAAAGCGGGGCAAAATTCACTTGTTTACCAGGTAGCACAAATGACCACAAAATGCTGTGATAACAACATTGAGATTGTGGATGGCTTCGTAAGTCATGGTGGTTTAAAGGATTTTAAGAAAGAAGCACTGAGAGTTTTTGAAAAAAAGGCTTACAGATACTTGATATTGTATGCACCTTCTCAAATAGCGCAAAGTGAAAAAGAGTTCAAGGATTTTGTCAGTGAGTTGGAACGATTTTATGGCATACAGGTTAAGCAGTTAAGACCTTAACGAAAATTTCGGCAGATTTGGATGTAAAACATTCCCAAAATCCTAGAGATTTTGGGACACTTATAAGTGTCATTTTTAAGTGTCGGAAAATTGACCTTAATTTTCCGACCTATTAAATTCAAAGAGTTTTTAGGGTTAAAAAGTGTCATTTTGATAAAAAAAAAATCATCTAAAGTGCTCTAAGTGTCATGTAGAGATAGTCCCAAAAGGGGGATTTTGGGAACATACGAAATCATTCCCGAAATCCCTAGGATAATGGGAACATACGAAATCATTCCCGAAATCTCTAGGATAATGGGACACTTTTAGGGGGTGGTAGTTATGCTGTGGGCTTATGTGCTTGAAAATATGGGTTTAGAGGACAACAGGAGCAATCAGCCATTGTTTCTACTGATAAAAGATTTAGAAATACCAGAGGACAACTTGTATTTTGATAAAGATTTACATAGACCTGAACTGTTCACGCTCTTAGAACAGATACCAGACGGTCACCGTCTGGCTATCCGTTCCGTTTTAGATTTGGCAGACAGTTTAAGTGATTTGATAAGTGTATTTCAAAATCTAACCAATAAACAGATAACACTATGCTCTTGTGAAGAGCCTTACCTATGCGGGGATGATTATTTAGAAACTTTAACTGATTTTGTTCGACTGTATGTAGATTTTGAGAAGAAGAAACAAAAGCAGTCTTATAAGAAGGCAGTTGAAGACGGCACAGTAGGCAGACCTGCTAAGACCAAAGAGATAGAGCAGGCAATTTCTATGTATCAATCAGGAAAATACAAGGTCAGTCAGATTGAGGCTGTTACAGGTGTCAGTAAGTCCACCCTATATAGATACTTAAAGCACGAATAGTGTTGATATTTCAATGAGTTTATGAATTGAGGATATTCCTTCGTTAAATATAGAGAAAAAGAAAAATATTGAAGGTATCAGACCTGAAAATCTGATACCAACAAAGAACGAAATGTATTTATAAAGATTAACGTAATTTTATAAGGAGGATGATGAGCATGGCAAACAAGAGGACTAGGGCGATAGATAAAAATGAGTTTGAGTTGATAATAACTACTATCAAACAAGGATTTGCCACAAATACAGGGCAAAGAATTAGACCCAATTCAAGGGTGACTGCTGCGCTTTGCTGTGAAGCAAATTTGGGTCTTAGGATAGGTGATATAGTCAAATTGAAATTATCAGACATAGTTTTTGAAGGTGGTAGATACCACTTGGATATTACAGAGGAAAAGACCAATAAAAAGAGGACTTTCACTGTACCAAGTGAAGTATATACCTATTTACAGAGTTACGCTTTAGAAAATGGGATAAAACCAAAGGCAAGACTCTTTAACTTGACGGTTAGAGCAGTACAAAGTCATTTGAAACTTACTTGTGACTATTTAGGACTACAAGGGGTTTCCACCCACAGTTTTAGAAAGTTCTTTGCAATGTCAATCTATAATGATAATGGCTGTAACGTAGAATTAGTGCGGGAGTTGCTGCAACATTCAAGCGTTGCTGTAACACAGCATTATTTGAGTGTTGATAGCAAACAAGTAGAACAGGCTTTACAAAAACACATTGTACTGCCTACATAAATGAATATCAAAGGGCACATAGACTCTCATTATGTGTTCTTTTTTTTTGCTTCAACAGGACAGTTGAAAATCTTCATTAACATAAAAAACGAAAAATAGGACAGTTACAGTAAAAATACACATAAATCATATCTGTTTGGCTAATAAAGGTGAAAGTTTGCTTTCAAATAATTGGTTAAGGGTGATTTACATAAATGGGTATTTCAAATGAATTAAGAGAAAAATATAAAACGATGCTGTTACCACAGCAGGTCGTAGCAAAAGAACTAGGAATTTCTAAGAAATCAGTCCAAGAACTGATTTCTACGGGAGCATTACCAGCAGTAGGGGTATCGGGGAAATTTCTTGTTTCAGTCTTGTCACTTGCCGCTATGCTTAATGAAAAAGAACCTATTTATTCTGGGCAACAAGCCAGTAGAAATCTAGAGGTTGAAGAGTTATCATGCTCGTTGACCAATAATGAGTTGGTTCAGGGTGTACAAGAGGAGGTAAAAGATATGGTTTATAGTGGTACAGTATCTACCTTAAAAGACGGCAGATTTATGGTACAGATAAATAAAGGCAAAAAACCAGATGGCAGTAGAGACAGAGAAAGTAAAGGTTTTAAAGATAAGACACTGGCTCAAAAATATTTAGAAGATAGATTGGCGGGGCTCAATGGGACAAAAAGTGTGCAAATGTCACAGACTATGCCTTTGGCTCAGACCTATACCATGCCTGTAGCAGATAATGCTATTTACACAGATAAAACATTTGAGCAGTATGCAATAGACGTTTTGAATTCAGGTATTGGTAAGGCTACTAGCAGAACCATTGAGGGATATAGGATGGCACTCTTTCAAGTAAATAAATACATAGGCAGTACAAGAATGGTTGACATTGATGTAGTTCAACTTAGAAAAATGTTTGAAAAACTGTCTCATTACTATGTGAAAAGCACGTTGAAAAAGGCTTTTAACACCACAAAGATGATTTTTGAAATTGCGCTTTCAAATGAGGATGTTCCTAACAATCCTTTCGTTAAGTTAAAGTGTCCTACCAGTAAAAAGGTTGTAGATAAAGAAAAACAGCCTTATTCAGATGAAGAAATTAAAACAATTTTAAAAGAAGCAAAGGAATATCAAAATCCAGTTCTTTATCCTATTTTTACAGTCCTAGAGTGCACAGGTATGAGACCGGCTGAATTGCGGGGGTTAGAGTGGTCAAGATTTAATGCAAACGACAAGACAATCAAAATTGTTCAAGCAGTTAGTAAAGAATATGAAGCAATTGAGAGAATAGGCAAAAAGACCAAAGAAACAGAGTTTATCAGTGTGACTAAAAATGCCTATGGTGTAAGGACACTGAAATTATCTGATTTAGCAGTTCAAGCACTTTTGGATTGGAGAAAAGAACTTGACACGATGCCTATACCGGTAAGGGATAGCAAATTTGTTTTTCCTAGTCAAGAAGGTAGTTTTAGAAGTGAAAGTTCAATGAAATGCTTACTGCAAAGGTTTGTAAAAAAAGTAGGTATTGAGGATATAGGTCTTAACCTTTACAGATTTAGGCACACGATGTGTACCAGATTGATTTTGGATGGTCAGCCTATCCCTGTCATTCAGAGGATAATGGGGGATAACACCATTGACGTAATTATGAAAATCTACACTCATGTTACGCAGGAGCAGGCTATGGCTGCTTGTGGTGATTATTATGATAAATTAAATCAAAGGCATTTAGAAAGTGTGATATGACATTTAAATATTAAGAGAGAATGCCTTAGATTTTTGAAAAACTAAAAATTGCCAATAGTTTATTATATATTGCTTTAAACTACTTCTAATATATTTAAGTATGATATAATGAGTACTATAATTGGAGTCAATTTTATATAAAAGGATGTGGGGTTGCATGGATGAAAAGTTGAATACTCTTAAAAAGGCTTGTGAACTACTACTATATGATTCAAAAATAGAAGCAGTTGAACTCATACGACAACAATATCAGTTTGAATACAAAACTGTTAATAAGAGGAAATATTCTGGACAAAAAATGAAGATATTTATTCGAGATGGATTTATTGACAGATATTCTGGAAAGAAACTTGTCATACCAGGTATTCTTAAAGTATTGTCAACATATTTCCCCAAAGATTTTCCTTATCAAAGTCATTGGAAAATGTCAGAAACTCATAGTGCGTATTGGGAATTCATCCCTACAATAGACCATGTTTCGCCGATTGCGACGGGTGGGAGAGATGATGAAGCAAATTGGGTTACAACATCAATGATTAATAATTCTATTAAATCTAATTGGACGTTAGAACAGTTAGGTTGGGTTCTTTATGAACCTGGTGATTTTCGTAATTGGGATGGCTTAACTAATTTGTTTATTTGTTTGGTGGATAAAGATAGAGAGTTGTTGAAGGACCCATATGTAAAGAATTGGTATTCATTGGCTCGCAGAGCAATGGAAAATAAGGATATTTAAAATACCTATCTGAGGTACTACATCTTAATCAGGTTATAATAAGGTATAAATTGAGCAACAGGATTTTAGTCGTTTTCTTTGTAAATTCCCCGTTGCCAACATGATGACACATACACAAAAAAGTTGATAAAAGTATAGATTTTCTATAAAAAATCTTGTCATCAGTGGGCAACAGGGCAACAATGGCAACAGGCTGAAAACCCTTGAAAATCAAGGGTTTGAGGCTTGGTCTCTTTGATTCGTAATCAGCAGGTCAGGGGTTCGAGTCCCCTCAGTAGCTTCACGAAAACCCTTATATTTCAGGGTTTTTTTTTGTTAGCATTTTGTTTTATAATGTTTTTGAAAGGGTGTTTTTTGCTGGAGCTCCTGTTTTCGACTTTTAAAGGCATACGACAGAAGACTGTCTTCATTGTTGCATCTGTTTTCAATTACCCAGTTTCTGAGTGTAATTTATAGAAGTAAAATTCTTCATCAAAAGACAGAAGTATTTAAGGCAAATGTTTTATTTTGCTCAAGGCCTTTTCTTGTGAATGTTGATTTATTAGTGATTTGATAACTACAATTTCCCTACATTGGCTGAATTTAACAATGAATGTCTGAACAAAAGAATTCTGCAATGCATACAATATCATTAATTCATTAAATTCATAGGGGAGGAATCATGATGTATTATCAAAAAAATACTTGCATGAATAGTAGCCTGCAGCCCAAACAATTGGAATTATACAATAAACTGCGTAACCTTTGGACGGAACATGTAATGTGGACCAGATCGTTCATTATCAGTACAGCAACAAATTTGGGAGATTTAGATTATGTAACCAAGCGGCTGCTTCGTAATCCCGCTGATTTTGCAGATGTGCTAAGACCATTTTATGGTGATGAAAAAGCAATTCGATTTGAGAACCTGCTTACAGACCATTTGCTCATAGCTGCCAAATTAGTAAACGCCGCTAAGGAAGCAGACACCAAAACGGTTGACGAGGAGCGAAAGAAATGGTACGCAAACGCAGATGATATTTCAATGTTTTTGAGTGGAATCAATCCTTTCTGGAGCAAAAGAAATTGGAGGGCTCTGTTTTACGAGCACTTGCAAATGACGGAAGATGAAGCGGTGCAAATCCTTACAGGACAATACGAAGCCAGCATTGCGGAATATGATTCTATACAGGAAGAAGCATTAAAAATGGGGGATTATATGGCTTATGGGATTATACAACAATTTCGAATTTAAGTCCCTTTGAAGAGCAAATGACGCAAAAATAGCTGTATTCATAACGAGCAAATAAGACACTTAAAAAACCAAATGGCTAAAGTTAAGGCTATATGACTTTATTTATTATCGCATGGTATATAAAATAAAGAGAATGAATCTACCAATTTGATGAAAAAAAAGCAACATAGTTCTATAAACTTGAACGGAAACGTTTAGCTGAAAATTAAGGTTCCGCTATCTGCATCTAAATTGAGCAAATGACACAAGATGAATTGAGAAAACCCCTAGAAATAAACGTTTCTGAGGGCTTATTTTTTGTCGTATGTTTTGTTTTAGCGAGAAATTATTATCTTGGTGTATCATTGGAGTCTTAGCTCCTACAAACCACCAGCTAGGCTGGTGAAGTGGAATCCTTATAGCAGGAATAAACCTCATTTGATAGAATTTAAGTGGCTTCCAACCGCTTAAAATCAAAAGAGGTTTTATTATAACTGATATGAAAAGTTTAGCACATTTAAAATGCAGATGGAAACATCGTTCTGTTTCGCAACGAAGTGCAAAAGCCTTGAGATATATGTAGAATAGGAGCTAATGCGAAGGTGTTTTGAGAAAACTACGGAAGGAAACAGATGCATATATGATTCGGCTGGAAAAGGTCTATACCATGGGCATATGTTTTTAAAGTTACTTCTCTGCTTCGCTTTTTTGCGTTTAAGGAGGGTTTATTTACATGGGTTATGCACAAGCGGTAGGGAAGTAAGGAATTATGCATTTTGTATATATGAAAAAAGAGAACTATATATTTTTATGTGAAGAATTTCTGTATACTTCCTTTACAAAGCAGATATATCATGGTAATATTTTACTGTAAATACAAGTTTGAGCGGTTTTTTGCGCATTTCAAAAATTAATTTTATACGGAAAGGGTGTTTATTATGTCTTACTCTCCAACGTTGTCCTCCGGTTTTACTGCAGGAAGAAATTCCAACCGCTTTATATCACCACCATCGGGGATGTGTTCTTTTTGTTCAGAGGATTGTAATGGAACCTGCGAAATTGCACTGGCAGCGGTATTAGGGGCGAGGACTGTTTACCCAATTACTACGGGGAACAATCAAATTGCCAGCGAAAAAGATTACCCCTTGGATTATTCACATTTTAATATCAATGGACGGGTATTTGGCGCAGAGGGAACCGATAAAGGGTTGGAGGAACTGACCGTTTTTGATGTAAAATTAAATACAGAATACGGCTCAAAAAACAAAATTCAAATGAACCTTCCCATTATTCTGCCGGCTTTGATAAAGCTAAATTGGCGGGATTATTTTGGCGGTGCGGCTATGTCTGGAGTAAGCTGTGTAATCGGGGAAGATGCCAGAAATAATGACCCTAACTTGGTAATGAACAACGGAAAAATTACGGAATTTCCTCTTTTGCAAGAAATTATGGACAGCTATTATCCTTATCATCGGGGCTTCGGACAGCTCATTTTGCAATGTAATGCAGATGATAATTTTGTGGGTGTTCCTGAAATAGCAATAAAAAAATACGGTTATAAAGCAATTGAAATAAAATTCGGTCAGGGTGCCAAGGGTGTTCAGCCGTTAAAACGGTTAAAAAACCTTGAAATGGCTATAGAGAAACAGGCCATGGGGTGTTTGGTACATCCTGATCCCTCGGATCCTAAAATAAAAGAAGCTTATGAAAATGGTGCCTGTCCTAGCTTTTATTCCTGTGGAAGATTTCCTGTTTGGACAGAGGAAAATATAAAGATACATATTGAAGATTTACGGGAAATGGGTGCGGAAAACATCTATTTTAAAATGGCAGGCTACGATGAGGCAGACCTGGAACGGGTTCTAAGAATGGCTTGTGCAAATGAAATTGATATGGTTACCTTTGATGGTGCTGGCGGCGGATCGGGATACAGCCCTTCCAAGATGATGAACGAATGGTCATATCCTACCATTATGCTTGAACAAAAGGTGGTACAAATTTGTAAACAGATTAAAAAAGAGGGCTTGCTTCTGCCTGCTATTACGATAACAGGAGGCTTTGCCAGCGAGGATCAGGTATTCAAAGCGCTTGCATTGGGCGAAGGGTATATTACTTCCGTAGGCTTATGCAGAGCCGCAATGGCAGCTGCCATGACGGGGCAAAAAATTGGAGCGCAAATAAAAGAAGGGAAAATTCCTCCGATATTTCAAGCCTTTGGCAAAACGGTTGAGGAAATCTATAGCGACTTGCCTGACTTATGTGCAATTTATGGAAAACAGGCATTGGATTTTTCAACGGGCGCAATTGGTGTTTTTTCCTACTTGCATAAAATCGGTTTTGGCGTACAGCACTTTGGGGCATTAAACAGAAAATTTGATGTTTCCCTTTTTCATACCGAGGACTTAATTCCATTGACTTTGGAAGCAGAAAAATTAATGCCGCTTAAGTAGTTTTTTGCCACTTTTTGCACTCCATTTCATTTTGTGCGGTTTCATCAAATTTTGATTTGGGGCAAATGTTATTAATAAAAGAAACTAGGGCAGTCAAAAACTGTATGAGATTTATATTGAGTGGTCTGGGGCGCAAGTTTAATTTGCGCCCCTTTGCCATGTGCATTTTCATGTGTTGGATGTGCTCAAAAGACAGAGGCTACTGCTTTTTGTGGGCATTTTGGCGTATAACCATTTTTTAAGATTACATTGACTCCATGAGAAATGAACCTCAATCACAGTGGATCAGACAAATTAGCATGGGGTCTATTAACAGAATAAAAATCAGATGCCATAATGCAAACATTGTTAGCTGACGCTGTTCGCAAAAAGGAGGGAATTATACGGAAAGATAAAACACAAACCCATCAAAAAATCATTCCGGCTGCGAAAGCAGAATTTCTGGAAAAGGGTTTTGAACAGGCATTCCTGTGAAACATCGCCGCACAAGCCGATATGAGTGAGCAGGACTTTATCGGCATTTTGCTGCTTTGGTAGAGCCTTTGCTTGTGCAGCTTGGTCGTGTTTACTGCGCCATTGATGAAGCTTGCATTCGGCAGCGAACAGTTGACTACGATTGCGGCTAACTTGAAGCCGGTGAAGGAATTTCTTGCAACACCCGAACAGGAACGTCCTACAGAAAGAGTGAAGCTCAGTGGCAGCATATACTCCTTTAAAAACGTTTCTTTTGGATATGATGCCACGAAGGAAGTGCTGCATGATGTTTCCTTTCAGACACAGCCAGGAACCATGACTGCCATTGTGGGTCCCTCTGGTTCAGGAAAATCCACAATTGCAAAGCTGATGGCAGGATTTTGGGATGCTACAGCAGGTTTGGTGTGCTACGGCGGAAAAGATATCAAAGAAATTCCGTTTGACCAAATGATGGAGGAAATCAGCTATGTGGCGCAGGATAATTTCCTGTTTGACAAATCTCTCCGTCACAATATCCGTATCGGTAATCCCAAGGCTTCTGATTTGGAGGTGCAAGCGGCGGCGAGGGCGGCAAACTGCCATGATTTTATTTCACAGCTTCCGTAGGGCTATGATACACCCGTAGGTGACGCAGGCAGAGCTTCTGGAAAATTGTCTTTTGTATAAAGTTATGTGGCAGGAACACATTGGTGCCGTTGATTTTGCACAGGGAGGGCGTGAAGCAGTATGTTAAGCATGATCAAACGTATTTTGGATATTTCGGGCAGACATAAGTCAAAAATCCTGCTGGGTATTTTCCTGAATTTTATGAAAAGTATATCCATGGCTATGATGATGTGAGCCATATATGTGGTCGTGGATCATCTAAATATGCTGAATGCACAGGTGATTTTAACCGCATTGGGTATTCTTGTGGGAAGCATTGCGGTGCAGTTTCTGTTTCAGTGGCTGATGGATTCTGCATGAGTGCGAAAGGCTTCGATATGTTTTGGGATTATCGTCTGCCCATCGGTGAGCGGATGCGTAAGGCACCAATGGGCTATTCTTCGGAGCAGCATCTTGGGAGCATCCAGACGGTGCTGACCTCCACGGTTATCGAGCTTGAGCAGTATTCTATGATGGCAATTACCGACCTGACGGGAGGCGTACTTATGACGCTGGTGATGATGGTATTCTTTTTCTTCTACAATCCCATCTTTGCGCTGGTAACGTTATGCGGACTTTGTGTCGGGATGTGGGTACTGCATATCATTCAGGCCGGGGCCGGCAAGCATACGACAAAGGTTTTGGCGGCACAGGAGAACATGACCACACAAGTATTGGAATATGTGCGGGGTATTTCGGGACGCAGAGCATTTTCACAGGCGGAGGGCAGTGAAGATGGGGTACACGAATCCTTTGACCGCAAACGGCAGGCAGACTTGGAGCGGGAATATGCGTCGCTTCCCCTTTTGAAAATTTATCAAACGGTATAAGGTGACCGGCTGTTTACTGATGTTCACGGCGGCGGCGGTATCTGGCGGAAAGCATCACGCTGACCTATTGCTTGATGTTCATTATCAGTGCTTTTTGGTCTATGCCGAAATGGAGTAGATGGGTGATGGTGCATTTCTTACCCGAATAATTAACACAGTGCTGAACGTCTGGAGGCGGTTACGGAGATGCCAAAGATGGATTCTAGCACAAAGGAGTTGAAACCTCAAAGCTTCGATATTGAGCTTCGGAATGTATCTTTCGGCTATGACGCTCGTCAAATCATCAACAATGTGTCTTTGAAGGTGCCGTAGGAAACCACCTGTGCCATTGTGGGGCCGTCTGGCTCGGGAAAAACAACGGTGTGCAACCTCATTGCCCGATTTTGGGATGTGCAGGAGGGGCAGGTGTTGGTCGTGGGTCAGGATGTGAAAGAATTTACAGCGGACAGTCTGATGCGCTACATTAGCATGGTATTTCAGAATGTGTACTTATTTTACGATACCATAGAAAATAACATCCGATTTGGTAATCCTGATGCTACCCATGAGCAGGTGGTGGAAGCCGCCAAGCGTGGCAGATGCCACGCGTTTTTTTCCGATTTGCCCCAAGGCTACGGCACGGTGGTTGAAAAGGTGGTTCTACTCTATCTGGCGGCGAAAAACAGCCGATTTCCATTGCACGTGCCATTTTGAAGGATGCGCCCATCATCATTTTGGATGAAGCCAATTCCAGTGTAGGTCCCGAAAACGAATATCAGCTGTTGGCGGCATTTCGAGAGTTGACAAAAGGAAAAACACTTGTATCCATCGCCCATCGCCTGACGACGGTGCGGGATGCGGAACAAATTCTAGTTGTAAAAAACGGATGGATCACCCAATGGGGAACGCATTCGAGACTGATGGGGCGGCGGAGAAGGCTCGATCAAAAGAAATTCTTGAGAGCCTTGATTTAGCGGACAAAATGGAGCTGCATCCTATGTCTTTATCAGGTGGTGAAAAACAGCGTGTTGCCATAGGAAGTGCGATTGCCTCGAATAAAGAATTTTTGATTTTTGATGAACCAACAAGCGGCTTAGATTATTGTCATATCCTTGAGGTTGCTGAAAATCTGAAACAACTGAGGCGGCTGGGAAAAACCCTCTTTCCCATTACACACGACCCAGAGTTAATTTATAAAAGCTGCTCTTACGTGCTATTTATTGAAAACCGCAAGGTGCTATGGCATCATCCAATGGATGCAGATACCGTAATACGCTTGCGTGAGTTCTTTTCCAGTGAGAAGAAGGGTTCAAAAAAATGAAAAAGAAAAATTTGCAATAGGGCTATTCTGCAAAAAAACGCAGCAGGATATGATCAAATATCCTACTGCGTTTCTTATAAAACAGAATGCTCCTTTGAAGAGGCCACGTGTAGTCCTCCTATTCATTTTTGAAATAGGCGGAACTAAAATCCAGGTTTTGTTGAATATAGTTTTGGAGGAACCATTTTTATTTACACAAAAGGAAATATAAATCATTTACGTTGGTTCCCGTGGGCCCTGTAATGACCAAAGCATCAGCAAGAGCCAAAGCACTGTTTGAATCGTTTTCGGACAAAATTTCATCAATAGAAATGCCTGCATCATCCAAAATTCCCTTTGTATGTCCATCAACCAAGCCTCCCGCTGCATCGGTGGGGCCGTCTGTGCCGTCAGAACCAACTGCACCAATTACAATACGCTCCATCCCTGCAATGGATGCGGAGGCAGATAAGGCAACCTCTTGGTTTCTGCCGCCTTTTCCTTTTCCCGTAATATGAACAACCGTTTCACCGCCGCAAATAATGGCACAAGGCGGTTTTATAGGTAAGCCATCCTTTTGAATTGTTTTGCCGATGGATGCCAAAAATCGCCCTGCTTCTCTTGCTTCGCAATCAACAAAGGTAGATAGAATCAAGGGTGTATAGCCCAACAATTCTGCCTCGGCTGCCGCCGCAAGGCAAAGCCCTGTGACACTCCCTGTAATCAGCATGGTATTATTTTTCACTTCCTTAGGCGTTTCCACAGAAATCTGTTTTTTCATTTCTTTAGAAAGCTTCAGTCCATATTTTTCAACAATTGCAAAAGCCTCTGTGCAGGTAGAAAGGTCTGCGCAGGAAGGCCCTGATGCAATGGAGTCCGGTCTGTCACCTAAAATATCGCTTAATGCAATGGTATAAACGTGAGCAGGGGCGCAAAGCTGGGCAAATTTACCGCCCTTTACTGCGGAGAGATGCTTGCGGATGGTGTTAATCTCTACAATATCAGCACCACATTTGAGCAGCTGATCAGTAATTTCCAAAAAATCGTCTAAATGCAAATTGCCTGCGGGCTTTTCAAACAATGCAGAACCGCCGCCGGAAACCAAGAAAATAACCGTATCCTCGGCGGAAAGATTGGAAACAGCATCAATTATTTTTTCTGTTCCCAATATAGTGTTTTCATCAGGAAGGGGGTGTGCCGCTTCTAAAATACGGAAGCCCTTAATCTCACCTTGTCCATGGTCATATTTGGTAAGTACAATTCCTTTTTCTATTCGACTTCCAAGAATTTCGTTGGCAGCGTTTGCCATATTCCAAGCAGCTTTTCCAATGGCAATGACGATAATCTTGCCTAGAAAGGACTGTCCTTGTAAAGCACGTTTCACAGCGGAATCGGGCAAAACTCTTTGTATTGAACTTTGAATAATATTTTTAGCGTCGTTTATGATTGTTCCCATAACTGCACCTCTTTGTTCGTTTTTTTTATGATACCATATTTTTTGTTTTTCAGAAATATATAATTCATAAAAGCAGAAAGTAGTTTATAAAGATTATTTTTAGAGAATGAAAAAAGAGCCAAATTGGCTCTTTTAAAAGGGGAGGGTATGTATTACTATGTTATTTGCTTTATCCTTGCTTCTTTAAGGATGATTCTATCATAAAGCAGGTTTATGAATTGGGTATGTAGGGATTATGAACATTTTGTAAACAATGCTTGCTGACTAAGGGCTGCTTTCACAACTGAAAATTTGTGCATTTATATTTTAGGCAAATGCAAAATAATACATATATTTCATTAAAGTATGGGAAATATCCAAAAGAGTATCCTTTTGCAATTGTTTTGTAAAAAATGGAATGAAACACGAAAAAAGATTTTTTTGGCTGTTTTGCCCCATTTAGAAGCTTTTTGTGATATAATTAAAAATCAAGCAGACAATTTGGAAAAAGCAAGCAAGGGAATAACCACGGCTTGAAGATGAATGGAAAGCTTTGCAATAAAGCGGGAAAAACACCTTGATGTTGTTTTTTTGATAGAAAATGTATGAAGCTGTAAGGATTATCGTAAACTCCGTTTCCATTTGTTATCACCTTTTGTAGGGAAGAGATTTCTAAAATCCGTCAGCAAATGGAGGGAGAGAGGAAAAACAATGAAAATTTTAGCAGATACCCACACGCATAGCATGGCTAGCGGTCATGCCTACAGCACCATTCAGGAAAATGTTAGAGCGGCGGCGGAAAAAGGGCTGGAATTAATTGCCCTTACAGATCATGCGCCTGCCATGCAAAACACAACCAGTCATGCTTTTTTTGCAAATCTTCATGTGATTCCTGATGAGCTGTTCGGTGTTCGTATATTAAAGGGGATAGAGCTTAATATTATGGATTTTGAGGGAGCCGTTGACATGGATCAGCAAACCCTTTCGAGGCTTCAGCTTTCCATTGCAAGCTTGCATATTCCCTGTATTACCCCGGGAACAAAGGAAGAGAATACAAGGGCTTGTGTTTGCGCCATGGAGAACCCTTTCGTGGATATTTTAGGGCACCCGGGAGATCCGAGGTATCCTTTGGATTACGAAGAAATTTTCAAAGCAGCAAAGAGAACTGGAACCTTGCTGGAGGTCAACAATGCGTCTTTGGTACCAGGTGGTTTTCGTGCGGGAAGCGATGAAAACATAGAGCGGATATTAAGAATGGCGATGAAAGAGGATGTGCCTGTTGTGGTGGGCAGTGATGCCCATTTTTATACCGGAATAGGTGATATTTTTTATGTGGAAAGACTGATGGAGAAAATCGGATTTCCTGCGGAATTGGTTTTAAATACGGATCCTGGAAAATTTTTGTATACGATAAAACGCAATAAAGGGCTGAAAAAATAGGTGAAAAACCTTTACTTTAACACTTTAGTATGTTAATATATATAAAGGATTATAGTGCAAAAGAGGTGGCCTTTGGTAATGAATAAAAAAATCAAAACAGAACTTACAGATAAGCTTTTTCAATGTATCTTGAGTATGAGTACAGTTGAGGAATGCTATCAGCTTTTCGAGGATCTTTGTACGGTAAATGAGATACAGGCCATTGCCCAGCGAATGGAAGTTGCAGCTATGCTGGATGCAAAATGTACTTATGTGGAAATTGCCGAAAAAACAGGCGCTTCAACCGCAACAATCAGCAGAGTAAATCGGTGTCTTCATTATGGGACGGACGGATATAAATTAGCTATAGATCGTGTAAAATCATTACAGCAGGCAGAAGAAAATTAAGCGGTATGAAATTAAAAAAGCGTAAGGGCTGATTATCGGCGAGGCAAAAAAGGATATGAATCCGGCTTTCACCGATATCAGCCTTTCTTGGTGCGTTTAGCGGATTTTTGCAAGTCTGTGTATCATTAGCAGTGCTACAGGCTGCAGATGAATACAAAGGGTTGTAAACACCGTTGTTATGAGAAAAACTACAACATTAAAATATAGAAATATTCTACAAGAATAGTCGATGGGCAATCAATGAAGAGGAGATTTTATTATGATAGGGTTTGAACAGCTCAATAACATGCAGCAAAAGGCTGTTTTGCAAAAGGATGGTCCGGTTTTGGTTTTAGCGGGAGCAGGCAGCGGAAAAACCGGAGCATTAACTGTGCGTATTGCGCATTTATTGGAAACAGGAGTAAAACCTTGGAGTATTCTTGCCATTACTTTTACCAATAAAGCGGCAAAGGAAATGAAAGAGCGTGTGCATAAACTGGTGAAAGACGGGGCAGAAGATATTTGGATCGGCACGTTTCATTCCACCTGCGTTCGAATTTTACGCCGTGAAATTCATCACTTGGATTACGACGGCCAGTTTTCTATTTATGATGCGGATGATCAGGAAAAGCTGATGAGAGAGGTTTTTAAACAGCTGGGATATGATACCATGAATAAATCCTTTTCTGTGAGAGGCGCAATGGCTAGTATCAGCAGCTTAAAGGAAAAAATGATTCCGTGGGAGGATTATGCAAAAACCGCCGACCCCGGCGATGAAAAGGCAAGCCGTATTGCAAAGGTTTATCGCACTTATCAAAAGCGTCTGAAAGAAAACAATGCCTTGGATTTTGATGATTTGATTTACAAGACGGTTATCTTATTCCGTAATCATTCTGAGATTCTCGAAAAATATCAGGATAGATTTCGTTATATCATGGTGGACGAGTATCAGGATACCAATACTTCTCAGTATGAATTAATTTATATGCTGGCATCGAAATACAAAAATCTCTGTGCGGTAGGGGATGATGACCAAAGCATTTACGGCTGGCGGGGAGCGAATATCCGCAATATTTTGGAGTTTGAAAAAGATTTTCCCGATACCGTTGTCATTAAATTAGAACAAAATTACCGCTCTACCAAAAAAATTCTGGAGGCCGCAAATGCGGTGATTCATAATAACCAAACAAGAACGGATAAATCCCTTTGGACAGAAAACGACGGGGGAAATATTCTGCATATCTACAAAGGGGAAAATGAATATGACGAAGCTCGCTTTGTTGCTGAAAGCATTCAGGAAATCGTAAGCAGTGGCAAAGAGTTTAAAAATATGGCGGTGCTTTACCGCACAAATGCCCAATCCCGTGCGGTGGAGGATCAATTTGTAAAAAAAGGGATTCCCTATCGTTTGTTTGGAGGCGTCAGATTTTACGAGCGTAAGGAAATTCGGGATATTCTTTCCTATCTTAAGGTTCTGGCAAACCCTGCGGATACCATTGCGCTGCGCCGCATTATTAACGTTCCCAAAAGAGGGATAGGAGAGGCATCCATTGATAAAGTTGCGGCTTTTGCAGAGGAACACAATATTTCTTTGTTTGCTGCATTGACAAGGATGGAGGAAATTACCGAGCTTAAAACCAGAGTATCAAAGTTCCGTGACTTTTATGCAGTCATTACCAGTCTACAAGAGGAAGCTGGTGTTCTTTCTGCGGCAGAGCTGATTGATACAGTCGTGAAGCGTTCAGGCTATTTCCAGCTGTTAATGGGCGAAGGCACAGAGGAAGCACTGACTCGTTTGCAAAACATAGATGAATTTGTGAATAAAGCAGTAGAATACGATAAAACTAACCCCGAGGGTGGACTGAATGGCTTCTTGGAGGAAGTGTCCTTGGTGGCGGATATTGATAGCTATGAAGCGGGCGAGGATGCGGCCGTGCTTATGACGCTGCATAGCGCAAAAGGCCTTGAATTTCCGTACGTATTTATGATTGGCATGGAAGAGGGAATGTTCCCTACATTCCGTGCAGTGATGTATGGCGGGGAAAAGGATATTGAGGAAGAACGCCGTCTTTGCTACGTTGGAATTACCCGTGCAAGAGAGGAACTGTTCCTGACCCATGCAAAAAGCCGGATGCAGCACGGAATTACACAGTATAATCCACCTTCCCGCTTTTTAAAAGAAATCCCGGAGGAATTGGTGGATATGCCTACACGTGAGGTTTCTGACATGGCAAAGAAGTATGCCATGAAAGACAGTATGAAGCTTTCACCGATCACATCCATTAAGCAGCAGCAAACCGGTGGCAGGGGAACGGGAAAACCGGCTAATTATAGAACATCATCCCTTGCACGAAGAACGATACCCGCACCTAAGGATTTTGTTTTGGAATATCAAGAGGGCGACAAGGTTCGTGCGCCGAAGTATGGAATTGGCGTAGTAAAATCCATTCAAAGCGGCGGTGCAGATTTTGAGGTTGAGGTTTCTTTTGGAGAAAAGGGTACAAGAAAATTTATGGCGAAACTATCAAAGCTCATCAAAGTAAGCGATGATTGAACTAGGAGTTGAGGCTGAATGGTGAACCAAATAAAGGAATTGATTTCTCGTTTGAATGAGGCGGGTAAAGCTTATTATCAGAAGGACTCGGAAATCATGTCCAATCAGGAGTATGACCGTTTGTATGATGAGCTCGTGGAATTGGAAAAACAAAGAGGTATTCTATTGGCAAACAGTCCTACCCAAAAGGTTGGCTATACTGTATTGGGAAATTTGAAGAAAATAAAGCATGACAGCCCCATACTTTCTTTGGATAAAACAAAAGAAGAAGAAAAGCTAAAGAGCTTTTTAGGTGAAAAACCAGGAATTCTTTCCTGGAAGCTGGATGGGTTAACCATTGTGTTGTCCTACGAAAACGGATTGCTGGCACAAGCCATTACCCGTGGAAACGGCGAAATTGGGGAGGACGTCACCCATAATGCAAGGGTTTTTGCAAATTTACCTTTACAGATTAGCTTCAAGGGGAATTTGATTCTTCGTGGAGAAGGGGTAATTTCTTATTCCGAGTTTAAGCGCATTAATGAAGAATTGACGGAGGAAGAAGCATATAAAAATCCAAGAAATCTTTGCAGCGGCACGGTTCGCCAGCTTAACAGTGAAATTGCTGCGAAAAGACGGGTGCAGTTTTTTGCCTTTACCTTAGTAAGTGCCGAAGGATCGGAGTTGTCTGACAGTAAGGCGGAAAATTTGAGTTGGCTAAAAAGCCTTGGCTTTGATGTGGTTGCGCATCGGTCTGTAACGGCTGAAACCATCACAGGGGAAGTGGAGTGGTTCCGATCCCATATAAAGGAAAATGATATTGCTTCTGACGGGCTTGTTTTGACCTTTGACAGCATTGCTTACAGCCAAAGCCTTGGCAGAACGGCAAAATTCCCCAAAGATTCCATCGCCTTTAAATGGGCGGATGAAATGGCTGAAACAATACTGCGTGAAATCGAATGGAACACCTCCAGAACGGGTCTGATGAACCCGATTGCAATTTTTGACTCTGTAGAATTGGAGGGTTCAACGGTTAGCCGTGCCAGTGTGCATAATGTAAGTATTTTGCGAGAACTGAGATTGGGTATTGGTGATAAAATCAAGGTGTATAAGGCAAATATGATTATTCCTCAAATTGCGGAGAACCTGACAGGCTCCGCAAGTGCGGAAATTCCCGAAAAGTGCTTTGTATGCGGCGGAGAAACGCAAATTAAAAAGCAACGGGACGGCGAGGCGTTGTACTGTACAAATCCCGAGTGCGCTGCTCAAAGAATTCAGCGTCTGACCCATTTTGTTTCCAGAGATGCATTGAATATAGAGGGGTTTTCGGAAGAAACGGTAAAGAAGTTTTTGGAGAAAGGCTTCATAGAACAATACCCCGATATTTTCCATGTGCAAAGGTATCAAAAGGAAATAGAGCAAATGGATGGATTTGGAGAAAAGTCCTATGAAAATTTAATTCAGTCCATTGAAAAAGCAAAGGATGTTGAGCTGCCTAATTTTATTTATGCCTTGGGCATTGATCAGGTGGGGTTGCGCAATGCAAAGCTTCTTTGTGGAAAGCTTGATTACGATATTGAGCGGATCAAAGGCGCAAAAGAAGAAGATTTGCTGCAAATTGACGGCTTTGGGGCAGTCATTGCCCATAGCATCAGCCAATATTTTAAAGAGGAAGATCACAGGGCTTTATTGAACGAAGCCTTGGAGAATTTGCGGATTAAAGCTCCTGTTTTAACGCAGGCGAGGAATTCCCTTGTAAAAGACTTAACCTTTGTCATTACAGGTGATTTGGAAAGGTTTTCTAACCGAAAGGCGCTTGCTGAGGCAATAGAAGCGCAGGGCGGAAAGGTGACGGGAAGTGTTACCAAGAAAACAAATTATTTGATTAATAATGACATCTATTCTTCGTCTTCCAAGAATGGAAAGGCAAAGGAGCTGGGAATTCCGATTCTTAGTGAAGAGGATTTTATATCAAAATTTGGAATTGCACCAAATGAAGAAAAGGAAAATTAATAATCCTTGTGGTTTGAAGCGAAAATATTCTTCAAGCAATATTAGGAATATAAAAGACAGGTATCAAATTAAAATGGACCCTATGTCAAGGACATTTTAAAAATAACGGTTTATAAATGATAAAAACAGATGTAATTTCCCATAAATGAATCTTACCTCTGTTTTT
>RZZU01000107.1 GCA_009929735.1 Clostridia bacterium | reverse complement strand
TCCAGTCCATTCATTCATAGAACTATAATTTGTTTTTTCACTAACCCTACAATTCTCAATGTTATAACTTGCACGCATTTCATTCGCGTAGCTATCAAACCACCAATCAGCCCAATAAGAACCCATGTTGTAACCTGTGTTAACCATTGCTGAACGAAGTAACTCGTCCACTCTATAACGTTTATCCGCTTGTTGGTAAAGGTAACCTTCTATGATGTTACTTGCCATTTCTCCGAAAGTACAATCAATAGCTGTGTTTGTGTCTGTAACATATAACGGTTCTTGGTTATCTACCCAAGCCTTTGTGTCATTATCAAAAAATTGACGATAGTCTGTGAACTGTTCAGGATAAATGACGTTACCAGTCAAGTCAAATATACCTCTTTCTCCGTTTATAACGTGAAATTTGAGTGTTCTACCTGCTTCGGTGTCATAAGTATCGGAATCAATACCAATCAGTACACGTTGCCCTAATGGACGACTATAACACCAAACAGCGTCTTGTTTGCAAATTCCTTTTTCTTTTAAATAAAAGAGTTCTTTATCAGTTTTAGAACCTGCCCAAATATAATCTTTATAATCAGTACTTTGCGGTGCTGTACCCTCATAAGTTCCAGTAAATGGCGGTGTTCCGTCGTCTGTATTAGTCTTTCGATAGCCGTTAAACTCATCTCTATCCTCAACGAACGGAGTAACCTCTCCACCTTGTTCAATTTTAGGTAAGTACACTTCAAATTGTACAAAATCGCTTGTCTGTGCAACTTCAAAGGCTATACCAAACTTTTCTGCCGTTTCCGTACTAGGTAGCGTGTATACTTCTTTTACATCTAAGTATTGATTAGGTTGAACTTGGTATGTACCTACAAGCTCATTTTTGGTACCGTATAGCAATTTTAACCGTACCTTTAGTACATTTATACCTGGATTGTATAAAGTGCCTGACAAGCCGTATTTTTGCCCTTGTGTGAGGCTTGGTGTTACAAAGTTAGGATATAAACTAGGATATTGTTTTCTTTCATAATCTGTACAAAAAGCAATACCGCTTATTTTATCCTCCCCTTGTGGTTTAGTAACAATAGAACCATAGCTAAAGGGTCTATTCCAGTCTTCAGGACATTGTTTTCTTTGCCAACGCTTACTGGTTTCTGTTCCTGTTGTTCCGTCTAAGAGATAGATATGTTGTGGCAATAATTCAATTGTTTCGATACTCTTTAAAGAACAACGTTGTACAATGTTCCAATTAGGTTTTTTAATTGTGAAATCTCTACCAGTGTTAGGATTCCAACAATATGCTTTGAAAATAGTCATTCTATTGCTAAGCCCTCCACTAAGTCCACTAGCTCTTTTTCTGTGCTTACTTCGTCAACTTTTTGTTGTTTAAGTTTCACATTTGCGTCAATATAAACGCCCTCAATCTCCATTAATTTCAACAAT
>RZZU01000027.1 GCA_009929735.1 Clostridia bacterium | reverse complement strand
ACTAGAATTAAAACATCACTTGGAAATTTGAGTCCCTTAGAGTACCGACGAAGCCTTGGATTAGCTGCTTAAACTGTCCAAGAAATCGTCCGCACCCCCCATTGTATATTAAAGACAATAAAGAAAATGGTTTCATTTTGTTTTTATATTATAACACTATCAGATAAATCTTTCTATATTAATCTTTTTTTCAGCCTAGAAAGCACCAAAATGATGCTAAATGGCTTTATAAATCTCATAATGTATCTAATGCATAAGGCAAAGCACCATGTTTATGCATAAAAATATAATACTTTTAAAATGTCAATTATGTGTTCTCGATCTTTGTTCAATATTACTTGTCCTTGCTTTCTCACAATAAAAAAGGGTCTATGATAGAGAAAATTCATAGAACCCTTTTCTTTTTATTTGGGAAAAGTCCAAATGCTTCTTAAACGATTTTTATTTCTTAATTACACAACAACCCTTGCCGGAATTTTTGGCAACATATAAGCATTGATCACTTTCCCTGTAAAGTCGATTAAAGTCAATCTTTTCCTTATCATTGATGGAACAGCCAATACTAATGCTAACTGCAATTCCTTTTTCACGTCCTATCTCAGCAGAACTTAAACGGTTAAATAAATACTCCAAGCTTTTTTTACACTCTCCCATTTCTACAAGTTCAACGGAATAAACAATAAACTCATCCCCACCCATACGCAAAACAACATCTTCACTGCCGAAAGATTCTTTAATCAATCTGCTTATATCTTTAATCACAGTATCTCCGTACATATGACCATAGTTGTCATTAATTTTTTTGAAATTGTCAATATCCACAATAATAAAAGCACCTTTTACCTGATTATTCAATAGCTGCTTGATTTTAAGAAGCCCAACCTCTCTGTTGTATACACCTGTCATTAAATCAATTTCCGACTTGATTTTGTATTGTACAAAATTTTCTACATTATCGATGCGATCAATTAGTGTTAAAAAGTTTAGACCCACGGCCAAACAATAAAAAGCCGCCAAATGCATCATATCTGTAAGGAACAGCTCATATTCCTTTGCATAATAGCAACAAATAATATAAATAATGGATGAGCAGGTAATGTATAAAAAAATCCGCCATGGCTTATCCAACATAAACAAAGTCAGCACGCTAATAAAAACCATGAATGTAATAGAGGGTACCTCTCTGTCTAAGAAAGTTCCCATTAAAATACCTATAATCATAAGTGGTGTCAGTGCAGCATAAAACACTGCTGTAATGTACTTCTTTTCTTTTTGAAGATACAGCTTTGCGATCAAATATAAAATAACACAATACGCAAATAAAATGAAAATTTGTTTGTTGAAGATAAAATACTGCGATAAAGGTATCCCAATCGCTAAAATACTGCCCGAGGAAAAGATGCCTACCAAAGTCAATCCAAGAAAGCTGCTATAGTTCCTATTACATATTTCTTCCTTATATAAATCAACTTTTTCTGCTAGCAGCCTCTCTTTCAAATAACCCAACACTCTCATTCGTTTCGGTGAATTATCCATTAAAATTCCTTCCTTAGCTTTATTTTTCATAAATCACAAGAAAAAAACGTGAAGACTGTTCATAAAACAGTTTAAAATTTTATCATTTCGTTACAATCATTTTAAGTTCATTCCCCAACAAATACACTTCCTTTGTAACTGCAATAAAAAAGTTCTGAATTCTGCAAAATTGCACTGGAAAAATTTTTTATTTCAAAACGTTTCGGAATTAATTTTTGTTGTTGTTTTACAAAATATTATAGCAGAAAGTAAGAATAAATACAATCTTCGACAAAAACTCTTGCATGACATTAAAAAATGTTTCAAGAAATATAAAAAAGCAGCAATTACCATTTAAGTAATTACCGCTTTTTTATATCACTTTTAAAAATCGAACTGTTGCCTGCCGTTTTTAGAGAACCTTATATACCCCATTCTCGACATCAATGGTTAATACGCTTTCCGGAACAACCTCGTCGGCGATAATTTTTTTTGCCAGTAAGGTTTCGATATTTCTTTGCACCATTCTCTTTAACGGTCTTGCACCAAACGCTGGGTCATAGCTCTCATCAACAATAAATTTCTTTGCCCTTTGTGTTAATTCACACCGAAGCTGTTTATCACACAAGCGTTTATTCAAATCCACCATAATCAAGTCGATAATATGGTTAATATTATCCTTTGTCAATGGCTTATAAAATACAATTTCGTCCAGTCGGTTTAAAAATTCTGGTCTAAAAGAACGACGGAGCAATTGTTCTACTGCCAAACGTGCATCCTCATTGATTTCCCCTGTTTCATCCACACCTTCCAATAAATAAGAGGAACCTAAGTTTGAGGTCAGTATAATAACAGTATTTTTAAAATCCACCGTTCTGCCTTGAGAATCTGTAATCCGCCCATCATCCAGTACCTGAAGAAGAATATTAAATACATCTGGATGCGCCTTTTCAATTTCATCAAAAAGTATAACCGAATAAGGCTTTCTGCGTACAGCCTCGGTAAGCTGTCCGCCCTCTTCATACCCAACATATCCCGGGGGCGCACCAATCAAACGGGATACACTGAATTTCTCCATATACTCCGACATATCAATGCGAACCATATTTTTTTCATCATCAAACAGACATTCCGCCAAGGTTTTTGCCAATTCCGTTTTCCCTACACCCGTAGGGCCGAGGAAAAGAAAGGAACCAATGGGTCTGTTCGGGCTTTGTATCCCTGCACGGCTTCTTAGGATTGCCTCCGAAACCTTTGTTACCGCTTCATCCTGTCCAACTACCCTCTCATGCAAAATATCCTCCAAATGAAGAAGCTTATCTCTTTCCCCCTCCATTAGTCTTGCAACGGGAATGCCCGTCCAGCGTTCAATGATGCGGGCAATCTCCTCCTCAGTTACCTTATCTCGCAGTAGGGTATTCTTCCCGCTTTTTTCCTCGGCAAGACGCTCTTTTTCTGCCAATTCCTTCTGCAACTGAGGTAGGCTGCCATATTTCAACTCTGCGGCACGGTTTAAGTCATATTTTCTTTCTGCCGCTTCAATTTCTGCGTTTACGTCCTCTATTTCCTCCCTTAGCTTTTGCACAACGCCAATGGAGTCTTTTTCATTCTCCCACTTTGCCTTTAATACAGCAAACTTGTCACGCATTTCTGCCAATTCCTTTTGCGTTTCCGCCAAACGTTCCTTTGAAAGCTTGTCATTTTCTTTTTTCAGTGCTGCCTCTTCAATTTCATGCTGAATAATTTTTCTTTGAATCACATCCAGCTCTGTTGGCATGGAATCCATTTCCGTACGAATCATTGCACAAGCCTCATCCACCAAGTCGATTGCCTTATCCGGAAGAAAACGGTCACTGATATATCTGTTCGACAAGGTTGCGGCAGCGATAATTGCCTGATCCTGAATTTTGACACCATGGTATACCTCGTACCGCTCCTTTAATCCACGCAAAATTGCAATGGTATCCTCCACCGTTGGCTCGCTGACTAAAACAGGCTGAAATCTCCTTTCCAAAGCTGGATCTTTTTCAATATACTGCTTATATTCATTCAAAGTTGTTGCACCAATACAATGCAGCTCGCCCCTTGCCAGCATAGGCTTCAGCAGGTTGCCCGCATCCATTGCGCCGTCGGCCTTCCCTGCACCTACGATAGTATGCAGCTCATCAATAAAAAGGATGATTTTCCCTTCGCTTTTGCGAACCTCATTTAAGACAGCTTTTAAACGTTCCTCGAACTCTCCTCGAAATTTCGCCCCTGCAATCAGCGCACCCATATCCAAAGAAAAAATAGTTTTATCCTTTAAGCTGTTGGGAACATCCTCTTTTACAATTCGCTGTGCCAAGCCTTCGGCGATTGCTGTTTTGCCAACACCTGGTTCGCCAATTAAAACGGGATTGTTTTTTGTTTTACGAGATAAAATACGAATGACATTACGAATTTCCTCATCCCTACCAATAACAGGATCGAGCTTCTTGCTTCTTGCCTTTTCCAGCAAATCAGTTCCGTATTTTTTCAAAGAGTCATACGTTGCCTCGGGAGAATCACTGGTCACACGGGTATTGCCCCTTACTGAAACCAAAATTTTCATAAAACTATTTTTTTCAACATCATATTGCTGAAAAAGCGGCTTTAAAACTCCGTTTGGTGCATTCAAAATCGCCATAAAAATATGTTCCACCGACACATATTCATCCTTCATATTCTCGGCAAGCTTTTCTGCTGCAATCATTGTTTTTTCCAAATCCGAGCTTATATAGGTCTGTCCGCCGGATGCACGGGGAAGCTTCTTAATTTCCGCCTCCACCGCCTGAAGAAGGCCGTTCACATTTACGTCCATCTTCTGCAAAAGCTGAGGAATTAAACCCTCCTCTTGGGTTAATAGGGCAGCCAACAAATGCTGTTGGTCTATTTGCGGGTTTCCGTATTCCACAGCCATAGACTGGGCATTTTGAATGGCTTCCAAAGACTTTTGAGTAAATTTTTGCAAGTTCATAACCATTCCACCTTCCTAATTAAAAAAGACCATCTTGTGTCCCATTTCCATTTATTATTTTATGGGTATATTATACATTGTTAGCACTCACTTGTAAAGAGTGCTAACAATAAATAGCATACAAATTTTTTCTCTGTAAGTGATGTTTTTTCATCATTTTAACTTTATCTCAGTTTTGCCAAAATTCATAAAATAAACCCTAAGGAAACACTGATTGAATGAAGCGGACACATGGAATGAACCATCATTTCCTTAAATAAAAAAATCTATCTCGCTTAGAAAGCATTCGAATTGGCTGATCTTCATCTCACTCATACACCGTTTCATTGGCTAGAGTTCAAAGAAGACCTTTCTTTTCACTTTAAAATGAGAAAATAAAAAACGGTACTTACAAATTTTTGCAAGTACCGCCAAACAGCTTTTATTCGTATCCTTTTGTAGTATCAATTCCTATGGCAGAGGTTTTTTCATTCCAAGTAACCCCTACGTCCAAAAGCTTTGCAATATCTCTTAGTTTATAGTAAGTATAATCGTTAATCGTAAACGCAGTTACACTTTTTTGCTGCCCGTCCAAATAAAGCTTTGCAGTGGAGGTGATTGCTGAAGTATCCTTTGCTGATGAAATGGTGCTTGTTGCTCCGGAATAGCTTAAGCCTGTTAGCAGATTGATGGCTGCTTCCGCTTCATTCCATGAGGTATCAAACTGCTTTGCTGTACCGCTGATGGAATACGCAATATCCCTTAGTTTAAAGTAAGTATAATCGTTTATGGTATATACTTCAAAGGAAACAGGCACACCATTGACTGTAATCGCCGATTTGGTTGCATAGGCTTTCTTCTTTTCAATTACAGTCGGCGTTTCCACTACGGGTGTTTCCGTGGTTGTAACGGCACTATAATATTTTTTTAAAGCCGTTGCTGCGCCCTGACGGTCTTCAAATAAATCCCTTGCACTAAAGAAAATACTTCCGCTTACAGTATAGCCTTCATTCACCTTTAATTGCTCCGTAATTTCCTTTGCCACCACGTCTTTATAAATTCCCTGCCCAATGTAAAGGGTAACGCCGGTACCTTTCACCAAGTTGCTCCACCACTTTACAAGCGTTTCATAATCTGCATAAGCATTTCCTTGTTCCCAGTATAGCTGGGGAGTAATATAGTCTACCCATCCCTTTTCAACCCAAGTTTTTGCATCCCCATATACGGAATAATATCCTTCGCCACCATTTGTAGCTGAACCCGATGGGTCAGAGCTGTTATTTTTCCAAATGCCTAAAGGACTTATCCCAAATTGTACCTTTGGATTGATTTTCTTGATCTCCTCACTAACCATACGAACCATGTCATTTACGTGCTCTCGACGGGCATCTGCCTCATCGCCATCTCTCGTTTGACCATCGGCTAACGGATAATTTGTTGGGTAAAAATAATCATCAAAATGAATTGCATCTACGTCGTAATTATTAACAACCTCAGCAACGGTATCACGGATATACTCCTTTACTTCCGTTTTCGCAGGGTTATAATACATTGCACCATTATATGTAATAATCCAATCCGGGTGCATTCTTGCCATATTATCAGCTGAAAGAGCTGCTAAATCCGTTCCTGAGGTGGTAAGACGATAAGGGTTCATCCATGCATGAAACTCCATGCCCCTTTTATGTGCTTCTTCTATCATAAACTCCATAGGGTCATAACCAGGGTCTTTCCCCTGCACACCGGTTAAAACTGCACTCCATGGATTCAATTCCGATTCATAAAAAGCGTCACCCTTGGGTCTGACTTGAACCACCACTGCATTTACACCAATGGCTTTCAACTTATCTAATTTTTGCGTAAATTCTTGCTTTTGACCTTCAATATTATTTTGCACAGAGGGATAATCCGAACTATAAACCGTTGAAATCCACACACCGCAAAAATCATTGGAATCAGCTGCTGAAACCGTTACCATACCTAGGTTGCTTATCAATAAGGATGCCGTTACAATTGCTGCTCCTATTTTCTTTAACCATTTTTTCATCATTTTCTCCTATAAATTTACCAACAGTTCCGTTTTTTCCTATTCTATCACATTTTTCCCTGTTTTGCCATTAAGAATATATTACGTTTTACTGGTAATTCATGGAGCTGTACAGAAACATTTTATAGAAAAAATAAAAATCATTGCATAATTTTATCGGCTGTATTACCATAGGAGAAAACCAAAAGATTTGAGGTGCATTCCATGAGATACGGATTAATTGGCGAAAAACTCGGTCATAGTTTTTCCAAAATCATACATGAACAGCTGGCAGATTATACATACGACTTAATTCCCCTGTCCAAAGAGTTCTTCCATACATTTATGGCACAAAAAGACTTCAGTGCAATCAATGTAACCATTCCCTATAAAGAAATGGTAATTCCTTATTTGGATTGCATTGATCCAAAGGCTGAGGCAATCGGTGCCGTCAATACAATTGTACATAGAAATCATATGCTCTATGGCTATAATACCGATTATGACGGTTTTCGCTATATGTTAGTAAAACACAAGATTAATCCAAAAGGAAAAAAAGTTTTGCTACTGGGTAAAGGCGGAGCCGCAAAGGCTTGCATCTCAGTGGTAAGGGACATGGGTGCCAAAGAGGTGCTCACTGTATACTATAAAGAAAATCCCGAAACAATTTCCTATGAAACCTGCTATCAAACCCATACGGATGCAGAAATTATTATTAATACCACGCCTGTTGGGATGTACCCTAATACAAAAGAAAGCCCCATTCGCCTAACTGCGTTTGATAAGCTTGAGGCGGTGGTTGATGTTGTTTATAATCCCTTAAGAACAAAATTCGTTTTGGAGGGACTTTCGAAAGGCGTCATCGCCGTTGGTGGCTTAGAAATGCTGATTGGACAGGCAAAATGTGCAGTAGAAATATTCTTAGGCAAAAAAATGGAGGATTCCATCATACAAAACCTTTACGCAACCCTTTTAGCAGAACGCAGCAACCTTGTGCTCATCGGTATGAGTGGCTGCGGGAAAACAGCTCTAGGTAAAATGGCGGCCGAACGGCTTGGGAAAGCCTTTATTGATGTAGATGAGGAAATCGTAAAGGAAATCAATATGCCGATTCAAGAATACTTTTCAAAGATGGGTGAGCCTGCATTTCGTGAGATAGAAAAATCAGTGGTTCAAAAGCTTTCACAGCTGAATAATCTGGTTATTTCAACAGGCGGCGGCGTGATAAAGGATGCGGAAAATATTGCCTCCCTTAAGCAAAACGGTCGTATCGTTTGGATAAAAAGGGCAGTGTCTTTATTGGAAAGCGGAAACGGCAGACCGCTTACGCCCAATCCAGAGGCAACCTTGCGACTATACCAAGAACGCTTGCCCCTATATTCAGCAGCATCAGAAATAATCAGCGAGAATAACCTTTCCCTTGAAAAAGGCTTGGACGAACTTCTGTATCAGTACACGCAAAGCTTTGTCAAATAATGAATTTATCTGTAAAAAATTGTACAGTGTGAAAGGCGAGATTCTTTAAAAGAATCCCGCCTCTTATTTTTTATTTGTAGTTTTTAAAGTTATTTATGAAAAGGATATTGATTATCTTGAACATGATGGTTGAAAAGTAATAAAAAGCTATTTTCCAAAAATAAGATCCGTTTTTGAATTTGGGGACCAAATAGGCAGCCTGACTTACATCAAATCCTTTGCCGTCATTCACAAGTGCTTTTAGCCCCGAAATTCTTGCAAAAACAACGGCGACAACCACAAACCCCTGTGATTATCGCCGCTAAATACATCGTTAAAATCATAAAAATAGTTCCGTCTTTACTGAATTCATTTAAGATACAGCAACTTTCCTTATGCGAATATCTTTATACTTGCGTTCTGCAACCTCACATACGGCAGAAAGTTTATCTACAAAGGTAACAACATAAGATTCAATATATCTGGGTGGAGTTAATGTGCACGGCCACATATGCTTACGAATGGCATCCTTTTCGATTTTGTTAAGCTCTGTAATTTTGCTTGCATTATCCAAAGCAACTCTGGGATGCCAGATTGCATGATGCGCCGGAATCCCTTTTTTTGTTCTCCAGTCATAGAAAAACAAATCATGCAGAAGTCCTGCTCTAGCTGCGGAACGATAGTCCCATCCCATGCGATAACAAATCAAAAAGCTGTAATATGATACATTGATACTATGCTGTAGCCTGCTGGTATTGCAGTGCTGTACATAAGTATCCATTTTTTTCACCATTTCGTTATCAATGATATCCCGAACACAGTCATTGTACTCAGTCAACAACTCATCCTCAGTTAAATTGCCAAAATCTTTTTTGGAACCAATTGCCTTGTGCATTGGCATCACGTCCTTTTTAAGATTTACATAATTGCATCACTTTCGCGGAAAAAATAAGATGGGAAATAAAGAAAAAATCAAATTGTCTATCTTGCATTCTGACGTTCTTCAAATGATCCTTAGCAAAAAGCTTCCATCTCTCAAAAACTCCGCTTCGACTTTTCTATTATAGCATACGTATAAATTACATTCAAGAAACAAATTAGGCAAATTTTTAGTGAATCGTTTCCTTTTGTTTGTCACCAATAACCATTTTTTTCTGACAAAATGATACAAAATTTAACAATTAGCTAGATGCTTTTTTCGAACCCCTTCCCCTACTTTCTCATCTTATTCATTTGGACTCATCCATGTGTTGCAAAGCAAAAAAATAAACCGAAAATACCCTTTTGGGTAAACAGCAAGCAACAACCAATCCTTCTCATATACCGTAGCAGCCAAACCATCCTTAGCTTCGGTTAATAACAAATTTGCATTCTGAATTCTGGTAAAAATTATAATTTACATAAGTTCTCTACTGCACATTTCACGCTCTATTTTAAAAATTTCAATTTCACCGAAATAGCAATCAAATGTAGAAACGTTTTGTCTTTTTTAAGATTCATGCAGGCGCAAGATACTCTTCCGTTGATTGTTGCATACCCAAATGACCTTACCCTCTTTTTATGACAATCGTTTTTGTTCTGCAAACCACATGGCTGCATATTATTCATTTTTACGCAAACGCACCTCATGGCTCCCCTGTTCCACAATGCAACCGCCAGAAACAACAGCAATCCGACCTGCGTGTTGAACAATGGAAAGCGTATGCGCAATCATTACCACCGTTTCCTTCCTTTTTAATAGGTTCCCGCTTGCATTTTTTACCGCCAATTCATTCTCTATATCCAAGCTGGCTGCTGTCTCATCCAGTAAAAGAATCGGCACATTTTTCAACATTGCTCTCGCAATGGAAAGCCTTTGCCGCTCACCGACAGCAAAACGTGTGCCGAAGCTTCCCACCTTTGTTTCATAACTCTGTGGAAGGCTCATAATAAATTCGTCAATTTGTGCTTGCTTTGCCGCCTGACGAACCTCCTTGAGCAAAGCATTTGAACCCATTCGAATATTTTCCAAAACACTATCTCTGGGTAAAAATTTTTTTGTGGAACGATGAATATTTTTTCCAGACTACCTTCCTTTTTTCTCGACCTTTGCTTAAAAAAGCAGACAGCCGTAAATTTGTTACTTGATTTTAAAGCAGACTCGGGTTCCCCTCATTATGAAAAAACGCATACTATGTGGCTGAACATTTTCCGTTACCAGTTCATCTCCAATTTGGTCACAAGTATCTTACGTCCTGCATTACCATATACGCCTTTGCTCTCATATCCTTTTGATTTAATATCTTCCCGTTTAATTTAATACCTTCCCATTTAATCGAAATGTACCTGACAGCGGCTTCAAAATTCCGCATGGCGTTCTGGAAAAGGTAGATTTACCTGCTCCGTTATGACCGAATGGTTTTGCCCTGTGCCTTCAAAAGCCTGATATTCTGCCGCAATGCCTCAATGGCTTCCGCATCCAGACTGGAGGACGGCTCACCCAGTAGATAATTTTCCGATTCATGGCATAGACAGATGCAAAAGCTATATTTTTTGTTTTTCGCCGCCTGATAGCGTAAAGATGCTTCTGCCCAGCAAATTCATTATATTCAGCTCCTCTGCCGTTTGCACAACACGCTTTTTTATATATGCGCTATCCATTCCCTTATTTTCATTCCAAATGCAATTTCACTGTCCGTATCCACATTGAAAATTTGCGTTCTTGGATTTTGAAAAACAGAGCCTACTTTTTCGGCAATTTAATATAAAGGCGTTTCAGATACCTCCGTGCCATTCACAATGACTTTCCGTCCAAATTCCCCGGGAAATAATTCGGAATCAGCCCATTTGTTAAACGAATGATTGTTGTTTTCTGGCATCCGCTTCGCCCTGTAAGAAGAACACATTCCTCTTTTTTACCCTAAAATTTATGTTTTTGACTTCTCCGTCAGTCATTCCGTCATACCGAAACAAAACATTTTTTAAACGAATCGTAATCATCCTCCTCTTGCCACAAGCGTTGCCAAAAAACATAGAAAGAATATAAAAACTGTGATCCCATCCTGTATGCAAAAGCCTATTTCTGTCAGACTGCTGCGTGGATTGGGGTTTTCTATCCCACGGGCAACGCTGGCAATGGAAAGCCCATCCGCAGTTATAGATGCCGCCATCATGAACGGAACCTTTACGCATTCCACTGTCATGGAGGGGTTTGTAATCAATCCCTTGATTGAGGGAGAAATGCCCCTCATTTTCATGACATCCTTTATGTATTGCCAGTCCTCAAAAATAACAGGAACATATCGCATCATAACGGCAAAGGGAATCCCAATGCTCTTCGGTATATGCAAACGATACAACGACACCATAAATTCGCTTATTTTTGTACTGCCAATCATAACTCCTAACATCATACCGCAGGGATAAACCTTGTACGCCAACCCCAAAAATGCGGCAAACATTGCCTGCCACACCCCAGATAGGCTCTGCAAAATATACTGCGAACCAACCAAAATAACCGCATAGCAGACCATCCCTGCAATAGCGTGTTTATATTTTCCTACAAACACGCCAAACACAGCAATCATAACACCCCCACGTTTTTAACCTTTGCAATCAGCAATAGAAGGATTGGCCCTCCTAATAATGCCGAAAGCATCGGCACATAAAATGTAGTGACAGGATTTATCGCAAATGGTATGCCTCCAAACAGCAATGCAAGAAACAACAGTGCCGAAAAAATTCCGTTGTGATTAAGTCTTATACATTAAGCTTGGCTGTACTACGACTAACTTGTTTACTCATAAATAATTCCTCTATTTACTTGAATCAAACAGAGATTGCCGCATCAGCTTTCATGTCATAAAATACAGTTACTTAAAACTAACACTATTTTATCAGATAGCATAGCCAGTTTTCATATTCAACCGTTTCGCCTTTTTCTTGGCTAATCAGGGTATTATTTCGCCTAATCTAGGTATAAATGAGGTAAATTTATGAATCATATTCTTTCTTTATGATGAACATCTTTTCAACTATGACTTTTCACAGATTGATCCCAATGGAATGTATAGCGCATTGGGTAAACTGTGGAAATTATCGGATAAAATAGGCAGAAGATATTATTGGGTATATTCGCCGGAAAATCCTTTTCATAACAAATACCGCAAACTAACAATCAAGCCTTGTAATTTTTCCTAGTTCTTTTTGATCAGTAATTTTACAAAAAAAAATCACCTGACCGCTTAAGGCCATTTGGACATAAGCGATCAGGTTTCAAATATCTGCTTCTATTACTACTTGCTTCTTTCTGCCAACTTAATAGTAACGCTCTCTGATTAGATTTCTGATAGATACCTTGGACGGAAATTTTCACACGAATATGTATGATTACATACCAAATTATCTAATTTATTTCGTTATCATCACATTTTTATTGCGTTATATCTTGTACTAAAAAAATAATATATAACGCAAAATTTATGCACTGCATTTTTATTGTATCATAGCTTTTAAAATGAAGTTCACCAATCTGACCAAGCGTCACAACTGAAAGGTTCGTGTAAAATGGTGTCAACAAGACAGCATTCAAACGGAATTAACACTGTGAGCGGCCACCATGATACCCGACAGAATGATGCATGAAAAACCATCACACATTTCGTGAAATAGTTACAATCAAAATCCAACAGCGTAGTATTGTGCAACCCGCAAATATCTATTTTAACCTCTTGTCTGCGCAACAATATCCGCTGCTTTGCGGCTGATTACAGTAATTTCGTCCCATGCCTTACCATTAATCAATTTATCGGTCACCATAAAGGAGCCTCCAACGGCGCAAATGCTCTTAAAGGATAGATACTCCTTTAAATTATCTAAGCTTACACCGCCCGTAGGCATAAATTGAAACTTGTGGTAGGGGGCGGATAATGCTTTGATTGTAGCCAATCCGCCGTACTGCTGTGCAGGGAAAAATTTGAATATCGTCAAGCCTAAATCATGTGCCGCTTCAATTTCCGTGGGTGTGACACAGCCCGGGAAAATAGGCACATTCTTTTCAATGCAATATGCCACAATTTTTGGGTTAAAGCCAGGGGATACAATAAACTGTGCGCCTGCTGCCAAAGCTCTGTCAACCTGCTCCTTGTACAGTACCGTTCCTGCGCCGACAATCATATCCGGATAATTTTCACGCATCAGCTTTATGGCTTTTTCTGCCCCTTCTGCACGGAATGTGATTTCTGCAACAGGCAACCCTCCTTCTGAAAGTGCCTTTGCCAAAGGAAGGGCATCCTCCTCGGGACGCTCCAGTTTAATCACGGGTACTACACCAATTTTAGAAATTCTTTCTGCAATCGTCATTTTTTCTCCTCCTTAGCGCTGCACTCTGGCTCCTGCGCCACCCATCAATGCTTCCACTTCCTTACGGCTTGCCATGCTAGTGTCACCGGGCGTTGTCATAGCCAATGCCCCGTGCGCTGCACCATAGTTCACAGCCATCTCAGCGTCACCAGTTTCCATCAACCCAAAGATTAAACCTGAAGCAAAGCTGTCCCCGCCGCCAACCCGATCCATAATTTCCAAGCCGTCGTATTTTTGGGAGAAATAAATTTCGCCATTCGCCCAGCACATTGCTGCCCAGTCGTTTACTGTTGCCGTTTTTACGCTTCTTAATGTGGTTGCCATAACCTTAAAGTTAGGGTATGCTTTGGCGGCTTTTGCCATCATTTTCTCGTAGCCATTTAAGTTCAGCTCAACTAAGTTTTCATCATTGCCTTCAATTTCAAAGCCAAGGCAAGCAGTGAAATCCTCTTCATTGCCAATCATAACATCGATATATTTTGCAATTTCTTTGTTGACTTGCTGAGCTTTTTCCTGTCCACCGATGGATTTCCACATGGAAGGACGGTAGTTCAAGTCATAGGAAACGATTGTGCCGTATTTTTTTGCCGCTTTTACTGCTTCAATGGTTACTGCCGCACTGTTTTCAGACAATGCTGCAAAAATGCCCCCCGTATGCAGCCAACGCACACCCAAGGTTCCAAACAAATAGTCAAAATCAAATTCGCCGGGCTTAATCTGGGAAATCGCAGAGTTTCCACGATCAGAAACACCTACCGCGCCACGCACGCCATGACCTCTTTCTGTAAAATTTAAGCCGTTGCGAGCGGTTCTGCCGATACCGTCATAAGGCAGCCATTTAATAAAGGAGGTATCCACGCCGCCCTGCAAAATAAAGTCCTCTATCAGACGAGCGATTTCATTGTCGGCGAAAGCTGTTAAAATGGCTGTTTTGTAGCCGAAACAGCGACGAAGTCCACGGGCAACGTTGTATTCTCCGCCGCCTTCCCATGCACGAAACTGTCTGGTTGTTTTGATTCTGCCCTCACCGGGATCCAACCTTAACATAACCTCACCTAAAGATACTTGATCAAACATACACGCTTCTTTTGGTCTTAACTGAATCATTATAATGTCACCCCATCTTTAAAAATAGCAATTTCTCTGTAATCGTTTTCTTCATTTTTTGCAAGCTTTCCGCTGGCTGTTTCCTTTAATAACGCCATCAGCTTTTTCGTTGCTTCCTCAAAGCTTGTTCCCTCTAACAGCACGCCTGCATTAAAGTCAATCCAATTTGCTTTATGCTGGGCCAAAGCAGAGTTTGAGGAGATTTTCAACGTAGGTACCACAGTACCAAAGGGTGTCCCTCGTCCTGTGGTAAATAAAATGATATGCGCACCTGAAGCCGCAAGGTTGGTGCAGGATACCATATCATTGCCCGGGCCGGTTAATAAGGAAAGCCCCGATTTTTTTACTTGTTCGGCATACGCCAAAACATCGGTAACGGTTGCCTGACCACCCTTTTGGATACAGCCGAGGGACTTTTCCTCCAGTGTCGTTATGCCCCCTGCCTTATTGCCGGGCGAAGGATTTTCATATACAACCTGATTATGGTTTACATAGTAGTTTTTAAACTCATTGATCATTGCCGTTGCTTGGTCAAAAACCTCTTCACTTTCACAACGAACAAACAAACTATCCTCGGCACCAAACATTTCCGGCACCTCTGTTAAAATTGCCCGTCCGCCTGCGGATGTGTGTAAATCGGTCAAGCAGCCGCAAAGGGGATTTGCGGTGATCCCCGAAAAAGCATCAGAACCGCCGCATTTAAAGCCAATAATCAGCTCCCTAAAAGGGATTTTTTCTCTTTTGTCTTTTTCGGCAAGATGGGAAAGGGCTTTGATATGGGCTAATCCCTTTTCTATCTCATCCTCTTCTTCTTGTGTAATCATAAAGCGAATTCTCTCGCTGTCATACTCCTCTAAAAAAGGTTGAAACTCCTTTAAGTTATTGTTTTCGCATCCCAAGGACAGAACCAAAACGCCGCCTGCATTCGGGTGTTTCACCAACGCCGCCAAGGATTTTTGCGTCATGGTCTGATCCTCTCCCATCTGGGAACAGCCGTAGGGATGAGTCATGGCTAACACCTTTATACCTATTTTTTCAGCCTCCTTGGCCAAGCGTTCCGCCGTTTTGTTCACACAACCAACCGTAGGAACAATCCAAATTTCATTTCTTACGCCTACACGACCGTCTTTTCGGCGGTAGCCCATAAAAAAATCATCCTGCTCGTTCCAAAAATATTCTTGGGTGCCCCGGAAAACATAGTCCCCGCTTTCCGCCAAATTGGTTTTTATATTATGAACGTGCAAATACGCACCCTTTTCAATATTTTGGGTTGCGTGCCCGATAGGACTTCCGTATTTTATTACGTTTTCCCCCTTCTTTATGTCAAAGAGGGCAAGTTTATGACCAAATGGAATGTCATCCTTTACCGTGACGGTAAGCGCACCATAGCGGCAAATCTCACCTTTTTTAATATCGCAAAGAGCCACGGCAACGCTATCCTTTGAATTTACAATAATCATATTATCCTTCATGGTTTAACACTCCTTAAGCCAGAAGGGAAGTAAGTACTTCCTTCATGTCTTTTTCTTCCATTTCCTTTAAGTAGGAACCAACGAATGCCGTTAAACCGTCGATGGCATTCAAATCCGCTCCCTCCCAGAAAGCCGTATTGGATAAAATAGCCTCGGCAATCGCAAAAACATCTTTTTCCGCCCAAAGCTTTGCAAAAAATTCCAATACTTCCGCATCATCTTTAATGTTGTACGCCGTGCCGTCCGCACGCATCCCGACATAGCTTCCATTTTCCATTTTCCCCTTATAAAAGCGAATAAATGCTGCCAATGAGAATGCCAAAGCCTTAGGTAATTCCCCTGTTTCCTTCACATACCCAAGCAAGCTGGGCATACATCTTGCACACCACTTGGAACAGGAATTCAAAGAAATATCCGTTAGTTTATGTTTAATGTAAGGGTTTCGGAAACGATCCTTAACATCGGAGGCAAATTGCACCAAATCCGCCTTAGGCAAGTCCAAGGTCGGGATGATTTCCTCATAAAGGAGTTTATCCATGAATTTTTCGAATAAGGGGTCATTCATCATTTCCAAAACGATGTTATGCCCTGCCAGATATGCAGCCAAAACCGTTGCGGTATGTCCGCCGTTTAAAATTCTAACCTTGCGTTTTTTATACGGTGTTACATCCTCTGTCCAAATGACGTTTGCATCTGTTTTATGAATCGGCAAAATATCCGCCCACTCTTCCTTCCCTTCGACTACCCAAAGGTTGAACACTTCGCTGGTTACAAGACATTGATCCTCATATCCCATTTCGTTATAGAAATATTCTAATTCATCACCCGGATAACCTGTTACAATCCGGTCTACCAAGGTAGAACAGAAATGGTTACTTTCCCTTACCCAAGCTTTGAAGCTTTCCTCCAAACCCCACTCTTCGGCATATTGTAAAACAATACGCAATAAGTTTGCCCCATTGTTATCAATTAATTCCACAGGTAAAAACAACAGTCCCTTGTCCTGTGCGCCGTGAAACGTCTGATATCTTTCATATAAAAAAGCACAAACCTTTGCCGGGAAAGACTGTGCCGGTCGGTCGGTCAGTTTATCCCCTGCTTTATAAGCAATTCCTGCTTCTGTTGTATTGGAAATGACGACCTTTAAATCCCCGGAACGAGCCAGTTCCAACAACGCCTCATAATCCTCATAAGGATTGATACAGCGGGAAACGGATGTATTCGGCTCGATTTTTTCTACCGCCTGGCCATTTTCGATGCCACGCATAATTAATGTATACATACCGTCCTGTGCATTAATCACCTTTCCCATTCCTTGGGCAATGGGCTGACACAAAACAATAGAACCGTCAAAATATCCTTGATTGTTTGCCTTATTAATCATCCAATCCGTAAAGGCACGAAGAAAGTTTCCTTCCCCAAATTGCAAAACTCTTTCCTTCAAAGCCGAAGCCTGAGGAGTCAATATTTCATTAATTTTTTTCATAAACCTTATACCTCCAAGTTTTTTTGGTTTAAGATAATTACAGGAACAGTATACAACACAAAATAGACTGTTGTATACAACAAAAACAGGATGAACGCATTTTTGGTTAATCAAAACAATTTTTCAATATAATTTTTGTGCAATTTGAGGAAATCCCCTCGTTAATCAGCTCTTTTTAATGTATACAAACGTTTTTTTATCATTTTCTTGGAAATAAAAAAATGCCTCCCGTTTCATGGAGACATATTTTACAATGCACTTTTTCATCATTCGATATTCAAAAAATTTTCATCGTTCATTTATTTTGCAATCAAATCACTTTTCTTTTTGATTCTCTGTGTTTTTATTGCGCAAAACCAAATCAAAGGTAGCATTTTTAGAGGCAAGCAAATGAGCTTCCATTTCCTTTGCCGCCAATTCCCAGTCATGCTTCAAGCAGGCAGTCACAATTTTCAAGTGTTCTTCCGTTGTTTTCTCTAAACGATAGTCAACCAGTTGACCTGTCATCACACGAAAGCGCAGGTTTTGATTATGAATCCAGTCATAGGTTTTTAAAAGATAGGGATTTTGAATGGTTTCCACAATGTTTACATGGAAGGTATCATCTAAAGAAAAATACTCATCCTTGCTAAAATTCTGAACAGGGGTGGAAAATGCATCAAAATATTTATAAATTACCTCATCTTTCATGTTTGAACCATAATGCAAAAGCGCATATGGCTCATACAGGAGGCGCACCTCAAAAATTAGATTAATATCATGGATAGATAATCCGGATACCACAACACCCTTTTTGGGCAAAATAGAAATCAAACCCTCCTGTTCCAAACGGCTGAGTGCATCACGAATCGGCGTTCTGCTTACGTGCAGTTCCTCTCGCAAAGCCTCCTCATTCAGCATTGCATCTGGTGCATATTCACAGGTAATAATCTTTTCTTTTATTGCATGGTACGCTTTTTGTTTTAAGCTTTCTTTTGCAGCCATTCCTATGAGCCTCCCCCAAAATTTGCATAAAGTATACTACATATTTTTTCATTTGCAAAGAGAAAATTAATATTCTCAACACTTTTTCATAAATTTTCCGCCAGAAACAATGTTTTATCCTTTCATTTTTTCCAATAACAAATCAAGCAACCACTAAGAACTTATTCTATTGATTAGAAATAACAGAAAATGAAAGTATTTCGAAAAATTTGAAATACGAATACACAAAAGCAAATATGTCGCAAAATAACAAATAATTCGTGTTTTGGATACATCACTATAGAAATTATATTTTGTTTTGCACTATTCCCTAAAAAAATATAGGTTTTATTATCGTTATTTTTGTCAACAGCAAATTCCATTGTTAATATTGCTTAAAAACCCATGCGCAAAATTGTTTATACTATTGAAATTTAAGAACTAAACGATTTTTAAGTTGACACACACCTGCAATTACAATTATACTCCTCTTATAGAGTGATGTATACATCAAACAAAACAACAGATAAAAGCTGTTGAAAAGGAAGGTAATATATTATGAAAGCACTTGTAATGAATTCACCTGGTAATGTGGTAATTGCCGATATTGAAAAACCCATTCCCAAAAAAGGTGAAGCCCTGTTAAAAATTCTTTTTGGCGGTCTTTGCGGCAGTGATTTAAGCTCTTACCGAGGTGCGAACGCTTATGTTTCCTATCCTCGTATCCCAGGGCATGAATTTTCCGCAGAAATTATTGAGGTTGGCGAAAATGAATATGACCTAAAACCCGGTATGATTGTAACCTGCAACCCCTATTTTAATTGCGGCGAATGTTATTCCTGTCAAAAGGGAAGCGTAAACGTATGTCAGGATAATCAAACCATGGGGGTTCAGCGTGAAGGCGCATTTAGTGAATATATCACCATGCCAGTGGAAAGAATCTATGATGGAAAGGGATTGGATGCGGAAACTTTGGCGTTGATTGAGCCCTTCTGTATCAGCTATCACGGCGTATCCCGTGCAGAAGTGAAGCCCGGTGACAAGGTTTTGATTATGGGTGCTGGCACGATTGGCGTTTTAGCAGCCATTTCAGCAAAGGCAAAAGGTGCGGAGGTAACCATCTGCGATGTGGCAGAGGAAAAATTGAATTATGCTTACGAAACCTTTGCAATTGACCATAAGCTTTTGAACAGTTCTTCCGAGGCATTTCAAAAAGGCGTTTCTGAATTAACAGATGAAAACGGCTTTGATGTTACAATTGAAGCAGTGGGACTGCCTGTTACCTTCCAAAACTGCATTGATGCCGCTTGCTTTGGTGGAAAGGTTGTTTTAATCGGCGTTTCAAAGAAAAACATTGATGATTTCTTCTTTACCATTATTCAGAAAAAAGAGCTGAATATTTATGGTTCACGAAACGCATTAAAAAAAGATTTTAAAGAATTGATCGACTTAGTATTAAATAATGATGTAAAATTAAATAAGGTAATTACAAACCGCTACAAATGGACAGATGCTCCGCAGGCCTTTGAGGATTTTTCTCAAAATGCCGATAAAATGCTCAAGGTTGTATTGGATTTCACCCAATAATTTCGGTGTGTCCATCATATATGAAAAAAAACAAGAATTGAAAGGGGAAAAAGAAATGAAATTTAAAAAATTAATTGCTTCTATGTGTATTGCGGCACTCTCCGTGGCTTCTTTGGGAGGTTGCTCCAGCAAGCCTGCAGAGTCTGCTGCACCGGCAGAAACAGCTGCACCGGCAGAAAAAGTAACCTTGCAAATCGGTTTTGAAAATTCCATGTCCGAGCCTATTGGACAAGCTTTACAGCACTGGGCAGATTCACTTGCTGAAAAATCCGGCGGTACAATGGAAATTGTGCTTTATCCCGACTCCCAGCTTGGCAGCAAAACCGACTTAATTGACTCCATGCTTTTGGGCGAAAATGTAGCAACTCTGGCTGACGGTGCTTTCTATGCGGATTACGGCGTACCCGATTTTGGTATTGTTTTCGGACCTTTCCTGTTTGACAATTGGGATCAGTGCTGGACGCTGATTGAATCCGATTGGTATAAAGAACAGGAAACAAAATTAGAAGAAAAAGGCTTGAAACTCCTTGCTTCCAACTGGGCATATGGCGCTCGTCATACTTTAACAGTAAAACCTGTTAACACAGTTGAAGACTTATCTGGTATGAAAATTCGTGTTCCAAGCAACCAGATTCAATCCTTGGGCTTTGACGTTTTAGGTGCAGCTTCCACAGGCATGAGCCTTGGTGATGTTTATCAGGCATTGCAGACAAAAACAATTGATGGTGCAGAAAATCCTCTTTCAACACTGTATGGCCGTAAGTTGCAGGAAGTTGCAAAATACCTGATCTTAGATGGTCACGTTTTGAACTTCACAACATGGGTTTGCTCTAACGATTGGTTCAACTCCTTGACAGAAGAACAGCAGAACCTTCTTCTCGAAACAGGTAAAGAAGCAGGTATTTACAACAATCAAATTCAGGAAGAATCTGAAGCAGATTATTTGCAGAAGATGAAAGACGAAGGCGTAACCGTTGTAGAACCTACGGAAGAAGTTATGGCTGGTTTCCGTGAAAAAGCAAAGGCATTCTACGATATGGGCGACACATTCGGTTGGTCCGAAGGTCTTTATGACACAGTTCGCACTGCAATGGCTGCTAAATAAATCACATCCATAAAAACTGATTATTACGGCGGCAGGAGATCCTTCCGCCGTAATTTTCAGAAATTGATTTGAGGGAGCAAATATGAAGAAAAATAATATATTCTTATCTATACTTGGTAATTTAGACGTATTGGTTGCAGCTTTGGTACTTACAATTCTTATCACTCTTACGTTTTTAGGCGTTATTTGGCGCCGTGCCTTTGGTGCGCCCTTCACTTGGCTGGAAGAGGTTCAGCTTGCCTGCATGGTTTGGATTGTTTTTGCATCGGCAGGTGCGGCTTTCCGTTATGGCAACCATGTTGCGATTGAAATGATTGTTGACTTAATGCCCCAAAAGATTCAGAAAGTATTTACCGTTATTATTTCAATCGTTGTTGTTGCAGTAATTTCTTACTTATTTATTCAAAGCATCGGCTTTATACAGCTCTTTATAAAGAGCGGGCGTACGACCCCTATGTTGGAAATTCCTTATACATTAATTTATGGTATTGCACCGGTATCTTTTATTCTAATGATTTTAAATTATTTCTATGCCCTCTTCAAGGGTGTTAAATCCGAAGCAAAGGAGGCGGTAGAAAGTGAATAGTGTTCTTGCTCTTTCCGCCATTGTCATGTTGGTGCTTTTATTTATAAAGGTTCCAGTATATTTATCCGTTTTAGGCGGTTCCGCAATATATTTTGTTTTTAATCCGACAATAAACACCATTATGTTTGCCCAAAGAGCGATTACGGGTGTTGAAAGTATATCTTTGTTGGCAATCCCCTTTTTCGTATGTGCCGGTATTTTAATGAACTATACTGGAGTTACAAAACGAATTATGGATTTCTGTGCCGTACTCACAGGGCGTATGTCTGGCGGCTTGGCACAGGTAAACGTATTGCTTTCCACTTTAATGGGCGGCTTGTCCGGCTCCAACTTGGCTGACGCCGCAATGCAGTCTAAAATGCTGGTTCCCGAAATGGAAGCAAAGGGCTTCTCTAAGGAGTTTTCCTCTGTTGTTACAGCTGCCTCCTCTATGATAACCCCATTGATTCCTCCCGGTATTGCCATGATTTTATACGGCTGTATCGCCAATGTGTCCATTGGGAAGCTGTTCATGTCAGGCTTGGGCATTGGAACTTTATTGTGCGCTAGTATGATGATTTTGGTACGCTCCATCTCCATAAAACGTGGCTATCAGCCTCTTTATAAGGAAAAGGTTCCCGCAAAGCAATTTATTTCTGCTGCGAAACCCGCAATTTTACCCTTGTGCTTACCCATCATTATCATTGGCGGTATTCGTTTGGGCATCTTTACGGCGACAGAAGCAGGTGCAATTGCAATTCTTTACGCTGTCCTCCTTGGCATATTTTATAAGGAACTGAACTTGAAAAATACATTCCAGGGTTTGAAGGAAACCGTTTGCACAACTTCCTCTATTATGCTCATTGTTGCAGCTGCCAGTGCGTTTTCTTGGATTTTAACAAAGGAACGTATCCCTCAGCAGTTGACAGAATGGATTGTAGGTACAATTAATAATAAGTACATATTCTTATTGGTTGTAAATATTTTCTTGTTGATTGTTGGTATGTTTATCGAGGGCAACGCATCCATGATTATCTTGGTTCCCCTTCTTGCGCCTATTGCAGCAAGCTACGGAATCAATGAAATTCAGTTTGCTATGATTTATATTTTTAACAATGCAATTGGTGCTCTGTCCCCTCCTATGGGAACACTGATGTTTGTTACCTGTGGAATTACCAAGTGTAAAACGGCTGCCTTTATCAAAGAGGCTGTACCCTTTTATATTTTGTTGGTAATCAATCTGCTGTTGATTACTTACATTCCAGCAGTTTCAACCATTTTGGTGAATATGTTATATTAATGGATTTATAATAAAATCCCTTCGCAATTCCGTCATAAAAAAAGACTATGCAAAACAATCCTAAAAAGGAAACTTCTGCATAGTCTTTTTTATTTCCCATTATATTTTCAAAATATTATCCAAGTTTTCTAGACAAAATTTATGTTCAAGTGAATAGCATAAAGAATAATTGACTTTTATCTTTTTTAATACGAATATTGCAATCACGTTCAGAGAAAAATAAAGTCTGAGGTGATACAATGAAAAACAAGAAAGCAGAAAATGAGAACCTTATCAACGAAATGAGCTTAGAAAAGGCAACCACTGCATACAAAGACAAAAAAGTAGCCGAAAGAGCCCAGTCTATAGGAATGAAAGAAAACCCTTTGACACCAAAACAGTTGTATACTGAATTAACAAAACATTTATGTTCAGATTTGCAGCCGTCAGAATACTTAAATAGATTGCTATCAGAAGGCAGCTTTGATGAACACCCTTTCTCAATGCTGAAAATATTAGATACGATTCCTCAATCACCAATTTATCATCCAGAAGGATGCGTCTGGAATCATGTTTGCTTGGTAGTCGATCAAGCAGCACAATTGCGCAGACAAAGCTGCACCCCCGTTCATTTTATGTGGGCAGCCCTTTTGCATGACATTGGAAAATCAAAAACCACTCGGACACGCAAAGGCAGAATTACAGCCTATGACCACGATACCGTAGGAATGCAAATGGCTGTTGAATTTTTATCTCCCCTAACGGAGGATGAGGAACAAATTCGACAGGTCAGCAAGCTGGTCAAATATCATATGCATCCATTATACGTTCTTAAAGGCTTGCCATTTGCAGATATTTCGGGAATGAAGTCTGAAACAGACGTTAGAGAAATCGCATTATTAGGGTTCTGTGATCGAATGGGACGTATCGGCAGTCAGGCAGAGGATGAAAAAATGAATATAGAAGAATTTATGCTAAAATGCGGCATAGAAGATGGGTCATTGCACTTATCTTCAACTGCACCTCCATTGCTTTCCTCTTTGCTTTAATTGTCCTGCAAAGCAAAATCATTACGGGCACCCAAAAGATTGTATTTATGCAAAATTGCAACAATGATGTTCTAGCCACTTATGCCTTTTTCGTACTCCTCAAGTCCCCCATCGCATAATTTAAGGCCTCCCTTGATTTTTTATCATGGAAAGCCTTATTTGATTTCATTGTTTCATTGACAGAAATTTTATAAACTGCCTAACTGTCAACCTTTTCATAAACATCACGTAAAACGTTTGGTAGAATTGGTTTATCATTTTTCTAAAACGCACGTTTTTTTATAACAACTTCATATTCAGCTGAAATTTGTACTCTGCCTTATTCCATTTTGCAAGTACCCCTCATTTGAAGAGAAGAGGACCGCTGAATGAGAGAATCATTTCCATAAATCCCATTCATTCAACTTATCCCTTATCTGCCCCCGGCTTGTGACGGTTTCCTGACTGTTTTTTGTTGTTTCGCCCTTCTCCGTCAAGTGCGCTCTCTGCCATGGTAGGCCCGCCGTGCGCTTTTTCTTTACGAATCGGTTTTGGATCGATCTGGCTGTCTTTTGCCATAAAATATCACCTCAAAACAAGTATTTGCAAAACAGAAAAAGTTATGTACTTTTGACTTGAATAAAGATTTCTATTTTTACGACAGTTCACAGAAGAAATGCTATATTTGCTAGTATCAATAGAAGTTCGCAATTTTGTGTCCTGATAAGCTGTTGTACCTAGCCGTTTCTGTATAGCTCTGCAAATGTATTATACTCTAGTCTGCTTATTCGCTACGTGCCTGTATTTTCGACTTTTATTAATTATTTATTGTTTGATTACAAAATCCCATTGCTGTTCTTATACTACAGAAAAAGACTATGCGAATAACCCTAAAACGGGAGGCTTCTGCACAGTCTTTTTTATTTTCTTAATTTTGACTGGTATCCTATGGACAAGAAAAGATTTCAATGAGCAGTCTGTGCATTGATGCTATTCCTTAAAGGATAAAAATACATGAAATGGCATATCTTCTACCAGCATCTCTAAGCACAGTACATTTAAAAAACTAAAACTTACCGTAAACACACCATTCATTAAAGTTGGCGTTGAAATATCAATCATTATTCCTGTTTCGGAAAGCATCATACTTGCATTGGCTGCCAGCATATTACTTAATTCAGAAATAGCACTTTGTGCAAGCTCATCAAATTCTGCCACTTCCATGCCGCCCATCATATAAGAAGCAATCTTTTTCGCACAGTCCTCATCCATGGCAAAATATACATTTCCGGTTAATTCCCCAATAATGCCTATTATCCCCATGACCCCATCGGCTTCCAATTGCTTATGATAACTTTTTTCGCTTACAAATTTTATGTCCCCAATTCCCAACATGGGCATCACGTTTAATACAGCATTACTAAATGCATTTATAATCTCTTTATTCATTATACTCACTCCTGTTAAAGCCTAAACTCATATAAATTTCCCCAAAAACAGTATCTGCTTCGACAGAAGTCACTGTGTCCAATTTTAGCTTTGAAATGGTAATCGATTCTCCATATACCACTGTGGGCGGAGCAACACGCAATCCAAGGATTTCATTCTTCTTGTTTAACATGGAGCATGCATTTCCAGCAATAATATTAGCCACTTCTCCCATCATATTAATCACATAATCTTCTGCCATAGCCTCTTTGTTTAATAACACAGAGGCTATGCTCCTCGCAGAATCGATGGACATATCGAAAATCATTCTTCCAGAGTATTTTCCAATTATTCCCATTACCACTGTTATTCCTCTTGAAGCATACTCATCATTTACTATCTTTAAATTTTTATAACTGGGGATTGATTTGAAAAATTTATTATAGGTATCCGTTAGAGCTTCTTTAAATACAGTAAAATATAATCGCTCTAGCTCAACAAACAACTCTTCATCTGCCGTAATTCTTCGAATCAATAAAGAAAGGTCATCACCATCAACTGGTTTTTGTATGTATCCGGACACTTTAGCCTTCTTTGCTTTGCGTAAAATTTCCTCATCCATCATAGAACTGATGATGATTACCTTCAAGTTTGGATCTATCTCACGAATGGCTTTTGTACATTCAAGGCCATCTGCATCCGGCATCGTCATATCCATAGTCACAATATCCGGTTTCAAAGTTGAAACAGCTTCCACCGCTTCCGGTAATGAATTTGCACTTCCAATAACTTCAAAACCTTTATCCGCAAGGATTTTGCTTATCATCGCCACCGAAAAAGGAGAATCGTCAACCACCACTATTTTCATATCTTTCATCATACACCTACCCTTTTCTCATAAAAATTACAGTATTACTATTTTTCTGCAAAGCTCAAAGCATCTCTTGTTTTAACGTTTCCCGCTAAAAGCACTTTTTCCTCTTTTTTGATTGCACCCTTTTGTATATAACCATTATAACCCACTCTTTTTCATGCGTATAGAACTATATTTACATTTTTAATTTTTTTTATTTCGCTTGCAATTTTAAATGATAGGCTTTATAATTTTAATTTAAAAAAGTTGCTCCGTTGCAACTCAAATGTTTTATGTGTACAAATGAACACAAATTGATATGACAACTCTTCCGCCTTATTCCCAATTAGATGCCCACCCGTCAAGTGCCCTCTCTGCCATAATCATAGTGCCCCATGTTTCCCTTTTTTACATTTCCATTTTTGCCATTATGCCACTGAAAAGCATTTTGCAATCGTCCATAAACCTATTAGAAAAACAAGGTTAATTGCAGTGAATACCGCAAGATACTTACCTGTTTGGGCACCACTTACGCACGCATACAGCTTATAAGAAATCACACTGGCCATGGATGCGATTAATGTTCCAAGTCCGCCAAGATTTACACCGACCAGTAATGTGGAATAATCTTCTGTAAACTTGGATAGGAGCATTGCCGCAGGTACATTGCTGATTACTTGGCTGAGCAAAATACCAACCGTAAGCTCACGCCCACCAACCAGTGCGGATAAGGTTTCACTGACAACAGAAATGTTTTTGATATTTCCGATAAATACAAACAAAAAAATAAAGGTAAGCAACAGCCCGTAATCTACACAAACCAGTATTTTTTTGTCAAGTATGATGACACTTGCAATAACAGTCAAAAGGGCGATCCCGTATGGAATTACACGCAAGACAGCAAGTAAGCACACCATAAACAGCACACTCCATGGAACAAGCTTCTCCTTCTTAATCGGCTCTGTTTGCGGCTGTGCTATATGCTGAATATGCTCAGGCTTAATAAAAAAAACAGCTGCCAAAAGCATCAACAACGATATTGCTGTCGGCATGGCCATTGTCTTTAGGAACTTCCACATAGACATATTTGAAATTGAATATAAATACAAATTTTGCGGATTGCCCAGCGGTGTGAGCATACTCCCCAGATTTGCAGCCACTGTCTGCAAAATAATGACCGGGATCAATCGCTTTTGTTTCTCCGTCTGCGTCAAAGATATAATTGCAAGAGGAACAAAAGTAATTAAAGCAACATCATTCGTAATTAGCATACTGCAAAAAAAACAAACACTCACCAAAACCAACGCAAGCATTCTGGTATTATGCACAAATTTCAGCAAATGTTCTATAATCACTGCGAACACGCCAACCTTTTGCAAGCCTGCCACCACTAGCATCATAGATAGCAATAGGCTTAAAACGTGCAAATCCAAATAACCCAAATATTGTTTAGATGGGGGCACAAATTGTGCAGAAATAACTGCAGCTACAAAAGCCGCGAGCAGAACGGGGTCACAGAAAAACCCCGAGATTCTTTTTTTTAAATTCTTCATATCTAATACTCCCAATTTCATTTATGTTTCTTTTTGCTGCAAAAAAACTTTTTCGTTCAACAATAGCTTTGTTCCTTATATAGATTCTACTGAAAGCAAATCCATCTACAAAACTAATATTTCAATGTACCGATTGACCTTCTTGGGAATATTGCCTCCGTTCCCAAAATGCCTTGATTCTCATATAATACTGAAGCATGGCGTATTGAAAGTATCGAAAGAGGGGAAGGACTTTTCAAACTCCTTAAAAAGGATACACATAATCAACCTCTGGTTTTTCTGTATTTTCAATATGCTCCACTTCAATCGTGGTCATATCGCTTCCATCGAACTCTCCCTTTTCAATCGTTCCATACACTTTAATCCACTCATCTGCTTTCAACTCAGCGGTTTGATTGTATCTGCACAAAAAGCCTATCGTCTGCATATCCGCTGCACAACAAACCATCATCATTCTTCCTGATACAAATTCATTTTCATCAAACTGCTCATCTTTGTAAACAAACCCCGTTACCTCAATCTTTTTCCCAATATATTTATCCATATTATCATATATTTCCTGCATCCATGCTACATAATAATCGTCGTCGACAATAACGGTTCCGTCAATCAATTCAAACTTTTTCTCTGCTGCATCAACCGTGCTGGAATCCAACGTGGCGGAATCCATTGTATTTGAATTAATCGCGTTTAAATTTTCTTCTTCGGGATATGCATCCAAATTATTATCCTCATAGGCTACACTCTCATCTGAATATTCCATATTTAGCTCGGATTTATCTGCATATTTTGAAGTTCCGCCAAGGCTTAAATCCTCGTAAGCTATGGAGGCTGAACTAACGCTCTGTGCCGGCATCAAAAAGGCGAATAGCAGCGGCACAGCAAAAAACAAGAGCGGTATTGAACTCTCCTTCATTCTTTGCGGTTTAAAAACCTCATGAATTAGGAAAACGGAAATGAGAACCATGGCGAGTACCGCAACCTTGATTACAGGCACATTTCTTGGGTGCACATACTTCAAAACCTGTCCGGAACGTATTGTTAAAAAGAAAAAAAGAGCATATCCCAGCAACACAACAGCCTTAAAAGCAGCATCCATATTATAGCTTCTTGTTTTCATAATTTTCACACTACATCCCACCTATATCAATAAAAATGTCAGAAAATAAAGCATCGCAAACGCAACTGCAATAATGATCAATACAAGCTTAATCACAAATGTCTTTCGGAAGCTTGCAAACAGCATAAAAAGATTTTTAATATCCATCATTGGACCGAATACAAGAAATCCCATAATCGAGCTGGTTGAAAAGCTGTTCCAGAAGCTTCTTGCAATAAAAGCGTCTGATGTGGAACACACGGAAAATAAAAAAGCCGTTGCCATCATCACGGCAAGCGCCAATCCATCTTTTCCCCATAGCCCCAAAAATATATCTTTTGGAACCGCTACTTGTATCAGACCTGTTAAAAATGCACCTAAAACGAGATACTTGCCTGCGCTAAAAAATTCCTCTCCGGTATGCAAAAACATCAATCGCAGTTTTTCCCGAAAGCCCTGCCTGCCATTTGGCTGCGTGCTGCAATAGATGCAGTCACAGGTAAACATATCCGCCTTCTCCAACAAAACAGTGTTTGTTTCTGGAAAAAGCATTAGTACAATTCCTACCGCAAGGGCAATCACAAGACCGAAATAAATTCTGAATATCGTTATTTCGGGATGCCCAGGAAAAGCATACAGGGTTGAAACAATAACAATGGGATTGATAATCGGTGCAGACAACATAAATGTCACAGCAATCGGCAACGCAACGCCTTTTTTGACCAAGCGTGCCATCACTGGCACAATGGCACATTCACAAACAGGAAGAAAAAGACCTCCAAACATTGCGGTGATAAACCCTAAACCGAATTTTTTTGGAAAAAGCTTCACAACGGCATCATTGGAAAGAAACACCTGTATGATGGATGATACAAACATACCCACCAGCATAAAAGGAAAGGTTTGCATCAAAATGCTTATAAAAATCATAAAAAAGCCTTCAAATCCCGACAAGTCAAGCTGGATTGCATTTGCTTGCACCGACCGTGTCACAGAAAAGCCTAAGTAGGCGACAGCAAGAAATAAAAATATGCCAAGCAATATACTGGAGAGCTTTGCCCTTGCAGGAGCTTCATAAATAGAAATGCCGTCAAAAGCAATTGCCAAACCTTCTGTATCATCCCTCTGATAGAAAGGGGTCATAAATACCTTTGCATTTTTGTTAAATATTTTTATGCTTTTTTCTGTCTTTTCCAGCTTTTTGCCTTGTGCATCGGCTACCTTATTTAAAACAATGTGGTCTGCAAAGGCAATTTGGTTTTTCAATATATCCCCAAAATTGTTTGTATACATTTCAAAGGTTGACGTATCTACAAGGCACACGATATTGCCCAGATAGTACTTTTTTCTCAGCGGACGTTTCTCAAATACAGCGAAAGCCTTTTCTAATGCAAGCATTCCGTTATACTCTATGATGATTTTGTCAGGTGCAAACTTTTCAACAATGTATTCAAGATACTCCTCTAAGGCCTTCTGCTCTTCCAGTGCATTGATTACTATAAGGTTATCCTTTAACAATGCGCTTGTCACACCAGCCTCGCCCTCTTCATATTGCAGAACAACTATTTTTTCTTCTGCCAAATTTTCATCTTGCAGCAAAGCATTGATATAAGTCGTCTTTCCGGAATCCAAAAATCCAGTAATCATATCCACACGTGTTTTCATTTTTCCGCCCCATCGTATGCTCCAGCATAAAATAGTTTTTCAAGCGCAGGTTTATTCAGATGACTCCCGATGATACAAACCCTTCCGGTATACTCCGGTTCCACTTCTCTGATCTGTATCGCTCCCGGAACATAGTCAAACTGAATCCACGACACTTGATCCACCTGCAAAAAGCCCTTTCCTCTTAATGCAACTCCAAAAGTACTGTCATTTTCCAGCAAAGCAAGCTTATTCTTAAGTTCTTCCACGGGAAAGATCCTTGGCGTTTCTATCCCCCAGACCTCAAAAACTTGATCTGCACAATGGTGGGGATGAAATTCCTGCCCGCTAGGCTGATGCCTCTCTCTATGGCTTTGGCCGCATTTACAGCGACCTACTTGCATTCCCTGCTGCAACACCATCTTTTTGACCTGACCCTCAAGCGTTTCGTCAGTATCCTGTTCAGCAATTGCAATAAGTCGCTCTGCCCTCAAGCTTTCCAGCGGCGTAGTCACAATATTTGCTTTTGCATTGATTTTTTTGATAGAGCTTACTATCTTTTCCAGCTTTTCCTGGGGTGCTTTTTCCGTTCTGCTCATCATAATGGTCTTGGCATATCTGATTTGATTTTCAAAAAATTCACCGAAATTTGCAAGATAGCGTTCAAACTTAAAAACATCCACAACCGTAATCAGCATATTGATATGTAAATTTGCCTTCAGCTTTGGTGATTGACAAGCCTTTATAATCTCCGATAGCTTGCCTACGCCCGATGGTTCAATTATAATTCTTTCTGGCTTATACTGCTGAATAACCTCTTGAATGGTTTTCTCAAAACTGCCTGCTAATGTACAGCAAATACAGCCCGCGTTCATTTCCTTTACTTCAGTTCCCGCATTTTTTAAAATCGTACCATCTATACCAATTTCGCCGAATTCATTCTCTATGATTACAACCTTTTCGCCGGATAATTTTTCCTCCAATAGTTTTTTTATTAAGGTGGTTTTTCCAGAGCCCAAAAATCCGGAAATAATATCTACTTTTGTCATTTTCAGGCATTCCCTTCGAATTTTATTTTACATTCAGGACAGTAGCCAAAAAACTCAAGTTTATGACTGATAATGTCAAACTTTGTTGTTTCCTCCAACGCTTTTTCATAATCATGGATTGGACAGCTATCCAACGCTACTATTTTTCCGCAGCAAATACAGATTAAATGATGCTTATGCTTCGTTCCCTTTATTTCATAGACAGCCATATTGCTTTTCGAAAAATTACTTTTTTCCACCAAGTCTTTTGAAACAAAAACATCAAGAACTCTGTAAATGGTAGAAAGACTCATATTTTTTTCTTTTTCCCGAAGCGTTACATAAATTTCTTCTACAGTGAGCGGCATACTTGCATTCATTAATACATCAAAAACGGTTTCTCTTTGTTTTGTCGTTTTAATATTATTTTGATTAAATATTTCTCTGTATTGATTCCTTTCCATGTAATCACCTTCCAAAATAATCATTTTTATTGGGAATACGTTGTTTTATACGGGATTTTATAGAAAAAGCCATATAAACGACCAGATAGCCTAACGCTGACAGGATGACAATCGACGCACCTGATGCAATATTTAACACATACGAAATGGATAGTCCGGTTAAACAAAAAATACCACCTATGATTATAGACAATACCATCCTCCATTTCAAGCTTTTTGCAATTAACCCGGCTATGGCTGTCGGTGCTGTAAATAAAGCAAGAATTAAAATTATGCCAACAACACGTATTAATACAACAACGGACATGGCAATCAAAACAAAGAGAAGATACTCAAGCAATGCCGTCTTGATACCGATAATGGATGCGAACTCCTCATCAAACATATATGCTTCCCAATAATTAAATAGTATTGTTATAATAAACACTACAATCAGCGTAATAACTGCCATAAAATAGAGATTTCCTCTGGTTACTGACAAGATACTTCCGAATAAATAGGAATTTAAATCCGGCGGATACCCCGGCATCATTGCAATAAATAAAATGCCAAGTGCCATACCCAACGACCAGAAAAGGCCAATCACTACATCCGAACGGGTACCACCCTTCCTTTGAATATAGCCTATTCCCAAAGCTGCCAATACAGAAATCAGTAAGGCGCCTATAATCGGCTCAAAGCCAAGCAGATAGCCTAACCCAACCCCTCCATAGGAGGTGTGCGCAATTCCTCCACTCATCATAACAAGCCTTTTTTCAACGATAATCACGCCAATGATACCGCATACAATGCTGGCTAAAATGCTTGCAATCACGGCATTTTGAACAAATTGGTATTGAAATAAAGATAACAGCATATCATTTGTCCCCCTCAACGCTTTTTCGATACGGAAATCCATGCGCAATGAGGTCTATCGGACCTCCATATAAAGCTTTTAACAGCTCTTCATTTAACGTGGTTCCTCCATGATAAACCAGCTTCCCGTTAAAACAAGCCAACGTTTTTGCATTCGAAGATACTGCAAGAAGATCATGGGTTACCATGATAATTGTCATGCTTTGATTAAGCTCATTGAGCAGAGAAAAAATCTGTTCGCTTGAGTTGGCATCAACGCTTGCTGTAGGTTCATCCAGCAGCAAAAGCTTGGGTTCAACTGCCAATGCTCTGGCAATCAACATTCTTTGAAATTCTCCTCCGGAAAGGTCAGAAATCATTCTATCCTTAAGCTTATAAATACCCACTCTGTCCAAATGTTCCTCCGCCTTTCGCCTATCATTTTGTGTATATTTATGAAAAAAAGTGAAGGAAGGCTTCAACATCCCCGTCATGACCACCTCACGAACAGTAATCGGGAAGCTTTTATCAAGCGCAGTGATTTGGGGCACATAGCCAATTACTTTTCCAGTCTTGCTTACTTTTTTGCCATAAACAGTGATTTCTCCGGATAACGGCTTGACCAAACCCAGAATTGCCTTTAGTAAGGTGGTTTTCCCGCCTCCGTTAGGCCCAATAATGCCCAAATAATCGCCGTCTTTAACATGAAGAGAAACACCCGCAATTGCAGGTGTTTCCCCATACTTAACTGTAAGGTTTTCAATGTTAACCGCATCTTCATGATAATCTGGATGATTCATATTTTTTGCGTGAATCATTGCATAACCTCCGACATTAATGTTGCCATATTTTTCAAGTTTTCTATATAATTCGGCGCAAGAGGTGCTAACTGAACTGTTTTTCCACCTATTTCCTCGGCAAAAGCTTCTGCCTGCGAGCTGGAAATTTCAGCTTGGTAGAAAATCGCCTTGATATTTTCTTTTTTGGCCAAATCGATTAATTCCTGCATTTTTTGAGGCGTTGATTCCTTGCCTTCCTCCTCCAGTGCGTACATCTCCAGACCATAATCATCTGCAAGATAGCCAAAAGCAGGATGGAACACGATAAACTTCCTATTTTCAACCCCTGCCAACGCAGTATGAATTTGGCCGTCCAAGTCTTCAAGCTCTGTTATGTATGACTGTGCATTCTCTTCATACTGGTCTTTGTTTGTGGGGTCAATTTTCTCCATTTCATGGGCAATAGACTGCACCATGACAATTGCTCTTTTCGGTGAAAGCCAAATATGAGGATCTCTTTCGCCTGGAGCCAATTCTCTGTCAGGGTATACCTTCGCAACATCGTCTTGCAGACTAACAATCTCCAAATCACTGATTTCCTCTGCTTTGGGCAGGATATTTGCTTCTTCCGTTGGTACCCCTATTGTAAAATATACTTTAGCATTACTGAACTGCTCCATCTCCTTCGGCGTTGGCTCATAGTTTTCGGGACTGCTTCCGGGCGGAACCATGGTGATGACCTCCGCCAGATCCCCGCAGACTGCCTCAACAAAGGTTTGCTGAGGTACAATGGATACCGCTACAATCGGCTTTTCTCCAGTCTCCTCACGGGTATTGGCATCGGCTTTTTTATTTGCGCAGCCTGCCGCAGTAATCAGCATAAAAGCAACTACAATCAGCATTACAATTCTGAATGAACCTGTTTTCTTCATTCGACATTCCCCTCCTTTTTACCGCTATTTTTGCAAATAGGAATTATTTGCATTTGCAAAAATGATTATATTAAATTTTGAATACCCTGTCAAGTGTTTTTTATGCGTCCCCCCCTGAAATAAAAAATAACGGGGTAAGCGTTAAAATGGACCCTATAAGATGGACAGTTAAAAAATAACTGCTTCTTTTATGGGGTCTATTTTTGCGCTATAATTGTCCATAGATTAGGAGGAAATTAT
>RZZU01000053.1 GCA_009929735.1 Clostridia bacterium | reverse complement strand
TATATCAAGCCCACAATCATAGATGTCAAAGTTCCGTATACAATCACAGGGCCTGCTAAAATAAACATTTTTGCCCCTGTCCCAAAAATAAGACCTTCTTTTTTAAATTCAATTGCCGGTGATACAACGGAATTTGCAAAACCCGTTATCGGGATAATTGTCCCTGCACCGCACTGCTTACCCAGTTTTTCATACAAGCCAAACCCAGTTAAAACCGCCGAAATGGCAATCAGGGTAATGGAAAGCAATAAAGCCGCCTCATCCTCTGTTTTGGTTTTGCTGAAATATTCTAATAATAATTGACCGAAACCACAGATAAGACCACCGGAAAAAAAAGCCTTCATGCAATCCAATAAAATGGGACTGTTTGGCGATGCTTTTTTGACCATCTGATCATATTCTTGTTTGGCACGTTTGCTTGTGTCCATGATTCTGCCTCCTTCGTAATGCAAGTATTTGTTAAAGATACTCAAAGTTTAGTATTTTCAAGTATTTAAAAAAAATACCTATCTATTGTCCTTGCACTTTACAAGGGAACCAAAAAATGTAAGCTGCGCAATACCTTTTTTCTTTGAGGGCTTACTTCACACAAATTCTTGAAATTTTCATATTTAGAACAGTGTTGGCAATCTTTTTTTAAAACACATAAAATCCGTCCACTAAAAAATACAATAAAGAGCCCAGCATCTTGCCCAATGCAAAGCTTAATACTAACCAAGGAAGTCCTTTTGTAATTCTATTTCGTCGCAGCATAATTGGCATAACGTTTAAAACCTCGGCCAATGCCATGGCCAAAACGCCTACAAAAATACCTGTTGCAAGGGCATAACCCCCTGCAACCACAGGAAGTGTGGGGAAACGATAGTCAATATACATTGATGTTGTGCCAAATATACCGCCAAGCAAAACCATATCCTCGTATAAACGGATATATTTTTCCGTTTTGCTTCTTTGCGCCATTCGAGGAATAATACCCATAGCTGCAATAAAAGCAAAAATGCCCGCTGAAATCGCTGCACCTGAGGAGTATCCAATGATTATTAACACTGCCTTTGCTATCATTTTTTTGCTTCCCCCTTGGCACTTCTCTTGTTCAGCTTATCCACCACGCTGGCATTCGTTTCCTTTTCGTAGGTAGTCATTTCTATCTCGATGGGTGTTGGGTCATCCGTAACCTTAAATTTGAAAAAATGATTAAAAAATACCAGCACCCCTACAGCCAAACCAATAGAATAGGGTATTGTTAAAATTGTCGGCATATCCACATTTTCACCAAAAAACATATAATAATAATTTTGGAAAATTAACGGCACTTGGGTATCTGTGTGAAAACACATTATCGTTGTTGATGCACCTGCAAATAATATGATGCAAATCGCAAAAACCTTTAAATACTCAATCGCTTTGTTTTCTTTCTTTTCTTTATGATGATATTCTACCAAAATATCCATTTCGCCTACATTGGAAACCGTCGCATCGGGATATTGATGATGAATGGCTCGAATGACATCCAAAACAGAAATAAGGTAGGTTGCATCCTTATCCTTTGGAATTTGAAAAACAATAATTTCCTCGATGCCACCCTTTGTTTGTCCGCCAATATAGACCTCCGCTATATCCTTTAAAAAAACCACTTTTCTTTCTATCATTTGTGCCTTTTCAATTGGCTTAATATAAATATCCATTCTCTTACCTCCTAAATGGAAATTATTTTTAGAAATAAAAAAACCCAATTCAGGATGATCCTGTCTTGGGTTATTATGCAGCGTTTTATCAAATTCATTCAAACTAGATTTTAAAACTCTTTATCATTGGATTTTCCGCAAAAAATCCTGTTAAATCCGTACATGTAACAACGGTATCTCTTGTAACATCCAAAACTACCGTTACCGTACCATCCGGGTTTTTTTCCATTTCCATATGCATGATTTCAATATTTCTCACTTTCATTTCTTTCTTAATAAAATCAAAATCAGAAGGAGTATGGTAAAAAGTGATTAATATTGTATCATCAAAAAATTTATCTTGCTTATTTAAATTACTATGCAGCAAAACTTGAATGATAGGAATAAAAATTGTGGTAAAAATACCCAGCGTATACATTCCGGCACCCAGTGCCAACCCTATGCCTGCAGTTGCCCAAAGCCCGGCCGCAGTCGTCAGCCCTTTAATGGAAATATTTTTTACAAAAATAACGCCTGCGCCCAAAAAAGATATGCCTGTAATAACATTAGCAGCAATCCTTGACACATCTACCCCGATACCCGTGGTAGAGATTACATCATAAAAACCATACTTTGAAACAATCATCATCAATGTCGAGCCTACTGCAACAATTACGTGCGTTCGAATTCCTGCCTCTTTACGCCGTCTTGTTCTCTCATAACCAACGATTCCGCCGCAAATACAAGCAATCATAATGCGAAATACAAACTCTGCATTTCCCTGCAACCCAAGTATTGATTCTTCCAGAAAAATTTGTTTTAGAATCATAAGCCTCCCCCTTCTGCTGTTTTCTTACATAATGAAGTATAGAAAATTTTTTAAATTTACCGCCGTTTGCCTCCAGAAACAATGTATTCTTTATATACATTATAGAAAATACCAAATGCTTTGCTACAAAAAACGGTATAAAGGCTTTTCTTTTTCTACTCTGAAACTGCAATATTTTATTTTACAATCATATGTAAAAAAAACTGATCCAAGATTAAAACACTGCCTAAAATAAAAACATAAACTGAGAACCATTTCAGCTTACCATTTTTAATGATATTGACCATAAACCGAATCGCAAAATAGCCGGAAACAGCCGCAGTAATAAATCCGATTATCATAGGTATGGTGCCAATAGCTTCAGTCAGAACGACCTCTCCTGTTATCATATCCTTTATTGTAAGCACCATGCCGCCCAATATTGCAGGAATCGATAATAAAAAGGAATATCTTGCCGCATTTTCCCGATCCATTCCTCTTGCCAAAGAAGCACTGATGGTCATGCCAGAACGAGATACAGCAGGCAAAATGGCAACACCTTGCAATGTGCCTACAACCAAAGAATCAAAGAGAGACAAATTGCGAATTTTCTTTTTCCCACTTTTGCGGGTATCCGCATAAAGAAGGATTAAACCGGTTAAAATAAAATTAAAGCCTATAAATTTTCCTGCACCAAAAATAGATTCAAACGTATCATTAAACAATAATGCAATGAGCACAGTAGGAATTGTTCCCGTAATCAAAAGCAATGTTGTACGCTGAAAGGGATGACAGATCAACGCCCATATGTCCCTCCAATAGTAGATGAATACAGCAATCAGTGTTGCAACGTGCAATAAAATAGTAAATGCTTGTGTTGCCTCATGTATGCCAAAAAGGTTTTGAAACAGCACCAAATGTCCGGAGCTGCTTACGGGCAAAAATTCTGTCAGCCCTTGAACGAAACCTAAAATGATAGCTTCAAATATCTGCATTATGAAAATTCCTCCTATTTCTAAACATTTCTTGTAAATTAGTAACAATTTATTATATAACAGAGAATTCGCCCTTGCAAATATTATTTTTCCCTGTTATTATAGAGTTTGCGGTTTATTTTAAGAAAACCACGGAAAAACAGTGCTTTAAAAGGGATTTGAAAAGGTATATTAAAAAAACATTAAGAATATACCATTTGCGGAAGCACTTATAATTAAATTTTAGTCGAAAGAAAACGTGGAGGGAAACCTCTGACAAGCAACTTCCTTTTTTGTGGTTCTCTTCGGCTTAGGAAAGAAGAAAGGAAACAAAGAATGGAGCATTTAAAATTTCAAGACATGGGGTTATCCCCAGAAATTTGCCAGGCAGTATTGGATATGGGGTTTGAAGAAGCAACACCAATTCAATCTATGGCAATCAGCGTTGTAAAAGAAGGTAAGGACGTAATTGGTCAATCTCAAACAGGTACAGGAAAAACTGCTGCTTTTGGTATTCCCTGCTTGGAGCTTGTAAACCCCGCAGATAGGCGTGTGCAAGCGTTAATTCTCTGCCCAACCAGAGAATTGGCAATTCAGGTAAGTGAAGAATTCAGAAAGCTTTTAAAATACAAGGAAGACATTCGTGTATTGCCGATTTACGGCGGACAACCGATTGACAGACAAATTACCGCATTAAAAAAAGGTGCGCAGGTAATCATCGGCACGCCCGGTCGTGTTATGGATCATATGCGCCGTCATACTTTAAAGATGGATTCAGTTCGAATGATGGTTTTGGACGAAGCAGATGAAATGCTGGATATGGGCTTTCGTGAAGATATTGAACTAATATTGACGAAAATCCCTGAAGATCATCAAACACTGCTGTTTTCAGCTACCTTATCCAAGGAAATTTTGGATATTACCAGAAGATTCTTGAAAAACCCTGAATTTGTTAAGGTTGTTCGTAAAGAATTAACCGTTCCAAATATTGAACAGGCATACTTTGATGTTAAGGAAAAAACAAAGCTTGATGCTTTGACCCGTATCATTGATGTATATGACCCTCACTTGTCAATGGTATTTTGTAATACAAAAAAACGTGTTGACGATGTGGTGGAACTTCTTCAAGGTCGTGGCTATTTTGCAGAAGGTCTTCATGGTGATCTGAAGCAACCCCAGCGTGATAAAGTTATGCAAAAATTCCGTAATGGAACCATCGAAATTCTGGTTGCGACCGACGTTGCGGCAAGAGGTATTGATGTGGATGACATTGACGTTGTTTTCAACTATGACATCCCTCAGGATGAAGAATATTATGTACACCGTATTGGTCGTACAGGCCGTGCAGGAAAAGCAGGAAAAGCATTTACCTTCTGCGTTGGCAAAGAAATCTATAAGCTTCGGGATATCATGCGCTATACAAACACAAAAATCACACAGCAAAAATTGCCTACGTTAAGCGATGTAGTAGAAATGAAAACCAATCTCTTTTTGGATAAGATTAAAGATACGATAAACGAAGGGCATTTAACAAAATATGTAAATCTCGTTGATCAGTTAATGGAGGAAGACTTTACCCCCATTGATATTGCAGCAGCTTTATTGAAAAATCACCTTTCTAATGACAATGTTGACGAGTTGGATGTACTGGATGATATTAATTTAGGCGGTACAGAACACTATGGCGGCAGTGATGATAAAATGGTGCGTATGTTTATCAATGCAGGCAAGAAAAATAAGGTTCGTGCAAAGGATATTGTTGGAGCTATTGCCAATGAAACCGGTGTTCCCGGTAAAGTCTTAGGCGCAATTGACCTTTTTGATGATTATACCTTCATTGATGTACCAAAGGAATATGTTCAAGATGTTTTGACTGGCATGAAAAATACCAAAATCAAAAACAAACGAGTTCATATTGAAATTGCTAACAGAGATAAAAGCAAGAAAAAATAAACACTTTTCAAAAAAAACGGATTCAATCGAAAGATTAGAATCCGTTTTTTTGATGGTAAGCACAAAAAAACAACCCTTCCTTTCTCTTAAAAATATAGGGTTATTTAAAAGTTTGTTTTAAGTAGTTTTTTCAACTTTTTTGTTCCGCATAATTTCAAAATTGGGGTTTATTTCAGGCAAATACCCTCTTTCCTTTTGCAGACACAAAAAATAAAATGCCTTGCAAAAAATTTGTTCCGTTCATTAAATCACCACAACCGAATTCCCGTTTTCCATTTTGGCTAGTTTTTTTGTATGTGCGATTATCTTGGACAGTTCACTTAAATTAGAGTATTGATTAAACCGATTCGTGACTACTGCAATTGAAATGGTAGCCAAGGGAAATGTATCTGTAAAGCCGTTCCGATTTCTTGACACAATAAATCCTTTTTCAATATCCTCTTGGGTATAAAGTGCTTTTGTTTGTGCTGAAAATAAATCTAAAATCGTCTTACAAAAAGCCTGTGAACGATGGCGGTTTGATATGATAACAAAATCATCACCACCGATATGTCCTACAAACTCTCCCGTTTCTGCACATTCCTTTAAAATACTGCCTAACGTGATAATCATTTGATCTCCCATTGTAAAACCATAAGCATCATTATATGGTTTGAAGTTGTCAATATCGATATAAATCATGGAAAAAGGCTGTGCCTCAATAATTTTTGAAGAAATAAGGTTTTGTATTTCGGTGTTCCCCGGCAATCCTGTGAGAGGATTGGAGCACTTTGCTCTGCTGACTTGAATGCTAATTGCAGAATTCAATAAATCCTTTATTGTAACAATCCCAACATACAGCTTTTGATCGGTCACAACAATTGCGTCATAAACTTTTGAAAACTCTCTGGACATTGCCAATTCAGCCGCCTTTTCAATTGGTGATTTTTTATCTACAACCAAAAAATCCTGATTGATTAAATTTTGGGCTTTAATTCTTTTGCTCAAGTTATAGCCAAACTGACCGCTGAATTTTTCAAAAATAAAACTGCGTGTCAGCATACCACATATGTAATTATTCTCATCTAATACGCAAACCTCTGTGATTTTCGCATCATTTTTCATGGCAACAAAAATATCAAAAATATTATCATCTACTGAAACACACTGTTTTTTCTTTGCAAGAACACCAATTTCCCCAAGAATCCCAATTGTATTTTTTCTATAATTTTCATTTTCAATGTAAATTTGAAATTCTTTGGAAATCCCATTGAAATTTTTTTCGGGTCTTGCCAAAAGGTACCCTTGTCCATAATCTATGTTCAATTCAATCAATGTTTTCAGCTCTGCCTCCGTTTCAATTCCTTCCGCAATCGTGACAATCCCCGATTCTTTGCAGAATTTAACAACGGCTGCTACCGCAGATTTTTTCATTGTATCTGAATCTATATTTCGAATCAGCTGCATATCAATTTTCATAAAGTTTGGAGATAAAGCGCAAACACGGTTCATACCGGAATAGCCAGAGCCAAAGTCGTCAATTGCAATTTTGAAATGCTGTGATTGATAATGGTTTATGGCGGCAGTAAAGGTGTTTACATCACTAATGGCACTTCTCTCAGTAATCTCAAAAATAATATCATCAGGACACAAGCCATATTGCTGAAGCTTTTCGCAAGTAAAACCAGCAAAAATTTCCGGATCGTGAATAATATTCGGATCCACATTAATAAACAATTTGGCATTATATGGCTTTCTGATTGCATTTTCGAGAGCCTTCGCTCTGCACAATTGCTCCAGCTCCCATAATCTATATTCCTGTGCGGCCACTTGAAAGAGGTCTTCTATGCTTAATTCACACTGCGAAATTGAAATTCTGCTAAGTGCTTCATACCCAAGAATACTTCCATTTTCAAGCGAAACAATAGGTTGATAAACTGTGTTGATCGCGCCTGATTTAAGAATGGTAAAAAAGTCATTCACCTTATCGATATCCAACTGCTTCTCACCCCTATTTCCTCTTCGCTTTTTAAATTGCAAAGAAAAGCAATTGCTTATTTTTATGTCAACTAAGTTTTTCAGTTCCATCAGCATATTCCTCCTGCCGAACAAATTGCAACATTTGCTGCTTCAAAATATTAACCTGCTGATATCCAACTTCGCTGCCATAAGCAAATTGCTTTGCTGTTTCGGTATTGATCCGCACAATATGTCTAATATTTTCCGCCTCATTTGAAATATTAAAGTGTACCCTTTGTCAAGGACAAAATAAATTATGTGTGCATTCAAAAACGGACAAATGGATTTTGAATATTATGTATGCCAACTCCAAACGGCA
>RZZU01000106.1 GCA_009929735.1 Clostridia bacterium | reverse complement strand
GAAATGTTGTATCCCCAAGAAGACGCAGTTTTACCGCTTTTAACAGGGGTATTCTTCGCCAAAGTATCTACTAGTTCCTTTGCAAATTGTTCTGCGACAGTTTTGTCACCCTTAACAACTCGCTTTAACCATTTTTCTAATGAATCAAAAGACCCAGAAGGTGTGATTTTAGGCATTAGATTTTCCTTTCTCGGATTGTTTACGACGTTCCATAATTATTCGTCGTTGTTCTTCTAATGATTCTTGGCGACTCATTTTTTCAGGAGGTGTTTGTAAACTAGATATGGTATTTATCAAGGTTATTAGTTTGTTTAGGTTTTTTTCTTCCCATTCAAATGGTATTCCGGATAAGGCCATATAACCATAGATTATCTCTGATGTAAATATGGTTTTTCTTTGACCAGTTTTGTTCTTTTGTTCAGGGATTACCGTGGCGGTGGGCACGTCATTAATGTAACTCATAATCGCCCTAAACTCATTTTCACCGATTAAGGAAATATCGAAATCCTCTTCTTGACACATGCAATTGAAGAAATCTAGATACTCTTCCCTTGTAATTTGGTCATTGTCGAGGAAACGTTTTCTATGTTTTGATTCCCACTTATCGAGGGATATCAAATTAAACATGAAATGATGTATCCGTCTAGGCATGGTTATAAATTCTCCCTTGACGTGATCATATCCTTCATATTCTTTAAAAATCAATTCGAACATGACGTATCTCCCATATTAAAAAAAATGACCCGGGAAATTATCCCGGGTCTTATGATCACCGTAGGTGAATGGTTCTTAAAAATGGTACATAATACTCACCAAGAATATCTTGTAATTCACTGATGGTATATGTCCCAAACTCTCCTTTATCAAAAGCGTTAACAATTGCTTTAACATTGTCTTCAACCGGACGGTCTTTAATGATTAGACTTTCTACGATTTCTTTGACATTTGGATTTTTCTTTTCATTTTTAGACATAATCTAACTCCTATGCTAAGTTCGCTGTTGCCAACTCAAGGCCTTTAATTTGACTTGTTATTCCTGTAACGAAATCGCTCATAGCGGTGTCTGTTTCATGGAAATCTTCGATTAGTTGAGAGAAAGCCAATGATTCTGCAAATTCATCTTTAACAGTTTGATTCTTAATAAATCGTTTGCCATCTTCAGATTTAACACCATATGCCATAAGAACAATGTCTTTAAGAACTTTATATAATTCTTTAATGTTCTTTTCTTTAACAATTTTATCAATATAGGCTGCCATGTCTTTGCTTTCATAGCGATCATTAAGTTCAATAAGATCCATACGAGTAAGATTAAAATATAAATCTTCTTCAATGAGTTCTCCATCAAACCCTTGGTATTTTACGCGTTGTTTTAGCATTTATTTTACCTCTGTTTTAATATTTTAGATTAGCCTTTCATAAGTTGAATAACTTGTTCTGGCTTTGGAAGATATGGTTCTGC
>RZZU01000105.1 GCA_009929735.1 Clostridia bacterium | reverse complement strand
CTCGTCCTTGTAGACTTAATTTATCTACTTCATCAAGTATCATTTCATAGTCATATCCCATTCATGAACTCCTTTAGAATGGTAATTGTTCATCAGGGATATCAACATGAGTATTACCACCGAACAAGTCAACCGTATTGTTTTGTGGTTCGTTATTATCACGGTTTAGGTTAAATTCTGGTGTAACTTTAGCAAATGAAGCGTTGTAGTAAGTTTTATCCCCTTTTGTTTCGGCTTTAATTTGGTCAATAAATACTGTTACGATGTCGCCATAATTTACGCTATCAGGTAGCCAAATACCTCCGATATAATGCTCAAATGGATATGCTTTAAATGATAGGACTTTTTTAGTTCCTTTTGCTGTTTCTACTTCTTTTGTGTTAATTTCGTTTACTTTCAAAGTTTCGATGATTTTCATTTTTTTGTTTCCCTCTCTTTATTTGATAGTTTAATTATAACGTGTTTGTTTTCTTTTGTCAAGTATTAAGCATTCATGTTTACTTTTCCTTGTTTACAAAGTTCGTTTGCACGGTCGCTTGACATCTCTTTATTTGCTACTTTCTTTTTCAAGTCACTCAAATTATACTGGTAGTTTGGTTTTGGTCGTGCTTTAGGTTGTGTTACATTATTTTGCCCTTTGTTTGTGCTATCTGCGTCTTTTGTATCATCTAATTTCAACGCTTGACCGTAGGCATATTTGCTTGCGTATGATTGACTAGCCCCAGTCGCTTGAGCTTTGTCCTGACCTTTTTTATTTACGTCAATAACTGCAAAACCGTCACCGCTTGTAATGTCATTAGGGTTATCAGGGTCAAAAATATCAATATGAACATGTAGGGCTAGTTCGTTATTAAGTGAAATCATTTCGGTACTAGCCCTTTCAACTAGTCCATACTTCACAAGCATAGGCTTTAAAGCTGTCTGAATATCTTCGTTGTTTCTAAAATTATATTTACCAAAGCTATTGTATTGGCTTTTTGGCACTTTAATTTCATTAATCATCTGTAAAACTTTACTTTCCATATTCTGCCTTTCTTGCGTTATTTTGTGCATGCGTCAACCATTGTAGGTTAATCGCCCTGTTATCATTTCTTATTCTGTTAATGTGGTCCACTTCTTTCGTTTCGTCATAACCTTTACAAAATTCAAAAGCCACAATTCTATGTACTTTAACAGTTTTGTATTTTCCGTTTCTGTATAACTTAACAGTTTGATAACCATCTTTGTCATACACAGGAACTAATGCTTTTTTCTTTTTCTTGTGTCTTATTTTACCTAAGTTTGATACTAGATAGTTATCATTCGATGAAACTACCCTCCATATTTCCATTATAGGCTCACTCCTTTGTTAATATGTTTTTTATACATTTTCCACAACCATTTTAAGAACCCTCTGATGTATCTACCAAGTTCTTCGGCTACATTTTCAACTGTTTTAAACGCAAGCCAAATAAATATAATTGTTAATAATAAAGTCAACATTATTTAATACCTC
>RZZU01000052.1 GCA_009929735.1 Clostridia bacterium | reverse complement strand
TTTGAGTTAAAATACGTAGGTCTATTTGTTGACCCCTTCTATTAACAAATCAATTAAAAATCTTTTAAATCAACTCTTGACATATCACCAGATTGCTCCAATATTTGTTCACAGATGTTTGATCACCCTACAAAAATAGAGCACCCATTTGTACAATAGAAAAATCTATTGCATCACAAACAAGCGCTCCAAATAAAACTAAATGATAAATATATCCAATTATATTAATAACTCATGTAAAATGGAATCATTTTTAGTTCCTGCCGCTTTGCTTACGAGGTCAAGACTATCTGTTTTCATGTTTTTATTATTCACATAACCTCTTCACGAAGTTCTGTTCTAAACTATATGCTGATTCTTTTCCATTTCATCTCCCACCTGCAAGTTCATGCAGTATAGTGATATTAGATAAAATTCAGCCGTTTTCAATTGCATTTATACGTAGTATATCGTACCTTAATCCGTTATACAAGTGATATATTTTGCTATTCTACAATAATCAGATACGATGTCCATTATCGAATCGTACCATCAATCCTTTCCCTTCGATAAATAAGTTTTCCAATTCAGCCGTTCAGTCTGGCCTTATGTCTATACCTGCATTGATTCCCAAGATGCCTATACCGTAATCCTTGCATCTAAAGAATTCTGTTATAACCATAAACGAATGCAATGTATACGCCTCCCAGCGGTGGCAAAAAGCTGCACTTTTGTGTCTACTCTTTTGACATAAACCTAAAAAGAGGGTACCGCTATCTTTAAAATAGCCGTACCCGCTTACTTTTTCAGTATCACTTATTTTTTAGGAATGATCACAGTGATTACAAGAAGAACAATTACCACCACAACCGCAGCCTTTATCCTTCTCCTTTTTTAAATGCCGTATAATTGCACCTACAATTCCGATTAATACCAATCCTACAACAATTGTTCCCGGTGTCATATAAATAACCCCCTTATTTTATCCGGCAATGCCTACCGAAACCGTATTATTTTTGGTTTTTGCGTTTGAACGAATCATCAAATAAAGGAACCCGATGATAATCAAAATAGCAATTGCAGTTGTGATACCAAAGCCAGAAACACCTGTAATTACTGCGCCAATCTGATATACACAGAAGGAAACAGCATAGGCAAAAATCGTCTGGTATCCAATTGCAAACAAAGTCCATTTTGTGTTATTCATTTCCCTCTTAATTGCACCAATTGCTGCAAAGCAAGGAGCACACAGTAAGTTAAATACCAAGAAACTATATGCAGAAGCCTGTGTAAAGCTTGATGCTAAAGTCCCCCAAATTTCCGATCCATCCTCTGCAACTTCCGCAAAGCCAAAAAGAACACCAAAGGTACCAACTACGTTTTCCTTTGCTACAAGCCCCATAATGGCTGCCACTGCCGCTTTCCAATCTCCCCAGCCTAGTGGTTGGAAAATCCATGCAACCGCACTGCCAACCATAGCAAGTAAACCATCACTCAAGTCTTCAACCTTGCCAAAAGAACCATTAACAAAACCAAAATTAGAGAAGAACCAAATAAAAACAGCGGAAAGCAAGATAATTGTTCCAGCTTTTTTGATAAAGGACCAGCCTCTTTCCCACATACTACGCAATACGTTTGAAACCGTAGGCATATGGTAGGCAGGAAGCTCCATTACAAAAGGCACTGCATCTCCGGCAAACATATTCGTTTTCTTTAAAATAATACCCGAAATAATGATTGCTGCAATTCCAACAAAATAGGCACTCGGTGCAACCCATGATGCACCGCCAAAAAGTGCCCCTGCAATCAATGCGATAACAGGAAGTTTTGCGCCGCAAGGAATAAATGACGTTGTAATAATTGTCATCTTACGATCCCTGTCGCTTTCAATCGTTCTGGATGCCATAATGCCTGGAACGCTGCAGCCTGAACCGATTAACATAGGAATGAAAGATTTTCCAGACAACCCAAAACGACGGAAAATACGATCCATAATAAATGCAATTCGTGCCATATAGCCGCAAGCTTCTAAAAATGCTAAAAATAGGAATAATACCAGCATCTGAGGAACAAAGCCCAAAACGGCACCAACGCCGCCGATAATACCGTCTAAAATCAAGCCCTGCAACCAATCTGCACAGTTGATTTTAACAAGAAAATCACCAACCAAGGTAGGGATACCCGGTATCCAAGCACCAAATAATTGCCAGCCATCGCCAAACACACCGTCGTTTGCCCAATCCGTTGCATACGAACCAATTGTAGTCACAGAAACATAATAAACAATATACATGATTACGGCAAAGATAGGTAATGCAAGCCAACGGTTTGTAACAATCCTGTCTATGCGGTCAGATGTAGATAAATTCCCTTTATTGTGCTTCGTATAGGAACCCTTTAAAATTTGGGTAATATAACTATATCTCTCATTTGTGATAATACTTTCGCTGTCATCATCCAATTCCTTTTCAATTTTGCAGATAATATCCTCAAATTCAGAGGATGTCACTTTTCCCTCCAGAATTTTTTTATCTCTCTCAAACATCTTTATTGCACAAAAACGTTTTTGTCTTTGGCCAATTTCTTTTGGCAACCGCATAGAAATTGCAGATAATGCCTCTTCTACTTCCACCGCAAAGCTATGAAGTTTGCAAGGAGTGCCCTGTGTTGCCGCCTGCAACGCTGCTTGTGCCGCCTCCTTGATGCCCGTTCCCTTCAGCGCAGAAATCTCTAAAACCGAACAGCCTAACTTTTCTGTCAGCTGCTTAATATGTATGGTATCCCCATTTTTATGAACTACATCTGTCATATTCACCGCAATTATCATGGGAATTCCTAACTCCATCAATTGCGTGGTGAGATATAAATTTCTCTCAAGGTTTGTACCATCCACAATATTTAAAATCGCATCAGGCTTTTCATTGATCAAATAATTTCTTGCCACAACCTCTTCCAATGTATATGGGGAAAGGGAATAAATACCAGGCAAGTCTGTAATAATCACATCCTTATGCCCCTTTAGTTTACCTTCTTTTTTTTCAACTGTTACACCAGGCCAGTTCCCGACGAACTGATTTGAGCCGGTCAATGCATTAAACAGCGTTGTTTTACCACTGTTCGGATTTCCGGCGAGTGCAATTTTTATTGACATATTAATCCTCCTCATCGTTAGTTAAAGCTAACACTCCTGCAAAAAAAATTAGCTTTTGCTAACTTAAATTTAAAAATTTTTACTCAATGACAACCAACTGTGCATCGGCTTTTCTTAAGGAAAGCTCATAACCCCTTACTGTAACCTCAACAGGATCGCCCAAAGGAGCAACCTTGCGCACAAATACCTCAACACCCTTTGTGATTCCCATGTCCATAATTCTGCGTTTTACAGGGCCTTCTCCTGTAATTTTAAGCACAGAAATGTGTTCTCCTACTTTCGCATCTTTTAATGTTCTCATCATATCCCACCTTATACCATAATCCTGCTAGCCATTGACTCACTGATTGCGATTCGAGATTCTTTCACATTTACGATTACATTCCCATCATACTTGGAAATTACAATCACTTCACTTCCTGTTACAAATCCAAGGGAAGCCAAGAACCTCTGTGCTTCATCCTTTCCGCCAATATGTCTAATTACTTGCGGAATTCCCGTACCTGCTAATGAAAGCGGCATCACTATTCCCCCTTTTTTAATAACACTAAATATCAGTTAGCTTTCGTTAAGTTTACCACGACTAACTTGGTTCGTCAAGTTTTATATCCATTTTTATTTCTCATACATATTGGAAAAAGACGCCCTTGTTGCAGTCTTACACAATTTTTTATACGCTCTGTTGATCATTCATCGCTATGTAACCTTACAATAAAAGAACTCAAATACAAGTGCATATTAAATTGACCAAATAACAAATGCAAAAAGCATAGAAATCCCAAAAAAGATACAAAAAAAAAGCACAAATAAAACAAATGCGCTGTTCCTTCAATATATATCCTTTTGATTCCCCTTGCGGCATCAATAAAAATGCGCAAGTGCTTTGTATCAAGCCTCGAATATAAAATCAGTATTCGCTTGAGGAAACCTTTTTTTACAAATGAATGCTTGGAAAACCACAAGTTTTTAAAATTAAAAAAAGTGTCTATTTAGACACTTTCTAAGCGCGAGACGAGATTCGAACTCGCGACCCTCGCCTTGGCAAGGCGATGCTCTACCACTGAGCCACTCGCGCAAATGGTGCCCAGAGCCGGAATCGAACCAGCGACACGAGGATTTTCAGTCCTCTGCTCTACCGACTGAGCTATCTGGGCACATATTTTTTTTAGCGGTTATGCCCGAGACCGGGGTCGAACCGGTACGGGTGTTACCCCGCAGGATTTTAAGTCCTGTGCGTCTGCCAATTCCGCCACTCGGGCAAGTTCTTGCTCGTTTAAACCGCTCATTTAATATATCAAAGACAGGCCAGTTTGTCAATACTTTTTTCGTGATTTTTTTCATTTGTACGGTTTCTCATACAAAATCATTTACTGTATTTATTTCTGCTCGTGCCTCATAAATAAATACTTTTATGTATCCTATCTTTCGTCAGGCTGCTATTCTTTTTTGCCCCCAGTTTCATTTAAAATACCATCGTTATAATAATTGCCTTCCGCTGACACCCCATCTCGATATAGCACCTCACCGCTGCTGTTTCTGCCTTCCAAGTACCAAATATGTATAAAGGCCTCCTCAGGCTGTTCTATCTCGCTTATCCCGTAAAAATAGCCCTCCTGATTCACTGCCATTGTAACTTCCTGAATCAGCGGATTTTCATAATCACCATATTCAATTCTACAATACACCTCGCTGATTTCTTTGTTTAATGTAAGCCCAAAGATATTCTCATCATTTGTCAAGTTTGCCACTACCATTTTATCACAAGGAATACAACCGCTTACGCCTCCATCCTTTAGCTTCCAAAAGATGCCAAAAGCACGTTCTGCGGGGATTACCGAAAGATTTCCTTCCCATTTTCCGACAATCAGTTTGCCCCCCTCGTCAAGCTCATATTCAGCTAAAATTTTCTCCGAAGGTCCATAGCCCAAGCCCCTTTCGCAGGCATAAAGAACACCTTCCGCCGTAAAATAATAGCCCCCCAGCCGCATAAAGGAAAATAATAGCAACGGAATCAAAATAATAAAAATAACAATCTCTTTTTTACGATTCATTCGCCATCACCCGTCCCTTCGTTAAATCAATGGATATTTCATGATTCCTTGCCAGATAAAACGCAACCTTTGTTGCATCGAATGGCACGTCATCTTGATAAGATTGTCCTCTGCTATAATAACCTGCACCCTTCCATCCGCCTCCACCTCTGGATACTTCCACCTCATCCACATAAACTTGATACGCTAAGGATTGGTTCCATTTAATACTGTCCGAAAAAGGATTCGTCCATGTAGCGTAACGGATTTCCAAGGTATTGTCCTCATAATACATAATTTTATCAATCATATATGTGGTATCATATACTTTTTCTTTATAATCCACATTAATCGTATATACCAAAGGGCTGTCATCTTTCACTCTATAAATATCAAAAACAGATATAACTCCAGAGATTAATACGATAAACACAGGCAAAATATTTATTATAATCAATACAGCAAGCACATCTTTTAAAATTCTCCAAATCCACCCCAAAAGTGGTGCGTGTGCTTTATTCAGCTCTTTTCCAATTTCATCAGCATCCCCCATGCAGGTTAAAACGGCCTTTGCCGCCTGTTCCTCCTCCATTCCTTCCAATAAAAAATTCTCATATCTATCTTCCATATGCTCTCTCAATTCAAAATAAATTGAATTGTGATCATACTTGAATTTCACATGGGATAAAACTTGTTTGAGATATTCCTCCCAGTCAGGGACACGCATACCCCGCACCCCCTAATACCTTTTTTACGGAAAGGGTGAAAGAATTCCACTGTTCTTTTTCTTTGGCAAGCTGTGTTTTTCCTTTTGCCGTTAGTTGATAATATTTTCTCTCCTTCCCCGTTTCTGCCTTTGCCCTATAAGATTTAACCAATCCCAACCCTTCCATACGATGCAAAACCGGATATAAAGTTCCTTCTTTAAACTGAAAGATACAACTGCTCCTTTGTTCAATTTCTTTAATCATCTCATACCCGTAGTAATCTTTTTCCTGCAATAAAGAAAGAAGCATTAAAACGGTGCTCCCACCAATCAGTCCCTTGTCCATACTCATGACATCTCCTTTCATTTTTACATAGAATATCTAGGTATATTTTACCTAGATATTCTATGTATATCAAGTTTAAAAACGAAACTTCTTTTTTCATTATAATAAAAAAAACCCTATCGTTTCAGGTGTTTATACTGAACTATAGGGGTCTGATGATTCGTCAGATAAAAAATATAAATTCCTCTTAATCCTTGTCATCATCTTTTACTTATTTTAATTTATTTTTGTTTTTTTCTTTCGTATCTCCTGCATCTGCTTCCTTTTCAAGCATTTCAAAATTTATAACTTCAGAGCTTGCTGCATCAATCGTGTAATCGTACTCTGCACTAGCTGTGAAGAACGCTACTTTATAAACAACCCTATCTCCATCCGCATTTAATGCTACTAAAGTGAAGGTCGCCTCACTATTTTTCACATTCGCATGATCTAAAGCCGCCTTCTCTGCCTTTTCTGTATGAATAAATTTACCATCTGTCAATATATCAAAATCTTCAATTTCAGAGTCAACTGATAAAATAGCACCTGTTATAGCCTCAATTTCATAGTCATACTCGTTCATTCCAAAATAGAACGCAACTTGATATGCCTTCTTGCCTTCTACCTCGGCAACCTTTGTATTCACAAAGCAAACGTCTTTTTCATTCAAATTGGCATTTGCCACTGCTATTTCCTTAGCTTTCCCCATACCAATATCTTCCTGTTCAAGGTCAGTATCCACAGCTTCTTCTGTTGTAAAGCTATCTGCATCCGTTACAGTGCTGTCTGAGGGGGCAAGGGTTACTTTCTTTGTCGCATTATCCCAAGCTACCTCTTTCCCCATAATTTGCCCAATGGCACGTAAGGGCAAATAAGTTGAACCATTATATACAATTGGATTTATCTTATCCCCAGCAGCAGTTTTAAATTCATTGGTAACACCATCGATTGTGATTAGAAAATCTCCTCTTTCTTGCACCTGAACCATCACTCCCTGAGGCTCTGTAGCAACAGCATCCATACTTTCCGTTGTTTGCTCTCTATTTCCGCTAAGGGTAATTGTTTTGGTTGTTTCATCCCAATTTACATTCTTCCCCATAACTTCGCCAATCGCACGCAAAGGTAGGTATGTCGTGTTGTTATATAGAATTGGTAATGCAACACTGCCATCTGCACGGGTGAAAACACATTCTTCTCCATCAATTACAATGGTAAAATCCGATCTTAACTGCGCATTGTTCTTGTTCTTGGCATAAACCGGAACCAACATCGAACAAACTAAGATACCCGCCAAAAAAATAACTGCCTTCTTCTTCATCTTTAATATCCCTTCTTCGCGATTTATAGTAGTTGCTCTTATTTTTTTATCATAACATAATTGTCCATATCAATCCAGCCCCACATTGCTGTCCATTTAAAATAAACGCCAATGTAAAGGAACATAAAAAAAACAAACCCTAAGGTTTGCTTGAATTATGGGCGGAGAAGGATTCGAACCTTCGAAGCTATCGCAACAGATTTACAGTCTGCCCCCTTTGGCCGCTCGGGAATCCACCCAAATAAAAATTTGCGCTTACAAAACAAATTGATTAAAAGTTCTGTAAGCTCTCAAAATAGAATAGCGCTGATGCACAACCAATACTCCATAGAAAGGAGGTGATCCAGCCGCACCTTCCGATACGGCTACCTTGTTACGACTTCACCCCAGTCACTGGCTTCACCTTCGGCG
>RZZU01000104.1 GCA_009929735.1 Clostridia bacterium | reverse complement strand
ATCTTTGTCGTCTGCGACTACATCACCGGCGTCATGGGTGCGATCAGCGACAAAAAGCTCTCCTCGGCGGTCGGCTTTCGCGGCATCTGCCGCAAGGTGCTGATCTTCATTCTGGTCGGCATCGCAAATGTCATCGACATCAATGTACTCGGACAGGTTGGTGTCCTGCGGACGGCAGTCATCTTCTTCTACATCTCGAATGAAGGCCTGTCCCTGATTGAAAATGCTGCCCACCTTGGACTTCCAATTCCGGGAAAGCTGAAGGAAGTACTGGAGCAGCTGCATAACCGTGATGAAAAAGACACGGATAAGGAGGAAAAATAACATGGCTATAAAAGGAATTGACGTATCGGTATGGCAGGGTGCGATTGATTTTAACGCTGTCAGAAACAGCGGAGTTGACTTTGTGATCATCCGCGCAGGCTACGGTACAAACTCAAAAGACAAGTACTTTGAAGAAAACTACAGGAAGGCAAAAGCTGCCAAACTTCACGTCGGCGCTTACTGGTACAGCTATGCAGACAGCTTCTCTGAAGCCGTACAGGAAGCTGAAATGTTCCTGTCTACACTTGCCGGGAAGCAGTTTGACTATCCTGTTTTCCTCGACATGGAGGAAAAGAAGCAGATTGAAGCCGGGACTGATTTTTGCTCCGGCCTGATTAAGTCTTTCTGCGACAGACTGGAGGCTGCCGGATATTTTGCTGGATTTTATACCTCTGCATCCTTCGCTGGATCCGTTGTAACGGACGCTGTCCGCAAGCGTTATTGTTACTGGTGCGCCCAGTGGGCCAATGCCTGCAGCTATGAAGACTCCTGCGGAATCTGGCAGCACAGCTCCAATGGCTCAGTTCCCGGCATCAATGGCCGTGTGGATATGGACTGGTCATATCAGGACTTCCCGACAGTCATTATTGGCGGCGGGTTTAACGGATACTCAAAATCAGCTGACGACACTCCTACTCCGGTCGCTTCAAAAACCGTTGATGAGCTGGCGCATGAAGTGCTCGCTGGGAACTGGGGCAACGGCGAAGATCGGAAGAACCGCCTCACTGCTGCCGGTTATGATTATGATTCCGTACAGTCCGAGGTGAACGAGCTATGCGGCGTCCATAATAAACCTCAGCCTGTTTATTATACCGTGAAATCAGGCGATACGCTCTCTGCCATCGCCCGCCAGTATGATACAACTGTTTCTGCTATCCAGTCCATGAACAGCTCACTGATTCAAAATGTCAATCTGATTCTGGTCGGCTGGAAGATCCGAGTGAAATAACCATCATCTGGTTTCTCGCCTGCGAGTGTTCCTTTTTTTGGAATACCCGCAGGTTTTTTTTATTTTCTTCCGCTCAAATCACCTGTTCATCTCCAGTGGGAAATTGGAGGTGGATAAGTTATGACAGACAATAATACAAGTGTTCCATCTGGATATTTCACACAGGAGCGCATTCAGGGAGACCTTAACTACAAAAGAGCTCAGGCCATCGCGAAAACGATGTTTGATTCCGGGCTCATATCCGTTGCTGAATTCAACAAATTA
>RZZU01000026.1 GCA_009929735.1 Clostridia bacterium | reverse complement strand
CAGGCTCATAATGATTGTTTGACATTAGCAACATCTCCTTGTATTAGTTTTATTTTACCAAACTATACATAGGTGTTACAACTTTATTATATCAGGTCATCCATTGGATACGATACAATAAACGTAGCAATTAATATTTCAGCTATCCAACTACGTAATAAAGGCTTTGTTGAAGACCTGATGAATACCATTACAAAGATGAAGGTAGATCCAGAGCATATCATTCTGGAGCTTACGGAATCTGTTTTTTCATCAAAATTCGATGAAATTAATAAAATTCTTGGTAGGCTTAGGGCTTACGGTATCAGGTGTTCCATTGATGACTTTGGTACAGGCTATTCTTCTCTCTCTAGGGAACGAGAATTAAATGTAAGCTGTTTGAAAATAGATAAGTCGTTTATTGATAAACTCTTATTTCTAAATACCGAAGAAACAATAACAAGTGATATCATCTCATTGGCGCATAAGCTAGGACACTCTGTTGTGGCCGAAGGTGTAGAGCATGAAAAGCAAATGAAGTATTTAAAAGCCTGTGGCTGTGATAAAATGCAGGGATATCTGATTAGCAAGCCACTTTTCGAAGAAATGGCTATTAAATTCCTTGAACATCAACCGGAAAAGGAAATATAGCTTTTAAGTACAAACGGACTAGGGGATGGTGTTTATTGAACGGTTTTGTTATTTGCACAGATTTTAAGGATACTGCTTTAATCAATATTAGGCGAACATTCTTTTTTTCGCTATTTTCGATACCTGTCAGTACTGCTTGCATCATATTTTTTTATATGAATTTTTCTTTAGGGAATTCTGTTGAGATGAAGTGGCGAATGGGAATAATTTTATGTCATGTTGCGTTAGTTATTACAATGTTTGTACTAGGCGGATTATCATATTTTCTCAAGAAAAGGACGGAGCAGTCAACATTAATGTGCATTGTTCAATATCTTGCTGTTGTTTCTATTTTTTCAATTGCCATAGCCCTTGTGACGATTGATCAGCTAGTAACAGCAAGTATAACACCTTTTTTAATCAGTTGTATTATTATAGGGATGTTGTTTTTATTAAAGCCAACTGTTTCTGTTTATCTTTATGGGATAGCTTTTTTGGGCTACTATTTTGCCCTTGCATTAACTCAAACGAATCAAGCAATCCTTCTTTCCAATCGGGTAAATGGGCTAATTGCTGTTGCTCTTGGATATTTCCTGTCAATTTTGCTGTGGAATACATCTGTGCTGAACCTGCAGCAAAAGCAACAAATATCAGAGCACCAAATTGATTTTATTGAAAAAAACCGTGAGCTTGAGCGATTAGCTTACTATGATCAATTGACAGGCGCTTATAATAGGAGAAAATTTGAAGAACTCCTAACTAGAGAGATATCAATGATGAGCAGATATAAATACTCAGCTTGTATAGTAATTTTAGATATTGATAGATTCAAGAAAATTAATGATGCCTATGGACACCCAGTGGGCGACAAAATTATATAAGAAGTGGCGGCTGTTCTCAAGAATAATATTCGAAATACTGATGTACTTTCAAGATGGGGCGGAGATGAGTTTCTTATACTGTTATCACATACTTCCGTCGACGAGGGTGAAAAAATTGCCGAAAAGCTTCGACAGTTTGTTGATAAAACGAGCATTCAGATAAAAGATACTGAAATCATGATAACTGCTAGCTTTGGGGTTGCGGTTTTGACAGGAAACGAAGAATATTCTTACGAAGAAGCTTATAAAAATGCGGATAGTGCTTTATATCAGGCTAAACAAAACGGTAGGAATCGTGTGGAAGTTTTTGTAGTAGGATGACGGGATACTCTTTGACCTTTAGGCGGAGAGAAGTGTTGATAAACGGTACATAATTTATCAATCGTTTAGTATAAATGTCACCATAGACGACGGGATTCTTATCCTATCGCTGACCAGTTCTCTTGAACAACCAAACGCAAAAAAATGCACTTGCTAGCTCTTAATCCACCTTTGGAACGTAGCCGTGACTATAGAATTCTCAGCAAAGGATATAGCTGATGCCAACTCTCGCCCCGTGTTAAGACGATAACGTTAATGTCAAGAGCGGACAAGTAGGTGCGTGAAAAAGGCTTGAAATAAGAGGTTCCCGAGAGCTGGGATATAAGTTTTCCATGTCATGAATCCTCGGAATTCCCTGTAAAATCGCTTGTTGAAAACTGGTCAATCCCTGAGGTTAAGTGGCAGAATTGCTATTGGAAGGTTAAGAAGATGGACTACAGAAATAAATTCGACTAATAAGGACTGATTCCTGTAAAATACAGGAGTCAGTCCTTATTAGTCGCCTAATTATTTTATATTACAATACCGTTTCAAGGTCCGTGTAAATTCAAAAAACTGCCATAAAAAATTGATAATTATTTATGGCAAGGCCATTTTTCTGTGGTTCTTGCCCATGTTTTACGATAAAACTGTTTTTGAGGTTGTTAAAAAAACTCCCATCTGGCAGTCCTAAGCACCTGGATTATTTCGATTTTCAGGATAATCGTTCTTCAAATAATATTTCTAGTTTAGAATGAATCTGACCCCAGTCCTGATGGTGTCCGGTCCATTTTTTCTGTCCATGGTGGCCAGATACAGCATTTTTAATAGGCTGTCATCGGTAGGAAACACCGTCTTGCTATTGGTCACCTTCCGGAGCTGCGGGTTAAAGCCTTCGATTGCATTTGTGGTATAAATAAGTCTGCGGACTGCTTCAGAGTGTTTAAAATAAGTAGAATGGTTCACCCAGCTATCCCTCCAGAACTTTGCTATTTGGGGGTATTTCCCTCCCCATTGCATGAAGGTGATATCTTTTTCAGAGGTGCTGCATAAACACACTTTAAATCAGCCATGAGTGGGTTGCTATCCTTGTAGGCAACGAACCTCGTCGTATTTCGTTGCACTGTTGAATTTTTGTTTGTGGAAAAACTACCTCAATTGCTTTGGGGAAGTCGGTTAATCCATGTACGCTAGCAATCAGTACATCCCGTACTCCACGGTTCTTTAATCCATTCATGATAGTCAGCCGGAATTTTTCACTTTCATTTTCACCCACATACATCCCGAGAACATCCTTGCATCCGCTCATATCAATGCCAATGGAAATATAGACTGTTTTTACAATTCAGCTTTCACTTCCAACATGAAAATGAATGGCATCCATAAATACTACGGCATAACTTTCTTCTGGCGTCGCTCCTGCCATTCTGTTATGACAGGAATTATTTTGTCTGAAATTCGACTGACGATGCCATCTGATATTTCTTTACACTTTTCGGTTCAAATTCACCATTGCGGTCACGGGGAACATCTAACTCCATTTCGCCATAACTGGTATGCAGTGTTTTGTATTATAGCCATTTCTGCTGTTTTCTGCTTCTTTATTCCGAAAATCATACTTGGAGTATCCCAATTCCTCATCCATTTCACCATCCAAACTACCCTCAAGTATGACTGACATCATTTCCCTCATGAGTGTAGTTACATCTGTACCATCTTTGAACGGATATTCTCTTAGGTAGCACTAACCATTTCCCGTAAAGCCTGTTTTTTCAGGGGGCATTTCTTCGTCTATTCACCAAAAAACAAACCTTCAAACGGAATATTTTTATGAACCGACCCCAAAATGTTAGACCTAAAAATCTAACAATTGGAGGTCGATTTTTTATGGCAAAGTATAGTTTTGAATTTAAAAAAAGAACCGTTATTGCTTATTTAAATGGTGAAGGTAGCTATGCTTTTCTAACTGAAATCATGGTATGCCCCCAGGAAAAGATATGAGGAAATGGGTTAATGCTTATAGTTCTTTTGGCAATGAAGGTCTTTTAGGTTCTCATTCAAATAAGCATTATTCTTTTGATTTCAAGCTTTATGTGGTAGAGTTTTATTTAACAACAGATATTTCATATCAGGAACTTGCGATAACGGAAGGAATTCTCACGCCAACGGTAATTACCCGATGGGTAAGTGCTTTCAAAGCTGAAGGGACGAAAAACAGTATTGAAAGCATCAAAAGAATCTCCTAGTCGGCCATTCACAAAAAGTAGAGAGGCTTAAACAATCGCTGAACACGTGAAATAGCTTGAGGATGCGTTGCTTAAGCTGCAAATAGAGAATGCCTATTTAAAAGAATTGAGGAGGCTGCGTTTAGAGGAAGAAGCGCTTCTGAAAAAAAACGAGAATCATCCACAGCTTCCGAGGAGACTTTAAAATAAAAGATATTCTCGCATTCACAGGTTTTCCCAAATCAACATATATGTACTGGCAAAAACGATTTGATAGAAAAACCCATAATGAGAATCTTGAGAAAGAATTCTTGAAATTAGAAGAGAAAACAAAGAGTTTGGCTTGTCGGATTTATAGAAGATTAAGAAAGCAGGGACTTATTGTAAACAAGAAACGTGTTCAACGAATTGTTCAGAAGCTTGGGCTTCAAGTTGCTTCGTTTACTAGAAAAAGTCGGAAATACAATTCTATAAAGGCAAGGTTGGAAAGATTTTTCCCAATAGAATTCATAGACGTTTTGAAACTCACATTCCACGCCAAAAGATTACAACTGACACATCTAAATTTAAATAATATGAAATAGATGATAAAGGAAAATGATTATCAAAAAAATTTACCTTGCTCCATTTGTGGATATGTGTAATAGAGAAATCATTAGTTATAGTATTTCCAGGCGACCATCTGCTGAGAAGGTAATAAATGCTTTGAATGAAGCCATAGAAAGTACAAACGATTGTAAATACAGGTGTACCTTTCATTCTGAACAAGGGTGGACTTATCAGATGAAAGCTTATAGTTATACGCTGAAAGAAAAAAAACTTCCAAAGTATGTCTCAAAAAATAAACTGACATGATAATTCAGTAATGGAAAACTTCTTTGGAATTATGAAACAAGAGAGGTATTATGGCGTGGTTTATTATAGTTATGAGCAACTGAAAGATAAATAGACAAATACATAAAGTATTATAATGAGAAACGGATTAAAGAAAAAATAGGATGGATGCGTCCTGTAGAATACAGGCTCAGTCTCCTGGTTGCATAAAAAATAGCGAAGCAGCCAAAAACTGCCTCGCTACAAAGTCTAACTTATTGGGGGTCACTATAGGGTGTATCGTCATTTTGGGGTCATCATCTTTTTCGCTTTATTTTAGTTCTTAATATGAGGGCAAACAGTCAATTCACTGTATCACAAATTATGATGCTGTGCCAGATATTTTTTGTCTGCCTTCGTGATCCATTTCGAAATTATCCCGAATAATGAGTTGCGAAATTGGAACAATTTCATAGCCCTTTTCTTTTAATCCCTTTATAATGGTGTCCAAAACTTGTGGCGTATATTTGGCGTCATTATGGAAAAGAATGATGGAGCCATTCCCAAGATGCTTATGGTTTAGTACTTGGTTTATCTCATGGTCAGATCCCAATTCCTTCCAGTCGAGACTATCGCTGTTAGAAACAAAAAGAAAAGAGGGGTTTAAGCCCTATTTATAGAAAATTTCCACGTTATCTTTTGTTAAGACCACCTTATCAATAAAGTTTCTTGCCACCTTGTTTTTATCTTGGATTGATAAATTTTCCCAATCATCCACATTAAAGGTTCTTACATCATTATGTTGTTGTTTCTGTGGCAAGCTGGTGTATTCCTTCATAATATTTTGCTTTTCTTCATGCAAAGCTTCTATTCTTGCATTGATGTATTCGACCGTTATGCTGCTTGCACTTTCAAGAGTGGATATTAAATTATTAATTTTTTCTTCAATAAGCATGAGCTTTTGCTGATATTCTTTTATAGCAGGGTTTTCTTTTTTTTGTTGCCTTAGCTTGACATTTTCAGCCTCTTCCATTAATTGACTTTCAACGAACGCTTCCACTTCACTTACTCTATGGGTTTGTTTTTCTTCACAACTTTTATGGAGGTAGCGGCCAGAGCAAGCAAAATAGGGGATTCGTCCTTCTTTTACGGTACCAAATCGAACAGAAAAGGAATAACCACAATAACCGCATTTTACAAGTCCAGTGAGCCAAGAATATTTACCCTTGTAGGTATTTTTAATTTGACGATTGCTGGCAAGCTTGGATTGGCAGGCTAAGAAAGTTTGACTATCAATCATTCCTTCATGAGTCCCGATTGCTAACAAGTGGTCAGTTACGTTATTATATTTTCTTTCATTTGCGTTTCGTTTTCCCACGAGGATACAACCATGGATACCGTCAAATTCTTCTGCATCATTTGCAATAATTGCTCCTTTTGACTTGTAGTAATTATATATAGCGATGTCAGCCTTAACATAAGTTGGATTTTTTAAAACAGAGGATAATTTTACGCTATCAAAATTCACTCCTTTTGTAGTAGAGATACCTTCAGAAATTAAAAATCTTTGTATGTCTGCCAAAGAAGTGTACGTCTGCTGATATAATTCAAATATTTTTTCAACATTAACTAATTGATCATTTGGTTGATACATTGTTGCCTTTTTCCCATCTATTATAGTTCGCACCAAATCAAACCCATATGCAGCGGGACCACCACCCCAAGCACCTTTTTTTACTCGTGCATAATAGTTATCCTTCACACGTTCTGCAATGGTTTCCCGCTCCAGCTGGGCGAAAACAATAATGATATAAAGCATCGCCCGTCCCATGGGGTTGGAGGTATCAAATTTTTCCGTTGCAGAAACAAACGACACACCTTTTGCTTCAAGAGAATTGATAAAATCGGCGAAATCAACAATGGAGCGGCTTACTCTATCCAAACGATAAACAACAACCTTAGAAACGTCCTCGTTGTCCATATCATTCATCATCTTTTCAAATGCAGGACGGTTAGTATTCTTGCCGCTATAGCCTTTATCTTGGTATACTCTGCATTCCTCGTCAAAAACTTCTCTTTTAGCGTATTCAATTTGAGTTTCAATGGAGATGCTGTCCTTTTTATCAATGGATTGCCTAGCATAGATATAAATCATAATGTAACCCCTTTTGTAGTTATTCAAAACAATTTATCAAATCTTCTTCTTTCAATATTAGAATGGCTTCGTTGGTAGCGGAGTGGGGGAGTTTTTTATTTTTCGCAAAAAAATGCAGACAAATCCTTCAAAGTAGGCATATGAGAAGTACGTATTCTTGCAAAGATTTCATCTGCTGTTTTTTCATCATAAACATGAGAGGTTAAGTTTCGGTCATTTAATATTTGAATCCAGACGTGTTCGTTATGGATAATTTTATAGGAATACGCTTCACGCATGACGGTCTTAGGGCTATTTAGGTCAGCAAAGCCTTGATCAAGAAGATACTCTCTTGTTGTTTTCCATGCAAGTTCTACGGAGAATTCAAACCTTTGAATAGCACCATCTCGAACAGTAGTGCTTTTGTTAAGATCGTATTCCGCTAACGCTTCCTGCAAACGAGTAACTGATTTTTCAAAGTTTTCAACTTTCTTTTGAAAATTGCTCATAGAGCAGCACACCATCCTTTTCAATATTTTTGATTAATTCCCCATCTGTAGTGTCACTGACATATACTAAGTCGATTTTTAACAGCGTAGGAAGGTCATCTACATCAAACCAAAACTGGGAGCGGTTACATTCCTCTATACCGTAAATAGCCAAATCAATGTCACTACGAGAATGATTATCCCCACGGGCACGTGAGCCAAAGAGGATAATTTTTTCGGCTTGATATTTTTTTCCTAGAGCTATAATTTCTTGGAGAATTGTTTCCATAGGGAGCATCCTTTCTGATTTTCTAATATTCTATGATTTTGTTAGAGTCAACAAAATCGGGTTGTTTAAGCTTTTTTGAAATTCTATGAATATAGAAACAACTTTTTAGCCGTTATGCGTCTTTTGCGGAGGTGAAAGCTGAGGACGTTTTGCCCCTTTTCGTTGCAAGCATTTCCTGCTTTATCAGTTCCAACTCCTTCTCATCTTCAACAGTAAGCCGCGGTTCCGCAGAAGGAACAAGTTCTTCCGCTATTTCTTCTCTTTTGTTTTCAATTCTACTTCGTTCATACTCACTGTCTAATATAATATCAACTGTTTTTTTGCCGTGGTCGTCAAGACTACGATATTTTTTTATATGGTTTTTTTCAGATGATGATAAATCAAAGACTTTGCTATCTATGTTGTATAGGTCATTTAGGCTTATATTAAACAACTTACAGAGTTTGATGATTGTGTCTGCATCTGGAGAGCTGACACCCCTTTCCCAACTTGAAACAGTAGTGAGGTTTTTAGCACCTACTTTTTCGGCTAATTCTTTTTGGGAAAATCCACTTTCCTTTCTGAACTTAGAGATATTGTTTGAAATTATCTCTTTTATGCTTTCGGACATTTATAATCACCTCTTGCCCTAACTATATCATAAAAATATTGAAAATCAAGAATAAAATACTAAATTTTAGTAAAAATATATTGACAATACTAAAATATAGTATTATTATTGCGGTAGATACTAAAAATTAGTAGAGGAGGGGTGGGAATGGAAGTTTATAAAGTCATAGGATGTGAAATGAAAAATAAGGGTGTAACTCAAACTTGGGTTGTAAATGAGGCGAATGCTCTTGATAAATCGCTTAATCTGACAAATAACAAATTGAGTGCAATTTTATCAGGAAAAAGAAAGATAGCTGGGGAAGAGTTTATAGCACTATGCAGAGTCCTAGGGCTGGAAACGCATAATTTCATCAGCAAAGAGAAAAACGCCAGCAAAGCCAGCTAAGGAGGGGTTATATGGATAAGAAAAAAGCAAGCGGAATGGGTGAACTGATTATTGAAATAGATATAGAAATTAAACATGTTTGCAAGGTGCTTCATAGAGAAGATATTTCTTTTGAAGAATGCGCAGAGATAACAAAGGCTCTCGCATCTCTAGTAGAAGCAAGAGCCAAGTTGTTTAGTGCTTGTTAATCTTTTTGAGTGAACTCAGTATAAAGTTTGTAAAAAAAGTCGTAAACATTTTTTGCAGATTGTTCTGGAGAATCATCTTTTTTTATCAAAGAATTCTCAATAGCAACAACAGTCAACTCTTGTGTAAAGCTTAAAGCAGATTCTGTATTAAGAAGTGCCATATTGAATTACCTCCTTTTTTATTTACTCGGCACTGGAATGCCTGTAAAGAAAGGATACCACAATATTACAAAATATTCCATAAAAATAACGCCAGCTAAGCCAGCTAAGGAGGAGAGAATAATGGAAAATAATTACTTGTTAACTATTACAAAGGTTAATGGCATGGAAAATAAGATAGAAAATTTAGCTTCTTTATTGGCAAGTGTCACTCAAAGAGAAGCGGCACTTGTTTTTGAAGGGGAAGGGAGAAATAAGCACGCACACATTCAATTTTCATCTTCCGAACGATTGTTTGATATAAAAACAATGGCAGAGGAATGTGAACAACCTGAAGAATACTTACAAAAAGAAAATGGACCAAAAAAATTTGGTCCTTAAGATTACAATGAAGCAAGTTTATAACAATATTTTGGTGTGAGTTCTGCACAAAGTTCGTCTGTTTCGTCTGCAAGAAGAAGTAAGATTCCTCCATCACTTAAATGATTTAATGCTTTTCGGAGTTCTTCAAAATCATCATCATATTCAGATTTAATATAAGTAACATGGTGTTCTTTATTGGCGAAACGTTCATACAAAGATTTGTAAATAGATTTTTCAAAACTAGAATACTCCATGATTATAACCACCTTTATTTTTACTTGGCTTATTAAAGCCTGTAAAGAAAGGATACCACTTTATTACAAAATATTCCATAAAAATTGAAAAATGTGAGAAGTTTTCATTATTTGTAAGTTTCTTGATATACAGCCAGAATATTTTTTCGGGCAGTCTGAAGAAACCAGCTAAGGAGGGGGAGCGAAAGGGTGGCTAGTGAGCTAATTATTAGAAAAGGCGAATTTGAAAAAGCTATAACAGTTTTCAAGGAATTTACAAAGCAATTTGATTTTACAAAAAAACAAGAGGTCATAATTTCATATGACCCTTGTAAGGAAACAATTATTGAGTTTAAGAAATTCGAGTGATTATGCATGAAGAAGGAATAAAAGTCTCTTCAGATAAATCTGAATCAAAATCCCAGAAAACCTCATAAACTCCCGGGTGTTTTAAGTCTCTGGAAAAGATAAATGATAGTATCGATAATTTATCTTCTAGCTCTAATTTTTGGGATTCTTCTACTGGGCGTATATCAACTAAGTATTGTTTTAACATTATGCAGCTCCTTTCTAAATTACTTGGCATTGCAGTGCCTGTAAAGAAAGGATAGCACAGTATTACAAAATATTCCACAGCTAACGGAACTTCAAAAAGAAAGAGTGATTGGTTTTGGAGTATGCAGTAAAAACCAAAGCTGAGCAAAAAATGTGCAGCTAATTGCAGAACAGAAAAAGTGAAAGGAGGTAGTGAAAATGGCCAAGCATAGTAAAGTTTTTAAGGCCGAAAATGGCACAGAGTTGAAAATGGAAATAACAGCTGAGTGTTCCACAGATGAAGAAATGAGAGAAACACTTAGTTTCATTGCTCTCAGTTCACATCAATTTTATCTTCAAGCAGGAAGAAAAATTAGTAGTAAGCTTTGAGAAGCTCTGGTTTGCCAGCAAAACGTTCGTACTCAACATTTTTTACAGTATATTTATTGAGTTTATCTTGGGTTGTAATTGTATTTCCAATTTGAATATTAGGTTTGTCTTCAACTAAAAAGCCTATATGTCTGCCGGATTCGTCTGAATTTTCTATACCTTGAAAAACACCAGTTTGTTCTTGAGAATTAAATATTTCATAGGTGATCAAATCGCTAGAAAAATCTTCAAAGAACAGTTTGGCGGGGATTGGTAATATACCCATTGGGATTGCCTCCTTTCACTACTTACTCGGCACGGCAATGCCTGTAAAGAAAGGATACCACAATATTACAAAATATTCCATGAAATCAAGAAAATCAGACATAATTGTGAAGAAGAAAAGAAGTGTAGCTAATTGCAGAATAGGACAAATTTTATGCTGCATAAATTTATCTAGGAGGTGTTATACATGGCCAAAACAGCAGCAAAGAAGCAATATACTGTAATAATTCATAGGAAAGAGAAAACCGCTGAAGAAGCGGAGGCACTACGCAAAAAACAGGCTGCTGTCCTGTTAGATGCAAAATTAAAAGCAATGGAGAGAAGGGCGTAAGCCCTATATAGTGGACAAGCCTACATAAAAGAGAGGATGTTTTTATGAAAGCAACTGGAATTACAAGAAAAGTGGACGAGCTGGGGCGGATTGTCCTGCCTATGGAGATTAGACGGAACTTGGGTATTAAGGTTGGTGATCCTCTGGAGATTTTCACGGAGAAAGATGCCATGATTTTGAAACGGTATGACGCAGTGGACGATTTGCTTACCATGGCCAGCCGCTTAAAAGATAAAGTGGCCGCTGAGGATTGCGGGGAAATGAAGCCTATTTTAATGAGCAAGCTTGCAGAAATTGAAAAAATCATTCAATCCAGCACGGCCGAGAAATAAGGAGGAAAAGCAGATGGTGGTAAAAAACGGAGAAATTACAAAAACCTTCGGGGTTATCTCTGAGGGGAAATGGAACAAAGAAGTCAACCTTATCAGCTGGAATGGCAGAAAAGAGCAAATTGACATCCGTGGGTGGAATGATACCCATACGGAATGCGCCAAGGGGGTTGTCTTAAGTCTGGAGGAAGCCAAAGCCCTGAGAGATATTTTGAATGGCATGGAGCTTTAAGGGGGAGCGGGTTGAAATATTGTAAGGTGGCAGGAATAAATAAGGAGAGAAGGGTCTCATATGACGATCAATGAGCTACGAAAAAAGTTTCCTAGCAAAGATTTTTTGTTTTTTAAAGATGGATTAAGTGTTGATAAAACGCCATTTTTGTACCAAAAAATCAAGGGATTTAAAGAAAAGGAAAATTCGGTTTTTATCAACTTATAAGAGGGGGAGTTGAGCGTGGATATAAAGGAGGTTGAAAAATTCTATGATTTAAAAACAAGGAAACAGAAGCGAGAAAAGCGTAGGCACAGGAACTATATCATTTCAGCAGTGCTTAAGAGTATTTTTCTGCTGATTGTTGCAATAATCTCAGCGGTAATTAATGTTTCGAAGTCGGAAGCGGCACCGGAAAAGGCTCTTTTATTTTATGAGTGCTGTGCCATTGTAGTAATTATTGTTATGGTTGGTTTTTGGCTGGACAAGCCACGGAGGAAGAAATGAGGAATTTATGCAATAAAAAAGGCACTGGGAAACCCAGCACCATACGCAGATTTATTATAGCATATATTCTTTTTTGAAACAAGAAAATTTGAAATATACGGATACATAGGAGGTTATTATGAGTAAATTTGATGTTTGCCCCATTTGTGGTGCAACTTTAGACCATGGGGAAACCTGTGATTGTGAACATAATATGGAAGAAACACAGGAAGCCTGTGTCTGCCAAAAGGAAGAAAAAACAGAATGAGAACAAAAAAATGCCCCTCTCTTGCGGTATCAGGAGTGGGGCAAGGTTTTAGATAAAAAGCCCAAAAGAATTTGTGAGGTGAAAACTAAATGAAATTTTCTAAAATTACAACACTGGCAAAAAGAAACAAGGCTGCAATATTAATGAAGGATGAAGATGGACAGCAATGGCTGAGCATCGGGAGTGCTGTCTATCGTTTGGAAAATATGCCTGTGTTAGATGAGGATACCGTTTTAACTGTAATGGGCGTATCGGATGATAGCAGGGAAAAGTGGCTGGCAAGATGCCAAAATGAACCAGCTCACATTCTAAAAAATGATTTACCCGATGATGTGGAAATAACCGCAGAGGAAGCGGAAATTTCAGTGATTTATGGAGGAAAATTATTGACTCCGATTTACACATTTGATGGCGTGATATGGATAGACACGGAATTGATGGCACCAACGGTGAAAAAAGAAGAAGGTTATAAGCGGTATTTTATTAGAAAGAGTGGAAAGGAAAGAGCCATTGCAGTAAAAGATGGGATGGTGCTGTCCGCTGTGATCATGGAATACATACAAGGGGGCACATCATTATTTGAAGCTGTTGATGCATTAGCTGATCGGTGCAGGGCTGAGGTTAGGAGGACTATGGCGGAAGATTGTAGCGGCCAAGATGAAGAATAGGCAAAGCGAGAATAAAGAAAATGCCCCTCTCCTGCAGGAACAAGAGCGGGGCAAGGCTTTAAATAAAACCCAAGATATAGTACCTACATTATACACCAAGGGACATTATTTCACAAGTATTTTGGGTTGCTTCCTATTATAAAGCCTATTTCTAAAACTTTGGAATTTGGGGGCAAGAAAGCCCTTTAGCTCCTAGATAAAGAGATTAACATTAGGGCTATGGATATTTATTGAAAGGGGTATAGCAATGCCAAGATATAGAAAACACATATGGGCAGGGGACGTATATGAATGTGAGGAGTATTACTCCCCAAGAGCCATCGGGAAAAAATATAACAGAGGGCAAAATGAACTTCTTACTTCCGAGGAACAAAAAGAGCGGAATTTGAAAATAGCCAGAAGAAAATTATCCAGATTGATTAATGCAAATTTTAAGCAGGGGGATTTGTTTATCACGCTGACATACCGCTGCAGATTATCCAGGGAAGAAATCAAAAGAGAGCTGCGGAACTTTTTAAGCCGCCTAAGACGGTGCAGAAAGAAAAGGGGACTTCCTGCAATAAAGTACATCGTAGTCACAGAATCCGAAAGTGGCCGAGAGCATCATCATCTTTTGGTAAATGCCATGGATATTACGTTGAAAGAAATGACGGAGCTGTGGGGGAACGGTCGAGTTATGATTTCCCAATTAGAACCGGGCGGAGATTATACAGGTCTTGCCAGATACATAACCAAGGAAAATATAAAAGAGTATGAAAAAAGATGGACCACCAGCAGAAATTTGGTACAACCCAAAGTTGTGGTAAAAAAGCTTGGTTCGGTAAAACCAAAAAAGAAGCCCCAAGCACCAAAGGGGTATGTGGTTGTGGAGAGCAGTGAATATTTTTCCGAGGACATCGGAGCGGTTCGGTATTTAAAGGCAATTCGATTAGGTGGTGATGATTATGGAACAGGAAAAGAGAAAACCGAATTGTGAAAAATGCTTGTGCCGGGGGTGCTTCGATAAGGAAGAAGGAACTTGCATGAATTGCGAACGGTGCAAGGAAAACGGCGGGGCAAATAAGGTTTGGTGCTTGATGGATTGTAATTTTGTAGGGAGGGAGTAAAGGGAATAAACACACAGCGGTTTTTCATAGTGCAGGGGGAATGAGTGATAAATTTGGAAGAAGTCAAAAGAACGATGCAAGAATTAAAGCAAATGCAATCACTTCCAATGGAAATAAAGCTGAGCATGACCCGCCAAAGAATAAGGGAGTGGGTAGGCCGTTATGGGGTAAATGGTGTGTATATCTCTTTTTCAGGGGGGAAGGATAGCACGGTTTTACTGCATATTGCTAGAGAAATGTATCCGGATATGGAAGCGGTTTTTGTAGATACTGGGCTTGAATATCCGGAAATAAAAGAGTTTGTAAAAACTTTTGACAATGTAACACTTTTAAGACCTGAAATAAATTTTAGACAGGTCATTGAAAAATATGGTTATCCCGTGATCAGTAAAGAAGTTTCGAAAAGCGTTTACTATTCACGGCGGTCTAATAACCCTGAAAATATTTATGTCAAAAAACTTCGTGGAGAACTAGAATTTGAGGGCAAGAAATCTCAATACAATCAAGAAAAATGGTGTTTTTTATTAGATGCACCATTTGGTGTAGGTAATCAGTGTTGTGATGTTATGAAGAAAAAGCCATTACATAATTTTCATAAAAAAACTGGCAAAGTGCCAATCACGGGGCAAATGGCAGATGAAAGCAAGTTGAGGTCACAGAAGTGGATAAACAATGGGTGCAATTTATATGATTCAAAATATCCTATTAGCAACCCAATGTCATTATGGGTTGGAAATGATGCGCTTGAATACATAGCAAAGAATAATATAAAAATTGCTTCTGTGTATGGTGAAGTTATTGCTGATTGTGAAATGGACGGTCAAATGTGGCTGGATGGATATTCGCCGCCAAAGTTTCGCACCACAGGGGTTAGCCGTACAGGGTGTATGTTCTGTATGTTTGGTGCTCATTTGGAACAGGAGCCTAACCGATTTCAAAGAATGAAAATAACCCACCCAACTGTTTATAGTTATTGTCTAAGACCATGGGACAGCGGCGGTTTGGGAATGAAAACAGTGTTGGACTATGTAGGAATTAAATATTAGGTATGGGAATAGGAGGGGGAAGCAATGCGTTACAATCAGCGGTCAGTCAAGCAGCAATACCAAAATGCAGGAAATAACGCCCAAGGGCATTTATTTGAAAGTGCAATCATGGCGGGATGCAGTACATACAGGGAAAATGGTCGGGCGGAAATTAGTAAAACGCCTGAGCCGTTCCGAGTTTTGAGTAAAGGCGAATATGGGATTTTTACGGGGAGATTTACAGCCCATGCCCAGCCGGATTTTCAAGGAACACTTTCGGATGGAAGGTCTATTGTGTTTGAAGCCAAAACAACTACTTCCGACCGAATGAAGCGGGACGTTCTAACAGCAGAGCAACAAAAAGTTTTAGAAAGTCATATGAATTTGGGAGCGGTAGCGGCGGTTTGTATTGGGATTGAAGATAAGTTTTTCTTCATCCCTTGGGAAATTTGGCGGGAGATGAAAGAGCATTATGGCCGAAAGTACATTACCGCAAGTGATATTGAGGAATTTCGGGTTAAATTTAATGGGGCTGTTTTGTTTTTGGATTATATGAATAAGCCGAAAGAGTAAGATTTGAGAAGGGCGGTGTAAGATGAAAACAACAAAAAACAAAGTCGGCAGACGCTGTAATATATTCAACTGTGACCGTAGGCATGGAAATATCTGCTGCATGGATTGTATCAACAGAGCATCATGCAAAAATCCTTGTTTAAATAATCCTGAACGATGCGGGCAAGTGAAAGAGGAGGGGATGGCCGGTGAAAAAGGATAACATAAGGGATTACGCAACGGAAGCCTTTCGGTATTATGCGGCCTGTGGGATGAAAACCTCAGAGGAATTGAAACAGCAGGTGAAAGAGCGGATTTATGAGCAGTCGAAGCGAGAGGTAATCCGTTCTGGAAGCGGGTCTTATTCAGACAGTACAGCGTATGCAGTTATGGAGGCAGAAAAAAAGGTTGAAGATTTGAAAGCCGAAATATTAGATATTATTGCAGTAGAAAAAACTATGAAGCAATTGACACCTGAACAAAAGAAAGCTGTTGAGATTGTTTATTTTACAGATGCAGGAAAAGGATTGGATAAGGGGGATATCAGTGAAAGGGTACATAAGGCTGAAATTGAAATCCCTGCGAGTAGCATGTCCATTTACAGATGGCTAAGAAGTGCACGATATATTTTTTCAAAAGAAAGAGGATTGCGTATTATAAAATGAAAGTTGTTAGTAGTGGGGGCAAATTTTGTGGTAATATAGTATCATCGAAAGAGTAGCGAGAACGAAGAGACCAGTTAAACGGTCTCTTTTTGTTCTCTTGGACAGCAGGGCAGTATCCAAGGGTGGCATGAGGCGGAACCACCGAGCGAATGCGTTAGGTACTACCCCGACCCAAAATGGACTGCGCGTCGGCGAGCGCGGCATTTTCCTCTAAAAAAATAAAAAAAAATCTCGTACTTCCTTCCGCTAACGAGGGGAAACGGAGGGTCGAAAGGGGGTAAAAGACATTATATGGAAGTGAATCAAAAACAGCTATCTACAATTTTAGGCGTGACGGATCGGAGAATTCGCCAGCTAATCAATGAATTTGGGCTTTTTCAGAGCTATGAGCATGGTGGGAAAAGAGAAAAACGCTATGACCTTGGAAAATGCGTTCAGGAGTTCATCCAATACCAGGTGGATGCGGAAACGAACAGGGGGACATCTTTAAACAAAGAACAGGTTTCCACGGAGCATGAAGAAATCAAAAAAAAGATCTCCATGTTGAAGCTAAAACGCCTCCGCCGACAGCTTCATGCGGCCGACGATGTGGAGGAATTTTTGACGGATATGCTGGTGAATTTTCGTGACCGTTTATTGTCCATACCCCAAAAAGCTGCCCCGATTTTAGCGGCGGAGGATGATGTAAATAAAATTTTAGTCTTATTGGAGGGGGAAGTTTGTGAGGCTTTGGACGAGCTTTCCGAATATGATCCATTGAAGATTGAGAAAGAAAAGGAATATATACGGCTGGAGGAATTGGAAGAGGATGAGGAGGAATCATAGTGCCTACGGCAGACAAGCGGAGATCCCGCCAAAGGACAAGAAACTTATTTGTTTCTATTCTAAAAAGAGCCTTGCGGAAGCCTGAAAAGCTAACGGTTTCGGCATGGGCGGAAAAATATAGGGTGCTGGATGAAAGCAGTAATTTTAAGGGGCGTTGGTCGAATATGATCACGCCCTATTTGATTGGAATTATGGATGCTTTCAATGATCCGTATTTGCAGGAAATTAATTTTGTAAAGCCCACGCAGGTAGGCGGTACCGAGGCATTGCTAAATATGCTTGGCTATATCATCATGCAAAGTCCGGCACCCACCATGATTGTTTATCCTACGGATGATTTGGCAAAGGACACCTCAAGGGATCGCTTGCAGCCATCGCTATTGAAAACAAAAGAAATTGCTGAGAAGTTTCGGAAGAATGAATCAAAGGAATTGGCGTTGAAATTTTACGGCATGAATCTTTACTTACGTGGAGCGGGTTCTCCCTCCAAGCTGGCTTCCAAATCTATTAAATATCTGTTTTTTGATGAGATTGACAAGCTGGGGGGCGCAAGCAAGAAAGAGGCCTCCCCTTACAATTTGGCGAAAGAAAGAACGAGGACGTTCACTTTTTCAAAAAAAATATTTACTACGTCCACGCCTACGCTAAAGACAAACTATGTTTGGATGCTTCATGAAAGTGCCGATGAGCAAAAGCAATATTTTGTCCAGTGCCCTCATTGTGGGAATTGGATTACCTTGGTTTTTAAGCAAATTAAATTTCCAAAGGGTGAGAAAATGTCTCCTTCGGATCGTGCAAAGGAGGCGGTTTATCTTTGCCAAGAATGCGGCGGGGAAATTTCCGACAAGGAAAAATACCAAATCATTCAGCAGGGGGAATGGCGCACCGTGAATAAAACCTGCAGTGGTAGAGCGAGGAGCATTTCCTTTTGGCTGAATGCGCTATACAGCCGTTTTTTAACATGGGAGGAAATCGCACTGGAGTTTTTAAACAGCGAGGGAGATCCTGAGCGGCTGCAAAACTTTGTCAACTCATGGCTTGCAGAACCATGGGAAAACACAAACCTAAGAACCAGTGAGGATTTGGTGATGGAATGTCAAACAGACTATGAGGAGTTTGAGGTACCAGACTGGGCGAAGCTGCTCACGGGCGGCATTGATGTGCAAAAGGATAGTATTTATTGGTCGATTCGTGCCTGGGGGGATTTTATGACCTCTCAAAATATCGCCCATGGACAAGCCCGTGATATGGAAGATGCGGAGCGGATTATGGGTATTCCTTACCGCAAGCGAAACGGTGAGGGGTATTTGGTAAGCTTAACCTTAATTGACTCGGGTGACCAAACGGACAGGGTATATGATTTTTGTGTGAAAAATCAAGACTGGGTTTTGCCCTGCAAGGGGCGCAGTGCCATGGAGGGAAATTACAGAATAAGCACCATAAATAAAGCCGGCTCTGCTGCCACTGGTATGGCTTTGGTATTGATTGATGTTGGAAAATACAAAGATATGATTGCCGCCAGAATGCTGAGAAAACAGGGTGAGGGCGCATGGATGGTTTATCAAGGCTGTGACATGGACTATGCTTGCCAAGTTACCTCAGAGCATAAAATCACAGAGCGTGGAAAGACACAAAATAATCAAATTTGGGTAAAGAAAACCACCCATGCGGACAACCACTATTTAGACACAGAGGTTTATGCGGCGGCAGCGGCGGAAATTATGGGGGTTCGCAGTCTATTTCTGCATGGTGAGGCGCAGGAGGAAACGGTGGAACAGCCAGAGGAAACAAAACAGGAAGGTAGCTGGATACAAGGAAGTGATAACTGGATTTAAGGGGGGAGAAGTATGGATTCACAAGATCCGAGCGCATTGCTTGTTGATGTGGAAGCAGCAATTTCCACGATTCTAAAAGGTGGGCAAAGCTATAAAATCGGTTCCCGAAGCCTTACTAGGGCGGATTTGGGAACGCTGATAAAATTACGGAATGAATTATTGATGCAAGTGCAGGCTGGTGGAGGACAGCTACTTGCAAATACAAGCGTAGCTTTTTTTGAGGGAAGGTGAAGCCTATGGGGGCATTGGAAAGTTTAATTAGCTGGATTTCGCCGGAAACTGCCTGCCGCAGAGAAGCGTGGCGGCAAGAGTATACGGAAATGAAATCCTATGATGCAGGGGGCTTTGGTAGACGGAATGCAAGGTGGGGTGTTTATAATCAATCGGCGGAAATGACAGACCGCTATGACAGGGACACTATCCGAGCCAGAGCCAGAGATTTGGAACGAAACAGCGATATGGCGGCGAGCATTATCCGTGCGTACAAAAGAAATATTGTAGGCCGTGGCTTTGGCTTGCAGGCGAGAACCAATGATGAAAACTTCAACAATACTGTGGAAAGATTGTGGAAAACTTGGTGTAAATCCAAGAATTGTGATGTAACAGGACAACAAAGTTTTAATCAAATGATGCGTATGGCAGCGGTGCGCAAAAAGGTAGACGGAGGTCTATTGTTCAAGAAATGCTACACCGAGGGTGGTTTTGTGCCCTTTAAATTACAGGCAATCGAGGTGGATGAGCTGGATATTTCCATTACAAAGCCCATGAAAAAGGGGAATAAGGTGGTAGGCGGTGTGGAATACAACGAATACAACAAGCCAGAAGGGTTTTGGATTACCCAGTATTCCATTGATGGTTTTGTAATTCCTGAGGCTCAGTATGTTCCTGCCAAGGATATGATTTTCTATTTTGACAAGAAACGCCCTTCCCAAATCAGAGAAATTTCAGACTTGGCAAGCACCATACCAAGGATTCGGGACACCAATGAATTTATTACAGCGGTTTCCGTGAAAGAAAGAATTGCCGCCTGTTTGGCTGTTTTCGTGAAAAAGGTTGCACCTACGGGGGGATACGGTCGAGGTGCAGTAGATACTGTGGGAAGCTCAAAGACTTATTCGGGGAAAATGCTTACTCCCGGTATGATTACGGAATTAAATGCAGGGGATGAAATACAGGTGGTTGATCCCAAGGGCAGCAGTGATGATGCAACGGCGCATTTGAAAATGCAGCTACGTTTGATGGGGGCAGGCCAAGGGCTTAGCTATGAAGCGGTTTCCAGAGATATGTCGGAAACCAATTACAGCTCTGCAAGGCAGGCGAGCATTGAGGACGAATTGACCTTTGTGGAGGAAATTGAATTATTGCAGGAGAATGTCATGTCGGAGATATACGAAACTTTCGTGATCTCCGTTTTTTTATCGGGGTTAATCAGCATTCGTGATTTTTGGAGTAATAAGCAGGAATACATGAACCATGAATGGGTGGCAAGCCCTAAGAAATGGATTGATCCATTGAAAGAAGCCAATGCAAACCGTATTGCCCTGGAGACTGGGCAAAAAACCTTTAAGCAGATTGCAGCAGAGGGAGGTCGGGATTGGAAGGAGCAAATTGACGATATGGCAGAGGCGTTTCAGTATGCCAGGGAAAAGGGCGTTTGGTTAGGGGGTGAGTTATTTGAGCCAAAAGAAGAAAAGTAGTGGTGAACGTTGTTTCCTTGCCCAAATTCGAGCCGCCACGGGGGAGGAAAACGAAAGGAAATTTATTCTAAGCTTTTCAAGTGAAGAGCCGTATTTGCGGTGGTTTGGTCCCGAGATTTTATCCCACGAAGAGGGGGCGGTGGATTTAGACCGCCTGAATGAAATGGGCGTGCTGCTGTTTAACCATCACAGAGATCAGGTTATGGGAAAGGTTTTGCGTGCTTGGGTTGAAAATGGGCGTGGTATGGCTGAGGTTGAATTTGATGATGATGAATTCTCAGAAACCATCCGCAAAAAGGTAGCCAGTGGCACCTTGAAAGGCGTGTCCGTATCTTACCGTGTCAGCGTATGGGAAGAGGTCGAAGCGGGTGCCACTTCCTCAAATGGAAAGCACCAAGGCCCATGTAGTATTGCAAAGAAATGGGAGGCTTTTGAAATCTCCATTGCCACGGTACCTGCAGATCCATCCGTAGGCGTTGGGCGAAGCTTGGAAGAAATGGAATTGGCAATGTGGCACATGGAGCGGCAGTTGGGAATCAATCAAAATTATTTATGAGGGGGAAGAATATGAAGAAAGAATTGTTAGAAAAAATCAGCCGTCAGCAGGCAATTTTAAACCAAGCCAAAGCAGCGGGCAGGGTGTTAAATGCTGAGGAAGAAAGAGAAATGGGAGAGCTGCAAAAGGGAATTGAAAAAATGAAAAATCCTGAACCCGCAGGGGGTGACGATGCCCAAAGAGCGGTGGAAGCGGAACGCCAGAGGGTTGGGGAAATTGCGGATTTGTGCAGAGAATTTGAAATGGACACGGCGGAGTTTATTAAAAATGGGGATACCGTTGACAGTGTGCGCCAAGCAGTGATTGAAAAGCTGAAACAAAATGGTTCACCCCTTCGTAGCAGTGCCAGAGTCAGTGATACAGGGGAGGAAGCTTTTCGTCAGGATTTGTTCGATGCAATTTTAATCAGAACAGGGCAGAGTATGAAAAATGCAACGCCAGAGGCAAGAAGCTTTTCCAATATGAGCCTGCGGGATATGGCTATTGTTTGTTTAGGTAGAGATGGGGAAAACGAGGGGGGGTTGCTCCGCAAGAGCAACGAAGAAATCTTGGAGATGGTGAGCAGACGGGCGTATAACCCCGAAGCGGCATTTCCTGCGATTTTGGACAATGCTGTGCAAAAAAGTATTGTGAAAATTTATGAGGAAGAAGAAACCACCTTCCAGCTTTGGACAGGCAAGGGTAGTGTAAAGGACTTTAAGCCCACAAAAGACCGTCAGTATCTTATCGGTGGTTCGGGCGGTTTTGAGTTGGTACTCGAAAATGGAGAGCTGAAAGCAAGTAAGCCTTTCACAAAAGAACTGCCTATCAGAAAAATTGATACTTATGGCACTACGTTCTCCATGACCAGACAGGCGTTTATTGATGATGATATTGGCTTTATTACGGAAGTGCCTGCTTATTATGCCAAAGCGGCAAAAAGAAAAATCAATCGTCAGGTTTATGAAGTTTTGTATAACAACGGCACCATTTACGATGGGAAAACCTTGTTCCATACAGACCATAAAAATTTAATCGCCACTGCTTCCGATCCTACGGCAAAGGCAATTCAAGAGGCAATCTTGAAAATGAAGATGCAAAAGGATCCATTCGATCAGGCAATTAGTATTAATCCCAAATACATCATTACCCCTGTTGGGTATGAGTTTGATTTGTATACCATATTCAATTCCGCAGGAATGCCGGGCACAGCCAACAACGATGTGAACCCTCTTAGAAATTATAAGATGGGAATCATTGAGGATGCTGAATTGAACGCTTTGGCGGGTACGGGTGCCCTGCCTTGGTTTATGGCAGGGGGTAAGCACATCTATGTAGATTACCTGAACGGGAAAGAAGTTCCTACCATTGTGCGGATGGAAAAAGCGGGTGTTTTAGGCTTTTCTTGGGATATTTACTTAGATTGGGGCGTAAGCGTGGTTGACTTTAGGGGCTTGGTAAAGAACCCTGGTAAAACCGTATAATTGAGAGAGGAGAATGGAAATGGCGAAAGCAACTTATGTGCAAGAGGGGAATAACCTGGATTACAGAAATTTGGGCAGTGAAAAAATTGAAGCAGGGGACATTATCAGCTTAACCACCCGTGTTGGTGTTGCCGGCACGGATATGGAAGCGGGTGCCCTTGGTTCGGTGGCTGTAACAGGCGTGTTTTCCATGCCAAAGGCCACGGGTGCTATTGCCATTGGTGCTTTGGTTTATTACAATGCCACCCAAGGGAAGATCACAACCACCAACACGGATGTTCCTGCCGGCTTTGCAATAGCGGCGGCAGCAAGCGGTGACACAACGGTACTGGTGAAGCTGTTAGGCTAAGGAGGCGGACTATGAAATATAGAGCGAATAGTCTTTTTTGTGATGGTGAAAAGAAATATCGCCCCGGTGAGATTGTTGTGGCCGATGCAGAAAAAACAAAGCTATGGGAAGAAAAAGGCTTTGTAATCGGGGAAGAACTGACACCATGGGAAAAAGCGGCCGAGGAAGCGGCAAAAAAGGCGGCAGAGGAAGCAGAAAAGAAAGCGGCCAAGGAAGTGGCTAAAAAAGCGGCAGAGGAAGCAGAAAAAAAGGCAGCCAAAGAGGCAGCCAAAGAGGCAGCCAAGGCAGCAGAAAATAAACCCGATGAAAAGGGTGGGGAAAAATGAGTGAGCCCATAAATTTTAAAGATATTCTGAAAAATGATTTGGAGAATACTTTTTTCCTTCCCGAGGAATTTGCTGAGCGGCATATGGTAAACGGCAAGGAAATGGATGTTCTTTTGGATGCCTATGAGCTGATGGACAGGAAGGGCAACCGAAAGGAAAGCGACCATTTTGACGGGATTTTTTCGGCAGAATTGTTGATGTATGTTAAAGTGGAAGATTTCGGGGTGCCTCCAAAGGTGGGGGCACTCTTGGTTTTGGACGGAAGCAAGGTGTACCGTGTGCAGGAGGTAACGGAGGAAATGGGTGTCTATTCCATTGCATTGGGGGCGAATAAGGCTTGATTCAGATTGAAATAAAAAACAGCGATGTGATTGTTAGAAGCATTGCAGAAAAACTGGGGAGCCTTTCCAAGGATGCACCTGTTGTTTTGAAGTTAGCCATAAACGAAACGTCAAATAAGACCAGAACCATTATGGCACAGGAAGCCCAAAAAGCTTATATTATGAAATTGGGAAGTGCCAAAAAGTACATGAAAATCAAAAAAGCAACAGCAACAAAACCTGTGGCAGTCATTTCTTCCAGGGGCAGCCCCACGCTTGTAAATGACCATAAAATCAGCCCTGCCAAAATGCAGACAGGTGAAAGCAGACCAAACATTTTAAAGGGGAAAGTATTAAAAAAAAGCAAAATGAATCCGTTGGAAAGAAACGGAATAAAGGCTTTTCTTACTAAATTTACAAACTCCGGTTTACACAATGTCGGTGTGGTCGAAAGGGTAGGGAGAGAACGCTATCCAATTAAACCCCTCTATTCCCCTGCTATTTCGCAGATGTTGGGCAGTGAAACAAATGTGTTGAATGTCATTCAGTCAGAAGTGGGGAGCATTTTACAAAAAGAAATCACTCGCCAAATTGACCGAAGAATACGAAGGGAGAGGTATGTAAATTGACACCGATTTTTTTGCAAAGAAGTCTGGTGGAGGAATTAAAAGCGTTGTTTGCTGATTTTTGTTCCACAGACGATGTTTCAGGGAAGCGTCCAAAGTTCAATGTTTATTCCCAAGATTTACCCATCACGCTTGGGGGAGATGATGAGGAACGTGTGCCCTATGTCATTGTTCGCATAGACAACGGGAACATACAGGAGTTGAACGAGCAGGAACGGGTGGAAATTATTCTTGTTTTCTGTGTGAAGGCAACCAATGAAAACCGCCAAGGTTATCTTGATGTGATGAACATGATTCAGCGAGTAAAAGAACGATTTTTTAAAAACTTCCGAGTGGGAGAGTATTTCTTTTTTGAGCCACCCTTTGAATGGGCGGTGCAGGAAGAGGATACTTTCCCTTATTTTTATGGGGCAGTGAAGATGAATTTTTATTGTCCTGCTATTATTTTGGAAGATGGATTGATTTAAAAAAGGAGGATGTCATGAAGAAAGTAGGACAAAAAACAACGGTTTTTTATTGTGGGCCGTCCATTCCTTTTGTGGCAAAGGAGGGAACCGCCTATCAAGATGGCGTGATTCCAAAGGGACTGACGGAATTGGGGAAGCAATGCCCTTCCATTGGGGCGTTGCTTGTAAAAATGGAAGATTACGCCGAAACAAGGAAGATGCTCCAAAAGAAAGGTTCTGTGGAAAGCATTCTCTATGAGAAAGCAAAAGAATATATCCAAAAGGGGGTAAAAGAGTATGGCCTATAAACATGGTGTATATGTGGGGGAAGTGGCAACTAGTATTACTGCACCCATTGAGGGAACGGCAGGCTTACAGGTGATTTTAGGCACGGCACCCGTGCATCTTGCCAAGGATCCTTATACTTGCAGTAACAAGCCTATTTTGTGCTACAGCTTTGCGGAAGCGGCGGAGCAGGTGGGGTATTTAGATGATTTTCAGAAATACTCCTTATGCCAAAGCGTGGATGCCAGCTTTCGGGTGTTTAACATTGCACCCATCATTTTGATTAATGTATTGGATCCCACGAAGCATAAAAAAACACTGGCGGCAAGAACCTTGACCGTGCAGAAAAAACAGGCGGTTTTGCAAGAGGACGGCGTGCTTTTGGATCAGCTTGTTGTAAAAACGGAGAATGGACAGGCCACTTTGGCAAAGGATACGGATTATATTGCAACCTTTGACGATGACGGTTTTGTAACCATTACCCTGATCACAAGCAGTGAAATTTCTGCTATTCAGGTTTCGGGGGTTGCCATTGATCCCACGGCGGTGGAAGCGGCGGACGTGATTGGCGGTATCCAAATCAGCACTGGAGAGGAAACTGGCATGGAGGTCATTCGCCAGATTTACCCCAAGCTTGGCATGACAGCTGGGCTTTTACTGGCTCCCGGATGGAGTCAGGATGCAAATGTAGCGGCAGCGTTACAGGCGAAATGTGCAGCCATCAACGGTGTTTTTTCCTGCGAATGCTTTTTGGATATTCCCTGCGGTACCGATGGAGCGAAAACCTACACCGATGTGAAGGAAGCCAAGGAAAGCCTTGGCGCAAGCTCTAACCATGCTTTTGCACTATGGCCAAAAGGGGCAGTGGGGAGTAAGCAATATTATTTGTCAGCTTTAGCGGCGGCTTGCACTGCCTATACCGATGCAAATAATGAAGATGTTCCTGCCGCCTCCCCTTCCAACAAAAGTATTCGCATTACTGCGACAGTTTTGGAAGATGGCACAGTGGTAGACCTTGACCAAGAACAGGCGAACACCATCAATAGCTTTGGTGTTGCCACGGCGTTAAACATGAACGGCTTTAAGCTGTGGGGGAACAATACAGCGGCGTATCCTTCCACCACGGATCCAAAGGATCGTTGGCTTGCTTGTCGGCGGTTTTTTAGCTGGTGGGGAAATACCTTTATTCTTACTTATTTTCAAAAGGTGGACAATCCCGCAAATCCTCGTTTGATTGAAAGCATTGTAGACAGTGAGAATATTCGGGGAAACAGCTTTGTTGCCAGAGGATTTTGTGCGGCGGCACGAATTGAATTTTTGGAGTCCGAAAATCCTACTACAAATATTTTAGGGGGCAAAATTCAGTTCCATATGTACTTGGCACCCTATACCCCTGCAGAGGTATTACAAACTTTATTGGAATTTGATGTGAACGCTTTGGAGGCGGCATTAACAGGAGGTGAATAAGGATGAAGAAAAACATTCCCGATAAGATTACAAATTATAACGTTTATACAGCGGGCAACAAATTGATTGGTTTGGGGGAGGAAATCCCCATTCCAGAGCTATCTTCAAAAACAAGCACGTTCACAGGAGCGGGCGTTCTTGGGGATATTGAAACTGCCACCTTGGGGCATTTTGAAAGCATGGAAATTGAGGTGCCTTTCCGAATGCCTATGGATGATTATTTCAGCATTTTCAAGCCCGATGAAGCCGTGGATTTAACGGTGAGAGGGGCAATTCAAACCATGAACGGTGACGGTTCTTTGAAACAAGTGGGGGCAAGAATGGTCGTGCGTGGCGGTTTAAAAGGGGCAAGCTTTGGCAAGTTCAAAATTGGTGAAGCGGCGGAGTCCTCAGTAAAGGTGGAAGTCATTTATTTCCTTTTGGAAATTGATGGCGTAAAGAAAATAGAACTGGATAAGCTGAATTCTATTTTTATTGTGGATGGTAGAGACATTTTAGAGAAAGTGAGGTCGTTGTGCTAATGAAAAAGACTTGGGAAGAAGCAATGAAGGTAGCCAAAGCCATGTGTGAGGGGCAGGAGGTTTCCGAGGAGAAGCTGGAAAGCTTTGCAACAAAAATCATGGAGTATGAGGAAGAAACCACGATGGCGGATAAAAATGACACTGAATGCGAAGAAATTGCAAAGGGTGAACCAGAGCATGAGGATGTAATCATTGGCAGCGGTATTGTTGCAGAGGCGGAAGGTGAAAAAAATCAGGAAAAAGAAGAGGATGATTTTATCATCCGTTTTCAAAAGCCCTATCGCTTTGAAGGAAAAAGTTATGCAGGGGTTGATCTTTCTGGTTTAAAAAGCCTGCGGGCAAAGGATGTTTGGAAAATCAACAGAAACTACCGCAATGCAGGAAATATCGGTTTGCTTCAGGAAATGGACAGTGAATATACCGCCAGAGTAGCGGCCAGAGCCTCGGGAATGCCAGTGGAATTTTTTGAGGGGATGGAGCTGCCTGACATGATTAAGGTAAGGACAAAAGTAAGTGATTTTTTTTACCCAAGGGAATAAAATCCCATTCCGATGTAAAAAAACTGCGTAAAATTTGCATGGATTTGGGGCGTATTACCGGTGCCGGAATTGATTATTTCATGGATTTAACACTGGAGGAGCTTTACGAGGTTGCGGAAGAAGTGGCAGATGAGGTGGTGCAAAATGGCAGGGAAAAGCAGTAAAACCTATGAAATGATGGTGGAAATTGCAGGCAGGGTAAATAAAAATTTCGGTTCCTCCGTGGGTAATGCGCAAAAGAAGTTAAATGGCTTGAGAGATACCATGAAAAAGGTGGGAATTGCTGTTAGTGTGGCTTCGATTACTATGGGAGCCGCAAGCTTTTTAAAGGATAGTGTAACCCAAGCCATTGAATACGAAAGCACTATGGCGGATGTTGCCAAGGTGGTGGATGGTTTGCGGGATAAAAACGGCCGATTTACCGAGAGTTACTACGAAATGTCAGACGCCATATTGGAGATGTCAAAAAATATTCCCATGACGGTGACGGAAATGGGGGAAATCACAGCGGCAGCAGGACAGGCAGGCATTGCCAATGAGGATTTGTTGGAGTTTACCGAAACTGCCGCAAAAATGGGAATTGCTTTTGACACAACGGCGGAGCAGGCAGGGGAATGGATGGCCACATGGAGAACGTCCTTCAAAATGAGCCAGCCTGAGGTAGAAGCTCTCGGTGATCAAATTAATTATTTGGGGAACACAACCTCAGAAAATACCCAAAAGCTATCGGGTGTTGTCACAAGAATTGGTGCATTAGGTAAGACTTCAGGGCTGAGTGCTGCGGAGATTGCCGCCATGGCCGCCAGTATGACAGGGGTAACGGAGGAAATCAGCGCAACAGGCATTAAGAATTTAATGCTGTCTATGACAGCCGGGGAAGCGGCAACGGATAAACAAAAGGCCCTTTTAAAATCACTTGGGTTTTCCGCCACGGATATGGCGGAGAGAATGCAGGTGGATGCCAAGGGGGCGATTCTTGATTTATTGGGGGCAATGAAAGCCATGCCTGCAGCAGAGCAGGCGGCGGCTTTGTCGGAATTCTTTGGGAAGGAGTCCGTTGCCGCCATTGCGCCATTACTGTCGAATTTGGACAATTTGGACGCACAGTTTCAAAAGGTAGGGGATGCTTCCCAATATGCAGGATCCATGGAGGATGAATATGCTACACGCTCCGATACTACCGCTAATAAGATACAGCTTGCGAAGAATCAGATTAACGCCCTAAAAATACAGTTAGGGCAAAAGCTGGTTCCTATAGTAGGTGCGGCGGCGGAAAAGGTTGGTGCCCTTGTGGATGCCGCACCCGAGTTTGTGAGCAAATATTCCACGGTGATTGGTGTGGTAGCAACCTTTGCAGGGGTAATTGCGGGGGTGAAGTTGGTGAGCTTTGCCATTAATATTGGCAAAGCCGCAAAGGCACTCATGATTCTAAAGATTAACACAATGAAAAGTATTGCAGAAACCGCAATATTACAGGGAATGTATGTAAAGGATGCCGTTGTAAGAGGTGCCAGTATCATCGCAACAGGGGTACACACGGTGGCACAGGCGGCATGGAACGGTGTAACAGCGGCGGGGGCACTTATTGCCAAAGGCTTTGGAGCGGCGGTTGCATTTATGACAAGCCCGTTGGGGATTGCCATCATTATTATTGGTGCCTTAATTGCAGTCGGGGTACTCCTTTATAAAAATTGGGATACGGTGAAAGCAAAAGCCTTGGAGCTTTGGGAAGCAACAAAAACTGTTTTTTCCGGCATCGGTGATGCCATTACGGGAGCCTTTGATGCGGCACAAGAAAAGGTTGCTGCATTTTTTGATTGGGTTGGAGAGAAACTCTCAGGCTTGGATGAAAAAATATCCTCTATCCCTATTGTGGGATCTTTGTATAGCGGAATCAAGGGAGGAATTGGCGCAATAGGGAATGCTCTTTCGGGAAGCTCCAAGGTGCCTGCGTTGGCATCAGGCGGCGTGGTAACTGCACCGACACTTTCCCTTATTGGTGAGGGTGGCGAACCGGAGGCGGTTATTCCCTTATCTAAGCTTGAAAAAATATTAGGTGGTGCTTCAACTTCTGTGGGTGGTGGCATTACCTTCGCCCCTGTGATACAGATTTCGGGAGAAGCAAACAAAAAAGAAGTGGATGCGGCGTTAAACTATGCTTATGAAAAATTCAAGGCCCTTATGGCACGTTATGAAAAGGATAAGCGTAGACTTGCATTTTAAAAAATCCTAAAACCGCAAACGCCTGCGGATTTGAGGGAAAGGGGGAAGCGGTGGGGCAGTATAACACAAAAGCAGGAGATCAATGGGACATCATTGCGAAAAATGTATATGGTGACGAGTGCAAGGCAGATGTTTTAATGGCGGCGAATTTTCCGCTGTTGGATATTTTTCAGTTTGATGCCGGAACAACGGTGGAATGCCCCGAGCTGACGGAAACAACAAGCGAAACACTGCCGCCGTGGAGAACATGAAGGCACGAAGATCAGAAACAATTTTAAAGTATAACGGTGTGGAAATTACGCCATCCATTACTGGTTTCTCCTTGGAACTTTCTGCCGAGGGTACCGCTGATAATTGCTCTTTTGAAATTGCGGATCGGGGCGAGCGGTGGATGGGGGCCTTATTCCCCAAAAAAGGGGATACCGTGGAAGTGAAAATTTTTGTGTATGATTGGGAGGGGAACGGTGATAACCGTTCCCTTTCTTGTGGTACCTTCACCGTGGACAGCGCAGGGATTAGCGGCGAGGCGGTGACGGTATCTGTGGGGGCGGTGGCAAAGCCTGCCACGGCCGCCTTTTCTGCCACACAAAGAACCCAAACATGGCAGAATGCCACGCTGAAAAAAATAGCGGAAACCATCGCTGGGCGGTATCAGCTGAATTTATTTTATGATGCCGCCGAAATCTTGATTTTAGCAAAAGAGCAAAGCGAGCAGGAGGACGGCGCATTTTTGCAGGAGCTATGCCAAACCTATGGCTTAATTTTAAAAATATATCGGGATAAGCTGGTTATTTTTGACCGTGAAGGTTACAAAAAGAAAAATCCTGTGAAAACAATTTCACGATTTGAAATCAAGCGGGAAGCGGGTTGGAATTATCAAACGGACTTAGAGGGCAGTTATACAGGGGGTATTATTACCTATACCGATGCAAAAACGGAAAAGGATATTTCCTATGAAGTGGGTACCCAAGAACGGCCGTTGAAGCTGAATGAACAGGCGGACAGCCTTGGGGATGCAAAGCGCAAGCTGGAAGCGGCAATCGCCAATGCAAACCATGATTTATTTCGCCTAAGCTTCAGCGTGATGGGAAACCCTGATTTGGTTGACGGGGTGGTGTTGGAAATAGTGGATTTTGGGGTGGAAATATCGGGGCGGTATTTTGTTGATAAGGCGGTGCATTCCCTTTCCAGAGGGGACGGATATGTGACCGCTTTGGAAATGAGCAAAATTATTTAAAAGGGGTGGTATTTTGGAGGGAATGAGAGTGGGAAGAATTTCTTCCGTAAATTATGAAGGCGGTACCGCCCAAGTGGTTTATATGGATAAGGATCAAGCGGTAACAAGGGAGCTGCCCCTCCTTTCCTTTGAGTATTGTATGCCCGAGGTGGAGGACATGGTCTTGGTTTGCCATTTGCCCAACGGAGCGGCGGCGGGGGTGATTTTGGGACGGTTTTGGTCACTGAAAAATACACCGCCTGAAAGCGGGCGGGGGTTATACCGCAAGGATATGAGCCGAGAGGCGGGCAAGGCTATGTTCCGTTATAAAGAGGGGGAGGACGTTGTGCAGCTTTCGGGGCCACAAATAAAATTACAGACGGACACCCTTTTGATAGAAACAAAAAACGTTTCTGGAACGGGAGAGAAAATCGGATTTGTAGGAAACCAAGTTACAATGCAAGGGGGTTCTGTATCCTTGCAAGGTGACTCTATTGTTATGAGCGGTTCACAAATTACAATTTCCGCCGGTTCGGTGCAAATTTCGGGAGCGGGGGACGTGATTTTGGATGGGATTTCCCTGAAAAATCATACCCATACTTGCAGTGCGCCGGGGGATGAAAGTTCGGCGGCAAATTAAGGGGGAATTTTATGATTGGATCCTATGGCCCTATTATATTTTCTGTGTCAGATAAAAAGGCACTGACCTTTTCCAGCTTATCCAGATCGGCAGGTAGTGAATGGGCTTCCCATGAAACCCTGCGGGGAAAGAAGCGGTCGGAATATATCGGCGCAGCATTGCAGGCCATTTCCTTAGAAATTACCCTCTCCGCCATGCATGGGGTACGGCCAAGGCAAACAGCGGAAACCTTGGTGCAAATGGCGGAGGATGGGGCAGTGTATTCCTTTGTTGTGGGTGGAAAGCCCATAGGGAATAACCTTTGGAAATTGGTTTCTGTTTCTGATGATTGGAAAAGAATTTATTCCAAAGGGGAGGTTTCGGAAATTACGGTATCACTGTCATTAGAGGAATATGTATAGGGGGTGGCGGCTTGGCGCAAGTGAGCATTGAAATAACGGGTACAGGGGCGGCGGATATTCGCCGCTGTCTTACAATTTTATATGGCACGCCTGTGGGGAGTGTGGCATTAGACCGAGAATTCGGGCTGGATTGGAATTTTGTTGATTTACCCACGGAAGTTGCTAAGGCAAAAATGGCGGCGGAAATTATAGGGAAAACAAGGAAATATGAGCCAAGGGTTGCAGTCCAGGAAGTGCAATGGGAAACCAGTGACGAGGGAGAGCTAAAACCAAAGGTGGTGATTCAGATTGTCTGATATTGATTTGCTAAAAAATGTGCCTGAGATTTCTTTTATTGAGAGCATGACCTTAGTGGAATTACAAGAGGAAATGCTGACCGATTATGTTCAGGAAATGAAGGAATTGACGGGGGAAAGCCAAGAATTGCCCCAAGGGGATCCTGTGCGGTTGGTTTTAAACAGCGTTGCCTTGGCGGTGTATCAAGCTATGCAATATGTGGACCGTGCAGGGAAAATGAACCTTTTGAAATACAGCTATGGGGATTTTCTGGATAATGTTGGGGCATTGAAAAAGCTTACACGAAAAGATCCATCCTTTGCCACGGTCACCCTTCGTTTTTCCATGGACAGTGCCAGAGGGCAAGCAACGTCCATTTCTGGGGGTACAAGGGTTGCAACAGAAAAGGGCGTTTATTTTATGACTGACCAATACACTGAAATCCCTGCAGGGGAAACTTCTGTTTTAGTCAAGGCAACAGCCCTTGCCGCAGGGGTGGGGAGCAATGATATTCCCATTGGAGTAATTACGGAAATTGTGGATCCTGTTCCTTATATCAAAAGTGTAACAAATACCACGGTTTCTGAGGGTGGCGCAGAAATGGAAAGCGATGCTGCCTTTACGGAGCGGATTTATTATGCACCTTCGGGTTACAGCACAGCAGGGGCAACAGAGGCCTATGAGTATCATGCCAAAGACTATCATACCAATGTTTCCGATGTGAAAGCATATAGCCCCTCAGAGAATCAAGTGGTGATTGTATTTTTGATGAATGAGGGGCGGTTGCCTACTCAAACGGAGCAGACGGGAATGCAGGCGCATTTGAGTAAGGATAAAATTCGTCCTTTGACGGATCATGTGACGGTGTCCCCGCCCCAAGAAATAGGCTATACCGTCAGCTTGATTTATTATATCAATCGTTCCGACCAAGGGCAGGCGGTGGCAATTCAAAGCGCAGTGGCCCAGGCGGTAGATGGGTATTTGACATGGCAGAGGAAATTAGGGCGTGATATTAACCCCTCAGAATTAATTAAGCGGGTGATTTTGGCGGGAGCCAAACGGGTGGAGCTTGCAACGCCTATTTATGGTGCGGTGAGTGATTATGAAGTTTCGAATTGTACCGAAAAAACGCTGACATTTGGAGGGGTGGAGGATGATTAAGCTTTATGATGCATTGATTACCCATAGCTTGCCTGCCATTGTGGGGGAACAGCCTTGGTGCATTGCCCTGTCCAAAGTGGTTCGGGGGCAAATCAGAAAAATAATGGTAGCGGCGGAGGAAAGTAGAACCTACAGCGCCATAGATCAAGCAGACGATAAAGTTTTGGATGTGGTAGCGGCGGAAATGCGTACTCCCGGGTATTCGGAAAGCTTCAGCTTGGAAGTAAAGCGCAGCTTGGTAAAAGGCACGTTGGCTTATTACTCCCATGCCGGAACGGCGGAGGCATTGAAAGCCGTTTGTACGGAGATATTTGGGGATGCGGCGGTATTGGAATGGTATGAATATAACGGTCGGCCAGGGTATTTCAAAATTACCACAAACAGCCCCTCGGTAACAACGGAAACGGTCAATGCGTTTATAAAAACGGCGGAGCGTGTAAAAAGGCTTTCTGCCAAGCTGGAGGGCGTTGAGGTGGTTTTGTCTGCTAAGCAAGAGATTTTTGTGGCGGCGGTGCTTCATACAGGTACCAGGCATACGTTTCGTTTTATAGGTTAGGAGGGAGAGCTGTATGAGTTTTGATTCGGTGCGATTTACCGCCGGCGGCAGGAGAATGATGCAGGAAGCGGTAGCGGGAAAAGTTTTAACCTTTACCAAAATACAGCTGGGGGATGGCAGTCTTACCACCCAGGCAATCGGGGGGCTGACCGCTTTATTAAACCCTGTATTGGATGTGAGTATTACCTCTATTACCACAAAGGAGCAATATGCTAATGTGCAAGGCTCCTTTGACAATAGTCAGCTGAACCAAGGATTTTATTGGCGGGAGATTGGTGTTTTTGCAAAGGTAGGCGCAGAGGGAACGGAAGCGTTATATGCCTACGGAAATGCCTATGAATTGGCAGAGTACATCCCTGTAGGGGGCAGTGAGATTGTAGAAAAAATGGTTAGTGTTCCGATTTTTGTAAGCAACGTAAGCCAGATTACAGCGGTGATTAACGGTAGTCAGATTTATGTTTCAGTCATAGACTTCACCAATCATCAGCAAGAAAAGGCTAATACCACGGAATATGGTCATACGAAGCTAAGCAGTTCTATAGATTCCGACAGGGAGGATTTGGCCGCTACGCCAAAAGCCGTGAAGCTGGGCATTGCCGAGGCGAAATACATCGTTGCAGCCACAGGGGAAAAGTACAAATGGGGTATGGATACAGGCGGATTATTTTTAGAGGAGGTGTAGCCCATGGCCAGTGGGGACAAGGTTTATATAGCGGATAAGGCCACTCTGGATGAGGTGAAAGGGAAAATAGGCAGTGCCTCAGATACAGGGGGGAGCAGTACCCTAGGAACGGTAATGGCAAAAGAAAATGCCATTCTTGCGGAGGTTGGAAAGATTGGTGCAACCAATGATGCACAAGGTACTGAAACAACAGGCTCAGTGATGGCGAAGTTAAATTATCTAGTGAACCAAGTCAGTAGGTACCTATACAACATCTATGCTTGGGTTAATGCTGTTATAAGTGGAATTGGTTCAACAACCGATACAGGAGGTACTACAACAACAGGAACATTAATGGCAAAAGAAAATGCTATTTTGACAGAGGTAAATAAAATTGGTGCCACATCGGAAACAGGGGCAACAGTAACCACTGGTACGACGATGGGGAAATTAAATAACCTGATTAACAAAATCAATAGAGTGTCTAACAAAGAAAATGACCTTATTAGAGCCGGGATTAATGCTTTTGGGATTCAAGCCAAAAATTTACCATCAACAGAAATAGAAATTTTAAATGTCAAAGGTGAAGGTTATGTTACTGGCATTGCGCTTACTGGGGCTTATGGGGATGCGAAAACCATAAGGACAAAGGTTTATGTTGATGGTGAGTTATTTTTTGACTTTGGTATTACAATTAATACCGCCCAAAATAGCCTAAATGCGAAGGGTCTTGTTTTTGGGGTAAACAGCAATGAGAGCACTATGGTTTACAATATGTGTAATTTAGCGAATTTTATCAATGGAAATACAGGTATTGTCGGTTGCTACTACACTTATCTATCTACCCCTTTATACTTCGCTGATAGCTTAAGAGTGACAGCAAGTTCAACTGTAACAGATGAAAACAACTATGTATCAATAGGGTACGGATTAGTTGGTTTAAGAGAGAATATGGGGTATGTAACGATACAGTTACTTCCCTTAGAACAAATGAAAATTGTTGAGGGCGGCTATAGTAGCATGGCTGAATTTACCGCAGGTGGAAATACAATGCAACAAAGCGTAGTAAATGGAGATTTTGCGCAAGGTACTACTGGGTGGAATGCTGACTCGGCAATTATTTCTGCCGCAAACAAGATATTAACGATTACTGGCAACGGATTGTCGGCTTTTCCACAGGCGGGTAAGACAGAAACAGAAATAATCGTCAACGGAAAATATTTTATCAAAGGGCGGTGTAGGTTAAATACTGCTTATGCTGGAACAGCATTTTTGGCAGTACAGATAAAGGGCACAACGGGAGGTTCTTTTGCGCAGAAAATTCAAAATCCAATCGTTGGCACGTGGTACGACATTTATGCAATAGCTGATGCATCTACCTTTAGTGGCAATATCAGAGTAATTCTGTACGGTCAATTTGCAGATGCCGCCACCGCAAACGGTAAAGTAATAGAAGTTGATGGCAATGTCGGTGTATTTGCAATCCCCATCACAGGCACACCTTTTGAAAACATGGCCGCAAGCGAGATCAATGCCAATATTAGCGAATATTGGGGAGGATTGAAAAGTGTCGAAAAGGTTGAAGTAGTAAGTAGGGGAAGGAATTTGTTTGATGGGG
>RZZU01000103.1 GCA_009929735.1 Clostridia bacterium | reverse complement strand
AGCTTCAAGTTCACGAACTTTTACACCTGCTTCGATTGCTTGTTTCATGATTTCTTGTGTTTCGTTTGCACTCATTTGTTCTTGTTCTCCTTTTTCTTCTTCTCGTACTTTTGTCACTTTAGCACCTTTATTACTTGGTAACGGAGTTAGTGACACCTCTGTAATATTAACATCTTTGTAGTAGCCTACTCCGTCAATTTCACGAGCTTTCATACCGTTAGCATTAAAGCCAACTGATAAGCCTGTTTCTTCGATTTTTTCGGCTGTGTATTGTTCTTCGTCAACGTAACCTGTTAGAATTACATTGTCCCCCTCAAGATGTACGAACCCTGAACCGATTTTTTCTCTATGACGGTTTAGGATATCTACTCCGTCGCCTGCGTTGGCAATGGACTCAATAACAGTACCGTGTGAGTCAATCGTTCCCAAGGGGTTCGCTATCCCTCGAACTGCTTTTACTTTCAATAGTTCCTCCTTTTGCTGTTGTTGATATATAAGCTACAAAATTTTCTTGATTGAAAACAATGTTCTTATCGTGTTGTTTTAATAGCGGTAACACTTTTTGAATTGCGAAAGCAATGATAGTAACTTCATTACTTTGTCCATAAAGCAATTCTCTTGGCATTCCGTACTCACTCAAAGCAATTTCAATTGCAAGGTTTGCGTCATTTTGCAGTGACCCGCTGTAATCTGGTTGAATCTGTTTGATATCATCATCAGAGCCAATAACAGATACACCATTGAATTCTCTGGCAAGTTGTTGTTGTTGTGTCAGACGTTCTCTTATTCTGTCCCAAACTTCTTTTAAACCACTAGAAACTTTGGTTTTCCAATAGATTTTAATTTGAGCCTGTGAATCAAGACGTCTACCAATACCATTACTAGCCATTCCAAACATTACGCCAAACCGTTGTGGACTAGCACCATAGAAAGGGTTTAATAGCATTTCATAGTCGCTTGTTCTAATAGTAACCTGTCTGCGATTAGGTTCTCTAACTAAAATGTTAAACTGGTCTGCGTTCACTCTTTGAGCGTAATACTTGAAACCACCATACCAAACACGATAGACTTCTTGACCTTGTAACGCCCAATAAAATAAGTCCTCAAGTTTTGACGCTTCAGAATAATCAACATTATCAAAATAGGAAACTAAGCCCAATAACTTACCTAGTAACAAATCAGTTGCAGGGTCTTGGACCGTGAAAGTTGAAAAGCTCACATCTTCAGCTCTGCGTGATAGATTAAATAAGCTCATTCACTCCTCCTATTTTACTTCTCCTGAATCCATGTCAATCTTGCGTCCGAACTCTTTTTCAATTTCTGCAATAAACATTGTATCAACTGGCAAGTTAAGTTTAGCCCATTTGTTTTGATAGTTTTCCAACATACGCATTGTACGAATATGGCGAACACTTACACCGTCCGAAACATACCAATGTTTAACTTTACCGCTTCCGTCTAGTCCTTGAATAAGGTACATTTTTATCATTCCTCCTGTTTGATTATTTTGGTTTGAAGTTCCAGTAACTAGTTTATTAAATAAGTCAAGTTCTGC
>RZZU01000102.1 GCA_009929735.1 Clostridia bacterium | reverse complement strand
TATGAACCATTTATGATAATGTCCTAATATACCACACGGGAAAATGTCCCGATGTGATATGATACTCCTAATGAAATTTAGGAGGTACTTATTATCAGAAAGGTAGAGCTTACAATGGATGGACAAAAAAAGTATGAAATAATTAAAGGATTGGTAGATCACTCCAGTACAAGTAAAGAACGAGCTGCCCTATCATTAGGATGCACGAAGCGACATATCAATCGCATGATTACTGGCTACAAGAAACAGGGAAAGGAATTCTTTATACACGGAAACAAAGGCAGACAACCAGCTAATACGATTCCTGATTCTATTAAGGCTGCCATCGTAGATTTATATCGCACAAAGTATTATGATGCAAACTTTGAGCATTACACAGAATTATTGGATAAATTTGAAAACATTTCACTCTCACCCGCTTGTGTAGCAAAGATTCTTGAGACAGAATACATACTCTCACCCAAGGTTACCCGTGCAAAACAAAAACGTATTAAAAGGAAATTAAAAAATCTCAAACGGGCTGCAAAAACACAAAAGGAAGCTGATGTAATCCAAACCAATCTTGTAGCAGTCGAGGATGCTCATTCAAGACGTCCCAGAGCAACATATATGGGCGAACTCATACAGATGGATGCCACGCCGTTTGAATGGCTTCCTGGTGTGATCTGGCATCTACATCTGGCAATCGATGATGCAACAGGGACAGTTACCGGAGCATGGTTTGATATGCAGGAAACGCTAAACGCTTACTATCATATATTTCACCAGATTCTTACAACGTATGGTATTCCGTATAAGTTTTTCACTGACCGACGCACCGTATTTACTTACACAAAGAAAAAATCCCCATCTCTCGATGAGGACACTTATACTCAGTTTGCTTATGCCTGTAATCAACTAGGGGTTGAATTGGAATCCAGTAGCATTCCCCAGGCTAAAGGTCGAGTAGAACGTTTGAATCAAACCCTACAGTCGCGTCTACCAATCGAAATGCGATTAGCAGATATCGCGACCTTAGAGCAAGCTAATAAATTCCTGAACTCCTACATAAAGGAATTTAACAAGAAGTTCGCACTTCCTACTCATAGTATCAAATCTGTGTTTGAAACACAACCCTCTAGTGAAAAGATCAATCAGACACTTGCCGTTCTGTGTGAGAGAACCGTGGACACAGGTCATTGCCTTAAGCATGACAAGAAGTACTATCGAATGATGGATAAGAACGGATTGCAGACCCATTATCTCAAAGGAACAAAAGCCATGCTTATACAGGCTTATGATGGTAATAAGTATTGTTGTGTCAATGATAAGGATATCTATGAATTAGAGGAAATCCCAGGGCATGAAGCCAAGTCACAAAATCTAGATAATGATTATCAAAAACCGAAGCCAATAAAACGATACATCCCACCAATGAATCACCCTTGGCGGAAAATGACATTTGGAAAATTCGTCAAAAAGCAGGAACATCATTGGAATGAATGTGAAGAATGGTCTGCATAAGGGTTAGAAAGCCCCAGCAACGCTGGGGCTAATGTTTCACTTATTTTGGGACATTTTCAAAAACGGTTGACA
>RZZU01000101.1 GCA_009929735.1 Clostridia bacterium | reverse complement strand
TTGTAGTGGTATAACGTGATGACATATTAAGTGTTCTGTACTCCAACACTTCTCACAATGTCCTATCCTGTTCTTTTCTTCACGTGCCTTTTTTATCCACCTAGGGTCATTGTATAGCTTACTTTTAGTATAAATCAACGCTTGTTTAGTTTTACCCCATTTCTTTCCAGTTTGTTATAAATTTCGTTCGCAATTCTACGACCGTCTGCACTAGATTGTACATAGATTTTGATGTCTTGTTGTGAGTTGTCTTGTGTTCCAATGCTTGGTGTTGCCGTTGTTCCTTTAGTTGCTCGTGCATAAGGTTGTACCGCATTCACGGCTCTGTTGATTGCTTCTCTACCACCTGCAAAGAATTGCAAGTCTAATGGTAACTGTCCATTTCTTGAACCTAGAATTTTTTGACCTAGTGAGGTGGGTTCTTTAATTCCAAGAGGGTCAATATTACTTCTTAGCCAATGAAAATCACTAAAGATATCTCCCCATGTACTGTTCTTTCTGAACCCTAATGCTTTACCAAGTAAACCAGTATTACCACCAACGCTACGTGAAAGGTTCAAAGCACTTTGGACGGCACTATAAGCGTTATTAGCCCAATTATATAAATTTTTTAATGAACTAATAGCTGAACCAACTTTACCTAAGAAACTACCAATAGAAGTGTAATTGATTTTGTTAAAGAAGTTGTTGACTGCTTGCTTTGCGTCATTAACTGCGTTTTTCATTTCATCTTGTGACACTTTTCCGTCATTGTTCTTGTCAATGATTTGTGTCAATGCACCAACTGCTTTACCTGCCATTTGACCTAACTGACTACCGATAGTGCTTGCCATTGTTGTAGCATTGTTTCCTAAGTTACTCATGTCAATGCCTGTATCCCCTAGACCTTTACGGAAACCGTCCAAAGCCGATGTATTGAAGCCGTTAGAAATCATTTCTCTAATTTGTCCCCACGTGCTAGGACCTGAAGCAACTAATTCATTCCCTTTCTGTTGGAACAATCCTAAAGCTCGGTTCATTACATCTGTACCGATTGCACCATTTTCCATAGCTTGCTTGAACTCTCCCATACCTATGCTAGTATGGTTAATTTCGTTATATGCTTGAATTAACATATCACGGAACTGTGCACCCAAAGCTGACTGCATAATTTGGTTAAAATCTTGAGCGTGTAACGTACCAGAACCCAACGCTTGAGCTAAACCATAAGCAAATTGTTTCTGTGTGTCCATTGTTAGCCCTAAGCTGTCCCCCACGGCATTAATTGAATTAACAATTTTAAATGCTTGGTCGCCTGTTAGACTAGTATAACCTGAAATGGTAGACCCTAGCTCGTTTAGGTCATTGCGTTGTGATTTTAAAAGTTCACTACCTGAATCAATATATGAATTGAATTTTTTGTAACCCTCTGCACCGTCTGCCAATGTAGCTGACAAGCTCTTTTGTGCTTGAATTTGACGGTCATAAGTAGTCATCAAGTTATTAGCAAAACCACCAACTAAGTCAGTAGCTTTTGAAATTCCACCAGTAACAAGTGACAAGCCTGCTGAAATACCACTAACAACATTACCAACTTTTG
>RZZU01000004.1 GCA_009929735.1 Clostridia bacterium | reverse complement strand
AAAGTTGCAATGCTTTTTTTCTTTGATACTTCGTATACACTCGTTCGTACTCCTTTCAGAGTTTCGTTAGTGTCCAACTTTATGTCCGCACCCCCTTCTTTCGATTAAATTATGTAAATTTGATTCCAGAGTTATAATTTATTTTTAATGATAAGGTTGCAAGAGTTAATTTATTACCAGGATAACTAGCTAAAATTTGAGTGAAATGAAAGGAAGATGAATCTAATATGAACCTTACTTTGTTAAAAGGGAAAATACATCGTGCAAAAGTAGTACAGGCGGAACTCGATTATGTTGGAAGTATCACAGTGGATGAAGATTTATTAGATGCAGCAGGTATTTATGAATATGAGAAGGTATGTATTGTTGATATTAATAATGGTCAGCGTTTTGAAACATATACAATTGCAGGAGAGCGTGGTTCAGGTTTAATCTGCTTGAAAGGAGCGGCGGCGAGATGTGCACAGGTTGGTGATAAAATTATTATTATGGCTTATGCTCAGCTTACGCCAGAAGAAGTAAAAGAACATAGACCGAGTGTTGTATTTGTTGATGACGAGAATCATATTATTCGCAAAACCAATTATGAAAAACATGGAATGCTAAAGGATTTATGAAATATGGAAATTTGAAGCGAATCATTATTTGAATTAACTATATAATAATTCTACAGAAGGTGAAGGATTCACTATTTTAAAAGATTTAACGTTGTTCTGAAGTTTTTGTGTTTTTTTGTCAAGGCAATAAATTCTTGTTTTATGGGTTTGCAATAAGCCTATGCTAAGTATGCGTGCGGACAAGGATATGAAGGCTCTATACAAAAAAAGACACAATAGGGAAAGGCACCTGAAATTCAGGTGCCTTATAGGAAAAGGGTCGGAAAATTTTATGGAATCATTATTAATAAGCTGAAAATTCCTGACCAAGCTTTAAGCAATTGGCTTTACCATCTGCATCAGGGAATCCACAGAGAATCAAACCTTCGTTAAAAAGGTTTAAGCCGGATTTTTCGCATCTGGTGCACCAATCACGCATCCACTGGCCATCACCCCAACCATAGGAGCCGAATAAAGCAATTTTTTTGCCTTTCAGGCTATTTTCAATGGAGGAGAAGAAAGGTTCAAATTCGCCTTCTTCTAAAACTTCATCGCCCATAGAGGGACAACCAAAAGCTATTTTATCGTAGTCGTTAATACTGCCATGAAAAGCATCCACAGAGAAGATTTCTGTATTTGCTCCCATACCTTGCGCAATTTCTTTTGCCATAACCTCAGTATTACCTGTTCCACTCCAATAAATAACTGCACTTTTCATTTAAATTACCTCCTATAATGTTTGTTTTGCTTCTAAATCTATGATAGAGAGAATTGGAATTCCCTTTGAAGCCTGATGTAAAAGTGTTTCTCTACAAGTTGTATATTGTTGAAAAGTTGCTACGGCGGCTTTTTCGTCACCGTAGACCTTCCAATAACCGCAGAGCTTATAATTATGGCCCTTCTCTTCAATGAAGGCAAAAACATCCTCCGGCGGATATCCTAAAAAAAAGCCGATTTCATGAGGGAATTCATTGCATTTTTGAATACGACGGCGAAGAAATGCCAAAGTATCCACGAGGGAAGATTCCTGATCAACAGTAAGGGGATAGCCTGTTTTCACAAGGAAGGCCTTGATCGCAGCATTGCTGAAATAATTCAGCAATTTTTCTTTTCTGTATACCAAGAAAAAAACACGTTTTTCACAGCAATACAGATATTGCAAAGAAATCCCCTTTTTCATCAGTTGTCTTTGATAGGCTGCTACTTCATTTTGTAGATTTTGCAGGCAAGGTAAGGGTAAAGAAAAGAGATTTGCCTGTTTAATACCAAAAAGGGTTGGGGCACCATGATAAAGCATCTGCAGTTCAAAATCAGACATATGTTAACCTCCTTTGTTAGTTTTGGCTAACTTAAGCCTGACAGTAAGAACTAAGAATTTTGTGTAACGCAGAAGATGAGGAGCTATGAGAACGCGCAACAGTGATTTGATTGCGCTCTGCTTCTTGAACTGCTCCGGCAACCATAATATGTGATACCGTACTGGTAAAAAGCACAATTAAATCTGCTTGACCAATTTGACTGCGGAAATTGCCCGGCATTTGGGTAAAAACCTTACTCTTGCAATTATACTTTTTACAAATATCCATATATTGACGAACCATACGGTCGTGACCCCCTACAATAACAACGCTCATAAATTACCTCCGAAAATAAGAATTTAGTTAGCAAGAACTAACTATGTGACTATGCTACCATTATAGGAAAGAATTGTCAAGGTGTTTTTTAAAGACTTGGCAAACAATTTAACATTGGGATATTATGGATTAACGGTTATCTATGTGATATAATGAAGCAAAGGAGAGATCATTATGCTTGAGACCCAACGAATGATATTACGTAATTTAATGCAAGAAGATGCAAATGATTTTTTTGAGTATAGTAAAGATGAGGAAGTTGGGAAAAATGCTGGTTGGAAGCCTCATGAAAGTCTGGAGGAGTCAAGGCAGATTCTAAATGATGTATTCTTGGCTGAAGAAGATGTGTTTGCAATGATCGAAAAGCAGAGTGGAAAGTTGATTGGTACAGTTGGCTTGATTTCTGACCCGACCAGATCCAATGAGGATGCCAGAATGCTTGGGTATGCCTTAGGAAAGGCATATTGGGGGAAGGGATTTATGACGGAGGCCGTGAAAGAACTTCTTTCTTATGGATTTGTTGAAAGAGGGTATGGCATCATTTCGGTCAGCTATTATACCGAAAATTTACGTTCTCAGAGGGTGATTGAGAAGTGTGGATTTCAATTCGAAGGGCTCCAGCGGCAGGCAGAGCGACGCTATGATGGGATGCTGATGGACAAAAAATGGTACACACTGACCAAAGATGAGTTTGTCGGAATATGAAGTAAAATCGAAGGTTTTCGTATATTGTTTTATAACAATTCAGGAGCCTTTTAAAGTAAAATAGAAGTCAATGCGATGAGAAGAGGTGTTATTGTGGAAATAGTCAACTGGAAAGAGCTTTTATATCCCTATGAACAGGCTGTGGATGAGCTGCTTTTAAAATTTCGCTGTTTAGACAAGGAATGTAGGCAGCTCGGGATATATTCCCCGATTGACTCGGTATCAGGGCGCTTAAAAAAACCGGCAAGCATTTTGGAAAAAGCCGGGAAGAAGCAAATTCCGCCTGAGAAAATTGAAGAAAAAATAGAGGATATTGCAGGCATTCGCATTCTATGCCAGTTTGTTGAGGATATTAAAAAGGTTGTAGACATGGTTCGCTCCAGAAAAGATATGACGGTTGTGGAAGAACGGGATTACATCACCAATACAAAACCCAGCGGGTATCGAAGCTATCATATGATTATTCGGTATCCGCTGAGCACTGCATTAGGCCCGAAGGAGGTTTTGGCGGAAATTCAAATCCGTACCAATGCCATGAACTTTTGGTCAACGGCGGAGCATTCCTTAAGATACAAATACAGCGGCAATATCCCTGAAAATTTGCAGCAGCGGCTTAGAATTTGTGCAGAAGCAGCCTTTCATCTGGATCGGGAAATGTCAACAATCCGTGTGGAAATTACCAATGCCCAACGCTTAAACGAAATTAAGGGCAATTTGGTTTCCAATATCTTGGATAATATTCAAAGCCTTCATTTTGAAGCAAATTTAGAGGAAATGGATGAAATCAACAAGGAATTTGTTGATATTTGGAATAATGAGGACATAGATGAGCTGAAGGCATTTAACGAAAAACTGAATGTATTGGCAGAGGTATATCGGATGTAAAAAAAGGAGCAAGGTCATGGGGTTATTTGCGATTGCGGATCTCCACTTTGGGTTTTCGGTAAATAAGCCTATGAGTATTTTTGGAACCCAATGGGAAGGTCATAGCGAAAAGATTATAGAAAACTGGAAGCGGGAAGTCTGTGCGGAGGATACTGTATTAGTGCCCGGGGATATTTCTTGGGCGATGAAAGAGGAAGAGGCCGCCGTTGATTTAGAGATCATTCAGGGCTTACCAGGACGAAAAATATTTTTAGAGGGAAACCATGATTATTGGTGGAAGTCCGCCTCGAAATTAGAGAGAAAATACGAGGGAATGCGATTTTTGAAAAATGATTGCGATACTTATGGTAATTTATTTATTTGTGGCACAAGGGGTTGGCTGTGTCCGAATGACAGCCGTTTTACGGCTCAGGATAAAAAGCTTTATGAAAGAGAGCAGATTAGGCTGCGGCTTTCCTTGGACAGTGCGATGAGAAAGGGTGCCGAGGAAATACTGCTAATGCTGCATTTTCCTCCGGTGAACGACAAGCAAGAAAATTCTGCTTTTTTAGAGATTATCCAAGAGTATCCGATAACACGGGTGGTATATGGGCATTTGCATGGGAGGAACAGCCATGACAGCGGCATAAAGGGTGAAAAAGAGGGAATTAACTTTTATTTGGTTTCCGCTGACTACCTTGATTTTTGCCCAAAAAAAATATTATAGAAGTGGATTTTAAAACGGCTATTGATTTTCAATAGCCGTTTTTGCGTAGCAAAAGTGATGAAAAAACCTACTTGCTTTTTGAAAAAAGCAAGACCGAAAATTTTTATTAAAACTGTAAATTTATGCAGTTTTAGATGGGTCAAGGGCGAAACCCTTGTAGGTGTTTGCGGGCAAAGCCCTCAAGGTTTTGACTTTATCTTTAGTTTTAACCGGCTATTGATTTTCAATAGCCGGTTGTTTTTTTAGTCTTCAAAGTCATTTGCGGCTTCTACAATCTGCTTTTTCAATGCACGTATGTTATAATCTTCTTTTAAATCCAGTTCTAAGGAAAAGCTTTCTAATTCATCTTCATCCGCAAGATAGGTTGCTTCAAAGGCTGAGACTAAATCATCTTCAAATAAGATTTCGCCTTCGATTGCCCAACTATCGTCGCCTTTATCAATAGAATAGATATTGACTTCAGTGATTTGTAACATTCTAAAAATCCTCCCTTTAATCCAATTTCTGTCTTATTTCTTTTTCTTGGTTTTTTCTGCCTTTTTTACGGAATAGCCAAAGGTTCCCAATTGCTCTCCAAGGGTGTAATATGCGCCATGAGAATAACAGACAGGCTCAGTTTCATTAAAGTGAAATTTACCTGATTCATCTAAATATTCATCGCTGACGCTAACGGAAACCACCTCTGCTAAAAACATATGATGCGTACCCAAAGGAATGATTTCCTTTACTTTGCACTCAATGTTTACGGGGCTTTCGTAAATGATGGGTGCATTTACTTTTTCACCTTTTTTTGCAGTTAGGTTCATTTCCTTAAATTTATCCATATCCCGTCCGCTCTTTACGCCACAAAAATCGCAGGCATAAGCTAAGTCCTTGGTGACCAGATTAATGACAAACTCCCCGTTGTTCTTTATCAGATCGAAGGAGTGGCGTGAGGGACGGATGGAAACATAGGTCATTGCAGGGTCGCTGTTTACGGTTCCCGTCCATGCTACGGTAATGATATTCCCTTTTTCCGCCGTACCGCAAGATACCATAACAACGGGTACAGGGTATAGTACGGTGCCGGGCTTCCATATTGCTTTTCCCATGTAACAACCTCCTTTTTCAAATGAAAAATGAATGATAAAATATAAAGTAACGATATTTATCTTATACGAGATATGGCTCTTTGTAAAGATAAAAAAGGGTATAGATTTCATATGTTTTTTTGGCTATTTCTTGTATTCTATGCTGTTTTTCAGTATGATGTTAAAAAGATAGAAAATTATTGGAGGAAAGCTATGGAATTACCCATTGAATATACAGAAAAAATGCAAAAGCTTTTGGGCGATGAATACCCGAAATATCTAGATTCCTTTAGAGAATCAAGGTATTTTGGTCTGCGTGTAAATGCGATGAAGATTGCGCCTGAAGAATTTTCCAAAAAAAATATTTTTTCGCTGACACCTGTACCATGGTGTAAGGAAGGATTTTATTATTTGGAGGGAGAGCGGCCAGCAAAGCATCCATATTATCACGCAGGGCTTTATTATTTGCAAGAACCAAGTGCAATGTGCCCTGGAGCCATTTTGCCAATTGCGGGCGGTGATCGGGTTTTGGATGTTTGCGCTGCACCTGGAGGAAAGTCCACCCAATTAGCCGCAAGGCTTGGGGGAGAGGGCCTTTTGGTTGCCAATGACATCAGTGCAGGGCGAGCAAAGGCACTGTTGAAAAATATGGAGCTGTTTGGAATTCGCAACAGCATTGTGATGAGCGAGCCCCCTGAAAGGTTAGCAGAGCGGTTTACAGAGTTCTTTGATAAAATTTTAATAGATGCACCCTGTTCGGGCGAGGGAATGTTTCGTAAGGAGCCCGATATGATCAAAAGCTGGAAGGAAGAGTTGCTTGCGTTTTGTCAAAAGCAGCAAAGGGAAATTCTGGAGGCTTGTGCAACGATGCTGCGCCCCGGTGGCATGATACTGTATTCTACCTGTACGTTTGCAGTAGAAGAAAATGAAAAAAGCATTGCGGATTTTTTAGAACGGCATCAGAATTTTTCCCTTGTTCCGATTGAGAAAAAATATGGCTTTTCGGAAGGCATTGGTGAGCTGCACCATTGTGCCAGGCTGTATCCCCATAAAATAAAGGGGGAAGGGCATTTTCTTGCCCTCTTGCAAAAGAACGGCACGGCCGAAAAAGTCATGCTGGATGGGGAAATTGGGGAAAAAGAAAAGGATTTAGCATCTTTTTATGAATTTGAAAAAGAGGTGCTGAATACAAAGCTTCAAGGCACATATAAGATTTTTGGAGAAAGCTTGTATCTTTTACCATCTGAAATGCCTTCGGTGAAAGGGCTTCGTGCTTTGCGCACAGGTTGGCAGCTGGGGACGCTGAAAAAAGGGCGTTTTGAACCTTCGCAAGCCTTTGCGATGGGACTTTCCAAAAATCAGGTGTCGAATGTGGTGGATTTCTCTCTGGAGGATGACAGAGTAATTCGTTATTTGAAAGGAGAAACCGTTGAGGCGGATGGAAAGGACGGCTGGACCTTGGTTTGCACAGACGGTTTTCCGCTGGGCTGGGCGAAAAGACAGGGCGGAAGGCTAAAAAATAAATACGCAGTGGGTTGGAAATGGGAGTAATTTGTCCGTAGATTGAGGACAAATGTATATTTAAGTTGACAAATGACGAAAAGTTTGTAAAATGGAACTATCGTAAATTTTTAGAATCAGGAAGAAGGGGTATAACATGGCGAACTTGACATATATCGGAACAAGAGATCAGTCCATAAAGGCAACGGCTTCTCAGGCGATTTTGAGAGGGATTTGCCCCGACGGCGGACTTTATATACCTGAAACAATCCCACATATGGAGAAATCCTTGGAGGAATTAAGTAAGCTTAGCTATCGGGAGCTTGCTTTTGAGGTTTTAAGCTTGTTTTTGGATTTTACTGACGAGGAACTAAGGGCTTGTATCGACGGAGCCTATGATGAAAAATTTGATACGGCAGAAATTGCTCCCTTGGTACAAAAGGGGGACGCTTTCTTTTTGGAATTATACCATGGCAGAACGTTAGCCTTTAAGGATATGGCATTGTCTATTTTGCCGTATTTCATGAAAACGGCTGCAAAAAGGGAAGGGATAGACAAGGAAATCGTCATTCTAACGGCAACCTCTGGGGATACAGGAAAAGCGGCTTTGGAGGGCTTTGCAGGGGTTGAAGGAACAAAAATCATTGTATTTTTCCCAGAAGACGGCGTCAGCCCTGTCCAAAAATTGCAGATGACCACGCAGGAGGGGGACAACACCTGTGTTGTGGGGATTTTAGGCAATTTCGATGATGCACAAAGTGCGGTAAAAAGCATTTTTACGGACAAAGAATTGGGCGAGGAGCTGGCAAGACAAGGATATTTATTCTCTTCGGCAAACTCAATCAATATTGGTCGTTTGATTCCCCAAATTGTATATTATTTCCGTGCCTATCTGGACGCTGTGAAGCAGGGAGCTTTAAACATGGGCGAGGAAATTAATTTTGCGGTACCTACAGGTAATTTTGGGGATATTTTGGCGGGATGGTATGCCATGAAAATGGGACTTCCTGTTGGTCATTTCGTGTGTGCCTCTAATGACAACAAGGTGCTGTATGACTTTTTTTGCAGCGGCACCTACGATAGAAACAGGCAGTTCCATGTAACCGTTTCTCCTTCTATGGATATTTTAATTTCCAGCAATTTGGAGCGTTTATTATGCCATATGACAGGGCAGCAAGCCACAAAAGAGGATATGGCAAAGCTGAGTGAGGAAGGCAAGTATTCCGTGGAAATTACAGAAAAGAAAATCAGCGGTGAATTTGCAACGGAACCAGAAACTTATGCTGCCATCAAAAAATTTTTTGGAGAAACAGGCTATGTCATGGATACCCATACGGCGGTTGCTTATGCGGCATATCAGAAATATAAAGGGGAAAGCAAGGACACCAGACCAATGGTCATTGTTTCCACAGCAAGCCCCTATAAATTTACAAAGGACGTTATGATGGCATTGGATGAAAAATATGCCAGTGAGGATGCGTTTGCGTTAATGCACGTTTTAGAAAAATTAAGCGGCGTTTCCATCCCTGAACCTATTCGTGGGATAGAAAACAGAACAATTTTGCACAATAATGTGTGCGAAAGGGATAAAATTAAGGACTTTGTAAAAAGATATTTGTTATAGAATTGAAGAAAGCATATGAAAAACAGATACAGCGATAAAGATATGCCCATTTCTCTTATGCACAAATGACAAGAAAAGGTTCGCTTTTGGCAAAGGCTTTGCCCGCCTTTGAGAAAGTGCGGGTATAATGCGGAAAGCCGTTGATTTTGTTGATTGGATGAATTACAATGTATAAGAAACAAATACCGCAAAGCATCCAAAATGTGTATGCTTGCAAGAAGCACCATACAGAAATGGCTGCGGAATGCGGAATGAAAAAAGGACAAACAAAAAGGAGATAATACCATGAAAATGTTCATCGACACAGCAAATGTGGAGCACATCAGAGAGGCAAATGATTTAGGCGTTATTTGCGGCGTTACAACAAACCCTTCCCTTATTGCAAAAGAAGGCAGGGATTTCGTTGAGGTGGTAAAGGAAATAACAACAATCGTAGATGGCCCAATCAGTGCGGAGGTCATCAGCCTTGAGCATGAAGGCATGGTAGCAGAAGCCAGAGAACTGGTTAAAATCCATAAAAATATTGTAATTAAAATCCCCATGACACTGGAAGGCTTAAAGGCCGTAAAAATTTTAACGGCTGAGGGCATTAAAACCAACGTAACTTTGATTTTTTCCGCAACACAGGCGTTGATGGCGGCAAGAGCGGGCGCAACCTATGTTAGCCCCTTCTTAGGCAGAATCGACGATATTGGTGCGGTTGGCATGACATTGATTGAAGAAATTGTTGAAATCTTTGATGTACATGGAATTGCAACAGAAATTATTGCGGCTAGTATCCGCAATCCTTTGCACGTGATTGATGCGGCAAGAGTTGGTTGCCATATTGCAACCATTCCTTACAACGTATTAATACAGATGGCAAAGCATCCATTGACAGACCTTGGAATTGAACGTTTCTTGAAGGATTGGGAAACCGTACCTAAAAAATAAGCAGACACAACTGTGGCTATAATATTGTTTTCGGAGGTAAAAACATGAATCCTATGGATCAATTGACGATTAACACCCTGCGGTTTCTTTCCGCAGAAGCAATTCAAAAAGCAAACAGTGGACACCCTGGTTTGCCTTTAGGCGCAGCTCCTGCGGCGTATACCTTATGGGCAAAAGGAATGAAGATAAATCCGAAAAATCCTGCATGGGATGACAGAGATCGTTTCGTTCTTTCCGCAGGACATGGCTCTGCGCTGTTATACTCATTATTGCATTTATTCGGCTATGGCTTGACCATTGAAGATTTGAAGAATTTTCGTCAGAGAAATTCTTTGACACCCGGTCACCCTGAATATAAGCATACTCTTGGTGTGGAAACCACCACAGGCCCCTTGGGACAAGGGATTGCAAATGCAGTTGGTATGGCTCTGGCTGAAAGCCATTTGGCTGCAAAATTCAACACGCCTGCATTTAAAGTGGTAGATCACTATACCTTTGCCCTTTGCGGCGATGGCTGTTTACAAGAGGGCGTTTCTTCTGAAGCGGCTTCCTTGGCAGGAACAATGGGTCTTTCCAAATTGGTTTTATTGTATGACTGCAATAAAATTACAATCGAAGGCAGCACAGACGTAGCATTTACTGAGGATGTAAAGGCCCGTTTTATTGCATATGGTTGGGATGTATTTGAAGTGGCTGACGGCAATGACGTTGATGCGCTTGCAGAAACCATTGCAAAAGCAAAGGCGACGGACAAGCCTGCTTTGCTTAAGATAAATACCCAGATTGGCTACGGCGCACCCAACAAACAGGGTAAGGCATCTGCCCACGGCGAACCTCTTGGTGCAGATGAAATTGGTTTGGCAAAAGAAAATATGGGCTGGAAGTATGCAGACGAATTTTTTGTGCCACAAGAAGTAAAGGCGCATATGGCTGAAATCATTGCAAACGGGGAAAAAGCAGAAGCGGCTTGGAAAGAAATGTTCAAGGCTTACGCTGAAAAGAACCCTGAATTGGCAAAGGAATATGCCGCTTGGCATAACGACGAGCTGGCGGTTGACCTTTTAAATGACGATGATTTTTGGAAAAATGAAGGGGATATTGCAACCCGTGCGGCATCCGAAAAGGTATTGCAGAAGGTGGCAAAGGCTGTGCCTAACTTATTCGGCGGTTCTGCCGATTTGGCACCCTCCAATAAGTCTGTGATGAAGGACAGAGAATATTACAGCAAAGAAAATCCCGTGGGTTCCAACGTTCACTTTGGTATTCGTGAGTTTGCAATGACAGCAATGGCAAACGGCATGGCGGTGCATGGTGGTTTACGCCCTTATATAGCAGGCTTCTTTGTATTTGCGGATTATATGAAGGCAGGGCTTCGCATGGAGTCCTTGATGGGCTTACCTGTCATCAGCATTTTAACCCACGACAGCATTGGCGTTGGCGAGGATGGTCCTACCCACCAGCCAATTGAGCATTTGGCAATGCTTCGCAGTATGCCCAACTATATTGCGTTCCGTCCTTGTGATACAAGGGAAACAGCGGCTGGCTGGTATACCGCATTGACAAAGACAAATGCACCGACTGCTTTAATTCTTTCCAGACAAAATTTGCCCGCACTGGAGGGTACAGGAAAGAATGCACTTAAGGGTGCCTATGTTTTGAAGGATTGCGTTGGAACGCCTGATATTTTGTTGATGGCAAGCGGCTCTGAGGTTGAGCTGATTTATAAGGCTTATGATGTATTGACTGAAAAAGGCGTGAAGTCTAGAGTCATCAGTATGCCTAGCTGGGAATTATTTGAGGAGCAAAGCGCAGAATATAAGGAAAGCGTTATGCCTAAGGCAGTCAGAGCAAGACTTGCTGTGGAAGCGGCGGCTGAATTTGGCTGGTACAAGTATGTAGGCTTAGACGGTGCTGTGATTTGCATGGAAGGCTTCGGTGCATCTGCTCCCGCCGGCTTATTATTTAAAGATTTTGGCTTTACTGTTGAGAATGTTGTAGAAAAAGCATTCACACTGGTGAAAGCATAAGAAAGATTGCAATGAAACGAAAAGCTCTCGAGGGGATGTAAGGAAAATCATTTGGATTACCCCATCCCCCAAGGGCTTTTTTTGGAAGGAGGTGCGATATGCGTACGTTTATTGCCATCGAGTTGGCACCTGAGGAAAGAGCGTATCTTTCGTCCGTTCAGACGGAAACCCAAAAGCATTGTCGTCGAGGAAATTATACTCCGCAGGATAATCTTCATATCACCTTGCATTTTTTGGGGGAGATTGAGCCGTCTGACGTGGAATATGTGAAAGAGGCGATGTTTGAGGCCGCTCAGAGAAACCGTGTTTTTGATTTAAAATTGGGACAGATTGGTTTTTTTGGAAGAGGCGACAGGGGAATTCTCTGGATCGGACTGGAGAAGAATGATTCCTTGCAGCGTCTGTTTTTCTCACTGGAAAAAAGCTTGGAACGTCAAGGGTTTGCCAAAGAAAAAAAAGGATTTAGCCCGCATATTACTTTGGGGCGTGAAGTGGAGCCGCAAAGGAACTTTGCCGACGTACAAAAAGCCGTTGTTATGGAAGGTAGAAGCTTTCGGGTGGAAAAAATTTCTTTCATGGAAAGCGTGCGGAGAGGGCCCAGATTATTTTACAAGCCTTTATATTGCCAGTCATTAAAGGGGCATCAGGAATAATTGGATTTTTTAAGGCTCAGTTTGCGCTTATGTAAATTAAATTAAAAAAATTTTTGTGGAACGAAAGATAAGGCAGGTGAAAGGTGCTTTTTGTTTTTCGGAATTTTAAGGAGGAAAAAGAAAATGCAGGAAATGGAAAAAGCAGTGATTACCGTATTGGGACAGGATTGTGTTGGAATTACCGCTAGAGTTTGTACAGTTTTAGCAGAAAGCAACATTAATATTTTAGATATTTCGCAGACGATTGTGGGCGGATACTTTAATATGGTAATGGTTGTGGATATTACAAATATGGAATTGAATTATGAAGAGGTTTCCACAAAGCTTGGTTCCCTTGGTGACGATATGGGGCTTAAAATCAAGATTCAGCACACGAAAATCTTTGATGCAATGCATCGTATTTGATCAGGGAGGGCTGAATAATGATTACAAGAAATGAGATTTTAGAAACCAACCGCATGATTGATGATATGAACTTAGATGTACGTACCATTACAATGGGGATAAGCCTATTGGACTGTGCAGATGCGGATGTTGATAAATTTAACGAGAAAATTTATAACAAAATTACGACCTATGCCAAAGATTTGGTTAAGGTTGGCGATGATTTGGCAAAAAAATATGGGGTTCCTGTTGTAAACAAAAGAATTTCTATCACACCCATTGCGATTGCGGCGGCAGGCTGCAAAACGGACTCCTATGTGAGCATTGCCAAAACCTTGGATCGGGCGGCAAAAGAAGTTGGCGTTAATTTTATCGGCGGATTTTCTGCTTTGGTGCACAAAGGCTATACGCAGAGCGACAGAAAGCTGATTGACTCTATTCCTGAGGCAATGGCAGTTACAGACAGAGTTTGTTCGTCTGTGAATATCGGTACTTCCAGAAATGGTATTAACATGGATGCTGTAAAGCAAATGGGCGAAGTTATTTTGCAGACTGCGGAATTGACAAAAGACGCAGAGTGCATCGGCTGTGCCAAGCTTGTGATTTTCTGCAATGCTGTTGAGGACAATCCCTTTATGGCAGGGGCATTTCACGGCGTTGGTGAGGCGGATTGTGCCATTAACGTTGGTGTAAGCGGCCCTGGTGTTGTGAAAAAGGCCTTGGAGGAAGTGCGTGGTGCAGATTTTGAAACTCTTTGCGAAATGGTGAAGCGTACTGCCTTCAAAATTACCCGTGTTGGGCAGATGATTGCAGAAGAGGCTTCTGAAATATTAAATGTGCCTTTTGGTATCATTGACCTTTCCTTGGCACCTACCCCTGCAGTTGGCGACAGTATTGCCGAGATTTTTCAGGAAATGGGATTGGCGGAACCAGGTGCGCCCGGAACAACGGCGGCTTTGGCACTGTTAAACGATAACGTGAAAAAAGGCGGTGTTATGGCGTCTTCTTATGTTGGCGGGTTAAGCGGTGCATTTATCCCCGTAAGCGAGGATCATGGCATGATTGAAGCCGCTGAAAAGGGTGCGCTGACCTTGGAGAAGCTAGAGGCAATGACCTGTGTTTGTTCCGTTGGGTTGGATATGATCGCCATTCCGGGGGATACTCCTGCCTCCACGATTTCGGGTATTATTGCCGATGAAGCAGCAATCGGCATGATAAACAATAAAACAACGGCAGTTCGTCTGATTCCTGTAATTGGAAGAAAAGAAGGCGATCATGTTGAATTTGGTGGTTTATTAGGACACGCTCCGGTTATGCCTGTGAACCGTTACAGCTGTGAAGCTTTTATTGCTCGTGGCGGGCGCATTCCTGCACCCATTCATAGCTTTAAAAACTAAGAGTTGCAGGTTTTTCTATGGGGGTTGGCGCAGAGATTTGTTGAAGCCAAGCACTGATATAGAAGGTCTGGTATTCGCTTTTCACAGAAGCGGCAAAAAAGCGTAATCGCATTGTGCAGAATGTGACTTGAAAATCTTTATGATTTGAGAGTTCATGTGAAACAGACGAAAGCATTTGCGTTCCTAGTCGTTCGGTAAAATAGATTTTTTGGCAATCTGAGGCGAGTCTTTCCATAGACTCGCTTTTGAAATTCTGGATTTGGAGTTTCAGGTTTTCTGCATGGATGAGAAACAGAAGCCATATGCCTGAATATTCGGTATTATTTGGTGCATTATAATAGGAAAGAACCTATGCCAGATCCCTAAGATGCTTTTTTTGGTGGTTTTTCTATTGCGGCAGCCTGATTTCAAGCCTTCTTATCCAGAGGCAGTGCATATATGCAAAAACGCTGTGCATTTTGCATAAAAAAGAAAGGCTTTTTACGAAAAATTTTTATTAAATTTTTAAGAAATTTTTCAAAAAAATACATAGAAAAGCTTGCAATTCAAAGAGCTTTCATGTATACTAAGTAATGTTGTGACATAGAGCGTTGATGCAGAAGGTTGCCAAAAGCCTACAAAATGAAGGCTGCGGGTTTTTCTGCGGAGCGATGTCCAGTTCAAGAAACCGGGCGACAAGGTCACTGTACTTAATATAAGGGAAAGAATTGTCCTTTTGGGGGCAATTATGCGTATCTGCCGTTGCAGGATACACCCGGATAAGTGTGCAGTCACCACTTGTCGTGCTGAAATCAAAAGTACGAAAAGGAGGGGACTTTTTTTATGGCAAACCCAAAAATCAGAATCAGTCTCAAAGCTTACGATCACAAGTTGATCGACCAGTCTGCAGCGCAGATCATCGAAACAGCAAAGAAAACAGGAGCACAGATCAGTGGCCCGATCCCTCTTCCCACAAAGAAGGAAATCGTGACCATTATCAGAGCGGTACACAAGTACAAGGACTCCAGAGAGCAGTTTGAGATGAGAACACATAAGAGATTGATTGATATTCTCAGCCCTACAGCAAAAACAGCAGATGCATTAAGCCGTCTGGATTTGCCCGCAGGTGTTGACATCACATTGAAAGTAATGAAATAATTTTTGGAGGATGAACGGGTTGCAACGAACCGTACATGATTCTAAGAAAAAATCCAAAACTGGTTTATATAAGAAGAAAACGCTATGCAAAATATCGGCAACAACTCTTATATGAATCTAGAATGATTTCCCCTGAAAAGGGGCAATCCGCTGTAGAAAATTAGGAGGTGCACGTAATGAAGAAGGCTATTATAGCTAAGAAGATCGGTATGACACAGGTTTTCACTGAAAACGGTGCGTTGGTACCGGTAACAGTTCTTGAAGCTGGCCCTTGCGTTGTTGTTCAGAAAAAAACAGCTGAAAACGACGGATACGAAGCAATTCAGGTTGGTTTTGTAGATGCAAAAGCAAAACATGTAACAAAGCCTATCCAGGGTCACTTTGACAAAGCTGGTGTAACAGCTAAGAAGTATGTTAAAGAATTCAAATTGGAAGATGCAAGCGCATATGAAATCGGCGCTGAAATTAAAGCTGATGTATTCGCAGCAGGCGATAAGGTTGATGCAAGCGGCGTTACAAAAGGTAAAGGCTTCCAAAGTACAATCAAGAGATACAATGCGCACAGAGGCCCCATGACACATGGTTCCAAATCTCACAGAGTTACTGGTTCCATGGGTTCTTCCGCAACACCTAGCCGTGTTAAGAAGGGCAAAAGAATGCCAGGCCATATGGGCTGCGAAAATGTAACAATTCAGAACCTTGAAATCGTTCGTGCTGATGCGGAAAAGAATTTGATTTTGATCAAGGGCGCAGTTCCTGGTGCAAAAGGTTCTATTCTGGTTATCAAAGACAGCGTAAAGGCTTGATAAACTTTACGAAAGGAGGAAACTAACATGGCAAATGTTGCAGTATTAAACATGAAGGGCGATCAGGTAGATACAATCGAACTGAGCGACGCTATTTTCGGTATAGAAGCAAATGAACATGTAATGCATCTGGCAGTTGTTCAGTATCTGGCAAACCAGAGACAGGGCACACAGAGCACAAAGACACGCGCAGAAGTTCGCGGCGGTGGTAGAAAACCTTGGAGACAAAAAGGTACAGGTAGAGCAAGACAAGGCTCCATTCGTTCCCCTCAGTGGGTAGGCGGTGGCGTTGTATTCGCTCCCAAGCCCAGAGATTATTCCTTTAAGCTGAACAAAAAGGTTAAGAGATTGGCGCTTCAGTCTGCTCTTTCCGTAAAAGCAGCAGAAGGTAAAATTATCGTAATGGACGAATTGACTTTAGCGGAAGTTAAAACAAAAGAAATGGCTAACGTACTCAATAACATCAAATGTGGTAAAGCTTTGATCGTTATGGATGGTACAAACAGCAATGTAATGCTTTCCGCAAGAAACATTCCCGAAGTAAAAACAGCTTCCGTAAATACAATTAATGTATACGATCTTTTGAAATACAACACATTGGTTGTAACAAAGGATGCGGTAGCGAAAATCCAGGAGGTGTACGCATAATGGCTGATTTAAAATATTATGACGTAATCTTGAAACCCGTTATCACAGAAAACAGTATGTCTGTTTTGGATGAAAAGAAATATACTTTCATCGTACGCCCTGAAGCAACAAAGGCTCAGGTTAAGGATGCGGTTGAAAAAATGTTCACTGGTGCAAAGGTTGCAGCCGTAAACACAATGAACTACGACGGCAAGCCTAAAAGAAGAGGCGTGCACTTTGGTAAAACACCTAAGTTCAAAAAAGCAGTCGTAAAGCTGACAGCAGACAGCAAGGAAATTGAAATCTTCCAGGGAATGTAATTTTTTTGGAAGAATGAAATGAAAAATGCAAAACACACGGTAACGTGTAGATAGATAGAAAGAAACTCGAAAGGAGTGCAGAAGATGGCAATTAAAAGATACAAACCATATACACCATCTAGAAGACACATGACAGTGTCCGCTTTTGAAGAAATTACAAAATCAACTCCTGAAAAATCTTTGGTGGTACACCTTAAGAAAAATTCAGGTAGAAATAACCAGGGTAAATTGACAGTACGTCATCACGGCGGCGGCGCAAAAATCAAATACAGACTGGTAGACTTCAAAAGGAATAAAGACGGTGTTCCTGCAACAGTTCAGGCAATCGAATACGATCCTAACAGAACAGCAAACATCGCACTTATTATTTACGCTGATGGTCAGAAATCTTATGTTTTAGCTCCCGCAGGTCTGCAGGTTGGCGACAAGATAATGAATGGCCCTGATGCGGAAGTAAAATTGGGCAACACATTGCCTATGAGCAAAATTCCCGTTGGTGCAAGCATCCATAACATCGAAATGAAACCCGGTAAAGGCGGTCAGTTGGTTCGTTCCGCTGGTAACGTGGCTCAGTTGATGGCAAAAGAAGGCAAGTATGCAACAGTAAAGCTTCCTTCCGGCGAAATGAGATTGCTGCCTATCGAATGCAGAGCAACCGTTGGTCAGGTTGGCAATTTGGATCACGAATTGATTCACATTGGTAAAGCTGGTAGAAAACGTCATATGGGCGTTAGACCTACTGTAAGAGGTTCCGTAATGAACCCTAACGATCACCCTCACGGTGGTGGTGAAGGTAGAGCACCTATCGGTCGTCCATCTCCTATGACACCTTGGGGCAAGCCTGCTATGGGTTACAAAACTAGAAATAAACACAAAGCTTCCAATAAGTATATTGTTCGCCGCAGAAACGGCTAATAGTTCGAAATGTGGGAAGGCAGCTGCCTAAATCACAAAAAGACGAAACAAGGAGGATTAAAACATGAGCAGATCACTCAAAAAGGGACCTTTCGCTGATGATCATCTGTTAAAGAAGATTGACGCTATGAATGCAGCGGGCGAAAAGAACGTAATCAAAACATGGTCTCGTCGTTCTACAATTTTCCCCGATATGATCGGTCATACAATCGCAGTTTACGACGGCAGAAAACACGTGCCTGTATATATTACTGAAGATATGGTAGGTCACAAGCTTGGTGAATTTGCATTGACAAGAAGCTACAGAGGTCATGGCAAAGACGCAGAAAAGAAATCAAGAGTTCGCTAATACCTGATAACGAAAGGAGGTTTCGTTCATGGCAAAAGGTCATAGAAGCCAAATTAAAAAAGAAAGAAACATTGCAACACAAGAAAAAAGACCCCATGCATCTGCAAAATATATTGGCATCCCTGCCACAAAGGCGAAGATCGTTTTGGATCAGATCAAAGACAAGGATGTTATTACAGCAGCGGCATTGTTAAATTATTCCCCAAGATTCGCTTCCGAAATCATTGCAAAGGTTTTGAAATCCGCAATGGCTAACGCAGAAAATAACTTGGGTATGGACGTAAACAAATTGTATGTGGAAGAGGTAAGTGCTGATCAGGGCCCCACAATGAAAAGAATCCGCCCTAGAGCACAAGGCAGAGCATATCGGATCCTGAAAAGATCCTGCCATATTTCCATCATTCTCAATGAGAGATAAGGAGGTACGAAATGGGACAGAAAGTAAATCCTCATGGATTAAGAGTCGGTATCATCAAAGATTGGGATACTAAATGGTATGCTGAGAAAGAATTCGCTGACTACCTGGTAGAGGACGTTAAAATCAGAAAGTTTATCAAAGCGAAACTGTTTGCTTCCGGTGTTTCCAAAATTGCGATTGAAAGAACAGCCGGCAGAGTTAAAGTTACAGTAAGCACAGCAAAACCTGGTATTGTTATTGGTAAGAACGGTCAGGCAATTGAAGAATTGAAGGCTGAAGTTCAGAAATTGACAACACAAAAGGTTGCTATAAATATCGAAGAAATCAAAAAACCCGAATTGGATGCGCAGTTGGTGGCTGAAAACATCGCAGCACAGCTGGAAGGACGTGTAACATTCCGTCGTGCTATGAAGCAGTCCATGGGCAGAACTATGAAGTTCGGCGCAAAAGGTATCAAAACAGCTGTTAGTGGTCGTTTGGGCGGCGCTGATATGGCTCGTACAGAAAGTTATCACGAAGGTACTATCCCTCTTCAGACACTGCGCGCAGACATTGACTACGGCTTTGCAGAAGCTGATACAACCTACGGCAAGTTGGGCGTAAAGGTTTGGATCTACAAAGGTGAGGTACTTCCTGTAAAAGCAGTGAAAAAGGAAGGAGGCGCTAAGTAATTATGTTAATGCCTAAAAGAGTGAAATATCGTAAGCAGCAAAGAGGCTCCATGAAGGGCAGAGCGCACAGAGGCAATAAAGTAACATACGGTGAATTTGGTATTATGGCTATGGAGCCAAGCTGGATTACAGCGAACCAGATTGAAGCAGCCCGTATTGCTATGACGAGATATATTAAGCGTGGCGGTGACGTTTGGATTAAAGTGTTCCCCGACAAGCCTGTATCCGCAAAGCCTATCGGTACTCGTATGGGTTCCGGTAAAGGTGCGCCTGAATTCTGGGTAGCAGTAGTAAAACCCGGCAGAGTAATGTTTGAAATCGGCGGCGTTGCAGAAGAAACAGCAAGAGAAGCATTGAGATTGGCAGTTCACAAGCTTCCCATTAAATGTAAAATTGTTTCCAAGGCAGAGGCGTTAGAAATGGCAGGTGATCAGCAGTGAAAACAAAAGGTTATGTAAACGAAGTGATGGGTAAGACTGCAGATGAATTACAGAGGGACCTTGTTTCTGCTAAAAAAGAATTATTCAACCTGAGATTCCAAAACGCAACGAACCAGTTGGATAATACAGCAAGAATTAAGGAAGTTCGTAAGAACATTGCAAGAATCCAGACAGTGATTACACAAAAAGCTAGAGCAGCAGAATAATAATCCCGTCTATGAAAGGAGGACTCATCGTGGAAGAAAGAAATCTTCGTAAAACCAGAATTGGTAAAGTAGTCAGCGACAAGATGGACAAGACAATCGTTGTTGCTGTGGAAGATAAAGTAAAACATCCTTTGTATGGTAAGATTATAAATAGAACTTACAAGCTGAAGGCGCATGACGAAAACAATGAATGCGGCATCGGCGACCGTGTAAAGGTTATGGAAACCAGACCTTTGTCTAAGGACAAAAGATGGAGACTTGTAAGCATCATCGAAAAAGCAAAATAATCCTTTTTGGAGAGGAGGCAATCACATGGTTCAACAGGAAACCAGATTAAAAGTAGCAGATAATTCCGGAGCAAAAGAACTCCTTTGTATTAGAGTGCTGGGCGGCTCTACAAGAAGATACGCAGGCGTAGGCGACATCATCGTTGCTGCAGTTAAAGACGCAACACCCGGTGGCGTTGTGAAGAAAGGTGACGTTGTTAAGGCTGTTGTGGTTAGAACAGTTCACCCTGTAAGCAGAGCAGACGGAAGTTATATTAAGTTTGACGAAAATGCAGCAGTAATCATTAAAGAAGACAAAAACCCCAAAGGTACACGTATTTTTGGACCCGTTGCCAGAGAATTGAGAGAAAAACAGTTTATGAAGATTCTTTCTTTGGCACCTGAAGTATTATAAGGAGGTGTGCTAGGTGGCTAACTTGAAATTGAAAAGCGGCGATAAAGTCGTTATAATTACAGGCAAAGATAAAGGCAAGCAAGGCAAGATCCTTTCTGTAGATAAAAAGAACAACAGAGTTCTTGTGGAAGGCGTTAACATGATTGCAAAGCATACAAAGCCCAATGCAAAAGATCAGCAGGGCGGTATCATCAAAAGAGAAAGCTTTATTCATGCTTCTAACGTAATGTATCTGCACAATGGCAAGGCAACACGTCTTGGTGCTATGATTAAAGACGGCAAAAAAGTAAGAATTGCGAAAAAGACAGGCGAAGTTATCGACTGATCCTTGGAAAGGAGGTAAACAATGAGCAGATTAAGAGATTTTTATGAAGCGGAAGTTATTCCCGAAATGACAAAGAAGTTTTCATATACAAACAAGCTGGCTGTGCCTAAGCTGGAAAAAATCATTATCAACATGGGCGTTGGCGAAGCAAAAGAAAATGCTAAAATTTTGGACGGTGCTGTCAAAGATATGACAATTATCGCCGGACAGAAGCCTGTTGTGACTAAGGCGAAAAAGTCCATCGCGGCTTTTAAGCTTCGTGAAGGCATGAACATTGGCTGCAAGGCTACACTTAGAGGCAACAGAATGTACGAGTTCGCTGACAGATTGATCAACATTGCGCTTCCTCGTGTGCGTGACTTCCGTGGTGTTAAGGCAAACAGCTTTGACGGCAGAGGAAATTATACAATGGGTATCAAAGAACAGCTGATTTTCCCTGAAATCGAGTACGATAAAATTGATAAAATCAGAGGTATGGACATTGTATTTGTTACAACGGCAAAGACGGATGAAGAAGCAAGAGAATTGCTTAGATTATTTGGTATGCCATTCGCAAAATAAAAGGGAGGGACAGAAATGGCTAAAAGATCTATGATCGTAAAGCAACAGAGAACCCCTAAGTTCTCCACAAGAGCTTACACACGCTGCAGAATTTGTGGCAGACCCCACTCTGTGCTTAGAAAATATGGAATCTGCCGTATTTGCTTCCGTGAATTGGCATATAAAGGTCAGATTCCCGGCGTAAAGAAAGCAAGCTGGTAAACAGAAAGGAGGAATTCAAATGTCAATGAGCGACCCTATCGCAGATATGCTGACAAGAATCAGAAACGGTAACACAGCAAAACACGATACAGTAGATGTTCCTTCTTCCAAGATGAAGAGAGCAATTGCTGATATTTTAACATCAGAAGGTTATGTAAAGGGCTACGAAGTAATTGAAGATGGCGTTAAATCCACAATTCGTGTTAGCTTGAAATATGGTGTTGACAAAAATCATAAGGTTATTACAGGTTTGAAAAGAATTTCCAAACCCGGCCTTAGAGTTTTTGCAAACAAAGAAGAACTGCCTAAGGTTTTGGGTGGATTGGGTATTGCTATCATTTCCACAAGCCAAGGCTTGATGACAGACAAAGAAGCGAGAAATGTTGGCGTAGGCGGCGAAGTTATCGCTTTTATCTGGTAACAATTAAAGAAAAATAGGAGGTGCAGACCATGTCAAGAATTGGTAAACTCCCTGTTGCAGTACCTGCTGGCGTTGAAATTAAACTCGGCGAAGGCAATCTGCTCACAGTGAAGGGCCCTATGGGTACACTTGAAAGAAAATTGTCCCCTGACATGCATATCGCAATGGAAGATGGTCAGATCGTCGTTACAAGACCCAGCGATCTGAAAAAGCATAAAGCATTACACGGCTTAACAAGAACATTGATCTTCAATATGGTAGTCGGTGTAACACAGGGCTACGCTAAAAACTTGGAAATCAACGGTGTTGGTTACAGAGCAGCAAAAGCCGGCAAAAAGTTGACACTGACTTTAGGATATTCCCATCCCGTTGAGATGGAAGATCCTGAAGGCATCGAAACGATTGTTGAAGGTACAAATAAAATTACTGTTAAGGGTATTGACAAAGAAAAAGTTGGACAGTTTGCGGCTGAAATCAGAACCAAACGTCCCCCCGAACCTTATAAAGGCAAAGGTATTAAATACTCTGACGAAAAGATTAGACGTAAAGTTGGTAAGACCGGTAAGAAATAATCGACCCTTGGTGGCTTGAGGTATTTATATCGGAAAGTGACTGATTTTGAGAAACGGAGTGAAATACTATGATTAGAAAGTCATCTCGTGCTGTTGCTCGTGTGAAAAGACACTACAGAATCCGCAATCAAGTGGAGGGTACTGGTTTAAGACCTAGACTTGCAGTGTTCAGATCCAACAAGCATATGTATGCACAGATTATTGATGATGTTACGCATCACACCCTGGCTGCAGCTTCCACAATGGAATCTGAAGTTGCAAGCAAGGTAGAATTTACTTCCACTGTTGCAGCAGCAGCTGTTGTAGGTGAAGTAATTGCTAAGAGAGCAGTTGAAAAAGGCATTACCGACGTTGTTTTTGACAGAGGCGGTTTCATTTACCATGGTAAAGTAAAAGCTCTGGCGGATGCAGCAAGAGAAGCCGGACTAAATTTCTAAGGCAAGGAGGAAGGTAAGTTGAAAAGAATCGATCCAAGCACTTTAGATCTGAAAGATAAAGTAGTAACTATCAACCGTGTAACAAAGGTTGTTAAAGGTGGTCGTACATTCAGATTTGCTGCTCTGGTTGTGGTTGGCGATGGCAATGGCCACGTTGGCTGCGGTATGGGCAAAGCGGCTGAAATTCCCGATGCGATCCGTAAAGGCAAAGAAGATGCAATGAAAAACATCATTAAAGTTGAAAGAAATGATGTTGACAGCATCTATCATGATGTAAAGGGTGCATTTGGCAGTGCGAGCGTATTAATGATGCCCGCTGCTGATGGTACTGGTGTTATCGCCGGTGGCCCTGCTCGTGCAGTGCTGGAATTAGCTGGCATTCGCAATATCAGAACAAAATCCTTGGGTTCCAATAATAAGCGCAACGTTGTAAGCGCAACTGTTGAAGGTCTGTCCAGAGCGACAACCCCTGAAGCTGTTGCAAAGCTGCGTGGCATTACTGTTGAAGAACTCTTAGGTTAAGGAGGAATTGGCAGTGGCTGAAATTAAAATCACATTAGTGAAATCTACAATCGGAGCAATTCCGAAACATAAAAAAACAGTTCAGGCTTTGGGACTGAAAAAGACGAACAGCAGTGTCGTTCAGCAGGACAATGCGGCTATCAGAGGTATGATCCATCAGATTAGCCACCTTGTCAAAGTTGAAGAAATTTGATTTGAGGAGGTGCCAAAATGAACTTATGCGAATTGAGACCTGCAGAAGGCTCCAAAGAAAAAAGTTGGAGACGAGGTAGAGGTCATGCAACAGGCAACGGTAAAACAGCAGGCAGAGGCCATAAAGGTCAGGGTCAGCGTTCCGGTTCCGGCGGGAAGTGCGGTTTTGAAGGCGGTCAGATGCCTTTATACAGAAGACTTCCTAAAAGAGGCTTCACTTGCAGAAATAGTAAAGAAATCGTTTCAATTAATGTATGTATGTTAAACGTGTTTGAAAACGATGCAGTGATTGATATCAATGCTTTAAAAGCCGTTGGCTTAATCAGCAATCCTAGAGATGGCGTTAAAATTCTCGGAGAGGGAGAGCTTGAAAGAAAACTTACAATCAGAGTACACCAGTTTAGTAAAACTGCGCTTGAAAAGATTGAAGCAGCCGGCGGAAAAGCAGAGGTGATTTAATGTTTAAGATTTTCGTTAATTCCTGGAGAACGAAAGAAATTAGAAACAAAATATTGTACACTCTGATGATTTTTGCAATTGTTAGATTAGGTACATTAATCGCACTGCCCGGTATAGATGCTGCCAGCGTAATCGCAGCAAAGGGAGCAACCGGTATTGGTACACTGTACAGTGTAATCGCCGGCGGAGCAAACTCCGGATGGTCCCTTTTTGCCATGGGTATCGGTCCTTATATTACTGCATCTATTATCATGCAGTTGTTAACGATCGCTATTCCAAAGTTTGAGCAGCTTTCAAAAGAAGGTCCGGAGGGACGTAAAAAACTTCAGTCTTACAGCAGATATCTGACAGTTGTGTTGGCGCTTATCCAGGGTGCGGGTCTCACATATACTTATCAGAATATGTTTTTGACCAACAGCCCACTGGTTTATGCTGCTTCTGTAATTTGTTTGGTTTGCGGTTCTACATTTGTAATGTGGCTCGCAGAACAAATTACAGCACAAGGTATTGGAAATGGTTCTTCCATGATTATTTTTATCAATATCGTTTCAAACTTGCCTCAAGGTATTGCAAGTATGTATTACACAATCTCTGGTTCCGGTGCCATTGGCATTGCAAAGGTTGTGGCGATTATGATAGTTTTGCTTATTGTATTAGCCTTTATTGTATGTGTAAACAGTGGGGAAAGAAGATTGCCTGTGCAATATTCTTCCAAGATGGCAGGACATAAGCAGACAGGTGGAAGCAGCACAACAATGCCGATTAAGGTGAATATTGCAGGTGTAATTTCTATTATCTTTGCGATTTCACTGTTGCAGTTTCCACAGCAAGTTGGTAACTTTATTGCAAATAAAGGACCGACATTTACAAAAGTTATTGAAGTTCTCAACATGACACACCCCTTTGGTGCATGTTTGTATATTGTGCTTATCATCTTCTTCACATATTTCTATACTTCGATTGTGATTAATCCAAACGAAATTGCAATGAATATGAAGAAGAATGGCGGCTTCATTCCCGGTATTAGACCGGGTCAGCCTACAAGTGCTTATATTACAAGAGTTGTAAATAGAATTACCTTAGTTGGGGCAATTTGCTATGCAATTTTAGCTATGACACCTGTTGTTTTACAATGGATATTCAAGATTAATGTAGGCTTCGGCGGAACAACGTTAATCATCGTTGTTGGTGTTGCGCTGGACATTGTGAAAGCATTGGAAAGCCAGCTGCTTATGCGCCACTACAAAGGTTTTTTGAGTGAATAATCTCAATTTGCCGGGAAATGCTTAAGCATTTCCCGACGGTTGAGCGGGGAGTTCTAAAAAGAGAAGGGCTATCTGAAGAAAAGAGGTAATGATTCTTATGAAATTGGTTCTCATTGGTGCGCCCGCTGCAGGAAAAGGTACACAGGCAGCACGTTTGGTAAAGCATTATGGCATTGCTCATATTTCTACGGGCGATATGCTGAGAGAAGAAGTTGCAAAAGGTACAGAACTAGGAAATCAGGCGAAAAGCATTATGGCGTCTGGCGGCTTAGTTTCTGATGAATTAATCATTGCTATTGTAAAAGAGAGAATTCAGAAGGATGACTGTAAAAACGGTTTTATCTTGGATGGTTTCCCTCGTACCGTGGTTCAAGCTGAAAAGCTTGACGAGATGGTAGCTCTGGATAAAGTTGCGTATATTAATGCACCCGACGAGATTATGCTAGCTAGATTGACAGCAAGAGAAACTTGCTCTAAATGCGGTGCAACCTATAATAAATTATTCTTGCCTGCGAAGGTTGCAGGTGTTTGCGATGCTTGCGGTGAAGCACTGACACAGCGCAAAGATGATACAACGGAAGCAGGACTTGCAAGAATTAAAACATTCCATGAACAAAGCGAACCTTTGGTTGCTTTTTATGATAAAAAAGGCATTTTATTCGAAGTGGATGGTACACTTCCAATTGATGACATTACAAAGGCAATCATTGAAGGTCTGGAGAGATAATATGTCTATCACGATCAAAACAGAAAATCAGATTGGAAAAATGCGTAGAGCAGGCGAGCTTTTAGCCAAGGTGGAAGCACTGATTGCAAAAACAGTTGCACCTGGTGTGACGACTGCCTATCTGGATAAGCTGGCGGAGGATTATATCCGCAGTCATGGGGGGATTCCTTCTTTTAAAGGCTATGGCGGATTTCCCGCAACACTTTGCACCTCGGTCAACGAGGAGGTTGTGCACGGGATTCCCGGCAAGCGAATATTACAAGAAGGGGACATCCTGAGTGTTGACATGGGATGTATCTTAGACGGTTATCATGCAGATATGGCGAGAACTTATGCAATAGGTGAGGTTTCCCCAGAGGCAAAAAAATTAATTGAGGTGACAAAACAAAGTTTTTTCGAAGGCATAATTTTTGCAAAAAATGGTAATCATCTCAATGATATAGGTTCAGCCATTCAAAAATACGTAGAAGAACATGGATTTTCCGTTGTTCGTGCTTATGTAGGGCATGGTATTGGTACAAAGCTGCATGAACCGCCAGAAATCCCGAACTATAAGACATTAGCCAGAGGCGTTCGCCTGCAAAAAGGTATGACTTTGGCAATTGAGCCTATGGTAAATATGGGAGATTGGAATGTCCGTGTCTTAAAAGACGGCTGGACAGCAGTCACAAAGGATGGTAAATATGCAGCACATTATGAAAATACCATACTGATTACAGACGGTGCACCTGAAATTCTTACGTTACCGCAACAGACAAAGGAAAGTTGAGGTGATTGCGTTGGAATATCAAATCGGGCAAATCGTATATTCTAAAAGCGGACACGATAAGGCAGAGGCCATGATGATTCTTTCCGTTGAGGACAGATATTTATATCTGGTTAACGGAAAAACACGCAAGCTTGCTAAGCCAAAGCGTAAAAAAATCATTCATGTACAGCCGACGCATTATATGGATGCGGTTATAGCCGAAAAATTCGCACGGAATGAATTCATTCTGGATGCGGAGATCAGAAAGGCTATAAAGTTCTATCAAAGTAAAGCAGCAGATTGTTAAGGAGGTTCTTGGCTTGTCAAAAGACGACGTAATTGAAGTAGAAGGAACCATACTGGAGAAATTACCCAACGCCATGTTTCAGGTGGAACTGGAAAACGGTCATCAGATTCTGGCACATATTTCCGGAAAATTGCGTATGAACTTTATTCGTATTTTACCGGGTGACAAAGTATTAGTTGAAATGTCTCCCTATGATCTGACGAAGGGCAGAATTATCTGGAGAGCGAAATAAGGAAGGAGCGATCACAATGAAGGTAAGACCATCTGTAAAACCCATGTGTGAAAAATGCAGAATTATTAAGAGAAAAGGTCGTGTAATGGTCATTTGTGAAAATCCCAAGCATAAGCAGAAACAAGGCTGATATATATTATATGGCTTATCAAAAGGGAATACCTTTATGAGGCGTTTGATAAATCCGTCAATGTACCGGGAGGAGCATACAATTAATAGCAGAGGCAGCGTGCAGGATGACGGCTGCTCACTCTGTTTGTAATGCCCAACGGGTATCAATTTATTTATGCAAAATATTTTAAATGAAACTATAGATTATTTGAAAATTATAGGAGGTGCAAGGTATACATGGCACGTATTGCTGGTGTAGACTTACCAAGAGAAAAACGCGTTGAAGTTGGTCTGACTTATGTTTATGGCATTGGTCAACCCAGTGCAGTTCGCATCTTGAACGAAGCTGGTGTGGATCTTAATACTAGAGTAAGAGACTTAACTGACGATGAAGTAGCTAAAATTCGTGACGTCATTGACAAATCTCAGAAGGTTGAAGGTGACCTGAGAAGAGAAGTTGCGCTCAACATTAAACGTCTGATTGAAATCGGCTGTTACAGAGGCATTCGCCACAGAAAAGGCTTGCCCGTAAGAGGACAGAAAACGAAGACAAACGCAAGAACCAGAAAAGGTCCTAGAAAGACCGTTGCGAATAAGAAGAAATAATTGATTTCAAAGGAGGTTTGAATAATGGCTAAAAAAACTGTGAAAAAGACAACAACTCGCAGACGCCGTGATAAAAGAAAAGTAGAACGTGGCCAGGCTCACATTCAGTCTACTTTTAACAATACTATTGTTACAATTACTGATGCTGTTGGCAATGCGCTTTCTTGGGCAAGTGCAGGTCAGCTGGGCTTCAGAGGTTCCAAAAAATCCACACCTTATGCAGCACAGATGGCTGCAGATACAGCTGCAAAGGCTGTTACAGACTATGGTCTGAAGACTGTTGAAGTTTTTGTAAAGGGTCCCGGTTCCGGTCGTGAAGCCGCAATCCGTGCATTGCAGGCTGCTGGTCTGGATGTTACTATGATTAAGGATGTAACACCCGTTCCTCACAATGGTTGTAGACCACCTAAACGCAGAAGAGTATAATCATCAGGAGGTGTAGATAAATGGCAAGAGATAGAGTACCAGTACTGAAGAGATGTAGATCTTTGAACTTGGATCCCATCTTCCTTGGTATTGATAAAAAATCGAAGAAGCAAAACTTAAGAACAAACAAAAAAATGAGCGAATACGGCCTTCAGATGAGAGAAAAGCAGAAAGCAAAATTCATCTACGGCGTTTTAGAAAAGCAGTTCAGAGGATACTATGCGAAGGCAGAAAAAATTGCTAAAAAAGAAGGTATCCCTGGTGAAAACCTGCTTATGCTGCTGGAATTGAGATTGGACAACGTAATGTTCCGTCTTGGCTACGGTAGAACAAGAAAAGAAGCTAGACAGATTGTTCGTCACAAACACATTACGGTAAACGGCAAACCCGTTGACATCCCTTCCTACATTGTTAAGGTTGGTGACGTAATTGAAGTGAAGGAAAAATATAAAAACCTTCAGAGATATAAAGACGTTTTGGCTGCTACAGACGGCAAAATCGTTCCTGAATGGCTGTCCGCTAATCATGATGCATTAAACGGCACAGTTTTGGCAAAACCCACAAGAGCACAGATTGACGTTCCTGTTGAAGAAACATTTATCGTCGAATTGTACTCCAAATAATCTGAAACGGTTGTGCAAAAAAGTCAATCAAAAAGCTGTGGGGTCAAAAGCCCCGCAGCACCTTAATAAAAAAAAGGGAGGTTTGAATGAGTGTTTGAATTTGAGAAACCTCGTATTGAGATTGCTGAGATGGCACCGGACGGAACTTATGGCAAGTTTGTGGTAGAGCCTTTGGAAAGAGGCTATGGCACAACATTGGGGAATTCCCTGAGAAGAATTTTACTTTCCTCTCTTCCCGGGGCGGCTGTCAGCAACGTAAAAATCGATGGCGTACTTCATGAGTTTAGTGTAATTCCTGGCGTGAAAGAAGACGTAACAGAAATTATTCTGAACTTAAAAGGTCTTGCGATTAAAAACACCAGTGAAGGCAATGAACCCAAAACTGCGTATATTGACATTGAGGGTGAAGGCGAAGTAAAAGGATCCGATATTAAAGCCGACAGTGATATTGAGGTTTTGAATCCTGATCATCACATTGCAACACTTTCAGGTGGCCCTAACAGCAAGCTTTATATGGAAATCACCATCAATAAAGGACGCGGCTATATTGGTGCGGACAAGAACAAAAAGGACGACCAACCCATTGGCATGCTTCCTGTTGACAGCATTTTCACACCCGTTACAAGAGTAAATTTCCTTGTGGAGAATACTCGTGTAGGGCAAATCACTGACTATGACAAATTGTCACTAGAAGTGTGGACCAACGGCACCATCGCACCTGATGATGCAGTAAGCTACGGTGCGAAGATTTTGAATGAACACCTGAACCTGTTCATTGATCTTTCTGATAATGCAAAAGATGCTTCCATTATGGTTGAAAAAGAAGAAGGCAAGAAAGAAAAAGTTCTTGAAATGAGTATTGAAGAGCTTGATCTTTCTGTGCGTTCCTATAACTGCTTAAAGAGAGCAGGTATTAACACAGTGGAAGACTTGGCGAATAAGACGGAAGAAGAAATGATGAAGGTTAGAAATCTGGGACGCAAGTCTTTGGAAGAAGTATTAAATAAAATGGCAGAGCTTGGCCTGGCATTAAGACCCAGCGACGAGTAAATCTTTGCCTGTTACTATTATTGCCGTACGATTACGCTTTCACATAAGCCCGATGAGCAGTGGTGGCGGGCACTATCGTATGGAGATCAACAAGGAGGATACGAACCATGCATGCATCCGGTTATAGAAAACTTGGTAAAACAACACCTCAGAGAAAGGCTTTGTTAAGAAACCAAGTAACAAATTTGCTGTATCACGGCAAAATTAAAACAACAGAAACAAGAGCAAAAGAAGTAAGAAGAATCGCTGAAAAGCTGATTACAATTGCTGTAAAAGAAAAAGACAACTTTGACGAGGTTGAAGTAACCGCAAAAGTTGCAAAGAAAGATGCTAGCGGCAAGCGTATGAAAGAAGTTGTAAACGGCAAGAAGGTAACCGTTTATAATGAAGTTAAAAAAACAGTGAAGAAGGATAAACCTTCCAGATTGGCAGCAAGACGTCAGTTGTTGGCTTACCTTTACCCTGTAACAGAAGTTCCTGCTGATGGCAAAAAGGTTAGAAGCTTGAGCAAAGAAGTAGATATGGCAGCGAAAATGTTTGATGAAATCGCTCCTAAGTATGTAGACCGTAACGGTGGTTACACAAGAATCGTTAAGCTGGGCGCAAGAAAAGGCGACGGCGCGATGGAAGTATTCATCGAATTGGTTTAATATTATGAAAATAAAGACCGTATCCATTGGATACGGTCTTTTCTATGAAGCCAAAAAAGTTAGTGTATAACAGAAGCCAGGGTGGTATCATCTTCTTGAACTGCTTGTATTGTAGAGGGTTGCTCCTTTTCTTGCATACTGATGGTTAAGGTCATAAAGGCAAAAAAGGAAAGAGAAAATGCCAAAATGGAAGCGCCAGCGAGTTTCAAAAGTTGTTTTTTCATAAATATCTCTCCCTTCGAATGGAAAACTAATTTGTTTTATTATAACATAATGCTTGAAAAAGCAGGTTACAGGCAGCTTACGATGGAATGACAAGCTGCTTACATCTTTGTAACAAATAGATTACATCAGGGATTTTATAGTTTAATGATAACTGGGAAATAAGAAAAAATTTTTAAGACAGCATTACGATGTATTTATAAAAAGCAAAAGATTTTATTAAGATATTTACGGCATACTTTTTGCCAAGAAAGTCTATTTGCCTTGACTTTTTTATGGAAAAACCGTATCCTATTGATAGCTGTGAGCATGGTTTGTCATAGACTTAAGAGGGTAAAAATCCTTGAAAGAAAAGGTGAAGTTATGAAGATGGTGAAGGCCGAAGGTCTAACATATGAGTATATTAAAATGCTTGAAACTGACCACGGCACTGAAGAGGAAAAAGTATCTGCCCTAAAGGCAGTTGATTTAGAGATAGAAAAAGGCGAGTTTGTGGTTGTTTTGGGACACAACGGTTCGGGAAAGTCTACGTTTGCAAAGCACATTAATGCTTTGCTGGAGCCCACCAAGGGAACTTTATGGATCAAAGGGATGGATACCCAAAATGCCGAGCTGGTTTGGGATATTCGCCAGACCGCAGGCATGGTTTTTCAAAATCCCGATAACCAGTTGGTGGCGACAGTTGTGGAGGAGGATATAGCCTTTGGCCCAGAAAACATGGGGGTTGCTCCGGAAGAAATTCGTCGTCGTGTGGACGAGGCACTGGCGACTGTGCATATGGAACAATATGCAACACACACACCGTCAAAGCTTTCTGGAGGTCAAAAACAGCGTATTGCCATTGCAGGTGTATTGGCAATGAAACCCGATTGTATCGTCTTGGACGAGCCTACGGCTATGCTGGATCCCAGTGGGCGAAAGGAAGTCATGGAAACCATTGAACGTTTAAATAAGGACGAGGGCATTACCATTATACTGATTACTCATTATATGGATGAGGCGGTTCGTGGCGATCGGGTTTATGTGATTGATGACGGTGAGATAGTTATGGAAGGAAAACCGAAAGAGATTTTTTCGCAGGTTGAGCGGCTGCAGCAGTACGGCTTGGATGTTCCACAGGTAACAGAGGTTGCTCACCTTTTACGAAAGGAAGGCATTGACATACCCGCAGATATTTTAACAGTCGAGGAAATGGTAGGTGCACTATGTCAATTGAAATTAACCATTTAACATATATTTATAATCAGGATACAGCTTTTGAAAAAAAGGCATTGGATGATGTGAATTTAGAAATTAAAAAAGGCCAATTTGTCGGCTTAATTGGGCATACTGGGTCTGGTAAATCAACGCTGATTCAGCATTTGAATGGCATTATCGCCCCGACAAAGGGCGAAATTTTAGTGGATGGTGAAAATATTCATAGGAACAAGGCGAAGCTGAAAGAGGTGCGTCGGCGTATTGGCCTGGCATTTCAGTATCCGGAATATCAGCTTTTTGAAATGACAGTTTACAAGGATGTTGCCTTTGGGCCTACCAATATGCAGCTTTCAAAGGAGGAAGTTCATCAAAATGTGGTTTCGGCATTGGAAACCGTAGGCATTGCCCCTGAATTGTATGAAAAGTCCCCTTTTGAGCTATCGGGAGGGCAAAAACGTCGTGTTGCGATTGCGGGTGTTTTGGCTATGAACCCTGAGGTGTTGATATTGGATGAGCCTACAGCTGGGTTAGACCCAAAGGGTCGTGATGAAATATTGCAGGCGATTAAACGTCTACATCAGGAAAGAGGAATTACCGTAATTTTGGTAAGTCATAGCATGGAAGATGTTGCCAAATTGGTTGAGTGTATTATCGTTATGCATGAGGGGAAAGTTGCCATGGAGGGGACCCCGAAAGAGGTTTTTTGCCATGTGAAAGAGCTGGAGGCAATGGGTTTGGCTGCGCCGCAGGTGAGCTATGTTTTTGCTGCTCTAAAGGAGAAAGGCTTTGACGTACCTTTGGACGTATTTACGGTGGAGGAAGCGAGAAAAGTCCTATTAAACATGGTAAGGCAGGTGAGCGTATGATAAGGGATATTACCATTGGACAGTATTACCCTGTGGATTCGCCCATCCATCGGTTAGACGCCAGAGTAAAGCTTACCATGACATTTATTTACATTATAACATTGTTTATGGTAAATAATTTTGTAGGGTATTTTTTTGTAATTGCTGCATTGACGGGGATAATCAAAATATCCAAGGTGCCCATCAAGTTTATGCTTAAGGGCATTAAAAGCATCATGATTATCATTTTATTTACGGCTTTTATTAACCTTTTTATGACGAAAGGTGTGCATATCATTTGGCAATGGGGCTTTTTAAGCCTAACAGTAGAAGGCGTGATACTGGCTATCAAAATGTGTATTCGGTTGATTCTTTTGATTGTTGGTTCCTCTGTTCTTACCCTTACCACTACACCCATTCAATTGACGGATGGCATTGAATATATGCTGCGTCCGTTCAAAAAAATCGGTGTCCCTGCACATGAAATTGCAATGATGATGACAATTGCATTGCGCTTTATTCCTACACTGTTGGATGAAACAGACAAAATTATGAAAGCACAGCAGGCGAGAGGTGCGGATTTTGATTCTGGAAACCTTATGCAAAAAGCAAAGAGTTTAATTCCCATTCTTGTGCCACTGTTCATTTCCGCATTTCGCCGTGCCGAAGAATTGGCAATGGCAATGGAAGCAAGATGCTATCATGGGGATGAAAACAGAACCCGAATGAATCGTATGCATATGCAAAAAGGGGATTATCGTGCTTTGACGATGGGACTGGTGTATATAGCAGCAATTTTGGGATTGCGGTATGCGACGAATTTTTTTCCTTTTATAATTTAAGCTACTTAGGAATTTAATGATAGGAAATTTTTCCTTTTGTCGAAAGATAAGCAGGCAGCGGTTATTCTTAAATGAATGCGAGTTTCGAAAGAGGGATAGTCATATCCCTTATTTCAGTGTGTCAGGAGGAGTTGCATGAAACGGATACTATTGACGATTGCCTATGATGGCACGAGATACAGCGGGTGGCAAAAGCAATTATCACCCGAGGTAATGACGGTTGAGGGTGAGCTTGAAAAAGCGTTAAGAATACTTTTTCGCTCATCTGCGTTAAACTGTATTGGGGCGAGCAGGACAGATAGAGGTGTTCATGCTTTGGGGCAAAGAGCGACGATAGATGTTGATACAACAATTCCAACGGAAAAAATTCCACTGGCGATTCGTCCGTTGCTTCCAGAGGATATTGTAGTGATCAAGGCTGAGGAAGTGCCTTCGGACTTTCATCCCAGATATGACTGTGTAAAAAAAACCTACGAATATCGGATTTGGAATGGAAGAACCAAAAATCCAAAAGAAAGATTATACACTACTTTTGTATATAGTCCTCTTGATGTGGAAAAAATGAACAAGGCCGCAAAAAAATTTATCGGGACCTATGATTTTGCTGCATTTTGTGCCGCAGGGAGTTCCGTAAATACAACGGTGCGTACAATTTTTGATTGCGATGTGAAGCAGCAAGGCGATGTAGTTTCAATTTTCGTGACCGGAAACGGATTTTTATATAATATGGTACGGATTATGGCGGGAACTTTGATTGCCGTTGGACAAGGGAAGCTTTCACCAGATGAAATTTTAGAAATAATTTCTTCCAAAAACAGGCAAAAGGCAGGGCAGACGGCAGAGCCGCAAGGCCTGACTTTACAGGAAATTTATTATGATTTTAAGGTAAAAGCAGTTGACATGAAGGAATGAATGTACTATAATAATAGAGCTGTATTTTGATTTTAAGACCATTTGGTTTTAAATATATATTTCTCAAGGTGGGATCCAATAAGTTATGTAAAATGCATAATGGAGATTGATCGTTTTGTTCCCACAAAACGACAAAGTCAACGGATCAAACAAAAAAATGAATAGGGAGGTAGAAACCATGAGAACAACTTACATTGCGAAGGAATCTGATGTAGTAAAAAAGTGGTATGTAATTGATGCTGCTGACATGACTTTAGGTCGTATCTCTACGGAAATCGCAAACATTTTAAGAGGCAAGAACAAACCTCAGTATGCACCTAACGTGGACATGGGTGACTATGTTGTCGTTGTAAATGCTGAAAAGGTTGCTGTAACAGGCAAGAAATTGGAACAGAAGGTTTATCATCATCACTCCGGCTATACAGGTGGTTTGAAAACAACCAGACTGGATAAAATGCTGGAAACACACCCTGAAAGAGTTATTGAACATGCTGTAAAAGGTATGCTTCCTAAAAATGCTCTGGGCAGAAAGATGTTCGCTAAGCTGCATGTATATGCAGGTACTGAACATCCCCATGCAGCACAGAAACCCGAAAATTTGGAAATTAAATTTTAATAGGAGGAGGAAAGCATAATGGCAGCAGCTAGATATTACGGTACAGGCAGAAGAAAATCTTCCGTAGCCAGAGTATATTTGGTACCCGGCAACGGTAAAGTAACAGTAAATAAAAGAGATATTAACGAATATTTCGGTCTTGAAACACTGAAATTGATTGTTCGTCAGCCTTTGGAATTAACTGCAACAATCGCCAAATTTGATGTTTTGGTAAATGTTAACGGCGGTGGTTTTACAGGTCAGGCAGGTGCAATCAGACACGGTATTTCCAGAGCTTTACTTCAGGCAGATGGCGATTACAGACCCGCTTTGAAAAAAGCTGGTTTCTTGACTCGTGATCCTAGAATGAAAGAAAGAAAGAAATATGGTCTTAAGGCAGCAAGACGTGCGCCTCAGTTCAGTAAGAGATAATAAATGTTTTGAAGATACACAGCCTAGGAGCTTTTGCTCTTGGGCTATTTTAATTATGTGTTCAATTGCACCAACCTTGCCCTCCAATAGCCCTAGGAGCTTTTGCTCTTAGGGCTATTTTTATTGGATGAAGTTTTTTATATCGTGAAAATGTGAAATTTATAAAATTTTTTGGAAAATATGAAATTATTATGTACAAATGTATACAAAAAGTATAGAATAGTAAGGCAAATGACGTTAAAGGTAAATAATGGAATGAAAAATATGCTATTGATTCATTAGATTCTCGGATGCAGTAATGGGGGTTGTATCTAAGAAAAATAACTGGCAATATTTTTTAGCTTCATTAAGTTTTATGAGGCCTATTCGTCATGCAAAATGTTCAGATTAATCAAAAGTGAATCATTCCTATGGAAAGAAGGTGTTCTGAATGAAAAATTTTAAAAAGTTTTATTTAAATCCCTCATAGTTCAATTTTAAAAGAATGAATAAATTAGTTTGCGATGGTATTTAGGGAAGCGTGTAAAGAGTTTTTTGCTTTAAACTCAAATGTGGTACGATCAATATGTGAATAAAAAATAGTAATTGTAATTTGAATTATTCTTTAAAATAAGGGTAGAAGTTGATAAGATAAAAAGGAGATTTATGATGTCAAACAATAATACGAAACAGTATTTTGCAATTTTCATTCTATTATTAGCAATTTTAATTTCTTTTGGGCTCACTGCCAAATTTAATATAAATGTTGCTCATTCATTTGAATCTATAAATGCGCAGCAGCAGGTGTCGAGTCAAAATGATATTAACTATTCAACGATATTAGATACGTTACAATATAATCGTTCGATACACGTTTTATTAATGTTATTAGCAGGTTTTGGCTTTTTAATGGTTGTTATAAGGGGGCATGGCTTTCAGGCGATTACAGCAACTTATTTAATGGTAAGTTTAGCTATTCCACTTTACATATTGATAAAAAGTTTTGGTGGGGAACATTTTGCTATGGATGCAATTAATATTAAAACACTTCTGTTCGCAGAGTTTGCAGCAGCAAGTTTACTGATTGCAATAGGCGCCCCTTTGGGACGATTAAGTATGGATCAGTATCTTGTCTTAGGGTTGATGTTTATTCCGGCATATATATTTAATGAATGGCTTATTTTAGAAAGCGGTTTATTTAAAGGCCTTCTTGATACAGGTGGATCTATCGCAATACACGCATTTGGTGCGTATTTTGGTTTGGGTGTCATAACGAATAAAATGCATAAGTATAAAACGAATACTGCATGGCATTCAGATGATACCAGTAATGTGTTTAGTTTATTAGGCAGCGTGTTACTTTGGGTATTTTGGCCATCATTTACAAGTGCAATTGTAGAACCACAGTTAGTCGTGCTTACAGCATTCAATACGATATTTGCTTTATGCGGTTCAACTTTGGCAACATATGTTGTAAGCAAAATTTTGCGTGGTAAAGTTGGCATTGAAGATATTGCAAATGCTTCTTTAGCTGGCGGTGTTGCGATTGGCTCAATATGTTCAAGCACAACAATTGGATTTGCTATGTTTGTTGGTATTATGGCAGGTATTTTAAGTACGGTTGGTTATAATATAATATCGCCTAAGTTGGAAAAATTGATTAAGGGTGTTGATAGTTGTGGTATAAATAACCTTCATGGTATGCCAGGTATTTTAGGTGGGGTTGTTGCTGCATTTATCACAGGAAATTTTGCAATTCAAATAGGTGGAATTGTTACTACCGTAGTTGTTGCTTATATTGCTGGAAATATTGCAGGAAAAGTGATGAGTCTATGTAATAATAAAAAGCAGATTTATTGCCATGAAGATGAATTTGTTGGATAATTAAAAATACAGAAAATGATAGAACAATGTATAGAAAAAAGTTCGATACGATAAAATGTATCGGACTTTTTTTATAGGATGAATTGTCAAGTCAAGTATGCCACGCCATGTACAAAAACCGGAATGGGGGATTTTTAGCCCCGACACTTTCGAGGCTGGAGCTGCTGAGGAAAAGATTGTATCTTAATTCCTCTTGGCGTACTAAGGGCAGATTCGTTTTTTGGGGTAAAACGCACGGAGTAAAGCAATGGAATTTTCATTACGATTATGTTGCATGAAGAATAAGTATCGCCAAAATAAAGTGTCAACCCAACTATTCTGAATGGCTTGCGGTAGGTAAACTTTTTGCCATGGCCTATGGTTCTGGTGTTAAAGGCACCTGTTGGTGGCGTGTTGATTGCCGTTTCCACGGTTACTGCTATAATGATGTCTGTGAAGCTTTTGGGCAATTACCTGCTTGAATAGCCCGAAGAAATAATTTTTGTATGCGTCCTCGTTCGATTGTGGTAAAATGGTGGTAGCTTCATAAGATTGGTTCCGCTTGAAGGTTGTCTTGACAACCTCATTCTTCACAAAGGTTTCATTGTGAGCCGTTCTTTTGCCCCATCAGGGTGACGCACTTTATTTTACGGTCTAGCTGAAAGAAAAAATAATAACTATGATTTATTGCCCTTCAAAGGTATTTGACTGCATCACGACAACGTCGGAAAGTGTTGCTACCTTAAAGAAAAAGAAAGAGTTTTATATTGTTTTTTAAATAAATTTTTGATATAGTAATCATGTGTGTAACGAAACTGAAAGTAATAGGTGGTATGCTATGAGAGTGATCTCCGGATTGGCAAAAGGGCGCAAGCTGCAAACAATTGAAGGTTTATCCACAAGACCTACTACGGATAGAATAAAGGAGACTTTATTTAATATGATTGCATTTGATCTGCCTGAGGTAAGATTTTTGGATTTATTTGCAGGAAGTGGTGCAATTGGGATTGAGGCTTTAAGCCGTGGGGCAACGGAAGCGGTTTTTGTGGAACATAACCCTCAATGTCAGCAGATAATTCGGGAGAATTTAATGCACACCAAGCTGGACAAGCAAGGCAGATTGCTTGCTTTGGAAGTACCAAAAGCTTTATTGCAGCTTACCAAAGAAGAAGCTGTGTTTGATATTGTTTTTATGGATCCGCCTTATCAAGCAGGGTTGGCTGAGCCAGCTTTGTTAGAAATTGTTAGGGGCGGGCTGCTAAAAAAAGATGGATATATTATTGTTGAACGCTCGGCGCAAATTCCACTGGCGTCTATCCCGGGACTTCGGGTTTTGCGTGAAAAGGAGTACAGAACCACGGTCATGACGTTTCTGTGCCTGGAGGAAGAAATGATATGAAAAAAGCAATTTATGCGGGAAGCTTTGATCCGATTACACTGGGACATTTAGATATTATAAAACGTGCAACGAAGCTGTTTGACATCTTGGTTGTTGCTGTTTTGGAAAATCCCAATAAATGTTCCTTGTTTACTGTTGAAGAAAGAAAAGAGCATTTGGAGCTGGTTCTTGGGGAAATGAAAAACATTGAAGTGGCTTCTTTTCGTGGACTTTTGGCGGATTTTGCAAAGGAAGTTGATGCAACTGTTGCGGTGAGAGGGCTTCGTAACACCATGGATTTTGCGGTGGAATATCAAATGTATTTGATCAACCGTAAGCTGGGTAAGGAGATGGAAACCGTTTTTTTGGCCGCCGATGAGGAGCATCTTAGCTTAAGTTCGACAAATGTTAAGGAAGTTGCAGTTTTTGGTGGAAACATTGATTTTATGGTTCCTCAAGAGATTAAGCCTTTTATTATAGAAAAATACAAGAAGTGAGGGAATGCTATGGATTCGGTTTTACAGTTATTAGACGAACTGGAAGAAATTTTGGATGGCAGCAGGGGTGTACCTTTTAGCAATAAAGTATCTGTTGATAAAGAGGAAATATATGATATTATCAGCGAAATTCGTATGAAGCTTCCCAATGAATTGAAGCAGTCTAAATGGGTAATCGAAGAAAGAAATAAAATTTTGATTGACGCACAAAGGGAAGCAGATGAGTTATTGAAAAATGCCGAAGATCGTATGGTGCGAATGGTTGATGATAACGAAGTGACGAAGAAAGCATATGAGCAAGCTGCCGCAATTATTGATTCTGCGAAGAAAACCTCAAAGGAAATGCGTTTGGGTGCCATGGAATATGCAGAGAGCGTATTGGCTGATGCAGAAGGTAAGCTGAAAGAGCTGAAGGCGGTTGTTTATAGTGAAAGCATAAAAACCGATGAGTACTTTGCCCAAACGCTGAATGTACTGGCTGAAAATGTTCAAGAGTTGCGTTTAGGCAAGTAAACGTTATTGTTTTCGTTTTTTGAAAGCATAGATTAAAGCGAAGGCAAAAAATAAAAGGCTACATTTCGCAGAAAGAATTGGAAAGGAAACCGCTGTTTCTGCCTGCATTGCAAGGGTGGGGACTGGTTTTTGTACATATTTTTCAAAAAATGGGGCAAGCATAATGAAAAAGAAACCACTACATATGCCATTGCAAATTTTAGCCGCAAGATAGCGGCTTTTTTTTATGGGCACATTTTGTAAAATTCCGAAGGTTTGGCATAGAATTGACAATCCTCCAAAAGCAACCAGTACACAACAGGCTGTAAGCCTGAAAGAAAGATTGTCTGGCGCACTGCTTAGCAAAAATGCACCGTTGGTCATTTCTAATAAGCCGCCGGATATGGCGTAAAGGAATTCTTTGGAAAAGGGCAAGAAGGCCAGGATGTGCCCTAAAAAATGAAAAATCCCCGTTTGCTCAAAGGCTTCCACAGCAACGCCAAAAAGAATGATATAGCCACCGATTTGCGTGATGGTGTCTACAGAGTCGGCAATGGTTTGCGGAAGGCATTGTGTGATGGAAGGGGGGGCATTTTTTTGATAGGGGATAAAGTCATTGCTTATGCTTGCTGCATAAAACAGACGAAAGATAATGCCTGTTGCAATGGCACCCAAAAAACAGCTTAACAAGAAAAGGTAACCCCAAAGTGGCGCATGAAAAAAAGCGGCACCCACCGTACCAACTAGGAATAATGGGCCGGGATTGTTGCAAAAGGATAGAATATGCTCAGCTTGAGAGAGAGAGATTTTTTTTTCTGCATATAAGGAGGCCGTAATTTTTGCACCCATTGGATAACCTGAAAAAATGCCAAGAAAAAAAGGAAAAGCCGCAATGCCTGGCAAGCCAAAGAGCGGCTTCATCAAAGGCCTTAACCATTCGCCTGCTGTTTCGGCAGCACCCATACGCAACAGCAGCCCACAGGCAACCATAAAGGGGAACAGGGACGGCAAAACCTGATTAAACCAAAGGGTAACGCTGTTTGCCCCTGCTGCAAGCATTGCTTGTGGGTAGCGCAAGAGTGCAAAAATCAAAAAACAAGTACAAATTGTAACGAACGAAAATTTTTTCATGGCGGAAAGCTTCTTCCATTATGTATTATTACAATTTATGCTTGCAAAGGCTGTTCTATGAAAGTCAAGTTTATTCTCAAAGGCTATTTGCGTGCGAACAAACAACGAATTTCTTTACTTGAAAAATTTTGGCTGTGCGGATACTTGAGGCGAAATTTTTTGGTGGCGCATAGCAGTCGAAAAAACAGGGTAGCTGAAAGACTGTTAAAGAATTGCCATTGGTATTGTGAAATCTTGATTGGTTGCCCGATAAAGGGGATTGGGTGCCGCCATGGTGTAAAGATTGGTTGCGGTTTTTTCCAATGCCAATAGATGTAGCCCGTCCTCGTCTAGTATCTCCGGGGCTTTTTTTAGATTGGTTAGTATTGGGCACTTTGCATTCATCGTAAGATCGCCCAAAATGTCGGCGTTCTCTTTACAAAAACCCAGCACACGAAGATAGGGCATATGCGGTTTTTCCATAAAATAGGAAACCTCGGCTGCCTTAATATCCAGTAAAATATGAAGCAAAATGCGTTGTATTTTGGTTCGGGTATACCGTTTGGACTTAATAAATTCAATCAAATCTTCTATTTCATAGCAAGTGTCAACAGCCCGAAGAATACGATTTTCCAAACCTTCCGTTACTTCAAAAATTTGACGCAGGTCTTCGGCGGACATGGTTCTTAATTTATAATTTAGCGCATCGGCGTAATTTTTCCAAAGAACAGGTGCTGTTCCCAGAGAAAGGGCTTTGCTGTATACAGCATAACAATTTTCGGGTACTTGCGCATATGCTTGGGCCATCTGGTCTTCTAAAAATCCTTTTCTGATTGCCGATGCCGATGCAAACTTAGCAATCAAGGAAGGGTTATGGTAATTGGCACCCTCTCTTTTGATGGTCATGGGTATCATGCGGCAATGATAGTGTTCAAGTGCTTTTAGGTATTCTAAAGCTAGAATATGGTTTGGCTGGCTTAAAATTTCACAATTTATATTGGAAATTGTTTCTAAAGCTTTGGCACGTGCCGAAGGATAAGACATTCCTTCGTCTAAATTGGCTTTTAAAAGAGAGCGGAACTCCTCCGTTTCGTTGGACATAAGCTTTGCGGCTTCTTGCAGCGAAGTCAGATTACCGCTTTCCGAACCAAAGCAAAGAACATCAACGATACCCGTATCTTCCAAAATTCGAACGGCCGCACGAGCAAAAGTTTCTGCATTTGCTGCGGCAAAAAGAACGGGCAGCTCTAAAACCATATCTGCGCCATTTGCCAAAGCTGCTTTTGCACGGGTCCATTTATCAAAAAAAGCAGGTTCTCCTCGTTGCACAAAGTTGCCGCTCATTACCACAACAACACGGTCTGCACAGCTTTTTTTCTTCGCATCTTCTATCATATATTGATGTCCAAGATGAAAAGGATTATATTCTGTTATGATACCAATAGTTTTCATTGTTACATCTCCTTTTCAGAAATATTGAGCGGATGGGAAATTAAAAATAAAAATCAATTGATGAACAAAAACGTATTTGTACAGTCTTTAAATTTGATGCATCTGAAAATGAAAAAAGAAAATCACAAAGCTCCAAAGTAGGATTTTGGCTTGGGAAGCATTGCTTAGCTCTGGCATATGCTGAGAAGCAAGAGAGCATTTCCATGAACAAAATATATTATACCACAAAATTTTGAATACAGAGAATTAAGAAAGAAAAAAGCGGATATATCGGAGTTGTTTTTTTGGTACTTATCTGACAAAGAAATGAGAAAATACAAAAAAAAGGATAGGGATAGGGTTTTATATGTGAAGTAACGAAAAAAATGAAAAGAAATATTAAAAAATCGTTAAAAATTTATCTGGAAATTTTTAAGAAATCAGGTTATACTTTTAACATAATAGTTTAAGATTCGAGGCTGATAGCGTGGAGAAGTTTGTGGATAGTCCAGAGTTCTTGCAGGATATTTTTTTGGAAGAAACTTGGAAAAATATTGATAAAATCGACAACTTCATAGAGGAAAAGGCTAGAGGAGAAGATTTTTCTGTTTCGAGGGAGGAAGTAGACAGTTTATTTCGTACGATGCACAGCATTAAAGGCTCTGCATCAATGATGGGATACCCTTCTATTTCGGAAACTGCCCATAGTGCGGAAGATTTGTTCTCTTATTTGCGTGAGGAGGAAAACCCTGCGCAAAATGATTTGAAAACAATATTACAGCTGATGCGTATGGTTTCTGGATTTTTAAAAAGAGAACTGCGCCGCATGGAGACAGATGATGAGGTAACGGATTTTGGGTGGGCTGTCGTTCGAAGAATAAAGAATTTTTTGGCACATGTGGACAGCGAAAATGAGCCAGAGGGACCAAGCTACCAAATTGCTTATACACGCAAGGGAAAACAAAACATTCCGTATACAAATTTTGGCACCCTGATACCGCAAATGGAGCGGCTTGCCAATATTATGGGCAGAGAGCTGTCAAAGGAATTTATAGTTAAGGTTTCTGGGGCGGATGCGGAGGTTCCAAGGGATATTTTTGATAAGATTTCTATGGCGGTGCTGCAAATGATGAAAAACAGTATGGACCATGGGTTGGAGGGCACCGCAATTCGTGAGAGAATGGGGAAAACCCCGATAGGCGAAATTTCTTTGGAGATACAAAGAGCAGGGCAAAGGGTGTTTGTGATTTTTCGGGATGACGGCCGTGGCTTGGATAAACACGGCATATTACAGACGGCTCGTGAAAAAGGGCTTTTGAAAAAGCCTGAGGATGAATATGAAGATAATGAAATATTTGCATTTTTACTGCGCCCGGGTTTTACAACCAAAAGCAGGGCGAATATGTTTTCAGGCAGAGGTGTGGGGCTCGATGTTGTAAATGCTATGGTGTCCTCTTTGGGAGGAACAATTCGAATTGAAAGCCGTGAATATATGGGAACAACATTTTTTATGGAATTTCCGATGATTGCATAACGAAATTATATTGATTATTATTCAGGAACCAGTTATTATTTTCTGACAAAAAGTTGCGAGATGGCTGAAAAAATGAGTAAATTTCAGCCATTTTTTTATGTCTTTTCCCTTGTACCAGTGGGACATTTTGTTTATAATAATAGAGATATGGGCAATAAAAGAAAATTCTACGATCAACTAGGAGGTTTTTAACTGTGGACTTTTTGACATTAATGAAAGAAAAGGCGAAGGCCAATAAGAAAGTAATTGTTTTACCTGAATCCTATGAAATTAGAAATTTGGAAGCAGCAGCAGAATGCTTAAAAGATGGATTGGCTGAAATCGTTTTAATCGGCAACAAAGAAAAAATTATGGAAGCGGCGGGCAGTTTTGATGTTTCCAAAGCAATCTTTGTTGATCCTGAAAAGGATGCTAGAATGGATGAAATGGTTGCTGGTCTTGCCGAAGCAAGAAAAAGCAAGGGCATGACATTAGAAGAAGCAAGAAAGCTGCTTTTGGATGATTCCATGTTTGCTGGTGTTATGCTGGTTAAAATGGGCGTTGCAGACGGTATGGTTTCCGGTGCAATTCATTCCACAGCTGACACACTGCGTCCTGCATTGCAGATTTTGAAAACTGCACCTGGCACAGAATTGGTATCTTCTTTCTTTATCATGGTAACACAGACACCTGAATATGGCGATGACGGTATCTTGCTGTTTGCTGACTGTGCATTGAATCAGAACCCCACACCCGCTGAATTGGCTTGCATCGCAGGGGATTCCGCAAAGTCCTATGCTGCATTTGTAGGCAAAGAGGCAAGAGTTGCTATGCTCAGCCATTCTACAATGGGTTCCGCAAAGCACGCTGATGTTACAAAGGTGGTTGAAGCGGTTAAAATTGCAAAGGAAAAATATCCTGAAGTGAAATTGGACGGCGAAATCCAGTTGGATGCTGCAATTGTGAAAGAGGTCGGCGAATTGAAGGCACCTACAAGCCCTGTTGCTGGCAAAGCAAACTGCTTGGTATTCCCTGACATTGACGCTGGAAATATTGGCTACAAACTGGTACAGAGATTTGGCAAGGCAGAAGCCTTCGGTCCTGTATTGCAAGGGATTGCAAAGCCTGTAAATGATTTATCCAGAGGTTGCTCTGCAAATGATATTGTTGCAGTTGTGGCTATGACAGCTGTTCAAGCTCATGTAATGGGCAAATAATTCCCTAATTGTTTTTTATCGCCTTCAAGCTTGAAAGCGGTACAAATAATAAGTATCAATCAGTAAGAAAAAGGTACATTATGAAGGAGAGAATATAATGAAAATTCTTGTATTGAACTGCGGCAGTTCCTCATTGAAATATCAGCTTATCGACATGGAGAACGAAAGCGTATTGGCAAAAGGTCTTTGCGAAAGAATCGGTATCGAAGGCTCCAGATTGAAACATCAGCCTACCGGTAAAGACGATGTTGTTTTTGATGACTACTTGGAAGATCACAACGTGGCTGTTAAGAACGTAATGGAAGCTTTGACGAATCCTGTACACGGCGTTGTAAAGAGCATGAAGGAAATCAATGCAGTTGGTCATCGTGTAGTACATGGCGGCGAATATTTCTCCAGCTCTGTTGTAATTGACAATGCTGTGAAGGAAGCTTTGGAAAAATGCAGCGAATTAGCACCCTTGCATAACCCTGCAAACTTAATCGGTATTGAAGCTTGCGAGAAAATTATGCCCGGCGTTTCTCAGGTTGGCGTATTTGATACAGCTTTCCATCAGACAATGCCTGAAAGAGCATATTTATATGCAATTCCTTACGAATACTATGAAAAATACAAAATCAGAAGATATGGTTTCCACGGGACAAGCCACAGATTTGTTTCCGAAGAAGCAGCGAAGATGTTGGGCAGACCTTATGAAGAAACAAAAATCATTACCTGCCATTTGGGTAACGGTGGCTCCATCTGTGCCGTAAGAAATGGGAAATCCATCGATACAACAATGGGCTTCACACCTTTGGAAGGTCTTGTTATGGGCACAAGAGCAGGTGACATTGATGCAGCTGTAATCACATTTTTAATGGAAAAAGAAAAACTGGCACCTCAGGAAATGGATAATATTCTGAATAAAAAATCCGGCGTTTTGGGCATTTCTGGTGTATCCAGCGATTTCCGTGACATTGAAGATGCAAGTGAACACGGCAATTTAAGAGCAGAAGCAGCTTTGGATGTATTCGCTTATAAAGTTGCAAAGAATATCGGCGCATACGCTGCAGCAATGAACGGCGTTGATTGTATCGTATTTACAGCAGGCTTGGGTGAAAACTCCGGTTCTACAAGAAGATTGATTTGTGATTACTTGGGTTACTTGGGTGTTCATATTGATTCTTACTGCAATTCTTTGAGAGGTAAGGCAATGGAAATTTCCGCTCCTGATTCAAGAATCAGAGTTTTGGTTATTCCTACAAACGAAGAATTGGTAATTGCAAGAGATACGAAGGAACTTCTTGACAAATAAGAAGCCTTTCAGTATAATATTTTAGGTACGACTATGGGGTGATTTGAATGTTACTTGGAGTGGCTCAATTGTTAAGCAGAAATGGGATGTCTATTCCTGTTATGTTGACAGAGCAAATCAATGATACATCGGATTATCCCGATGTTGTGGAATTTTTGCAGCCTGTAAAGATAGAGGGAACTCTTAAAAACGAAAATGAAACTTTCGTTTTTGAAGCAAAGGGCAATACAGAGGTCAGTCTTAGGTGTGACCGTTGTCTTGCACCTGTCAGAAAAGAGCTTTGCTTCGAGATCAAGGAACGTTTTGCTCATACAGGCAGAGGAAACGAAGAGACAGAAACTTTTTCGGGGGATCAAATTGATCTTACGGACTTTGTCAGAAGGGGTATCATTCTTGATTTACCTATGAAGGTTCTTTGCAGCGAAGATTGTAAGGGGCTTTGCCCCGTTTGCGGAAAGAATCTAAATGAGGGTGTGTGTGAGTGTGATACAACCCATATAGATCCGAGATTTGAAAGTTTAAGAGCTCTTTTCAATGTTGACGAGGAGGTGTAGAAATGGCTGTACCCAAGGGACGAGTGTCGAAATCTAAAAGAGATAAAAGAAAAGCACAGAGTTGGAAAATTGCAACTCCCAGCTTGGTAAAATGCAGCAAGTGCGGTGAACTGATGGTTCCTCATCAGGTTTGCAAGGCTTGTGGCGCATATAACAAGAAAACAATTATCAAAGTTGACTAAGGTCAAATTCGAAAAGACAGCGTGTATGCTGTCTTTTCTTCTTATACATTGTTTTTTTCTTCGATAATGATTATACTGAAAAAAAGAAGAAAGGAATCAGGTGATTTCATGGATAAAAATGTAATTGTAGCATTAGATGCTATGGGCGGCGACTTGGCTCCGGTTGAAGTTGTGAAGGGCGCCGTGGAAGCAGTAAAGGAATTGAAGGTAGAAATTAAGCTTGTTGGTCGGCTGGATGCAGTGAATGCTGAGTTGGCGAGGTATGAATATCCGAAAGAACGTATTCAGGTAATCCATGCGGAGGAAGTCATTGGCACAGACGAAGTGCCTACGTCGGCGATTCGCAGAAAGAAGGATTCCTCTTTGGTAGTGGGGCTTAACTTACTGAAAAACGGGGAAGCCGACGCCTTTGTTTCCGCCGGAAGCACAGGCGCATTGCTGACAGGCGCATTGGTGATTGTAGGGCGCATTGAAGGGGTAGAACGTCCTGCACTTGGCACTTGTCTGCCGACGAAAACAGGCTTCTCCTTCCTTTTGGATAGCGGCGCAAATGTAGATTGCAAGGCAAAATATTTGGAGCAGTTTGCAAAAATGGGTTCTGTGTATGTTGAAAATATTTTTGGCAAGAAACAGCCTTCGGTTGCGTTGGTAAATATCGGCGCAGAAAAAGAAAAAGGCAATGCCTTGACCAAAGAGGCCTATGAATTGCTGGAAGTTACTGAGGGTATCAATTTTGCAGGTAATATTGAGCCCAGAAATATTCCTTTTGGTGAGGCGGACGTAATTGTTTGCGACGGGTTTGTTGGCAATACGATTTTGAAGCTTTGCGAAGGCTTGAGCAAAACCTTGATTGATATTATTAAAGAAGAAATTACTGCGGGTGGATATAAGGTTGCAGCTGCAATGCTGAAAACACCCTTTAAAAACGTGAAAAAACGCTTTGACTCAGATGAGGTTGGTGGCGCACCTTTTATTGGACTGAAATCTCTGGTGGTAAAGGCTCATGGCAGCTCGAATGCAAGGGCAATTAAAAATGCCATTCGTCAGTGTGTATTGTTTACAGAAGCTGATATTGTGGGCAAAATTAAGGACAAGCTGTAATTTCGCTACGATGAAATTTTGAGGTAGCCTTAGGTGGTAAGGCATTTGGAATGTGTTTCCTTGGGGAACGGTTCCGACATTACAGGAATAAACTGGATTGAGAAATAGATTTTAGTGTTAAAATAGCCGCAAATTTTTGCGGTTTTTTTCATGGAGTTTGAGAGGACACGATTTTTAGGCGATGGGTAATTAGTAAATGAATTCAGTCTACAAAAATACCATATAAAAGAACGGTGTATGCGATCCTTCATGAAGTAAATCATTAGAAGGAACTTCTTTAAAATATGTTTAAAGGTAAATGTATGGCAAAGGATATAAGCTTTTTTTGATTTTGTTTTATAATGCAAATCCATTGAGCAAACTTTGTAAAGATGCAAAATGTCTTTGACGCTGTTTTAGAAACTCACGATTGCAGAAATCTGGATGCATTTTCAGAAACTTTTAAATACTTTTTTAATTGGGATGCGCCGATTGCTGTATATAAAAAAGAAGATGTTTATAACGAATATGAGTGGCTGGCAATTCCGCAGAAAAAACTGTGCTCGTTTTAGAAGAACCGTACAAAGCTATCTTACATCCTGATTCTTCGTATCCATAGCCTGCAATCGTTAGAAGCCTTGCTGAAGCAAAAGGTTTATTAGTGGTTCACGTAACTTTAAGAATGCAGACAGTGGTTTCCCAGCTGATCCAATGTTTTTTTCATTGTGTAATAAATCTGTTAAGGGAACAACTGGAGTTAAAATTTTTTTTGAATCGATTATATTTAGACACCCAATTGTCAGTGAATCATCAGAAATTGGAGATTGGAAATCAATCCTCATCTTTTCATCTGTATATGCAGAACTTTTTGTTTGTTCATCAGAAATTTCTTCTGTCCAAATAGAATTACCATCACCAATGAAAATATAGGATTCATCTGATTTTTTATTTAACAGTTCACAAAAGGCTTGTCCAAAATTGCAAAATAGTGTTCCTTCATCCGTTTTGCCAATCGTTCATATTGCGACAACTTGTTCATCTGAAACGACTGGGAAATAAATAATCGCTTTCATCATAACAATTGCATACCCATCATCATTAGGATTATAAAGATAAAATGGTGTACCAAAAAACAAATCAGAACAATCTTCGGCAGACCGTAGTCAGAGGAATAATTCATTGCGAACGCTGTTGCACTAGGCGCATACGTTAGAAAAGCTTGATTTATTTCTTCAGCTGTTAAATCTCCATTATTTGAATTTGCATAAACAGGAAAACGAAAAGAGCATAGCATAAGTGCAGATAAAACAAACATCAATATTTTTTTCATGACAGCTCTCCTCATAATTTTGTTTTGTCAGATATTTGTGTAACACCAAAAATTCAAAAATATTGGCATATGAATTGCCTTCGGATTACAGCATCTATAGTAATGCACTATAATATATTCATATAAAGAATAAATATATTATAAACTATATAATTGTCAATACTATATCATACAGAGCGGTTTTTTCATAGCTTCTGATTCTAAGTCACTGGTAATCCATTTCTCGGTTTCGTTTTGCAATCAATTTGCAGTCATTCAAATTGAGGATAGTGGCGTTTCTAAAAGAATATAGGTTAAATAAGGACACCAAATTTGATTGTCAACAAATACATCGTTTCGAAAAATGTAAAATAGCCAAAAAGCTCAAAAAGAAACGCCCTTCCGTGAAACAGCTCTACATGGACATTACCATGAGAGGATGTTTTGGTGGAAGGGCGTTTTATTTTCCGTTATATTGTAAAAGCAAAAAATGGTTACTCCTTTTTGCCTTCTGAAATGATTTTTTTAACATTTTTTTCAAATTTAACTCTGGGCAACATAACCATATGGCCGCAGCCGCAGCATTTTATTCGAAAATCGATACCCACACGCAATATTTCCCACAGGCTGGAGCCGCAGGGGTGCGTTTTTTTCATTTGAACAATATCTCCAACAGAAAAAACCATAGTTTATACCTCCTTTTGCTGCACGATATGAACGGTACGCTGAGGGAATGGAATTTCAATGCCCTCTTTGTCTAAGCGGTTTTTGATTCGTCGGCGCAATTCTGTTTCAACTGCAAAATTAGTTCTTATTTCGCATTTTGCCACAATTCGGACAGAAACAGCCGAATCATCCAGGGCGGTCACGCCCACCACCACTGGCGTTTCCAAAATGCTTTCTAGATCGGAGGTCTGCTTCATTTCGTCCTCTAAAATCGACAATACACGGTCGATATTTTCTTCATACCCAATACCCACAGTAACAATTGCATTGATATAATCGTTGCATAAATTCGTTACAATGCCCACGGAGCCGTTGGGGATAATGTGCATTCTTCCTTGCGGATCTCTTACTTTTGTATAGCGCAGAGTTACACTTTCAACGACACCTGTGATATTTTGAATGGTAACAACATCACCTACTGCATAGTGGTCTTCAAACAAAATGAAAAAGCCCTCCAGCATATCTGTTACCACGCTTTGTGCGCCTAAGCCGATGGCAACGGAGCCTGCACTGGCGATGACCAATAAGGATTTACTGTCCACGCCCAACAGATTCAAAATTGAAAAAAATCCGATAAAATATATAACATATTTTAGTACGCTTGTGGTAATGGAATTCAGCGTATTTGCTTTTCTTTCTGACATTGCCAAGCGCTGCTTTTGCGCTTGTTTTTTGAAGAATTTTTGTATTGCACCATGAGATAAGCGAATGATAATCCAGCAGAGCAGCAGCGTTCCGCTGATTTGCAGAATTTTTATTCCTATATTTGCGCCGGTTTGCAGGAGTGCCTCTAAACCAACGATTGTTTGCATATTTTCCATTGCTACCTCCTGTTTGCATGAAACACTTCTGCGGCTTTTAATAAAGCAGAAAAAAGTTTCTTTTGCTCCTGCGTTTGCATGGCTTCGGGATGCCATTGTACGCCTACAACAAAGGAATTTATCATATGCTCGATTGCCTCCGCCAAGCCGTCCTGACTTTTTGCCGAGATGCGAAGCCCATCACCTAGGAGCGCAACCGCTTGATGATGAAAGGAGTTTACCGTTGCTTTTTGTTTGTCCCATAGAGCAGAGAGTAACGTGTTTTCCTCGATAAAAATGCTGTGTGTCCCATAATCACGGGGTGCTTGCTGGCTATGCTTTAGCTTGCTGTCTGTTTGTACGGAAATATCCTGATAAATGGTTCCGCCCAAAGCAATATTGATTACCTGCATTCCTCGGCAAATTCCTAATATAGGAATATTTTTTTCAATGGCACACTTACAAAGAGAAAGCTCAAAGCTATCTCTAAAAGGCGAGATTTCTCCGCTTTCTGGCAAAGGCTCCTCGTGAAACAGCAAAGGATCAATATCTCCACCGCCGGTAAAAACAATGCCGTCTATAAAGGGTGGTATCAAAGTTGCAGGAAACAGCATAACGGGATAGCCCCCCGCATTGATTATGGATGATACATAATCCTGATGCAGTTTATATCTGTTGGTGCTGCTGTCGTAGTCTGGTGTAATTCCGATAACTGGTTGCATAGAATCCTTCCTTTTTATGAACTTTCATAATAGTATACAAAAGATGCAGGGATTTTGCAATGGAGGACAAGGAGAAATATGTTCGCTTGTAAAATAAGCGGGAATTGTGTTATGATTAGGATACAATAAATCGGGCGAAACTGTAACCGTCCGACAAACATTATACGGAACGGAGATGACAAAAAATGAAAACCATTGGCATTATCGGGGCAATGGAGGAAGAAATTCTTTGTTTGAAGGAAAAAATTGAAATTGTTACGACAAAAAATGTTGTTGGCTTAACTTTTTATATTGGTAGATACAAGGGAAATAGTATCATTTTGGTCAGAAGCGGAATCGGAAAGGTAAATGCAGCAATCTGTGCACAGGCGATGATTGACCATTTTGGCGTGGATTACATTCTTATGCTAGGTGTTGCAGGCGCCTTGGCGGAGGGCTTAAATATTGGAGATATTGTAATTTCTACGGATGCGGTTCAGCACGATATGGATACATCAGCATTAGGGGATCCAATCGGAACCATACCTCGTATGGCGGAAAGCTATTTTAAGGCGGATGAAGAACTGGTTCGACTGGCGATGGCATCGGCGGCAGAGATTGCAGATGGCTACCGTGTTATAACAGGGCGCATTGCCAGTGGGGATCAATTTATTTGTACAAAAGAGGGTAAGTCCAAAATTCGCAAGGATGTGCAGGGTACGTGTGCAGAAATGGAAGGAGCGGCCATTGCCCATGCTTGCTGGCTTAACCGAATCCCATTTTTAATTGTACGTGCCATTTCCGACGGCGCAGGGGAAGAAGCAAATCTTTCGTTTGAAAAGTTCTGTAGCATAGCGGCAAAACGCAGCAGTGAGCTGGTAGAAAGAATAATAGAAAAAATGTGATTTTTGCATATAATATAGCATATCAGGGAATAAATTTCAGAAACAAACGGTAATGAGAAAAGTTCATTTAAAAAGGGATTGATTGGTAGCTATGGATAAAAAAGTGCCCAAAAATGGCGTTAATATTTTTCATTCTATTCTGCTTGATTTCTCTTGTCATAGCTGCTTTGTTACTGTATAATGCAATCAAGAAGAGATATTTAGCACACAAAATATTTTTTTTGACAGCAGAGAGATGAGAAAGGATGTGCCATCTATGACAGCAAAAACTCATGGATATATTACAAAAGAAATTGAACTGGAACAGCTATATCAGTTCATATTAAAATATTTTGATCCCGGTGCAAAAATAAACCGTTATGAAAATCGTTTTGGCGAGAGCAATGAAATGGCTGTTTATTTTACTTACAAGGGCGAAGAAAGACGACTTTTTACAATGGTATATAAAAGTCGTAAATTTTCTAAAAACGGAGAGAAAAACCGCATGATTTTCCTTGATTTGGATTATTGGGGACATAGCGTTGAAATAATCCGTGCAATTTTGTCTTTCTTCGGCGGTTGGCTGGATGAAAACGATTGCGATAACGAGGAGCCTTACTTCATTGAAGCGCAGGCAGACGGTGTTACACCCAATATCATCAAGATTACCAGAAGCGAGTTGAACAGACGCTTAGGTGGTATGGTTGTTATCGTTGAAGATGAAGATGAAAAATAAGTGAAATAAAGAGTTTTTCCCATGGGAAAGACTCTTTTCCTTTTCATGGAAATCTTGCAAAGGCGTTTCAATTTATGGTATACTTAAAAGATATAGCAGCCTTATGAATAGGATACCGTGAAGGAAAGGTGGAGTCATTGTGGATAAAAATGAATTTTGCCGAAAATTGGATGAGGATATTGACCGCAGCCATGAAACATGGGATGCCTATTCATATGATGAAGAGAAAATGTCTGTTTTATTTCGTTTTTTGATCCGGACTTATAAAGATAAGGTGGAGGGTTTTTGCGATGGGTTGAAGGTAAATCAGCCTTATGAGGAACCTGCATTGCAGGCGGAAGCGTATCGTGAAAATATTAAAATAATGCTGGAACGCCTTGAGGGCTTTCGCCAAAATGGCTATCAAAACGAGGGTTTGCTGGAATATTATTTGCAGCAGGAGCAAAACGACGTATCGATGGAAGTGGATTTTACGCAGCTTCGTTTGGAATTTGGATTTATGCAAAATATATCCAATTGCGAAAAGGACGAAATTATTGAAAAATTGGAAGAGATGGAAGAAATTTGTTCTAGGGTTTTATTGAAACGCCCGAAATGGGAATTGATGCGCAAGTATTTAATTTGGCTTTCAGGCAAGGATGTGGATATCGCATTAAAAATACTTCCGATTTTTTTTAAAATAAACAAAATGTAAGAGGGAATAAAGATGATTAAGTTGATTGTTTCAGATATGGATGGGACGCTATTAGACGATAAAAAGAGCATTGACAAAGATATTTATCAGCTTTTGCCAAAGCTGCAAGAGAAGGGAATCCGATTTGTGGTTGCCAGCGGACGACAGTACCCAAGCCTGAAAAAGCATTTCCATGAGCATATAAAGGATGTTGTTGTGATTGCCGAAAACGGTGCCTTCGTTGTGGATAATGGAAAAGAGCTTGTTGCTGAGCCTATGAATCAAAAGAAAGTGGTACAATGCCTGGACTCCATTTTTTCGCTCAAAGGGGTGGAGCCATTGCTTTGCGCCAAATATTGCAGCTATACAAGAAGTCAGGAGCTTTTGGAATTATTGTCTTCACCGTTATTTCGTTATGAAATGCGTCTTGCAGACGATTTGTATCGTGTCAAGGAGGATATTATTAAGGTGTCCATGATTTCCCACGAAGGGGAAAGTGCCCAAAGCTGTTATACAAGGCTGCGTCCATTGCTCGATGACGGTTTAAACCTTGTGATTTCTGGCGATACTTGCTTGGATACAGGGCTAAGGGGTGTTACCAAGGGGACGGCGGTGGCGGCATTGCAAAAAATGTGGGACGTTGCACCGGAAGAAACCGTTGTTTTTGGCGATCAATATAATGATGTGGAAATGTTTCATCAAGCTTACCATAGCTATGCCATGGAAGGCGCAGCAGACGGAGTGAAAAGGTATGCCCGTTTTCAGGCGGGAAGCAATAATGACGGCGGAGTAGTCAAAGCCATTCGTGAGCTGACAGGGCTTTAAACCGGCAAGGAACGGAGAGAACAATGAAAAGAGCAGCAAGCTATGCCCTTGGGTGCAAGGTAAATCAATACGAAAGCGAGGCAATTGCCGAGTTGTTTGCCGAAAAGGGATATGAAATTGTAGGAATTGATGAAGCGGCGGATGTATATGTTATTAATACGTGTACGGTTACGAATTTTGGGGATAAAAAATCCCGACAGTTGATTCGAAAGGTAAAACGCCAAAACGAGAATGCCATTGTGGCTGTGGTGGGGTGCTATGCGCAGACAGCACCGCAAGAGATTATGGCGATTGCAGGTGTCAATCTGGTGATTGGCACAAAGGACCGAGGACAGATTGTGGATATGGTTGAACAGTATCATCCGCAAAGCGGTGCCGAAAACCATGTTTCCGATATTATGAAGGAACGGATTTTTGAGCCGCTTTCCATTCAAAAACTAACGAACCGCACCCGTGCGTATTTGAAAATTCAAGATGGATGCAGTCAATATTGTGCTTATTGCATTATTCCTTTTGCCCGAGGGCCGATTCGCAGCCGTGAACCAAAAGAGGTTCTGGCGGAGGTAAGAAGATTGGCGGCGAATGGTTTTCAAGAGGTCGTTTTAACAGGAATTCATGTGGCAAGCTACGGGAAAGACCGTAATGACACAACGCTTCTGGAGATTTTACGACAGGTACACGAGGTTGAGGGAATCAGCCGTATTCGGTTCAGCTCGATTGAGCCGAATGTCGTTACGGAGGAATTTGCAAAAACCATGGCAGAACTGCCAAAGGTTTGCCATCATTTCCACCTTTCCTTGCAAAGCGGTTGTGACAGAACCTTAAAGGAAATGAATCGAAAGTATGATACGGAAAAATACCGTCAAGCGGTGGCGCTTTTGCGAAAATATATGCCACAGGTGGCGTTAACAACGGATATAATCGTAGGCTTTCCGGGTGAAACAGAGGAAGATTTCAGAGAGTCGTATGAGTTTGCAAAGGAAATTGGGTTTTCAAAAATTCATGTATTCCCATATTCTCCCAAAAAAGGAACCCCGGCAGCAGAAAGAAACGATCAGCTGCCAAATGGTGTAAAGTCTGAAAGAAGCCATAAATTGCTTGCCTTAAGTGATGCATCAAGCACAAACTTTTTGGAAAAATATGTTGGGGAAACCGTTGAGGTTCTGTATGAAAAACCGCTTGATACCGAAACCTATGAAGGGCATACTTCAAACTATATGAAGGTTTTCACAAAAAGCACACAGGAGTTATCCAACAGGCTTGTTTTGACGAAAATTACGCACATTGATGGGGAAAATGCCTTCGGTGAGGCTGATTTGTAATCATTCTGTAAGGATAATATAGTTGCAATCCGCTTGGGTTTATATTATGATGGAATAAGATGATAGAAGAAGAGCGAACGGATCGTATGTTGGGGAGTGAGCAGTATGAGTAATATCAATGAAACACAATATTTTGGAAGATTAGACAAAGAACCCGAAAACGAAGCTAAGAAGATCCTCATCGCTGTTAGTACGGCTTTGAAGGAAAAAGGATATAACCCTGTAAATCAGATTGTTGGATATATTTTATCCGGAGATCCTACCTATATCACCAGCTATATGAATGCTCGTGTTATGATCAGAAAATTGGAACGGGATGAATTGCTGGAGGAATTGGTAAAGGATTATTTAGAGAGAAACGAATAAGAAAGAGGAAAGCATTTGCGTATTTTAGGATTGGATTATGGCGATAAAACCATTGGTGTTGCGGTAAGCGACCCCTTTGGGTGGACGGCGCAGGGGTTAGAAATCATTCGCAGAGAAAGCCCTGCCGAATATAAGAAAAGCTTAAAGCGTTTGTCGGAATTGGTGCAGGAATATAACCCCGAAATTTTTGTGGTGGGTTACCCGAAGAATTTGGATAATTCCGAGGGGGAACGTTGTATCAAAACAAAGGCTTTTGCTGAGCGGCTGGAAAGGCGTTTTCCCAAAACGGAAATTGTGCTTTGGGATGAACGCTTTAGTACCATTGCTGCTGAACGTGCCTTGCGAGAGGCGGAATTGAGCCACGAAAAAAGAAAAAGTGTGATTGACAAGATGGCGGCTGTGCATATTCTTCAAGGCTATTTGGATAGCAGAAGCAGAGGATAAATGCAGTTGCAGGCGGATTGTAAAAGGAGCAAAGGAATCATGGCAGATATTTTTGACGAAGTAAATGAATATGAGTTTGAAACAGTGACAATGACAGCGGAAGATGGTTCTGAGGTTGAATTTTCGATTATTGACAATGTGGCTTGCGGTGGCGAGCGATATTTATTGGTAGTGGAAACAGAACTCATGGACGATGATGATACAGAGGCACTTATTTTAAAGGAAATCTCTATTAATACAGATGATGTAACCTATGAAATGGTGGAGGACGATGCGGAATTTGACCGTGTGGCAGAGCTGTTTTCTCAAAAGGGCGAAGATTATCAGGTGGAGATCAACTGATTTTTTAATAAATAGGTATGCGTACGATACCCAAAAATTCAGTGGGAGAACAAGCTTCTGCTGAAAGTGGGGGTGTTGTAGGCACCCGTTGTTTTGTAAAGATTCATTTGCAAAACAGCTTAACTTTGATCAAAAACGCATATTAAGTGTGCGTTTACGATAGATGAGCGGCGGCTAGCCGAATCATCCTGTGCGGAAAAAAAGACTAAAACAGAATACGTAATATTTGGCAGAACCTCTGAGAAAAAAAGCATGGGCGAAGAGATGCTTTCAAAGATGTTGGTGACCTGCCCTTTTTATGTATACCCAAAATTTAGATAAAAAAGAATTTTATCTGTCAGGGTTTTGTTTTTGCGGTTTAAACTGCGCTTTTTTACGGCATAATACTGGAATAAGTAAACGGAAAAAACAAAATGAAAAGGAGGTGTGTTTTTTGACAGGAAGAAAACCAAAACCCAAGGCTAAACTTAAGGTTGCTGCACTGGGTGGGTTAGATGAAATCGGGAAAAACTTGACTGTTTTGGAATACGGAAATGATATTATGGTCATTGACTGTGGGTTGGCATTTCCACAAGATGATATGCTGGGCATAGACTTAGTAATCCCCGATGTAACATATCTGATCAAAAACATAGACAAAGTAAGGGGTATTGTATTGACCCATGGACATGAGGATCATATAGGTGCATTACCCTATGTTCTGAAACAGCTGAATGTACCCGTGTTTGGTACACGTTTAACATTGGGGCTGTTGGAAAACAAGCTAAGAGAACACAAAATGCTGGACAAAACCGTTTTGCACACGGTAGTTCCCGGAGAAAAGGTGAAGCTGGGGCTGTTTAATGTGGAATTTATTCACACAAATCACTCTATTGCAGACGCCGTTGCATTAGCAATTCATACGCCAATTGGAACGGTTGTGCATACGGGAGATTTCAAGGTGGATTATACACCCATTGACGGGGATGTTATTGACCTTCAGCGTTTTGCTGAATTGGGAAAAGAAGGTGTGCTCCTTTTAATGAGCGACAGCACCAATGCAGAAAGAAAAGGCTTTACCATGTCTGAAAAGAGCGTGGGTAAGGTGTTTGAGAAAATTTTTGAGGACACGCCAAAAAACCGTATTATGGTCGCAACGTTCTCGTCCAATATTCACCGTATACAGCAGGTAGTGAATGCTGCGTTTATGTATGGGCGCAAGGTTGCAATTATCGGCAGAAGCATGGTGAATGCAGTAAAAACAGCTACGGAATTAGAGTATTTAACGATACCATCTCGCACATTAATTGACATTGGTGAGATTAAAAACTATCGTGATGAGCAGCTGGTTATTATTACAACTGGCAGCCAGGGCGAAGCGATGTCTGCGCTCTCCAGAATTTCAATGAACGAGCATAAACAGGTGAGCATTAAGCCTGAGGACAAAATCATTATCAGTGCATCCGCAATTCCCGGTAATGAAAAGAACGTAATCCGTGTAATTAATGAATTGCTGAAAAAGGGTGCAAATGTCATTTATGGTGATATGGAAGAAATCCATGTTTCCGGTCATGCGAGGCAGGAAGAATTAAAGCTGATGCTTGCACTGACAAAACCAAAGTTTTTCATGCCTGTGCATGGTGAATTTATGCATCTTGCAAGCCACAGAGATTTGGGAATTTCAATGGGCATAGATAAAAAGGACATTTTTGTCATGAAATTAGGCGAGGTGCTGGAGATAACCCGAACCGAAGCGAAGGTCAACGGTACTGTACCTTCTGGACAGGTTATGGTAGATGGACTTGGTGTAGGCGATGTCGGAAACATTGTATTGCGAGACAGAAAGCATTTATCTCAGGATGGTCTGATGGTAGTTGTTGTTAGTATGGATCGGGAAAACGGTACGATTATTGCAGGCCCAGATATTATTTCAAGAGGCTTTGTATACGTTCGAGTTGCAGAGGACCTTATGGAGGAAGCTAGAAAAGTGGTACTGGAAGCTTTATTGGAATGTGAAGAAAAGAAAATTACAAGCTGGAATTATATCAAGGGTGTCATAAAAGATACGCTGAAAAATTTCCTTTGGCAGAAAACAAAAAGAAGCCCTATGATTTTGCCTATCATCATGGAGGCATAAAAAAACCCCCGAAATTACTGATAAAATCAGTGGTTTTGGGGGTTGATTTTTATTGATATGGAAATTGTTTGATTTGCATAGGCTAGTTGAAATTGTTGGTATGCTTGACTTGGTGGGGTAATAACTTTCGGAAGTTTCCCGTTTTTGGAAGGTATTGCAACCCTTGAATGTTATAAGAAAAATTGCAAATAATTTTGGCATAGTGTTTACTAGTGAAACACAGATTCATTTCGTGCGCACATCCAACTGCTTGGTAAATGTTCCACTTGGAGGGGGTCAAAAAGCCTCGCAATAGCGCTGTGATTGCTGCGTTTTTTTTCTTGCCGATCGAAAAATTTCCATGATCATCTGCACATCCTCCATTAAATAATCCCTTCCTTTGAAATTTTTTGATTCAACTGAGCTTAGACTCCATTAGCAATGTTTATTTCAACTTACCGCACAATACATAATCTACGTTATTCTGGTTACGATCTCTTTCGTAGAGCATGATAGCTGTTATAGCATGAAAATTTTTTTGAATAAAATAAAAATTGGACATATTATACTAAAATTGTATATTTTTGTCTGAAAAGGTGATATAATATACTAAAATTTTATGAGAGGAGCTGCAGCTATGGAGGTATTACGTCAATTTCTGCTCACGCTTACAGAAGCGGCAATTTTAATATTTGAATTTGCTGGCGTTGGTGTGCTTATCATAGCTGGCGTAAGGGGTATATATAACTTTATTCGCAATGACCCCCACACTCGTCTTAATCTTTCTAAGGGGATGTCAATGGGACTTGAATTTAAGCTTGGCGGCGAGATTTTACGTACTGTCATCGTACACGATTTATCTGAACTCCTAATCATAGGTGGCATTATTTTACTGCGAGGAGCTTTAGCGTTTATGATATATTGGTCAATTAAAAACGAGGAAGCATAAAAATGCCGAAGAGAATAAAATGCTGGAGCACTGTGATTTTAGAATGAACCAATTTTTTTTAGCTTGATTCCGTTGCAAGGGTGGTATAAAGTAATTCGTTATAGTTGAATATATACTAGGTTTGAAACCTCTCTAAGCTGAACCTGCTGAAAAGTATTTTTGCTTGATTCAGCATTGTTTTTTCATCCAATTACAATAAATTTTGATGACATTCCCTTTCTAAATCACCTTTTTCACTTTTGATCTATATTCTAATTTTAGGAAACACCACGCAATTTACAGCGTATGCTTTGCGCACCCATCTGTTTGTATCTTTTCATCAGTGTGTACGATAATGCTGGCCAATACATCCAGTATCAGCTGTGTTTTTTGTTCTGTCTGACGAAAAACCTGACTGAACATCTGGGCACGCAGAATGGTGCTGTATTGCCTTAGGTATGCTTCTTATAGTGAAATGAAGAAGGGTGACTTCTCCCGAAAATGAGATAGACAACGACAGAAACAATATTTGCCATTGACAGAGCGAACCACATAATATGGTACCCTGAACCGGCAATCAGCCAGCCTGCAACGCCACCGCCTAAGCCGATGCCATATGCGCATAAGAAGGTGGAATTTGCACTGCCCCGTTTTTCCGGTGGAGCGATATGTATCGCCATTGATTGAAGAGCAGGTTCAAGACCGCCAAAGGCATAACCGGCTAAAACAGCTGAAAGAACAAAGGACAATGTAGTATGGGTAAAGGATAGCAATAAAAGGGCGGAGAGCATACTTGCATTACAGGTATAAACAAATATTTCCTCCCCCTCCCTATCAGCGATCTTACCTACAGAAATACGGGTGAGAAACAGCATAACGCTCATGATTGCGAAGTATATGCCACCCGAGGGAAGCCCATGATCAGCGGCATATTTGGAAAGAAAATTTTCCAATGCACCGAAAGTTAGCATGAAAATAACGGTGACCGCAGAAGCAGGAAGTGCATTTTTATCAACCAAGCCTTTTAAGCTAAAGGGCTTTTTTACTGTTTCTATAACGGGAGTTTTCAAAAGGAACAGCAAAATAAATGCAATGAGAATAGACCCTGTTGCGCAAAGGAACAATGTTTCAAAACCCATCTTGTCCATGATTGCAAGGCCAAAAGCGGGGGCACAGGCAGTTGCCAGTGCGGTAGCTATACCGAAAAATCCCATTCCTTCGGCAAAGCGTGATTGGGGAATGATGTCGGAAGCGATTGTTGCCGTTGAGGTATTGAAGTACGCTAAGGATGCACCATGGAGCATTCTGCAAACAAGAGCCATATACACCACGGAAAAGATAAGGTAACCAATGGGTGTGACCGCCATACCACAAAGACCGATTATGAGAATGGCCTTACGCTTGCCGTTATCTAGCATCCATCCGATAAAAGGGCGGAAAATAACTGCCACAAGGGAAAAGAGGGTGGCGGCTGTACCCGAAACTGCTTCACTTCCGCCTAATTTGGCAATGTAGAAGGGGAAGGTTGACACCAGCATTATATGATTTAAAAAGACCAGAAAATTAATCAAAATAATGAAAACAAAATTTTTCGACCAAAGCTTAACGGTACTTGTTTCTTTCATCGTTTACTCACTCCTATTTTCGTTATAGATGAATTTTATTTGTGCCCATCACGGCGAGGGTAGTGCTGCATCAATCAAGGAAATAAAAATGTTGCGGAAGGTTGCAATGAAAATCCCCTTGATTAACTGAAAAAGACTGCTTTTTGAAAAAAACATTTTTTCCCTGACAAATAAAAAAGCAGCAAAAAGCGCATAAATCCTTGCTCGGACTTACGCGCTTTTAGCTGCTCAGCAAAATCATTATAGCATTCCTCTTTTCTTAGTGCAATCATGAAATTGCCAATTAATTGACAAGCAGAAATGCAAGTAAGACAGCATAAAGGTCGGAGGGAAGAGCGCGGTTATATTAATCATGAATAAAAAAATGGTTAGGGAAACGCTGATTCATTCCGTGTGCACATTTAAATGCTTGGTAAATTTTCCAATCGGATGGCGTCAAAAAGCCTGGCAATAGCGTTGCGATTACTGCATTTTTTTCCTTGCTAATTGAAAAATTTTCTTGACTATCTGTACACCCTCCCTTAAAGCAGCGATTCCTTAGCAATGGAAACAATTTTTTTGTTACTTGTTTGTGGCATAGATAATTTTATGAATAATTTTACGCATAGGGTTGACCGCTTCTTTGCAGTTTTATGATATAATGAATAAAAGAAAGGCGGGGGAACCATGCAGTCAATCAAGGAAATCAAAGAGTATTTACAACAGTGCGCCATGGAAGAGCTGAACCAAGCAATCGAGGCATTCGCTTTGGATGAGCGAAAAGGCGTGCAAAATGCCGTTGCATCCGCTTTGAAAAGGAAGAACGCTTATGAGAAAGAGCAAATGCGCTTGGGAAAGCTGCTGGAATATGAAAAAGCCTGCTATGAACAGGGGTACGATTTGATTGCCGGCGTGGATGAGGTCGGGCGTGGCCCATTGGCCGGACCTGTTGTTGCAGCGGCTGTGATACTGCCGAAAAATTGTATGATAGAAGGCGTAGATGATTCCAAAAAGCTTTCGGCAAAAAAGCGAGAAGTGCTATACGATGAAATTTTGGATAAGGCTATCTCTTATGGAATTGGCGTGGTTTCATGGGATAGAATCGATGAAATCAATATTTTACAGGCAAACTACGAGGCGATGCGACAGGCAATTGCCCAGTTAAACCCCGTGCCAAGATTTATTTTGGCAGATGCTGTGACGATTCCTGAAATTTTTATCCCTCAAAAGGGCATTATAAAAGGGGATGCAAAAAGCCTTTCCATCGGTGCGGCAAGTATCGTTGCAAAGGTATATCGTGACAGACTTATGGAAACCTATGCGGAATTGTATCCAGCGTATGGCTTTGCCTCCAATAAAGGGTATGGATCTGCGGAGCATATTGCGGCAATTCGTGTGCATGGAATTTGCCCCATTCATCGCAGAAGTTTTGTGAAAAATTTTATAACCCCTGAGGATAATCAAACAAAAGGTGCCTTTGGGGAGGAATTGGCGGCAAAGCAAATGCGGCGCATGGGATATGAAATATTAGATAGAAATTACCGCAGCCAAGGCGGAGAAATTGATATTATCGCAAGAAAAGATACATACATCATCTTTACCGAAGTAAAATATAGGGCAGGACGAAAAAAAGGTGAACCCTGTGAGGCGGTTGACAAACGAAAGCAGGAACATATCATCCGTACAGCGAAAGCCTATATTGTTGAGAACGGTTTAGAGGGAGATTTTCGCTTTGATGTTGCAGAGGTTTTGGAAGAGGATGGAAAAACGTATTTCCGCTATACGGAGAATGCATTTTGGTTAACATAAGGAGCAGAGCATGAAGATAGAAAAAATCGGAGAAATTGAAGTCATTGTTTTTGACAATTTAACACAAACGGATTTGGTGAAGCATTGCTTTACAACACGTCGTGGCGGTGTGAGTGAAGGTTATTATTCTGCGATGAATATGGGTTTAACCAGAGGTGAGGACAAAGTACAGGTTTTGAAAAATTTTGATATATTAGGAAATGCTATGGGATTTTCTAAGGAAAATTATGTAACCTCTCAGCAGACGCATACCACAAACGTAAGGCGGATTACAGCGGCGGATAAGGGAAAAGGCGTATTACGGGAACGGGGCTATGCAGATGTGGATGGGTTGATTACCAATGAGCCCAATATTCCTTTGGTGATTTTTGGGGCAGACTGCGTTCCGGTTTTTTTGCTGGATACCAAGCACAAAGCCATCGGTATGGCGCACTCCGGTTGGATGGGCACGGCAAACCGCATGGCGGAGCACATATTACAAGAAATGATGCAGGAATTTGGGACAAAACCCAAGGATGTGGCTGCCGCAATCGGTCCTTCCATCGGAAAATGCTGCTTTCAGGTGGATGAGCCTGTGGTTGCACTGTTTCGGGAAAACCTTGCGTTTGCGGACGAGATTATTTTTGATGACCCAAGTGAATCAGGAAAATATCGCATTGATCTTTGGGAAACAAACCGCCGTTTCTTAGCGGATATGGGTGTGGAAAATATTGAAATTGCGGGACTTTGCACCATGTGCGATACAGACCGATTTTATTCCCACAGAAAAATGAGGGAGCACAGGGGCGTCATGGCGGGCGTCATGGAGTTAAAAGGCTGAAAACAGGCTATGTACTATTGTATTTGGAAAGAATACTGTGGTATAATCCTATAATGGTTTCTTAGGCTTAATTTGCCTATTGATTATTAATTAGAAAACACAAATGAATTTGTGAAATAGAGAGAAACATGGAGGAAAAAATTATGAGCAGACCAATCGTAGCTGTGGTTGGCCGTCCCAATGTAGGGAAATCTACGTTATTTAACCGCTTGGCAGGAGAGAAAATCTCCATTGTTCAGGATACACCGGGGGTAACCCGTGATCGTATTTATGCGGATGTGGAATGGCTGAATCATAAATTTACATTGATTGATACCGGTGGTTTGGAAATCGGTTCCGAAGAAATTATTCAAAAACAGATTTTGCAGCAGGCAGAAGTTGCCATTGAAACTGCCGACGTTGTTTTATTTGTTACCGATGTAAAAACAGGGGTGACAGATGACGACCGTCAAGTGGCGAATATGCTGCGCCGCACAAAGAAGCCCGTGGTACTGGCGGTAAATAAGGTGGACAGCACCAGACGGGATACCTTGGATATTTATGAATTTTATGAGCTGGGAATCGGCGATCCAATGCCGATTTCTTCAGGACAGGCGTTGGGGCTTGGAGATATGCTGGATTGTGTGGTTGAATACTTCCCTAAAGGCGGTGATGTGGCAGAAGATGAAGATGCCATTCGTGTTGCCATTATTGGGAAGCCAAACGTTGGCAAGTCTTCTTTGATTAACAAAATTTTAGGGGAGGATCGCTTGATTGTAAGCAATATCCCCGGTACAACAAGAGATGCCATTGATACGCCGATTACCATAGACGGACAGAAATATATTTTTATTGATACGGCAGGGATGCGTCGTAAAAGTAAAATCAAGGAAGAAATTGAGCGTTTCAGCATTATCCGTGCAGTGGCGGCGGTGGAACGTTGTGATGTAGCAATTTTAATCATAGATGCCAATGAGGGCATTACAGATCAGGATACAAAAATTGCGGGGATTGCCCATGAAAGAGGCAAGGCAGCCATTGTTGCCGTAAATAAATGGGATTCCATCGAAAAAGACGATAAAACCATGAACAGCTATTTGAAGGATATTGGAAATGAGCTGGCATACATGGCTTATGCACCAAGGGTATTTATTTCTGCCCTCTCGGGACAGCGGATTACCCGTATGCTGGAATTAATTCAGATGGTGCACGAAAATCATGCGCTGCGCATCAGTACTGGCATGCTGAACGAGGTATTGATTGAGGCAATGGCGATGCAACAGCCTCCCGCAGATAAGGGACGTCAGCTGAAGCTGTATTATATGACGCAGGTTTCGGTAAAGCCGCCTACTTTTGTAATTTTTGTAAATTCAAAAGAATTATTTCATTTCTCCTATCGAAGATATATTGAAAATCAGTTGAGAGACGCTTTTGGTTTTGTAGGTACGCCGATTCATTTTATCGTGAGGGAAAAAGGGGAAAAGGATTGATATGTTCAGAATTTTTTGCTTGTTAATCGGATATTTTATTGGCTGTATTTCCATGGGGTTTATCGTTGGCAAGGTGACAAAAACAGATTTGCGTAAAAAAGGAAGCGGAAATTTGGGGACAACCAATGCCCTTCGTGTTTTAGGCTTTCGGGCAGGAGCGGCTACCTTTCTGGGGGATATTTTAAAGGGTGTGCTGGCATTCTTTCTTTGCAGGGCGATATTTCCTGATCACAGCCTTCTTGCGTCTATTTATGCAGGTGCAGGTACGATTTTAGGGCATGATTTTCCTTTTTATTTAAAATTCAAGGGGGGCAAGGGAATTGCCTCTACCATTGGGTTTGTTCTTTCCTTGGCATTTGTATTTTCACCTTTGTTTGCAGTCATTACCATAGGGGTTGGAATTTTGGGTGTAATGTTTTCCCATTTTATTTCTGTTGGTTCTATTTTGTTCTACATTTCTATTCCAATTTGTGCCTTCTTTTTCGGGATGCCAATAGAAGGCGTTGTACTGTTTACAGCTTTGGCGATTTTAGCAATTTGGCTCCATAGGGCAAATATAAAACGATTAAGGTCTGGTACGGAAAATAAATTTACACTGCATAAGAGCGTGCAGTAGGCGAATATTGGAGGTGGGCAACAGTGAAAAAAGTTACGGTGATTGGTTCAGGCAGTTGGGGCACGGCTTTGGCGGTGATGCTCCAAAAGCATGGGCATGATGTTGTGATTTGGTCCAGACGTCAGGATGCGGCAGATGAAATGCAAAGAGAACGGGAAAATAAAAGATATTTACCCGGGATTACTTTGCCCGAAGGATTGAAATTTACAACGAGCCGTGAGAAGGCAGTCGAGGATGCCGAAATCATTATACTGTCTGTTCCATCGAAGGCGGTACGCCAAACGGTATTGGAATTTGCGCCGCTTTTTACCAAGGAACAGGTTTTGGTGAACGTTGCCAAAGGGCTTGAAGAAGGCAGTTTAAAGCGTCTTTCCCAGGTAATTCAGGAATGCGCACCTCAATGTCAGGTTTGTGTTTTATCAGGGCCCAGCCATGCAGAGGAGGTTGCAAGAGATATTCCTACCACTTGCTTAATTGCTTCTGAAAATGAAGAAACCGCCAAAATGGTGCAGAGTGAATTTATGAACACAAGATTTCGCCTGTATACCAATACAGACGTGATTGGGGTGGAGATGGGGGCGGCATTGAAAAATGTGATGGCGCTTGCGGCAGGTATGTCTGATGGGTTAGGCTTTGGGGATAATACAAAAGCGGCGATTATGACCCGTGGTATTGCCGAAATGAAACGTCTTGGCGTGGAAATGGGTGGAAAGACGGAAACCTTTGCAGGCCTTTCGGGCATTGGAGATTTAATTGTAACCTGCACAAGTATGCACTCCAGAAACCGCAGAGCCGGTATTTTATTAGGACAGGGGAAAAGCCTTGAGGATACCTTGAAGGAAATTAAAATGGTAGTAGAGGGTGTAAATACGGTTCAGGCTGCCTGTGAATTGGCAAAGGAACACAATGTGGAAATGCCGATTACAAATGCCATTAATGATGTGTTGTTTCGAGGAAAAAATGTAGAGCAGGTCGTGCTGGAACTGATGAGCAGAGGCGGCAAGGCTGAATAAAAATGAAAATGCTTCGATTTTTCAATAGTTGGAGCATTTATTTTTTTGCAGAGAAAAAAGGAAAACAAAAAAATTTATTCCTGAATATGAGTAGGTATATTTTCGGTTCTTTTACAAATAATACAAGCACAAGAGAAATCAAATGCTACAACCTTATTTGTAAATGGAGGAATTTTATATGAAAGCGACGGGAATCGTAAGAAGAATAGATGATTTAGGCAGAGTGGTTATCCCAAAGGAGATCCGCCGCACATTGCGGATCAGAGAAGGAGATCCATTGGAGATTTTCACAGATAGAGAGGGTGAAATTATTTTAAAGAAGTATTCACCCATTGGCGAGCTGGGGACATTTGCAAAGGAGTATGCAGATTCCTTGGCACAGTCAGCTGGACACGTAACTTGTATTGTAGACAAGGATCAGATTATTGCTGTTTCCGGCGGCTCCAAAAAAGAATTGTTTGAAAAGCATATTAGTCAAGAGATGGAAAATTGCATCAATCGCAGAACCACGCTGATTGCAGATAAAAGTGATAGCAATTTTGTGTCTATTCTGGATGATGACAGCATGGAAGGATATAATCATCAGCTGATTACCCCAATTATTGCGGAGGGGGATGCCATGGGTGCAGTTATTTTCCTTTCAAAGGACAAAAAGATGGGCGAGGTTGAGGGGAAATTGGCACAGACAGCTGCTGGCTTTTTGGGCAGACAAATGGAGCAGTAACAGCGGATGCGTTTCCTCGCTTTATCGCAGGAAAAAGTATTCTGCAAACCAATTTCAAAAGCAGCAAAACGGTGTTCGTAAGGATGATACGAATGCCGTTTTTTTTACAAGAAAAATACCGATGCAGTTATAGTTCCCTTATTTGAGTAGGTACGAAAAAGGGTATGATGACAAATTCCTCCATGATTGTAAGTGCGTTGAAAATATGGTACGCTAACAATAAATTTAATGCGATGAGGGGATACCAAGGATGAAGCATTATTTTATCATAAACCCCGAAGCGGGACACGGAAAAGGCAGGCATATGATACCCAAGATACAAAAGGAGATGGAGGGTCGAGGCATTTCCTATCAAATTCATATGACACGCTTTTCAGGGGATGCGGAGGCGTTTATACGTGAAAAAGCACAAGAGGGCAGATGGGCAAGATTTTATGTTTGCGGCGGAGATGGAACGCTGCACGAGGCGATGAACGGGGCGTATGGATACCCAAATGTGTCTATTGGGTTGATACCCACAGGGACGGGGAACGATTTTGTGAAAAACTTTACCTTTAGAGATGCTTTTTTTGATATCGCCGCACAGATCAATGGTACGGAACTCCCTATTGATTTAATTCGGGTGAATGAAAAGCTGGCAGTGAATATGATTAATATTGGGTTTGACTGCGAGGTGGTGGTGGAGGCGGCTAAGTTGAAAAAATATCCTTTGATTCAGGGGGTTTTGGCATACTGGATCGGGTTATGCAAACGTTTTTGTCAGCCTATGGGTGAAGAAATGGAAATTTCAGATGGAAACGGGATGCGATTGTCAGGGGAGTTTTTACTTTGTACCATCGCAAATGGAAGCTTTTGCGGGGGAGCCTTTCAATCATCACCCTATGCTGAAATTGATGATGGTCTTTTGGATTTTGCAGGAATCAGAACACTCAGCCGCCTGTCCTTACTGCGAATGCTCCCCAGTTATCAAGACGGTACATATTTGCAGAAAATGCAGGGCGAGAAGTGGGTGCATTTTAAGCAGTGCGAAAAAATATCGGTTCATACAAGGCATCCTTTGTGCGCCAGTATTGACGGAGAGATTATCTCTTTTACTGATTTGAAGATGCAGCTTGAGAAAAGGGCGGTGCGGTTTATCGTGCCGAAAGGGGTAATAAAAATTGAAAAACGAACGGCTGACTGGGAAGAAGTTGTATAATCGATTCTGGTTTAAAAAGGAGGTTTTATTATGGAGTTGTTAATTGGTGGCGTATATGAGCATTATAAAGGCAAAAAATATTGTGTGGTTGGCATTGCAAAGCATTCGGAAACGCTGGAGGAGATGGTTGTATATCGGCAGCTTTACGGCGAATATGGTCTTTGGGTGCGTCCGAAGGATATGTTTTTGGAGTCTGTAGAGATCGAGGGGAAAAGGCTTCCACGCTTTTGCTTGCTTCAGGAATAGGAAGGCGAAAATGAATGCTTTGGCGCATAATGAATTCTTGATTTCAAAAAAGCACGTTCTCTGAAGGGGAACGTGCAGTCAAAATCTTGATGGCTTTGCCCTCAAACACCCACAAGGGTTTGTCATCACTTTTGCTACGCAAGGCTGTCCTTCGGATAGATGGCACGTTTTTGCCATTGCATTCTTGATCCATCTAAAACCGCATAAATATGCGGTTTTAGTAAAAGTTTTGGACTTGCTTTTTTCAAAAAGCAAGTGGGTTTGGGCAAAGCCCAAGGTTTGTCTTCAGTCTTTCACGTTCCCTTCCAGGGAACGTGCCTAAGCTCAAAAAAACTTAAAATAAGTAACTTAGATATGGAACAATTCCAAAGATGATAAACAGAGTGAATACACCCAAAATGGGCAGAGAAAGAAAACGCTCGGCTGTTCCATTTTTTGGTGTATAAGGATTAGAAACAGGGTTTGTCTTTAAAAATGCAAAAAGAATTAATCCTAAAAATGGAAGGGATAAGAAGGCGGACAGCCCTGTATAAAGCAGGAGTGTCGTATTACCCGGAAGCTCCATTGCCGTAATTTCATCAGAAATAGGAAGGAACATACTAATCACATTTGTTGCGTTAATGATAAAATGCGGAATAATCGATGCCCATATGGAGCCTGTTCTTTCTACCAAAAAACAGAAAAACAATCCGGCAAAAAAAGCATAGGGGAATTGCTGTGGATTCATGTGCAAAAACCCGAATAATAGAGCCGTGCAGAAAATTGCTTTCCATGTGCCTAAGCGACGATAGCCCGATAGGAACACGCCCCGAAGCGAAAGCTCTTCCAATAATGCAGGCAAAATTGCCATGGTGATTAATGTGGCAACAAAACCAGTACCCTCTAATGCGTCAGCATATTCCTGCGCTACGTTTGGGAAAAACATAGAAGTAAAAAAGGAAAGAAAGCGCATGAGCGGCTGAATGGCAAATCCAAAAGCAATAATCAACAACAAATTTTTCCATCCTAAGGGATATAGCCGAAAAACCTCTTTGGGATTTTTTTTTGTCCATATAAAGTAACCGATTATGGGAATGGTACAATACACAATCTGTACAATGCACGAAAACCACACATAAGGTATTTCTTGCATAACGGGGAGCAGATACAAAAGCTGACCGCTGACAATAAAAAATATAAAAAAGATTAATGCAAAAAGATTTGTTTGTTTGGTTTGATTCATGTTATTTCCTCCAAAAAATGGAAAGAACAGCGTTTGTATAAAAAACTGTTCTTTCTGTTTATATTTTAGCTTATGCTTCCGGGTGGGATTCATGCTTATGGCTTTTTGGAACTAGCGGGTCATCATCAGGGTATTTTTTTTCATACTTGCGATTAATATATTCCGAAATAAACATTTTGATGGCAGCCAAAAATGGTACGCCGATAAACATACCCACAGGCCCCATAAAAGCACCGCCCAACACAACCGCCAAAATAATCCAAATCGGACTTACATCCAAAGAGTTTCCTAAAATTTTAGGTCCTAAGAAGTTTCCATCAAACTGCTGTAATGCAAGAATAAATAAAATGACCCATAAAGCCGTCATTGGACTTACCAAAAACGTAATCACAGCGGCGGGAATTGCACCAATAAATGGCCCGAAGTACGGAATCATGTTGGTTACGCCAATAATCAGACTTAAGATTAAAGGGAAAGGCGCATTCAGCACCGTAAAGCCAATAAAAGCAAGAATCCCGATAATGAGAGAATCAATTGCTTTACCAACAATAAAATTCTGAAAAATGCGGTTTATTCTCTGGGTATTATAGAATAGCTGCTCCGCTTTTTTTTGACTTGTCATAGCATAAATAATTTTATGTCCCTGCCTTCTGAAATTTTCCTTATCATACAGCATATAAAAAGAAATAAAGATTGCCATGATAATATCCACCGTTATTTTTCCCACGGAATAAAGGTTTGTGGCAATATTTGAGATAAGCTCAGGTACATTCTGAAATGCTCCCATAATTGGGGCAAGCAGTTTATTAATGATATTATTGACATCGGCCGAATCGACAAAGTGAATCTGGTCAAAAAGCTTTGTAATGGATGCATTTAACTGTGCTGAGTAAGTGGACAGCTGTGATACAAAGGAAACGACAGAGTCCTTCAGTTCAGGGACAAGGTAGATGGTAATCCAGAAGATGCTGCCAATGATGATGACGTAGTTGATTAAAATGCAACAGATTCGAGTAAGACTTCTGTGCTTTGGCGCTTTTGTAATGTATTTTAAAAAGAAATTTTCAAAAAATTTCATAAATGGGTTCATAATATATGCGATGGCAAACCCGATAAAAAATGGGGATCCCAAATGCAGGATTGTTTGAATGATGGTATGAAATACATTGCTCAAATCGGGAAGGTGACCGATAATTTTTTCAAATAAAATAATTGCCGCAACAACAGAAAATGCATATAGACAAATCTTTAAGTAGGACTTGTCCAGATTTTTAAAATCAATCTTTTTCATGGGTACTCCTCATAATTGTATTTGCGGAAGAAGAGTTCCGCTTGTTATATGATACTATGAAACCCACAATATTTCCATAGCATTTGCGTTAAATTTCAAGGACACATGGGTTTCCCAAGCGTGTTTACTTTACAAAAAAAGCAAAGACAGCTAAACATTCTTTCGGATGTGAATCGCTTTTTAAATGGGAGGTACTTATATCGTGGATTCAGGGGATTAAAAAGGATCAACTATATTTTTTGAGAGATGCTGTTTTCTAATCATTCATACGAATATAACTGCCCTTTTTTAAGAAAAACAAAACAAATTCCTTATTTTTCTTTACGTTTTTTCCCTTCGATTGACTAAGAAAGCCAAAAGACACTATAATATAGCTATGGAAAAAAAGGGAGGCACGTTATATGGAAGAGGAAATGATTCGTCAGTTTGGGACAGAACTTCAAAAGATAGAAGCGGCAATAGGTAAGGTAATGATCGGGCAGAAGGATTTAATCAGAGGCGTATTAACGGCGATGATTGCCGGAGGAAATGTATTGCTGGAGGGGTTGCCGGGACTTGGAAAGACGCAGTTGATAAAAACCATCGGTAAGGTTTTGGATTTGGACTTTTCTCGCATTCAATTTACGCCCGACCTGATGCCCGCTGATGTAACGGGAACCTCAGTTATGACGAAAAAATTGAATGGTGAGATGGGCATGGAATTTCGCAGAGGGCCGATCTTTTCAAACATTGTTTTGGCAGATGAAATCAACCGAGCAACGCCCAAAACGCAAAGCGCATTGCTGGAAGCAATGCAGGAGCATACCGTGACCAGCGGGAATGAAACCTACTCGTTGGCGGAACCGTTTTTTGTATTGGCTACTCAAAACCCCTTGGAATCCGAAGGAACCTATCCCTTGCCTGAAGCACAGATGGATCGTTTTTTATTCAAGCTGGAGGTAGCCTTTCCAAGTAAGGCGGAGCTTTTAGAAATTGTATCCTCTACCACAACGGGCAGCCAAAGGGAAGCTCAAATGGTTTGCAGTAAAGAGAAGCTGATGGAAATGAGAGGGATTGCAAGGGAAGTACCTGTGGCTGCGCCCGTGGCGGAATATATTATGGAGGTTGTTTTAAAAAGCCACCCTGATTATGCGCAGGCTCCGGAAATGGTAAAAAAATATGTGCGTTTTGGCGCAAGCCCAAGAGGTGCGCAAGCGATAATGATGACGGCAAGGGTGTATGCGCTGATGGCTGGACGATATAATGTGGCATATGAAGATGTGAAGGCGGTCGCCAAGGGGGCTTTGCGCCATCGTATTTTCTTGAATTTTGAAGGCATGGCGGATGGCGTTACGGTTGATCAAATTATCGAGGCATTGTTGGTATGAGAACCTTACAGGATATATTTACAAAAGAATATCTGATGCAACTAGAAAAGCTTTCTGTTTCTTTACGCCAAAGGCTGGGCGTGGATGGCTACAGCGGCGCAAGGAAATCCCATGCCAAAGGCAGTTCCTTAGAATTTTCTGATTTTCGGGAATATATCGTGGGGGATGACTTGCGAAGGGTGGATTGGAACAGCTTTGGACGCTTCGGCAAACTTTATGTAAAGCTTTTTATGGAGGAAAAACAGGCGGAAATCAATATTTTTTTGGATTGCAGCAGTTCTATGGAAAAAGAAGAAAAGTTTTTGCAGGCGAAAGCCTTTGCGGCATCTTTGGCTTATATCAGTCTTTGCAGCGGTGACCGTGTGAATCTGTTCCTTTGGAATGACGCCATTTCCTTGGAAAAGAGAGGAAGCACCCAGAAAAATAGCTTTTTTGAGCTGTTAACCCTGTTGGATAAGGCGGAGTGCGGCGGCGGCTCTAACCTTTTGCGTGCCGGTTTATACAGCGGCAGGTTAGGACGGGGGATAGCCTTTGTAATTTCGGATTTTTTTATGGAAACTTCTTTAGACGAAGCATTGCGTGTTTTGCAAGGGAAAAAGCAACAGATTTGCCTGGTTCAGGTTTTATCCGCTGCGGAGGAACAGCCAAGGGAAGGACAGGCTGTGCGGCTGGTAGATGCCGAAACGGGAGAAACCTGCGATTTGGAGTTGACTTCCTCCGTGCTGGCGGCATATGACAAGGCATTAAAGGAGCATAGAGGTGCATTGGGTGAGCTGTGCTTTCGTTCAGGTGCGTCATTCTACTCCATGAATGAGGGCACTTCGCTGTTCACTGCACTCAGGGAGGTTTTGCGATAATTCAGGCTGTAACAGCACTTATTGAAATAAGACTGTTACGGCTTTTTTCGTATTCCGTCATTTGCGTATTTTGAACAAAATGTGCAATGTTATTGTCAAAAAGACGAAACATTAGCGTTTTAGGAAACCCTATAGAACGTAGACAAACCTTGGGTGTTGCCCAAACCCACTTGCTTTTTGAAAAAAGCAAGACCAAAAACTTTTATATAACTCGCATTCTATGCGGGTTCAGGTGGAACAAGGATGCAATGGCAAAGAAGTGCCATCTGTCCGAAGGACAGCTTTGCAGAGCAAAGTGATGACCACTCACTGCCCAAGATAGGGCAGACAGCGAAGCTGGCTTTTGCGTAGCAAAAGTGATGACCACTTACTGCCCAAGATAGGGCAGACAGCGAAGCTGGCTTTTGTGTAGCAAAAGTGATGACCACTCACTGCCCAAGATAGGGCAGACAGCGAAGCTGGCTTTTGCGTAGCAAAAGTGATGACCACTCCTTGTGGGTGCTTGAGGGCAAAGTCCTCAAAATTTGACTTTGTATTCAGTCTATAGCGTTTTAGGAAACCCTATAGGTACTTTCGTGTTGAGATAGTCAAAAGTTTGTGATATAATATATTATTGCAATAAATAACCAAAACCATCTGATAGGAGGCGGTTTTTGAATGAATGGAAAGGATTTTGATGTTGCCAAGAATATAAAAATGACTGAAAATCTGCAATGCCAGATGCTATCTGCGGTAGCTCAGTTTTTTACGGCAATGCAGGGAGATGCAGCGAAAGCCGAAAAAACAGAAATATTAGCAGATTTGGAAATTGTGATGTATCTTTTAGCTGCTAGGATGGGGATTTCAAAGGATGCCCTTGATCAAAAAGCAGCGGCAAAGCTGAAGCTTGGACTTTTGCAGGAAGAAAGACCTGAATGGAAAACCTCGCTATTGGAATTGCACCGAGAATTGGGGCAAAAGTTGTGAAAGGGGCCATTTTGGTTTGGAGGCAAATAAATGTATAAAATAACAAAGCATGATAAAATAATCGTTCCTGTTGCATTGATGGGCATTATCATTTTTGTATGTTCCCTGATTGATATTTACTTGGGAATTGGCACATTAATCGGTGGGGTGGCTGTTTTTTTCGGCTGGCCGGCACTAAAGGAGCTTCATGCCCCATTTGAAGGGACAAAGGAGGAACCTCCTTCCTTTCTGGATACGACAGTTTTACAGGGGAATTTTCATATTCCGCACAATTTGCCAATCCCTTACGCTGTTTTGGATATTCGTGGACACATACTCATGTATAATCAAAAATTTGCAGAGGTTTTTTCTGATATTGAGGATGCAAAACAGTCGATAGATAAATTATTAAAGCAAAGCGGTGCAGGGGAAACAACACTGATTCAAGTTGCAGAAAAATATTTCGAAGGGGCTTTGGATCACTGTGATGTCATTGAGGAAAATGGTGCTGTTGGTACTGTTTTGACGATGACATTGGTGGATGCAACAAAAAAACAACAGCTTGCCAAGCTTTTGGAGGATCAGCAAACCGTTGTGAGCATGATTTTTCTGGATAACTATGAGGAAGTTGTGGATAATCTGGATGAAAGCCGTTGGCCCATTTTGTCGGCTTTAATCGACCGTAAATTAAATCAACTTGCGCAGGATGTGGATGGCGTTATCCGAAAGCTGGAAAAGGATCGATATTTCTTTTTGGTGAAAAAAGGTAAACTGTCACAGTTAAAGGAAAAGAAATTTGATATTTTAAATGATATTCGAGAAATCAGTGTAGGGGACCATATCCCCGTTACCATTAGTATGGGAATTGGCATTGGCGGCAACTCACTGGATGTGGCAATGCAAAATGCGAAGGCAGCCATTGATTTAGCCTTGGGCAGGGGTGGAGATCAGGTTGTAGTGAAAGAGGGCGAGAGTTTTGTTTTTTATGGCGGTAAAGCCGGCGAAATGGGACGCAATGCACGCATTCGTGCCAGAGTTAAGGCGGATGCCCTATGGGAGCTGATCGGTGAATCCTCAGGAATTTTGGTTATGGGGCATAAAAATGGAGATTTGGACAGCATGGGTTCTTGCATGGGCATTTGTGCTATTGCAAGGGCGATGGATAAAAGGTGCAATATCGTCATGGACGAGGTTGGGGTTGGAATCCGCAGGCTTTGGGATAAAATGTTAGCAAGTGGAAATTATCAGAACCTAACAATAAAAACTTCCGATGCTCTAAAAATGATGGATGCGAAAACTTTGGTGATTATCGTAGACACCCACCGCAAAAGCATGGTGGAAAGTCCGCAGGTGCTTGAGGTGGCAAAACGAATTGTCCTGTTTGACCATCACAGAAAAAGTACGGATGCCATTGATCAGGCGGTTTTGGTTTACCATGAGGCATATGCGTCCTCAACGGCAGAGCTGATTACTGAAATGATTCAGCATATCGGGAAGAAGGTTAAGCTTAGCAACATTGAGGCGGACGCACTGCTGGCTGGCATTACGGTTGATACCAAAAATTTTTGCGTCAAAACAGGGGCGATTACCTTTGAAGCGGCAGCGTTTTTGCGCCGTAACGGAGCAGACAGCATTCGAGTAAGATTATTATTCCAAAATGATATGGATGCTTATAAAGCAAAGGCCTCTGCGGTAAAGGATGCGGAACTGTTTATGGGTAATATTGCAATTTCTGTTTGCCCTGCCAATGTTGAAAATTCAACGCTGACGGCGGCGCAGGCGGCAGACGAATTGATGAATGTAACGGGAATCAAGGCGTCTTTTGTATGCTGCAAGGTTGGAGATACAGTTTATATCAGTGCACGCAGCTTTGGCGAGATTAATGTACAAAGAATCATGGAAAGATTAGGCGGCGGTGGTCATCTTACGGTTTCGGGCGCACAGCTTCAAGGCGTTGTCCTAGAGGAAGCGAAGGAAAAAATCCGTCATGCCATTCAAGAATATTTGAAGGAGGAAGCATAACATGAAGGTGATTTTATTAGAGGATGTAAAAAGTGTTGGTAAAAAAGGTGAATTAGTGAATGCAAGCGAAGGCTATGCAAAAAATTTTTTGTTCCCCAAAAAGCTGGCGGTGGAAGCAACAAAGGCTAATTTGAACGACTTTGAGTTAAAACAGAAGGCCGAAGCAAAGCGTAAACAAGAGGAATTGGAACATGCACAGCAAATTGCAGCGGTTTTAAAAGAGCAGGTTGTTACAATTAAAGTGAAAACAGGCGGAAACGGAAAATTATTCGGTTCTGTTACCAATAAAGAGGTTGCTGATGCAATTGTAGACCAAACAAAGCTGGATATTGACAAAAAGAAGGTTTCCATCGGCGATCCAATTAAAATGCTCGGAGAAAGAACGGCTACCATTAAGCTGCACCCTAAGGTGACAGCAGAGGTTTCAATAAAGATTGTTGAAGCTTGATAACAGCGGAGGCGGAATACATGGAACAGCAAGGAAAACAAAATGAAACGATCCGTGGCGTGCCGCCTCATGATGAAACAGCGGAACAGGCTGTATTAGGCTCTATGTTTTTAGACAGGGAAGCGGCAGCGGTTGCCCTTGAAATTCTCTCGGGTGAGGATTTTTATCGCCCTGACCATAGAATGGTTTTCGAGGCAGCGGAGGAATTGTACCGTCAGGCATCACCGATTGATGTGGTTACGGTGAAGAACAAGCTGGAAGAAAAGGGGACATTTGAGCAAATCGGAGGGGTATCATTTTTGGGAGTCCTTTCAACTGCGGTGGGCAGCTCAGTAAATGTGCGGCACTATGCGGCAATTGTTGAAGAAAAATCCGTGTTACGGCGATTGATTCGTACAGCGGGAAACATCTCTCAGTTGAGCTATGAGGGGAAAGAACCCATCAATAGCATCATGGAGCAGGCGGAAAAAGGCATCTTTGATATTATGCAGAAACGCCATTCTGAGGAGTTTCATCAAATTCGAGATATTGCTGTCAGTTCTATAGAAAAGATTGAAGATATTTACCGCTCCAAGGGGAAATTAACCGGTGTGCCTACTGGTTTTGTTGATTTTGATGCAAAGACAGCAGGGCTGCAAAAGTCGGATTTAATTCTGCTTGCCGCCCGTCCATCTATGGGGAAAACAGCGTTTGCGTTAAATATCGTACAGAATGCGGCAATCAGAAACAATGTGCCTGTGGCTGTTTTTTCATTGGAAATGAGCCGAGAGCAGCTGGTTAACCGTATGCTTTGTTCGGAAGCAATGCTGGATGCGCAAAAGCTCAGAACGGGTGAGTTGAACGATAAGGATTGGGAGGATTTGATTCGGGCGATGGGGCCTCTTTCTCAAGCGCCGATTTATATTGATGATACTCCTGGCATTACGCCCATGGATATACGCTCAAAATGCCGTCGGCTTAAGGTGGAAAAAGGACTGGGATTAATCGTGATTGATTACTTGCAGTTAATGAGCGGCAATCGTAAAACAGATTCCAGACAACAGGAAATTTCGGAAATCTCCCGTAATTTAAAGGCGATTGCCCGTGAGATGGAAGCCCCCTTGATTGCTTTATCTCAGCTTAGCCGTGCCTGCGAGCAAAGAAGTGAGCATAGACCAATGCTCTCCGATTTGCGTGAATCTGGTGCGATTGAGCAGGATGCGGACGTCGTATCCTTTCTTTATCGGGATGAATATTATTTCCCTGATACTGAGAAAAAGAATCAAGCGGAATTGATTATTGCAAAGCAAAGAAATGGCCCAACAGGGACCGTGGATTTGACTTGGCTGGGGCAGTATACAAAATTTGGAAATTTCTTAAAGAGATATTGAAAATCTAATTCCTTTTTTGTGATGAAGCAGATAGACAGGTGCAAAATACAAAGTTAGATTGTGAGATTCAGCCATACCCACCGACCGCTTTAAAAAAGGTGGGCAAAACTTTTAAAATAGGAGATACAATTTTTGGTTATATAAAAAATGTATTTTTTTGTATATAAAGTTTCGCTCAAGCCTTTTCAAAACTGCACCGCCCAAGACCGGGCGGCTGCAACCTTGCAGCTTTTGCGGAGCAAAAGTGTTTGACCCGCTTGCAGGGTTTGGGACAGAGTCCTGAGAATTTAGGCTTGAGAACTTGTATTTTGCACATGGATTATGAAGCGCAAGGGGATTTTTTGAAGAATTTTCACAAATGGTGTTGACGCTAAAATTATTCGGGCATATACTAGATTAGTAAATTTTTTTAAAAAAGCAGAGGTGATCAAAATGGACGGTAAAAGTGATAGCATTCCTTTAGAACCTGAGAGTTATCGAACGTATCAGTTGAATATTGCCGTGTGTTTGGGTGTACCTCATTTTTTGAGCTAGACCTTTCGGTTCGTATGCCTTTTTTCGGATAAAACACGGCTGATTTGCAGAAAATAAGCTGTGTTTTTTTATTTGAATGGGGTGAGGAATGATGGAGGAAATGCAGGAATTATTTGATTTTTTAAACAAGCTGATGGAATCGGGGGAGTATGCTCGCTTAAAAGAGGAAATGAACTCGGAGCAGCCAGCCAATGTGGCAGAATATTTTGAGGAATTGACTTCGGAAAAACAGTTGTTTGTTTTTCGCTTGCTTACCAAAGATATGGCAGCCGATGTTTTTTCCTATATGGATAGCGATACGCAAGAGCATATTGTGCATTCTATAACGGATCGTGAGGTTCGTAATATTGTGGATGAAATGTTTTTGGATGATACAGTGGATTTTTTGGAGGAGGCTCCCGCAAATCTTGTAAAGAAGGTTTTGCGAAATACGGATGCTGAAACAAGAAAGTTGATTAACCGTTTTTTGAATTATCCTGAAAACTCAGCAGGAAGTCTGATGACTATTGAGTTTGTAAAGCTGCGCAGCAACATGACAGTTGCCAATGCGATGAAGCAGATTAAACAAACGGGGACGGATAAAGAAACGATTTATACCTGTTATGTAATCGATGTGCAAAGCAAGCTGATTGGGGTTGTACCGTTACGAACGCTGATTTGTGCTTCAGATGATGATACCATTGAAGAACTAATGCAGGACGATGTTGTTTCGGTACTAACCACGGATGATCAGGAAGAGGTTGCAAATAGTTTTAAGAAATACAACTGGATGGCTTTGCCTGTTGTGGATACAGAGGGGCGTTTGGTTGGTATTATTACATTCGATGATATCGTGGATGTTATCGAGCAGGAAACAACAGAAGATATGGAAAAGATGGCGGCGTTAATTCCATCTGATGAGGAATACTTAAAGACTTCTGTCATGATACTTGCGAAAAATAGAATTGTTTGGCTATCGGTATTAATGGTTTCTGGAACCCTAAGCAGTTTTGTCATTGGGCGGTTTAACAGCCTTTTGGAGGCAGCTGTGGTGCTTTCTGGCTTTATCCCCATTATTACAGGCACAGGCGGTAATGCCGGCTCTCAGGCGTCTACGATGATTATTCGTGGTATGGCTTTGGGGGAAATAGGAATCAAGGATGCATTTAAGGTTGTCTGGAAGGAAATCCGTGTTGGCGTTCTTTGCGGAATTGCTCTAGGAATGATTAATATGCTGAAGATGACTTTGGTGAATCGAAATACGGGATTTTGGATTAATTTCTCTGTATCACTGAGCATGGCTGCTGTTGTTGTTTTGGCAAAGACCATTGGTTGTTTGCTTCCAATATTAGCCAAGACCTTGAGGCTTGACCCTGCAATGATGGCAGGCCCTCTGATTTCAACGGTTGTGGATGCGGTTGCGCTGGTAATTTATTTTAGCATTGCAGCAACTTTGGTTTTATAAGCTCGGTGAAGTGATACAATAAAATCAAATTTGTTTTATAGAAGTGATAACAATGTAGAAATGCTTGTTATCGCTTTTTTTTATAGTTTAGTAATACAATTTATGATTCAGAGAGAAGAAATGTAAAAAAGGCTACGGCGTCAAAAAATTATGCGTGTGGCAATGTATGAGATCGGGAAATTTTGATACAAAGGGAGGTGCGGTATGAAAGAAAAAGTTTTGTGATGGATTACTAAGGCTTTAGAATATGAATTTCACAGATAATAATGAATTATAGTTATACTTTGATAATTTACGAAGGAAGGGACTATGTTTTGCTTAAATTTGGGAAACAAAAAAAGCGATAATCATATTTTTATGATTATCGCTTTAAATTTTATCTGATATGTTTATTAAAAATCAAATCAATATTAGGAAATAGACATACCTAAGAGTAATCCGGCTACAATGATGCACAAGATAGCAACAGGAGCCGCAAATTTTACAAGGAATGCCCAAGCAGGAGCGAGACCAAACTTGTATTTTCCGTCAGAGGTTGCCTCTTTAATTGCATTATCTGTACCCCAAATCCAACCAACGAATACTGTTGTAAAGAATGCGCCGAAAGGCAACAGCAAACGGTCAGTCAGGTATTCCATAAAGTCACCGAAAATAGGGAACTGAACACCATCCAATGACCACCAGATACCCTTGATTGGCAGGTATGCCTGAGACAGAGTGTAGAAAATACCGATGACAAACAGAACGACGGAAACATAAACAACTGTTTTCTTACGTTCCATACCTTTTTCTTCAACCAGAAAGGCTACAGTGCCTTCCAAAATGGAGATGGAGGATGTAATCGCAGCAAAGAACAGCAGTGCGTAGAACAATAAACCGAAAATAGTACCGCCCGGAATTGACATAAATACGCCCGCCAAGGTTGCAAAAGCGAAGCCACCGCCCATACCAGGGTCAATACCTGTTGCAAATACAGCAGGGATAATCATGAAACCAGCAAACAAAGCTACTAAGGTATCCAGTACACAAACAACACCAGTATTGCTGATTAAGTTATCCTCTTTGCTCAGGTAAGAAGCATAAGTAATCATAACGCCCATACCCAAAGAAAGAGAGAAGAATGCCTGACCAAGTGCTACAAGGAAAGAATTGCCATTAATTGTGGATGGGTCGAAGTGGAACATATAAGCAACACCTTCGCCAGCGCCGGGCAATGTACAAGCACGAAGCATCAAACCAATTAACAAGATAAACAGTAAAGGCATAAGGAATTTACTGAGTTTTTCAATACCATCTGCAACACCACGGCTAATAATAAATGATGTTAATGCAAGGAAAATAAGTGGATAAATGATTGCGCCTTCAAGAGGGAAACCATTCACACCTAACATATTCAGGAAGTAAGCAGTAGGATCTGCGTATACGGTTGCGGAATCTGTGAGATAAGCAACGATATACTTGATTGTCCAGCCGCCAACCTGGCAGTAATAGCAAAGAATAATAAAACCTGTTAAAATTCCCAGACCGCCAACCCAAGAATATTTAGCGTTTAGTTCACGCAGAGCGCCAACAGCGTTCTTTTGCGTTTTACGACCGAGCACAAATTCTGCAAGCATTACTGTAGTACCAATGATAGCTACCATAAGTATGTAGATAACCAGGAAAGAGCCGCCGCCGTTATTGTATGCTTTGCCGGGGAATTTCCAGATGTTTCCGAGACCTACTGCAGATCCAGCCGCAGAAAGGATAAAGCCTAGTTTGGATCCAAATTGACCGCGGTTTTCTAATGATGCTGACATATAATTCCTCCTTAAAAAATGAATAATTTCGTTTCGGCTAAAAAGCCACATCCATCCAGCAACGATTCGCCACGAATAGTTTCCTGTGACGATAAAATGCTACACCTTAAGTCCCTCCCTTCATGCTGAACTGCATTTGTGATGCAATGCGACACTATAGTGACGCGAAACATATTTCATACAATCTCCATAAACTCCAGATGATGATGGATCGTTTTTATTCTACATGATTTTTTAATCAATTTCAATAAAAAAATGAAAAAAAATATATTTTTTTTGTACGTTATAGTGGTTGAAGCAAAAAAACCAACAAAGAACATTGCATTTTACCTAAAAAAGGGAAAAAAAACGTGTATTTTTACAAATAATACTTAAATTAGATTTTGTTTTTTGTTCAAAAATTGATACAATTTTTTGGTTGTTTCACAAGGGCTGTACGAATTTAATATTCTTGGAAAGTTTACTAAAATGAAAAAAACGACGGAATATTTCCCGTCGTTAAAAATAAGTGAAATTTATTTAACCTTTGACTGATCAAAAAGCTTGTAATATTGCCATGCACTAAGCTTGCGGACAATCTCCTTTTGCTCGTCTGTTGCTGAATCTGAAAAATTTCCGTTGCCGTCAACAAAAATATTGCTTGTGCTTGCAGGAAGAAGCTGACGTGATTCATTGACATAGTCATATAAAGGAGAGATACCCTTCATTTCTAAAAGCTGCGTCAATAATGCCCCTAAATACTCGGCACTGATCACACCTGATTCCGGCAGATCTGCCTGCTTAGCTGTTTCGGTAAAATCGCACTGTTCTTTTGCGGCATCATTTTGCCAGATAAGAAAGGGTGTTTCATACAAAGCGAGGCGTTCCTCCAAGGTACCGTTGGGGTCAATGGGATAATCCAGAAGGCGAAAGAAATCCATGCCGTTTGAAAAACCAGGAAGATGATCCCCATAATATACAACAACAATGGGTTCGGTGCTTGCCTGAGCATAATCTCTTAATCGTCCCAACTCCGTATCCGCATCATTGATTCCTTTAAAATACTGCGTCAATAAATTTTTTTCCGCGTCCGACAAGGGAATGGTTGTATCAAAATTTTGGGGAAGAATACCGTAACGATTATCATAGGGCCCATGGTTTTGTATGGTTACGGTAAAAGAAAACAGCGGCGTATCTTTTGTTTTCAAATGCGTATCCAAAGTTTCTAGAATTTTATCCATCGTTACGGTTTCGTTAATGTATCCTCCTAGTCCCTGTGTTTCCAAATCAAAGGAATCCTCTAAAAAATAGGAGTTGTCAAAGCCCAAATCTGGATAAACGTTTTGGCGATTATAAAACCATTGATAGCCGGGGTGGATCGCTTGCGTTTCGTAGCCGATTTGTTCCAGCCTGCGAGGTAGTGCATCGAAAGGCTGATGGATGAAATTATAAGAAGGCAGAGGGTTATTCAAATATCTTGTGGAGCAAGCCGTGAGCACATCATACTCCGTATTTGAGGTACCGCCACCAAATCCCGGAACGACAATTTTGCCGCTGACGGCATTTTCACTGCCTGCCATTTCCTTGAAATTTTGGAGTGGATCCCGATAGTTTGTAAAATTCAAATTCTCGTTATTGCTTAAATCGGAAAATGCCTCGCCCATAATCATGATAATATGCGGTTTATTGTTTGCGATAGTTGAGGACGGGGCTGCTTCTAACTGTTCAAAGGTAGATTTGTTATAACCCTCTGGGGGCGTTATTCTTGAGATGTTATATTGATGGCAGAAAGAATAAATTAAGCCTTTTGAATTATATTGGTTTACTTCAAAATAAGGGCTTTCAATAACAGGATAGCTGTCATATAAGTCTTTATTGGCATACCAATAAGCGTTTGCACCAAAGCCTGTCAAGAGAAAAATAAGGCACCCTAGAATTCGTGTTTTCCAGCTAGGTTTTTCGTTTTTTGAAAAATAGAATGAAATAATCATAGCCGCCAGCAGTCCAATGAGAAATGCAGTCACAAGAAAATGCTGAAAGTGGGGAAAGTTTTTTACAATAGCCAGTGCTTCTTTTGCCAAAGCTAAATCCCCGGGGAGCAGGGGCTCTTGCCGCATGATAATTTTAACCTTATCCGCAACCGCAAGAAAAGCAAAGAATGCTGCGGTTAAGGTGATGGAAAAAGCAGTTCTCCCAGATAAAAAATAGGTAAGCCCGATCAATAGGAAAACAGGCAGAATGTTTAAAAAAAGCAAGGTGGGATTTTTAACAATTTTTATTGCTAGCCAAAACAGATGATTAGAAGTGATTAAAAAGACCAATCCCGTTACAAAAACGGATACTGCCACGAATAATACCCATAGGCTGTGTTTTTTTAGAAAACGTACCATTTGATTTTCCTTTTTATCTGAAATTGGTTCCGACATCATGCTACCTCCAAAATTTTTCATTGCTTGCATTATACGAGCATTTGAAAAAAAAGTAAAGAATTTGAGAATTAATGTCGAATAATAAAAAATTAATGTCAAATTATAATTAAGAAAAATGTAGATTTTTCCTTAAAATATTCATGTATAATAAGTAAAATGCCAAAAATATGCTGTAATCGTAGAAAAGCAGCGTGAATTTATAAAAGAACCGATTTTTCATTGTCAGTTTTTGCTTGTTTTGGTATAATAAATAAGTTGCAGAAATGTCAGAAAAAACTGACTTTTGAGGAGAAACGAAGAATGCGCAGAAAAAGAATAGATCACGAGTACAGGGACAGACGTGATGAGATAAAAATAAAAAGTGAATCTGCTCGCCGTCAGCAAATACGCAGTCATAGCAAAATGACCACACAGAGGTCAAACAATGTCGAGTATAAGGAAGTCCCCGTTAGGGCGGCGCAGGGAAAGCGAAATCATAGACGCAGGCGGTTAGCAAAAAGGAGGAGGATGCAAGGAATTTTTTTGATTTTTGGCATTCTTTTGCTTTTAGCGGTGGCATACGGTTGCTCAAAGGCTTATGTGGCACTGCAAAAGTGGGAAGGAAAGGCTGAAAAGCAAGCGTTTCAGGTTTCGGCTGCTGCTCCTGTGCAAAAGGAAGATGAGATTATCAACCTGGCAATATTGGGAACAGATGAGGATGGCTTTCGTGCGGATGTCAATATGGTTGCCAGCTTTAATACGACAACAAAGCAACTTTCTTTAATTGCAGTTCCAAGGGATACGAGAGTAATCATGACCAGCGAGATGACGTCAATTTTGCAGGAAAACGGACGAACGGTTCCAGAGAAAAACGGGGTTTACGGACAGTGCAAGCTGACCGAAGTCCACGCATATGCAGGAGAGGGCAACCGCAGTACATTTTCTGTTATGATGTTGGAAGATATTCTTGGAATAAAAATGGATTATTACATTAAAGTAAACTTATCTGCTTTTCGTGATATTGTAGATGCGGTTGGCGGTGTTGATATTGAGGTTCAGGACAGGCTGTATTATGTTGACCCATATCAGGACCTTTATATTGATCTTCAACCCGGCTTTCAGCACTTGGATGGGGATAAAGCCGAACAGTTGGTTCGCTTTCGAGAGGGCTATGCGCAGAAGGATTTAAAAAGAATTCAGGTGCAGCAGGAGTTTATGCGGGCATTTTTGGAAAAGATTTGCAGTACGGAGTCGATACTGAAAAATATGAATAGCATAATCGGGGTTGCTCTGGACAAAACAGAAAGCGATATTAAGCTTTCTGAAGCATTAAAGTATATGAAATATTTAAAAGACATTGACCCTGCGCAAATGACGACAGATACCATCCCCGGCGAGGGAGGCTCATATTTTGATATGGATGAAGAGGGAACAAAAGCTTTGATTGACCGTTTGATTTATGGTATTGAATCGACGGAAACGGAGCAAAATATGGCAGAATAAAAACAACGGACGGGTGAGAAGATGAACGAAAAGCAAAGAAAACCTGCACGGCATTCAGACAGGGCGATCCCTAAGAAAAAAGGGTTTAACCCAATAAAAGTATTTTTTAAAATTGTTTTTTCTATTGTTTTGGCATTTGTGATGCTGGCTGGCGGTGCTTGCTTTGCATATTACAAAATTACTGGGAACACGCCTTTTGCAAATGATGGTTCCATAAGCAATGATGCGTCCGACACAAGCCTCTTGGATGCGTTGTTAAAACGAAATATTAAGTTAAATGTAGCGGTATTCGGTGTGGATAAGGACGGAACCAGAACGGATGTTATTTTTGTTATGCATTATGACAGTACCGCAGAGAGTATCAGCTTAGTTTCATTGCCAAGAGATACCAGAGTTTCTCTGACGGACGAGGTTAAAGCGAATATTAAAGCGGAAGGCCGCACCTACAGTGATGTTACAAAGCTTAACGCAGTGCACGCTTACAGCGGCGAAGAAATTGGATGTAAAAATGCTGTTTTGCAGATAGAAGACCTTTTGGGAATTAACATTGATCATTATGTAAAGATTGATTTGGAGGCATTCCGTGCCATTGTGGATGCCATAGGCGGCGTAGATATGTATGTTCCGCAGGATATGTATTGGGATATGCGAGATACTGGAGATCCGCTGATTGATTTACAGGAAGGGCAGCAGCATTTGGACGGAGAAAAGGCTGAACAGCTGGTTCGCTTCCGCCGTTATGTTCAAGGGGATGTAGGCAGAATTGAGGTACAGCAGTTATTTTTAAAGGCTTTGGCAGAAAAGGTGTTAAGCACCGAAACGATTTTAAAGAATCTTCCTGATATGATTTCTGTTATGTATAAATATATTGAAACAGATGTTTCGTTATCTGATGCAATAAAATATATGAATTATGTGGATAAAATGGATATGAGCAAGATTTCTATGGAAACCCTGCCTGGTGTTGGTCAATATGTTGGTGGTGTATCCTATTTTTTAAATGATGCGGAAGAAACCAGAGAAATGGTTGATCGTGTATTTTATAGCGTTGCTGCCGATACAGAGGGGACAGCCACAGACAGCAAGTCGCTTTTGATAGAGGTTGCCAACGGAGGAAGTATTACCGGGTTAGCTGCACAGTACAGCAAAAAATTGGAGGATGCTGGTTACAAGGTTGGCTCTCCTTCCAATTACAGCGGTGAGCAAAATAGCTATACACGGATTCAAGTGAAGCAGGAGGGTGTCGGTTCTGATTTGATTTCCTTCTTTACGGATGCCAAAATTGAGGTTGTGCCCGACGAGGTCGGCGATGATGCAGAGATCCGAATTATTTTAGGGACAAAGGAACAGTAGGGGAGAAAAAGGGAGGCTCAAACAAATGGATGAAATGATGATTATCGGCATTGCCGGCGGGACCGGAAGCGGAAAAACAACCTTGACCAACAGACTGAAGGAACGCTTTGGCGAAGAGGTTACCGTGGTATATCACGATAATTATTATAAGCGGCATGATGAAATGTCCTATGAAGAGAGATCCTTGTTAAATTATGATCATCCCGATGCCTTTGAAACCGATCTTATGATTGCGCATATTCAAAAGCTCAGGCAAGGCATTGCAATTGAATGTCCTACTTATGATTTTACGGTGCATAACCGTTCAGATCAGACGATGCTGATTTACCCTACAAAGGTTATCGTGGTGGAAGGAATTTTGATTTTCCAAAACGAGCTTTTACGCAATTTAATGGATATTAAAATTTTTGTGGATACCGATGCGGATGTCAGAATTTTACGCCGTATTTTGAGGGACGTGAAGGAACGGGGCAGAAGCCTCGACTCCGTGGTGAGCCAATATTTAACAACGGTGAAGCCCATGCACGAGCAGTTTGTCGAGCCGAGCAAACGTGCTTCGGATATTATTGTGCTCGAGGGCGGAAATAATGTGGTTGCACTTGATATTTTAATTCAGAGGATACATAACCATGTAAGCGGAACAAAGGTTTGAGGAGACGAAGAATGAGCTGGCTGGAAATATTGAAAAAAGCATTTGGCACAGGCATACTGTGTACCCTTATGTATTATGGAACACTTTTCGTCATGGGACAGCCTGTTGCATTAAAAAATGCAGTGATATTTGCTGTTGTCTTTATATTGCTCTATTCTATTTGGCTTTTTATGGCATCCATAGGTAAGAAAAAATAAAAACACGTATTTACTTGGTACATTTAGGTGGATGACGCTGTTTGTTATTGTTTAAATAAAGCAGCAATGATATAGAAAAAAGCGATCATTATTCATTTGATAATGATCGCTTTTTTCTGATGCAAGAAAAAAAGAGGACAGCGAAAGGGGTGCCTACATGGTACGGAAGTCACCTGAAAGGGTTCTTTTCTTACTCATTAGATACCCCCTTTTGCTGCGAAGTTTGCTGCAAACTAAGGCTAATCAATAAGCTTTGGTCAACACGATGCATTATTTCTGCATCCAGATGACAAACTTTTTCTTTTAGCCTTTGCTTATCAATGGTACGGACTTGCTCCAAAAGGATAACAGAGTCTTTGGGTAAGCCGTACGCTACGGCGGATAGGGGGATATGTGTCGGCAGCTTTGCTTTGTTCATTTGCGATGTAATGGCTGCGCAGATGATGGTGGGGCTATATTTATTGCCTACATCGTTTTGTATGATTAATACGGGGCGGATGCCCCCTTGTTCACTACCCACAACTGGGCTTAAGTCTGCAAAAAAAATATCTCCTCTTCTAACGATCATAGGCTCACGCTCCGCTGAAAAATTCATCAGGCAGCAGAGGCATAGAAAATATGTAATGTTTAAACTTGGCTTCTGTCCTGACTGCTACCATTATTGCCATGAAAAAGAGCCTTTATTCTTGAATTTGGAAAAGTTCTTCCTCAAAATCAGGATTATACACAAATTCATCATAATCCAGACGATAGCGTTCCTGCCCGTCGGCATCATATAATATAAATCTTTTTGGTAAAAAGGTTTCCCGGTCAACCCATAGTTTTTCTGAGGATAAGGCACTGTCAGTGCCCGGAATAACGGCTTCCATTACAACACACTGCGTTTCATCCAAAGCGGCTGTTTCTACACCGACACCCTCGGATTGCATATAGTTATTGAGGAACTGTCCTAAAAATAATTCATTTCGGTGCTGGGATGCAGGAACATCCTTAACCAGTTTATTGTCTAACTTTGGGTTATATTGACAGATTCTTTTTCCATCAAATATAGTGTAATTCCCCGCTACACTTTCGGGTGAGGTTAGTTCCAGTCGATATTCTCCCGTGGATTTTGCATACTGTTTGGTTCCATAAACGGTTTCACCTTTGTTTGAGGTGCGGGTGAGGGTGGCGGTGCAGTAATACCCCTCCATTTCGGCCAACTGCTTTTGTATCGTCTCCAGTTCTGATAAAGGTTCTTCTTTCGCACAGCCGCTGACCCCGAAAAGAAGGAGCAAACTAAGACAAATGGATACTGCTTTTTTCATAATAAAAACCTCCTAATTAATATCATTATCATCTTATGAAGTGGACAAAAATTCTATGAAGAGAAGGTGACAGGAAAGCGGGATTCTTTTTTTGAAAAATTAAAAAGGAGAGTACAATGGACTTCCCAAAGTCCTTCGCATCTTTCTAAAAGGCATACGCAAGCGGTTATGAGTAAATGAAGAAATGATTTTGAAATCGTTTCCTCAGGCAGAATCGTGTTACAAAAGATAAGGCAAAAGAGAATGCATTTCATAAAAAACTTATGAAAATAATCACAAGCGGGACATCAAATTATTCCAAGTCAACATTATGTAAACTTTGGAGAACGAAATATTACAGATATATTAAATTTTGAAAATTAAGAGGAAATCAGATGGAAAAAGTGCTAATATGAAAAGCGGAAGTTGACATATTACGACTTTTTTGGTAAATCATCAGTGGTAATTTGGGAACAAAAACCAAAAAGGTGCGTCAAAATAGAAAATTGTTTGTAAAATAAAGGAGAATAGAAAATGAAGTATCAAATGGGTGGAATGAAAAGATTAATGGGGGCCTTATTGGCGGCGGTACTGACAGTTTCTGCACCGGCAGCGTGGGTTTTTGGTGCAACTACATATTATGATCAAAAAACGGAACAGACCGTAACCAGAGGTGTTGTGTATGAAAAAAACAGCCGCATGACGGACGCTGGCATCCTGAATATGTATGTGTTAAAGATGGATTTAACAGAAAGCACTCTGGAATTCAAAGAAGTGGAAAGCACTGTTGAGTACGGCTTAAAAGAAACGGTGAAAAAGCTTTTGACGGATAATGGTGCTCTCGCAGGTGTAAACTCTGACTTTTTTGGGATGACAGGCACCTATTCTGCATCCTTTGGGGCTGTGGTAAAGGACGGGGAATTGGTTTCAGCGGGTACATCCTTAAATCACGATAAGGATCAGTACGCATCCTTTTTCATGGATGAGGATAACAACCCATTTTTTGACTATTTCAAAATGACTGCAACCTTTGCAAATGAAAAAAAGACCATCGAGCTTGCGTCAATCAATAAGGTAACCTCTATGGTATTCCCAATTTATTTTGACAGACAGGCGGCGAGCAGCACGGCGGATTTGGATAAGCGTTTTGAAGGGCTTGTGAAGTTTGTGGTGGAGGACGATGTCATCACAGATATTTCAGAGCCGGGAGAAACCGTAGCGGTTCCCGAGGATGGATACTTGATTGTCATGAGTAAGGATTATCGTACCAATGCGGCGAATGTATTTCAGGTGGGTGATGTGATAACCTACAATGTAACCACTTCTATTGATTTGGACGATATGGAAGTTGGTTTTGGCGGCGGCGGCAAGCTGCTCATCAATGGGACAGAAGCACCTGCAACCTCAATTGTGGCAAGCGGACGTCAGCCAAGAACGGCATTCGGTATTTCTCAAGATGGTAAAACTGCAATCATTATGGTTGTAGACGGCCGTGGTGACAGCATTGGCGCAACACACAGTGAAATGGCGGGTTACATGAAAGAATATGGCGCATATAATGCGATGCATTTAGATGGCGGCGGTTCCTCCACAATGGCTGTAAAAACAGTAGAGGATACGCAGTTGGATGTGGAAAATACGGTTTCTGACGGATCTGAAAGAAAGGTAATCAACGCTGTCGGTATTTTCCAGAACGCAGAAAAAGGTGAAGTTGAGCAAATTGCAATTACACCGTCTATGACACGCACCGTTCCAAATAAAACGATGACCTTTCAGGTTTACGGGTTGGATGAATATTATAACCGTATTGAAATCCCTGCCAGTGAAGTGACAATGCAGGCAGTTGGTGTAAACGGAACATGGAACGGATATGATTTTATCCCTTCCGAAAGCGGCACCTTTGCAGTGACTGCACTGTATAATGGCTTGTCTGCTTCTGAAACAGGAGTTGTTTCGGCGGTTACAAGCAGGGTAAAGCCCACCACAACAAGTATTAAACTTAACAATGCAGGAGAAAAGGCAACCATTGCCATGCAGGTGGTTGATACAGACGGGTTCAGCCATTGGGTATCCACTACAACAAAATATGAGGTGGCAGATGCGTCTGTCGGCACAATGAATTCAAATGTTTTTACGGCGGCAAAAGCTGGTTCAACCTATATTAAATGCACCAGAGATGGGCAAACCGCTTATATCCCAGTAACCGTTGGCAAAAGCGGTGCGGTGACAACGCCCAAGGCAACCACAGCGGCAGATCCTCTGCAAAAAACAGTGACAAAAGCCAATGATGGGGCTTATTACCTGAATATCCTCGGAACTGTTGCATATGCAGGAACGGCAAAGATTGCTGACAATACCTATGCTGATGTGAGAACAAAGGCTAGAAATGCTGTGGATTCTAACGCAGAGGTGGCAATTTATGGCGGCAAGACCGACATTAAAACGGCGCCCAAGCTGGATACCTTAAGCTGGACTGGCGGGTATCGTTTCTTAAACAGAGGGGATACAAGCCTTGCCATGGTTACGGCGGCAAGTGGTGGCATTCGTGCAACAAATCCTTCTCAGTACGCAAGCTTGACAAGAGATTTGGATGCGGCCGATAACGATACCATTATCCTTGTTATGGATAAAACACCTGGTGATTTTAACTCGGGGGCAGAAACGGCATATTTTCGTGCAATTTTAAATAAGTATGTTGCGCAGGGCAAGGCTGTCTTTGTTGTTTCTTGCAGTGGTACGGCACAGTGGACTGCTGTGAAGGATGGCGTACGCTACATCAATCTTCCGAACCTTTGGAAGGCTGATGGCACGGTAAATGGGAACTTTAGTATGTTAAAATTACGCATCCAAGGCGAGGATGTTTCCTTCGAAATTGGCAAGGTATAATATTCTTTGAAATTTACAGTGTTTTATTGTAAATTTGGGCAAAATAAGGTAATATTGGATGGGTGGGGATGAATCTCTACCCATCTTGTGTGTTTGCAAAAGAATTGACTTCCCAAAGGAAGTGCATTTGACAGGAGAACAATTATGTCACAAAAGGGCAATCAGGCAGTGAAAGCTGTCAGCTTCATGATGATGATCACATTGGCAGGAAAAATTCTCGGGTTGGTTCGGGAACAATTTCTTGCCGCTAACTATGGCTTGGGAATGGAAGCGGTGGCATTTTTGATTGCTAGCCAAATCCCCAGGACTTTTTTCGATGCAGTTTTTGCTTCTGCAATTTCGGCAAGCTTTATCCCGATTTTTAACGAATATTTACAAAAAAAAGGCAAAGAGGAAGCTTTCTCTCTTGCAAATCGGTTTATTACCCTGATCTCTGCGGTGACGCTGATGATTATGCTTTTGGGTATGGCATTTTCCGAGCAATTTGTATGGTTGTTTGCAAATGGCTTCGATGCCCAAACGGCGGAATTAAGTGCGTCCCTCGCCCGTATGCTGTTTCCGACCATTTTATTTACTGCAATAGCATTTTCCTTTGTTGGGATTTTGCAGTCATTGGATGAATTTAATATTCCGGCGGCAATCAGCGTGGCTTCCAATGCAATTATTATCTTTTATTTTGTTTTCTTCAATTCTAAATTTGGAATTTATGGCTTAACGGCGGCTTTTTTAATCGGCTGGGCAATGCAGGCTTTTATTCAAATTCCCTCTTTGCAAAAAAAAGGCTATTGGTATCGGCCGAATTTTCATTTTCGAGATGAGGGCTTGAAAAAAATCGGGAAGCTGATGCTTCCTGTTATGATTGGCACTTGGGTACAACCCATTAATTTTATGATTAACTGCCGTTTCGCTTCACAGCTTTATAATGGCAAGGAGAAGGTTGCGGCTTTGCAATATGCGAATAACTTATATACCATTATTGTAGGGGTATTTGTTTTGGCGATTGCCAATTTGATTTTTCCGAAGCTTTCCCGTATTTCGGGCGAGGCGGACAAGGCTGAATTTGGAAGCACAGTAAAAATTACACTGCGTTCCATGATGTTTTTGTTAATTCCTATGATGGTGGGGATAATGGCGTTAAGCCGTCCTTTGGTATCACTGATTTATGAAAGAGGCAGCTTCGGTGCAGACGGAACACTTTTGACAGCAACGGCACTTTTCTTTTTCTCTCTTGGGGTAATGGGCTATGGGGTTCAGACAATTTTAAGCAGAGCCTTTTACGCCAATCAGGACGGGAAAACGCCTTTTTATTCGGGCATTGTTTCTGTTGTGGTGAATGCGGTTTTGTGCGGTTTGCTGATTAAGCCCATGGGTCTTGGTGGCCTGGCATTGGCGGCTGCGGTATCTTCTTCAGTAGCTGCAATGGTACTTTTGGTACCTACGGTGAAGCGCTACCCTGAGATTATAGATAAAAAGTTAATTCTGAGCCTTGGCAAGATGGTCGTTTGTGCTGGGGGAATGTTGGTTTTTGTATTAGGAAGCTTCCGCTTTTTGGAGCCTAGAGTGGGCACGGGGCTTGTCGGGCGCATTCTTGTGTTAGCCATTCCTACGGGCATAGGTGCATTTATCTATATTGCACTGACTATACTTTTGCAAATTGAGGAAGGACGAATGGTCTTTGCTGTCCTTGGAAAGCTGAAAAACAGGAAAAGGGCTGTTTTGGAAGGCGGTCAGGCAGGTAAAAAAGAAAGAAAGCAGAGAGGATATATACGAATGTTCCATGGAATCTCTTGGATGATAGAGGACAGCTTTTGCTTTAAGATTTTAGAAAAAATCATTGCAACCATCGTTTATCTTTGGACGGGAAGCTTAGCCTATGCCTGCTACCGCAAGGTTTGCGAGGGGGTTGGAAATGCCTTTTGGCAAAGCGGCATTTTAGGCTTTTTGCGAGGAGATTGGGATGCGGCCTTGGGAACATGGCATGGCATTATCCCAAGGACTTGGCGCAGGCTGACGGTGCGTTCTGGAAAAGCAGTTAAAGAGCGAAAAAATACGCTTGCCACAGTATTTGCGGAAAGCTTTATCCTGCGGATATTTAATGAAAACTTTATTATTTTGTGTTTATGTGCCATTGTTTTTGCCATTCCTATTTTACCGACGATGCTTTTGGCTTTATTATGCCTTGGAACCTTAGGCGTTTATGCCATAAATCTTTTTCTGGGGCGTATTCGGGTGCAAAGGACAAGCTTGGTCAGTGTTTTTATGGGATTGTTTGGTGTTTGCCTGATTTACGGCAGCTTTACAAGCTATCATTTTCCGAAGGCATTGCAGGTCATGGGCATTTTCTTGATATTCATGTCTATGTTTTTTGTTGCCAAGGACTGCATTGACACAGAGGAAAAGCTTGATTTTGTGCTTTTTGTCATGATTTCTACGGGTGTTTTGATTGCCCTTTATGCTGTATATCAATATGTGGTGGGCGTTGAAATGGATGCTGCTTGGGTGGATGCGGAAAGCTTTGATATTCGTACCCGTGCCTATGCGACCTTCAATAACCCCAATGTTTTAGGGGAATATCTGATACTGATTGGCTCTTTGGCGGCAGGAATGCTTTGGAAGGTGCGGAATTGGTTTGGAAGGATTTTTTATTTCTGTTGCTTTGGTGTTGTATGCTTAGGGCTTCTTGCCACAAACTCAAGAGGGGCAATGCTTGGATTAATGCTCTCGGCAGGGCTGTTTGTGCTTTTGGCGGAGCGCAAATTAATTCCTTTGGGACTGGCAGGGCTTGCGGCGATGCCCTTTGTATTGCCAGCGTCACTTTGGGCAAGATTGGCAAGTTCCTTAACCATGAGTGATTCCTCCTCTCAATACCGCCTGTCCATTTATCGGGCGGGGATTGATATGGTGAAGCATTATTGGTCAACAGGCATTGGTGTGGATGCGTTTAATCAGGTCTATCCACTGTTTTCCTTTGAGGCCGCCAATGCTTATCATGTGCATAATTTATTCCTTCAGGAATTTATTGAATTGGGATTGCTCGGCTTTGTGGTTTTATTGCTCCTCTTTCTGTTCTTTTTTCAAAAGCTGTATGGCGGCATGGGTAAGGTTCCTAAACGCTTTCAGATGCTTTTGGCAGCCTTTTTCGGAGGATTTGCGGGATTATTGCTGCAAGGAATGACAGACCATATTTGGTTTGATTATAGTATAGTTTTGCTGTTCTGGTGTTTTATGGGCATAGGCATGGCAAGCGTGAGAGTGGGTGAAAAGCAGTGGCAGAGAGAAAAATAAAGGTGTTTCACGTTTTGACAGACCGTAATATTGGCGGTGCCGGAAGATGGCTGTTGAATTATTTGAAGCACCATAATCGGGAACGGTTTGACGTTTGGGTGGTTTTACCCGACGACAGTGCCCTGTATTCTGCGGTGACGGCATTGGATGTAGCGGTCATTCCCATGAAGGATATGGCCGACAAATCCTTTGATAAAAAAGCGCAAAAACCGCTTTATAACTTATTCAAGGAGGAAAAGCCTGATATTGTTCATACGCATGCCAGTCTGACGGCTAGAATGGCGGCAAAAAAAGCCGGTGTGGCCAGAATCATCAATACGAAGCATTGTATGGAAGCGGTACCTGGGTCGTTGCCTAAAAAGATTTCTAGAAGAATAATAAATAAAAGATATAGCGATACCATTATTGCCGTGAGCAAAGCGGTAAAGCAAAGTATGGTAGCGGGCGGAACGAATCCTAAGCAGATCGTAACGATTTACAACGGAATCGATGCCATTGAACCGATTACTTTGGAAGAAAGAAAAGAAATTCTTTTATCCTATGGCGGCAATCCACTGAAAAAAGCAGTGGGGATTGTGGCAAGGCTGGAGGAAGTGAAGGATCATAAAACCTTTTTGCTTGCGGCAGAGGAAATTTTAAAGCGTCGGCAGGATATTGTGTTTTATATCATCGGTGACGGCAGTCTAAGAGAGTCTTTGCAAGGTACAGCAAGGGCATTGGGTATTGCTGGTGATGTGATTTTTACAGGGTTTGTGAAGGATGTAGAAAAAATAGAAGCGGCGTTGGACTTAAACGTAATTACATCGAAGCAGGAAGCCCTCTGCCTGTCGGTGATCGAATCCATGAGTGCGGGAATTCCTGCAGTCGGTACGGACAGCGGCGGTGTGAATGAGGTAATCTGTCACGGAGAAAATGGCTATCTTGTGCCTGTGGGTGACTGGAAGGCATTGGCTGAACGGATTTTGGAGGTATTCTCTGATGAGGAAAATTGCCGAAAATTAGGGCAGAACGCCAAGGCTTGGGCAAGAGGAAATTTCACTGCGAAGAAAATGACGTCAAGGATTGAACGGCTCTATTTGGAGGAAAGAAAATGAAGAAAAGCAGAAAACTATTTGGGATATTCAACATTGTGGATATTATAATCATCCTGTTGATTATTGCGGCAGGTGTGATCGGGTTTAAACTGTTTGTTGGCGGCGAAAAACAGGATACTGGCGCAACGAAAACATATACCTACGTCGTTCAGGGACGAGAGGTTTTGGCCGAAACAGCAGATGCTCCCGTGATTGGTGAAAAGGTTTTCAACAGCGCAACCGAAGCGTATCTGGGCGTTGTGAAAGAGGTAACCTCTGAGCCGTATAACGAGGTTATTTACAGCAGGGAAATTGGGGCATATCAAAAATTACCTGTGGAAGGATACTGCGATATGCTGCTTACGGTGGAAGGAAACGGTACGGAAACAGAAAAGGATATTACGGTGGAAGGTACAACGGTAAAGGTTGGTATGGAATTAAATGTGAAGGGCAAGGGGTATGCGTTTAAGGGTATCGTTGTCGAAGTAAGGGACGGTGAATAAAAGTGTCCAAGAGAAGACCGAATATAGTAGATATACTGATTATACTGACTTTAGTGGCTGTGGTTGTTCTGGCGATAGTGAAGACTGGCGTGGTAAACCGTGCCGAATCCTCCGGTGTTGATGAATCAGCAGAAAAGACAACATATACCGCTTTTGTGGACAAGGTACGAATGCCTACAGTAAATGCCTTGCACGAGGGAGATTTGATTTTTGATGATAAGACGGGGGTATGTATCGGCGAAATTAAAACCGTTGCATATGAGCCGTTATTTTACAATTTGCCTGATGGCAGCGGCGGAATGGTTCGAGCACAATATCCCGATTATTATAGAGTCACGATGTCCATTGAGGGTTCTGTGATTGAAAAAGAGGATGGATATTTTGTGGACGGCGTTGTTGAGTTAAAGGTAAACTCTGAAATGGACGTCTTTACAAAGTATGTGAAACCTACAATCAAAGTAACAAATATTGAGATGTGACAGGCGGGATGGATATGAATTATAAAATATTAATGGCATTAATGGGGTTGGAAATCGGCGGAGCGGAAACGCACGTGGTGGAGCTTTCAAAGGAATTAAAGAAACAGGGCTTTGATATTGTCGTGGCTTCCAACGGCGGTGTATACGAAGCAGAGCTGGAGGAGGTTGGCATTAAGCACTACAAAGTGCCCATGAACCAGCGAAATGTATTTAAAATGATTAAATCCTATTTTTTGCTGAAGAAAATCATACGCAAGGAAAAGATTGATGTTGTTCATTCCCACGCCAGAATTCCAGGGTTTATTTGTGGACTTCTTTTTAAAAAAGAACGGTTTACTTTTGTAACTTCTGCACATTGGGTTTTTTATACAGGCATGGGCTTGAAATATCTGACGAATTGGGGACAGAAGGTCGTTGCGGTAAGCGAGGATATCCGTAGATATTTGATTGAAAACTATCATGTGCGTAATGAGGATATTTTTGTAACCATAAACGGCATTGATACGGATAAGTTTTCTCCGAAAACAGATGGTAGTAAAATTCGGGCGGAATTTGGCTTAAAACAGGGCGAACCGACTTTGGTTTATGTCAGCCGTATGGACGAAAGCCGTGCTTTGGTGGCAAGACAGCTGATTGCCCTTGCGCCCCAGCTTGAAAAGGCAATTCCAGGGCTGAGAATGATTATTGTCGGGGGCGGCGATGTTTACGACGAGCTTATGGAAAAAAGTAAAGAAGCAAATAAACAGATTGGTAAAAAATGTATTACTATGACGGGCGCAAGAACGGATATTAACGAATTGGTTTCGATTGCGGACGTATTTGTCGGGGTCAGCCGTGCGGCACTGGAGGCTATGGCTGCTGAAAAAACAACAATTGTGGCAGGCAACGAAGGCTATATCGGCATTTTCGGACAGGACAAGCTAGAGCTGGCGCAGGAAAACAATTTTTGCTGTCGTGGCTGTGAATTGTCGACCGAAAAACAGCTGTATCAGGATGTGGTACTTGCCTTTACGCAAATGACGTCCGAACAGCGTCAGCAGGCGGGGTCATATGGCAGAGGGGTTATTTTCCAATATTATTCTGTATCAAAAATGGCGTTGGATTGCGTCAAAGCGTATGATAAGGCATGGAAAGAGCTGCATACGCCGCAGTATCATGTGGTAATGAGTGGTTATTATGGCTTTAACAATACAGGTGACGAGGCAATCATGATTGCCATGCACAAAAATATACAGGAAATGGGCGACAACTACCACGTTACCGTGCTTTCCAACAATCCCGTAGGAACAAGGGAGAAATATGGGATTGAAGCGGTTTACCGTTTTGGTTTTTCCGAAGTGCTGCGGGCGATTCGGGACTGTGATGTTCTTTTAAGCGGCGGCGGTTCCTTGTTACAGGATAGCACCAGTACCCGGTCCTTAATGTATTACCTCTCCATCACCGTAGCGGCAAAGCTGATGCGCAAAAAGGTGATGCTCTATGCCAACGGAATTGGCCCTGTATTGGGGAAACGAAACAGACGCTTGGTAAAACAGGTTGTCAATCGTGCGGATTTAATTACGCTGAGAGAAGAAAATTCCTATGAGGAATTGCTTTCTATGGGCGTGAATGCGAAAAAATGTTTTGTTACGGCGGATCCTGTGTTTACAATGGATAGTATTTCAAAAGAGGACGCCAGATTGCTTTTGGTGGCGGAGGGGATTCCCTTGGATAAGCCGCTTGCAGTGGTTTCTGTGCGTAATTGGAAGGAAATGGATCGTTTTATTGACCGTTTTGCAATGCTATGCGACACCATTGTGGAAAAATATGGAAGAACAATTGTGTTTTTAGCAATGCAGATGCCCAACGACATTACAGTGAGCGAAAAGGTACGCAAGAAAATGAAGCAAAATGCTTATATTTTGCACAACAATTACTCCCCCTATGAAGTGATGGGCGTGATTAGTCTGGCGGACTTTATATTAAGTATGCGTCTGCATACCTTAATCTTTGCGGCACGCCAAAAGGTACCTCTCATCGGGTTTATTTATGATCCGAAAATTGAGTATTATTTGGAAAAATTGGAGATGCCCAGCGGTGGGAAATTAAAAGAATTTGATATGGATAAAACCTTGGCAATGGTGGATGATATTATTCATAACAGGGAAAAATATATTGAAATTTTAGAGGAGAAAGAGGCTTTACTGGAAGGGAAAGCACACCAGAATGAAAAATATCTGGAAAAGCTTTTACAGCACGGAAGAGGGCGGATAAAATGAGAAAAGTGACGCAGGTTTTAAATGTACCCTTTGATGCCATAACGATGAAAGAGGCAGTGGCAAGGGTGAAAATTCTTTTGAATACAGAGGGGCAGCATTTTATTTGTACGCCCAACCCTGAAATTGTGATGGAAGCACAAAAGGATAAGGAGCTGATGTCCGTTTTGCGGGAAGCGGATATGGTAGTGCCTGATGGAATTGGTGTTGTTTGGGCATCAAAATACAGCTCCATTTGCTTAAAGGAGCGTGTTGCAGGGTATGATTTAACACAAAATCTTTTTTCTGAATTGGCGGGGACGGATCAGACCTTTTATTTTTTCGGCGGGGCACCTGGGATTGCGACGGAGGCGGCGAGAAAAATGATGCGGAAGTATCCCGGACTTAAAATTGTGGGAATTCACAACGGTTTTTTCGATGCAAAAGAGGAAAAAAAGATTATTCATGACATAAAAAAATTATCTCCGTCCATACTGTTAGTAGGACTGGGAGCGCCAAAACAGGAAAAATGGATTTATGACAATATGCGCCTTTTTGGAGCAAAAATTTCCATTGGCGTGGGCGGAAGCTTTGATGTAATGGCGGGAAACACAAAACGGGCACCAAGACTCTTTCAGAAGCTTGGCTTGGAATGGTTTTACCGCTTGCTGACACAGCCGACAAGATGGCGCAGAATGATGCGTCTGCCTGTTTTTGCTTTCACTGTTCTGAAAATGAGGAAGCGGAGATAATCATTATGTATGGAAAGAAAATAGAGGATTTGGTGTTAAGTATATGCGGAACACTGCTCATGGCGATTGGGATTCAATGCTTTTTAGAGCCTGCACGCTTGGTTGCCGGGGGAGTAACGGGTATCGGCATTATGCTGGATGCAGTGACTACGGCGCAGTTTGGCATTCCTACGCCCCTTTGGCTGGTGAATGTGGCATTGAACCTACCTCTTTTTCTTGCAGCTTGGAAGATGCAGGGTGGTCTGTTTGTTAGCAAAACAATTATGACCTCCCTTTTGTTTTCTTTTATGCTTTTTTTGGTACAGGAAATTTCTTTTTTTACAGGGGATTTTATTATAGCGTCTGTGTATGGTGGTGCATTGACGGGAATCGGGCTAGGGCTGGTTTTACGCTGCGGTGCGACAACAGGCGGCGTGGATTTGGCCGCATACCTCATGCAGAAAATTTGGCATAGGCCCTCCATTTCTAAAAAAATATTTATAATGGATGCAGTGGTCATTTTGTCGGGTATGCTTATGTTTGGTGGGCTTAGCGGTTTATATGCAATACTATCTGTTTTTATTACCGAAAGATGTACAAAATGGGTGCTGGAAGGCGGAGAAGAAGTAAGAGGAGCAATTGTGATTTCTGATAAGGCGAAAGAAATCGGTGAGGCTTTAAATGAAAGACTGGAAAGAGATGCAGCCAAATTTTGCGGCGATGGAAGCCTTGGTGCGCCTGAGAAGGAAATCCTACTATGTATCTTTTCCCAAAAAGAAATACAGGGAGCGAAAAGTATTATCATGAATATTGACCGAAAGGCACTTCTGCTGGTTACAGATATTCGGGAAGTTTTAGGCGAAGACGTTATGCCAAAGTAGAAAAATGCAAGCATTTTTAGTCAACTATATATTGGAAATGGATATGAAAAAACGGTTATGTGGGTCAGTTTAAATAAAAAAAACATGACGTTTTTATGTAAATTTAAAAAAGAAAGAGATTTTGTATGTTTTTTTTGCAATTTCTCTTTATTTTTTTGTGATTATGTTATAAAATAGGATTAGGCTATTTTATCAATAGAAGAAGAAATTTCTTTTAGTCATTTTTTACAGTCTTTTTTGTCATTACGAAGACTGACTGTTACAGGATAAAGAGGATTAAAAATACGAGCTTGAGGTGAGAGCGCAATGATTTCCAATCAAATTTTGCAAAGCACAATTGACGGTTTAAAGAACATCACTCGCAAGGAATTAAGCGTAGTGGAAAAAGAAGGAAAAGTTATCGCTACAACGGAAGAAAACATGATTGGCAGGCAGATTGATGCGGTGGAGAATTTTATTAGTTCCCCTGCGGAAAGTCAGCTGATTTTGGGATACCAATATTTCAAAATCTATGACAATGGCGTGCCGGAGTATGTGATTCAGGTGAAGGGTGAGGATGAGGCAGGTTATCAAATTGGTAAGATTGCCGCTTTCCAGATTCAAAGCTTATTGGTTGCTTACAAAGAAAGATACGATAAGGATAACTTTATTAAAAATTTGTTACTCGATAATTTGCTTCTGGTGGACATTTACAGCCGTGCGAAGAAGCTACATATCGAAAACAATGTGCACCGTATCGTGTATTTGATTGAAACAAATATCGATAAGGAAATGAACGTTGTTGAGATAGTAAGAAGCGTGTTCCCGGCAAAAACTAAGGATTTTGTAACAGCTGTGGATGAGCATAGCATCATTTTGGTCAAAGAATTAAAGGATAAGGAATCTGCAGACGATATTGACCGTTTTGCCAAGAGCGTTGAGGAAACCTTGAATACAGAAACGAATAGCCATGTTTATATTTCCAGCGGCACAATTGTAAGCGATTTGAAGGATGTTTCCCGTTCCTATAAAGAAGCGAAGATGGCTTTGGAAGTGGGTAAGATTTTTGAAACGGATAAATATATTGTGAATTATGAAAAACTGGGGATTGGCCGTTTGATTTATCAATTGCCTTTGCCGCTGTGCCGTATGTTTATCAAGGAAGTGCTTCATGGACTGACCATGGATGATTTTGATGACGAAACGCTGGCAACTGTCAATAAATTCTTTGAAAACAACCTGAATGTTTCCGAAACAAGCCGTCAGCTGTATATCCATAGAAACACCTTGGTTTACAGACTGGACAAGCTTCAGAAAATGACTGGTTTGGATTTGAGGAATTTCGATGATGCAATTATTTTCAAGATTACCCTGATGGTAAGCAAATATATGATTTATATGGATAAAATGGTTTATTAATTTAGACATTCTTTATCAAATTACAGAAATAGTTTTGTGCATAAGAGCAGGTGTTTTTTACTTGGTGATACCAGTAAAAACATCTGTTTTTTGTATGAAATCAAAAAAGCGGAACCCATGAAGAAGGGGTTCTGTTTTTGATTCAGAATAGCATTCGAAAATACCAGAGATTTCATACTTTGTAAGAATAGCCTCATATTAACAATTTTTTAATAATTTGAAAGAAACCTTATGCCGCTTAAGGGTTGTTCAGCCCGGTGTTTTATGCTATACTTTATGTTGCATTATCACGGAAAAAGGCGAAATATGAAAAATCAGTTCATATTTTTTTAAAATTTCACAGAGAAAGGAAGATACGTTAATGATTTGGCTCAATAACGTAACGAAAACTTACCCCAATGGCTCTCGCGGTGTGGAAAACTTAAATTTACACATTGAAAAAGGAGAGTTTGTATTTATTGTTGGTTCCAGCGGTTCGGGGAAATCTACCTTAATTAAGCTGCTTTTAAAAGAATTAGACCCTTCTATAGGAGACATTACAATTAACAAAGTAAGTACAAATGAACTCAACAGCAATCAAATTCCTTATCTTCGGCGGAATTTAGGTGTTGTTTTTCAGGATTTCAGACTGTTGCCCAATAAAACGGTGTATGAAAATGTTGCATTTGCCATGCGGGTGATTGAAGCACCTAGCCGTATTATTCGAAGAAATGTGCCGGCGGTGCTGTCGTTGGTCGGATTGGGAAAAAAAGGAAGAAGCTTTCCTAACCAACTTTCGGGCGGTGAGCAGCAGAGAACTGCTTTGGCAAGGGCAATTGTAAATAATCCGCCCATCTTAATCTGCGATGAACCTACGGGGAATCTTGATCCCGAAACGGCTTGGGGCATCATGCAGCTGTTGGACGATATTAATAAACGAGGAACTACCATTGTAATGGCAACGCACGCAAGGGATATTGTGGATGATATGCAAAAGAGAGTTGTAACATTAAAGCAGGGGCATATTGTTAGAGATATAAAAAAAGGTGGTTATAGTGATGAGGCCTAGTACAATTAAATATTTTTTTAAAGAAGGCCTTAGCGGATTGAAAAAAAACCTGCTGATGACAATGGCATCTATTTTAGCGGTAATGGCTTGTATTTCCATCATGTCCTTCTCCTATTGCGTTGCAACTAATTTGCAGCATATTTTGCAACAAATGGAGGATTCCATTGGTATTTCTGTTTTTATTGGGGGTAACCCTAACAGCCAGGAAATCGAGGATATGAAAAATAAAATTGAAAAAATAGACCATGTTTTAGAGGTTCAATATGTTTCTCCCAGTGATGCGTTGGAAGCATTAAAGGCTGATTGGGGTTCTGAGGAGGATATTTTTGAAGGGCTGGACGATTCCAATAATCCCTTGTCGCATTCTTTTCAGATTACGTTGGATAAAATCGAAAACCAAACCAGTGTTTTGGATGCTTTGAAGGGAATTGATGGTATCGACAATATCCGTCATGGTCAGACGGAAACGGAACTGATTATGAAGGCGAACAAGGTGTTCAATATTGCTAGTATTTTGGTCATGCTGATTTTGGGTGCTATCTCCATTATGATTATCATGAATACCATACGTATTTCTGTTGTAAACAGAAGAATTGAAATTAACATTATGAAATACGTTGGTGCGACAGACTGGTTTATTCGATGGCCATTTATCATTGAAGGCGTAATTATCGGAGTGGTTGGTGCGATCATTCCTTTATTCATCGGAATGCCTATTTACGCAAAGGTGATCAGCGCGCTGTACAGTTATTTTCCGGTTATTAAGATGATTCAATTTAGGCTTATGGGCGATATTTTTGTTTTCCTATTCCCTGTGGCATTAATTTTTGGTATTCTTTTGGGGGTAATCGGCAGTGTAACCTCCATTCATAAGCATTTGCGAGTATAAATAATGGGAACCATCCTGGCAGTAAGGATTTTTGCAAAGGAAGGCTGCGGCGATGAATTTGCAAAGGCGGCTTTCAAAAAAAGAACCTGAGCGGGATGGTTTTTTACTGAAGGCGTTAGGGTATGTTTTTCGCTTGCCGTTCATAGGATAAAAGAAAGTCGTAAGAAAACGAGGCGAGAAATGGATGAAAAAAGATTTTTGGAAGGGCTTTGGCTCTGCGCTAGCGGTGGTGGTGGCGGTTACTTTAATTTGGAGGACTGCACTGGTTCAGCAGTGGATTCCTTGGGAGTATCTGCCCTTTAATATCGAGATGTCAAAGACGGCAAAAACAGCTGTGATTGAAGATTTTTTGGATAGATATTATGTGGATGACTTAAATAAGGATATGCTCAAAGAGGGAATGTATGCAGGAATGGTTGCAGGAGTCGGCGACAGATATACATATTATATGACTGCTGATAATTTAAACCAATATATGCAAAATACCAATGGTCATTTTGAGGGAATCGGTGTAAAGGTTTTTCAAACGGAGGACGGCGAAGTTACTGTATATTCCTTAATGAAAGGCTACCCTGCACAAGGGGCTGGAATTTTGGAGGGAGATATCATCAAAAAGGTTGATGGCGTTGATGTTTCGGGACTTACCTTAAATGAGGTTGCCGAAAAAATGCGTGGCCCCGTAGGAAGCACGGTTGAACTTGAAGTGTTGCGCCCCAGTGACGGAATGAATCATACAGTTAGCATTCAACGAGAAGATGTTGTTATGCAAAGTGTTGAAAGCAGAATGTTGGATGAGGAAAAAGGGTATATTCAAATCACTGGATTTAAAGAAAATACGTATGACCAGTTCATGGAAGCTTTAAAAGGACTGCAAGCACAAGATATGAAGGGCTTGGTTTTGGATTTGAGAAATAACCCCGGAGGCTTGGTGCGCTCTGTCTACCGTATTGGGGATGAACTTTTGCCCCAGGGAGTTATGGTTTATACGGAGGATAAGGACGGGAATCGGGAAGAGCTTGTTTTAGATGACAAATATGCAGACATTCCTATGGTGGTTTTGGTGAATGGCAACAGTGCCAGTGCTTCCGAAATCTTCGCAGGAGCGGCAAAAGATATGGGTGCTGCCACTTTAGTGGGAACCCAGACGTTTGGCAAGGGTTTGGTACAGAGGCTTTTTACTTTGCCTGATGGTTCGGGTCTGAATCTTACGATTCAGAAATACTTTACACCAAACGGAACATCCATCCATGGTACAGGAATTACACCGGATGAGGTTGTTGAACTGCCAGAATATTATACGGATGGAAGTGAAATTCCTGAAGCGGAGGACACACAATTAAAAGAGGGTATTCGTATCCTGGAGGGGAAACTTTAAAGAAAAGGTAATTTTACATTCTTTTTTATAAAAAACATCTTTTCAGACGAGATGCTTTCCAGTATACTGAAAGAAAAATGGGGATTTTAGAAAGACAAAGGAGCGTCACGATGTTCAATTTTATGAGTTTTGGCGAAAATATAGGAATAGACTTGGGTACCGCAAGCGTATTGGTTTATATCAAGGGGCAGGGGATTGTCATTCGGGAACCCTCTGTGGTTGCCATTGATAAAGACAGCAACAGCATTTTAGCGGTCGGAGAAGAAGCGAGGCGTATGCTGGGCAGAACCCCTGGCAATATTGTTGCAATTCGTCCGTTAAGGGAAGGTGTTATTTCCAATTATGATGTAACGGAAAAAATGCTGCAATATTTTATTGAAAAAGCCCTCGGGAAACGTTCTTTTGTAAAGCCAACCATTGCTGTTTGTGTGCCTAGCAGCGTAACAGAAGTGGAGAAGCGTGCGGTTGAGGATGCAACGAGGCAGGCGGGCGCAAGACGTGTGCATATTATTGAAGAGCCTATTGCCGCAGCGATTGGTTCTGGCATTGATATTTCAAGGGCATGCGGAAGTATGGTCGTTGATATCGGCGGCGGAACAACGGATATTGCCGTAATTTCTTTAGGTGGTGCGGTAGTAAGTCACTCTTTAAAAATTGCCGGTGATAATTTTGATGAAGCAATTATTCGTTACATGAGAAAAAAGCATAATGTATTAATAGGCGAACGCACCGCAGAAGAATTGAAAATTGAAATCGGCACTGTTTTTGAACGTTCTATGCCAGTAAGCATGGATGTTAGAGGGCGTAATTTAATTACAGGCTTGCCGAAAAACATTACCGTTACCTCGGATGAAATGTTGGAGGCACTGCTGGAGTCTGCCTTGGCAATTACGGATGCTGTGCATGGTGTTTTGGAACGCATGCCTCCAGAGTTGGCTGCTGATATTTATGAGCGGGGAATTGTTATGACCGGCGGCGGTAGCTTGATATATGGGTTGGATAAATTAATACAAAGTAAGATGGGCATCAATACAATGGTTGCTGAAGATGCTGTAAGCTGTGTTGCGATTGGTACAGGACGATATATTGAGTTTATGGCTGACAGCGCAGGAGAAGAGAAAAAAGGGAGAATGGGCTTTTTTTCAAGAAGGTAGAATGGGTGCGGTTAAAAAAACCGCATCTTTTTTTGTGGAAATGATAACAGAAGGACCATGGGGACCCTCCTTCTTATCTTACAAGGGGGTGCTATTCAAGATGAAGAAAAAAGGGGTTAACTTTAAGAAAAGAAATGTTGTTAAAAATGACTAAACATAGTGGAAAATGCGGTATTTTGTTGTGATAATTTATAAAGAAAAGGGCAAAATAGCTCAAAATAAATATTAAACGTTTTTTTGCATAATTTAAGCAGAAAAAAATTGTGTAAAAATAAAGCTAAAACTTCAAAAAAATACTACACAAAAGAAAAAAACGTGTTATAATATCAACGTACAACAAGGTGGTTTAGGGTTTATTGTTCAAATAAAAGATAAAATCACCAGGTTTTTTATGAAAAGATGCTTCAAAGGCGAGGCGTGTTTTTCAAGTAATACATTAGAACAAAGTTAAAGAAAAGACAAAATGTAGGAGGCAATGAGTTATGAACGCTTATATGGCAAGTGTAATCGAACAGGTTAAAAAACGCAATGCAGGTGAGCCCGAATTCATCCAGACAGTAGAAGAGGTTTTTCATTCTATTGAGAAAGTAGTAGAAACACATCCTGAATATGAAAAAACAGGTTTGTTAGAAAGAATGGTTGAACCTGAAAGAGGTGTTTCTTTTAGAGTAACATGGGTTGATGACGCAGGCAAAGTACAAGTTAACCGTGGTTTCAGAGTACAGTTTAGCAGTGCAATTGGACCTTACAAGGGCGGTCTTCGTTTCCATCCTTCCGTATACATTGGCATCATCAAGTTCCTTGGCTTTGAACAGATTTTCAAAAACAGCTTGACAGGATTGCCTATCGGTGGCGGTAAAGGTGGTTCCGACTTCGATCCTAGAGGCAAGAGCGATATGGAAATCATGAGATTTTGCCAGGCTTTCATGACAGAACTGTACAGACACATCGGTCCTGATGTAGACGTACCTGCTGGCGACATTGGTGTTGGCGGCAGAGAAATTGGTTTCCTGTATGGACAGTATAAGAGAATCAAAGGCGTTTGGGAAAACGGCGTTCTCACAGGCAAGAACCTTGAATTTGGTGGTTCTTTAATCAGACCCGAAGCTACAGGCTTTGGTGCAACATACTATGTAAACGAAGTATTGACTCACTTGGGTGATACAATGCAGGGCAAGACAGTAGCTATCTCCGGTTTCGGTAACGTTGCTTGGGGTGTTTGCCAGAAGGTAGCTGAATTAGGCGGTAAAGTAGTAACACTTTCCGGTCCTGACGGCTATGTATATGATCCTGATGGTATTGTAACACAGGAAAAAATTGATTATTTAGTTGAAATGAGAGTTTCTGGCCGTGACCGTGCTCAGGATTATGCTGACAAATTTGGCTGCAAATTTGTTGCTAAGACAAAGCCTTGGGAAGTTAAAGTTGATATTTGTATGCCTTGTGCAACACAGAATGAAATCAACATGGACGAAGCACAGAAAATCATTAGCAACGGCACAAAATATTACATTGAAGTTGCAAATATGCCTACAACAAACGAAGCATTGACATTCATTCAGAGCAAAGGCTTAGTTGTTGGTCCTTCCAAAGCAGTTAATGCTGGTGGTGTTGCAGTTTCCGCATTGGAAATGGCTCAGAACTCCATGAGATACAACTGGTCTGCTGAAGAAGTAGATGCAAAGTTGAAAGGTATTATGAAGAACATTCATGCTGTATCTGTAGAAGCAGCTGAAGAATATGGCTTAGGTTATGACTTGGTAGCTGGTGCTAATATCGCTGGCTTCAAGAAGGTAGCTGCGGCTATGATGGCTCAGGGCTTAGTATAATAAGCCGAATTTATTGATGAGATGCCAAGGGCGTCATCTCAAACAATAACAGTTTTAAAAAAGTCCGTTTAATTAAGGGCTAAACGGATGAAGAAGATGAAAATTTAGGCTGATTCCTAATAGAGTACCCCCCTGCAATTTATTGCAGGGGGTTTTTAGTTGTAATCAAGTGGGTCATACAAATCAGATTCTTATATTGAGTTTTTCAAAATACTTTGTTTATAGAATTTTGACTTGAAACCAAAAAGTAGCCAAAATGCATAATAATGCATTTTATTGAAAACAAAGGAATAAAAGCAGGAGGGAGAGGTTGATTTTTTGTGGCTGAAAGAATTCAGCTGCACAGAAAGCTTTTTTAGAAAAAGATAAAATAAGAAATTTAATTCTTGGTCATGTGGGATTATAAACTGAGTGGTATTCTTATGTGAAAACAAAAATTGGAATTTCCTATAAATTATCATATACAGCACTTAATTATGTTTTTGAAGCATAGGGCAACGGTATGTAAAAAGCTTGCATTGCAGAATATATTGTCATATTCCCAAAAGGAATTTATGATATGAAAAGGGGACTAACCGAAAAGTTTTTGTATGCGTTTTATGGTAGCAGGCTTTAGGAAGATGAGAAATAAATATTTTTGACTGTATGAAAACCAATCTTTAAATCGAAATTTAGAATGAATTTTAAAAACAAAAAAATGGGCTTTCGCCCACTTTTTTAAGTAAAAATTATTCGGGTTTAATTGCACCTGTAGGACAGGCACCAACACATGTACCGCAATCGATGCATTCAGCAGCTTTGATTTCAAAAACGCCGCCAGCGTCAACGATGCAGCTTGTTGGACATTCGCCAGCGCAAGCGCCACAACCAATACATTCAGGTCCGATTTTGTGAGCCATTTTAAAACACCTCCTTCTTCATTCTACAAAGCCTATTGTATCTCAAAATAATACTTTGTGCAAGGAATATTTCATATTTTCCAAAGAAAAAAACAAAAAAAAGTGCAATTATATACAAAAAAATTGCATTTATAATAGAAAGATGTTGTTCCATTTTTATGCAGTTTTTCACAATAATTCTATTCATAGTCGACTGATGTATGGATTTTCAAAAAGCGGATAAAAAAGGAAAGAAAATCATGGCACCTACCCTGTTTATATTTAATAGGAAGAAAGAGGGATTTATAATGATTGAATTATGTCAATTTATATGATATGCTGTTACAGTATTTTTTAAGTGCAAGGAGGGCAAATAATGCATTACAACTTTAATACTAAAGGAGTTTGCGCCGCAAGACTAGAGTTTGATGTAGAGGATGGCGTAATTAAGAACGTTGCTTTTCTTGGCTAATGCTGATATTATTGATACAATGAACACCCTTCCTGACAAATCGTTAGCGAGGGTTTCCTTTCGTTAGCGAAGGTATCAATCGTTAGCGAGGGTATAAAATCGAAATTATCAACCAAAGCCTTGACTTTTCAGCGTTTTTGAGCAATTCATATGAGTGGTCTTGTAAAGGAGGTCATGAATATGGATAAGAATTCCACTGAAAAAGAGATGGATTATCAGTTAATAAAACTGTTATTGATTAATCTGCAAAGAGAAGGTTTGCTTAAAGCCGAAGAGGCTGAGGCAGTCCGTAAAAAAGCACAGGCTGAGCTTAAGCCCTTAATCGGCATTTTGGATTGAGGTCATGGAATGAAAAAGATAATACATAAAATCAAGGTCTATCCAAAAGTCGAAAAGCTGTATGAACCATTTTACCAAAAACGCCGTGTGGCGATTTATGCCAGAGTTTCAACCAGCAGTGACGAGCAGTTAAATAGCATCGAAGCGCAAAGAGACTATTACCTGAAATATGTGGAAGAACGCTCCGATTTAATCTTTGTAAAATTGTATGCTGACGAAGGCATTACAGGAACCTCACAAAAAATGAGAGTAGAATTTCAAAAAATGATGAGCGATGCGAAAGCAGGAGCATTCGATTTGATAATCACGAAATCCATATCCCGCTTCGCAAGGAATACCGTTGATTCGCTTATATGCATCCGGCTTCTAAAAGAATACGGGATTGAGGTATATTTCCAGAAGGAAGATATCGGGACCTTTGACTCTAAAGGCGAATTCATGATTACGCTGCTTTCAAGTATGGCCCAGGAGGAAAGCCGTTCTATATCAGAAAACGTG
>RZZU01000100.1 GCA_009929735.1 Clostridia bacterium | reverse complement strand
TTGTTCCATAAGTTCGGCAACAGTAACAGGTAACAAACCACCAATTAAAGCCCCAAGAATTTCGTCAAGTGTATATTGTGGCGAACAAGCCCAAAAGAACAATGCTAAACTGTGATAGTCACGTTCGTTCAAATCTCCAAAGTAAATGCCATTATCTTCCATACGTTCTAATGCTTTAAAATCAAATTTAAAATCTTCTTTCTTCATCTGTGTATCTCCTTATAAATTAAAATAAAAGAGTGGGAACTATTAATTCCAAGCCCTCCACCCTTAAAAATTACTCTTTGATATCAGTAGCCGTGAGCGGTTTAAGGTCTGTAAACAACTTTTTGAAAGCTAAGGCACGACCTTTTGTTCCAGTTGTTAGGTCTGCGTCAGACACTTTAAACTTAATAACCGAGCGTTTTTTTCCAGCAAGTTCAAAATTACTAGTTGTCACAGTTGCTGTGTGTTCGTATTCTTTACCTGTTGGACTTTCTTCGTCCGCTTCAGCCGTGTCACTTGGCGTTGTAGCTTGAACACTTGGATAGAATGTTGCTTTATATCCTGTTCCGTCGTCGTCGCGATAACGTTCAGCATAGGCAAAACCATAAGGTTTGTAACTAGCCACGTCATCAAACATGAACATATTAAGTATTCCAAACCCTAAAGCATGAATAGCGAACTCGTCAGGTAAATCATAAGATTTAACTGTAATCTGTGTGTTTTTAGACCCTGCGATTGTACGATAAGGAGCGTTAAACCCTGCATAGAAGTTTGTGTTTTCTTGGTTGTTCTCTGCTTCAATAGCACGCAAGCCTGCGATTGGAATGCCTGCTTTTCCCCCTGTAAGGTCTGTGAATACTACCCCATACCCTAGACCGTGGGTTAATTCATTTTTTGATGTATATGCCATTTATTTTTTCCTCCTACTACTTCCAAACTTTAATAGCACCGTCATTAAGGAAACCACCGCAAACGCAAATAGTACCATATACTTGCACTTTATTGTGGCGAACATCTTTAGTTACTTTAAATTCTGGTACTAAATCCCCTGCTAGAATGCCCTTGTAAGGGTTAATAAGCACCTTGCCAAAAGTGTTATCCCCTCCGTCATTATAGTGCTTAAAACTCAAAGTTTCAATTTTAGTTACTCCATTAACAACTGGTGTGAAATCATTTTCTTTTACAAGAAGAACATCATCTCCTGACTGTGAAAATTTATCTGCACTTGCTTTCTGTTTAACAGCCCCAACAATTGAACTTGAAGCGATTGAGCTATGAACTCCACCCCAAATTAAATGGCTTTCGATTGTTTGATATAAAGTATATAGTACTGTGTTCAATGCACTTTGTACACCGTCAGCAGTTAAATTCCCTGAATCAGAAAGATTAATACCAAAACCAAAACCACGAGGGGTAAGAATTTTATAAGTTTCTTCATTTACGCTTAACACGCTACCTGTTTGTCCTTGCTCTTTAGCTTCAGGAAAGCCTGTTAGATTGACCGACTGCAACAAATCAGCACCAACTTTCGGGATACGTGACAAGAGAGGGAACTTATCGCCAATCTCCCCCCCATTTATCACATTCTCGATTTGTTGAGCATAACGGTCTGTAATATTAAATTCAGCC
>RZZU01000025.1 GCA_009929735.1 Clostridia bacterium | reverse complement strand
AATTAAAACATCACTTGGAAATTTGAGTCCCTTAGAGTACCGACGAAGCCTTGGATTAGCTGCTTAAACTGTCCAAGAAATCGTCCGCACCCCCTTATCTAGCTTTGGCACATTCTTCAATATTTGCAGTCCGACCCTTTTCAATTTATTACCAGGTTTTTGTATGACTCGGTGGGGTGAGAAATGGGTAAGACGTTTTTTACTTGCTATGATATAATAAGAAACAAGAATAAAGTTACACCTTCAAGGGTGTTTAATATGGCAAAATGAAAGTAGAGGAAGAAGAAAGTTAATTAAGATAAAAACAGGAGGAATAAGTTTGAAAAATAAAGTAAGGTATTTTGTTTCGATAATAATAATTTTGCTTATGATAGGAGTTTCGGAGTTTACAGGTGAGAAAGAAATAATATTTCCTGAAGTAGCAGCACTGGTAATTGGGGGATTAATACTAGATAAGAAACCCTGGAAGGTTAGCAGAATTAAAATGATTCTGTTAATGACATATGCGGCAATTATTGGAGTACTTATTGTTAGGTTTTTAACAGCACCGTTAATTTTTAATGTTATTATCGGTTTTGTATCCACAGCAGTTATGCTTATTTTAACACGATGCAATTTTCTGCCTATGATTTCTGCCTGCATTCTGCCAATAATAATGGGAACAACAAGTATAATTTATCCAATAAGTGTATGTATAATGTCCGTTGTTATTATATGTGTTCAGATTATATTTGAAATTACCAAAGTAAGAGAAAAAGAGATATATCATGAATATATCATGAATTTAAAAATAGAAACTAAAAGATTCACATATATATTAATAGTGATTTTTGTACTTCTTTTAATAGGTGTATTCACAGGTAACATATATTTAATAGCACCGCCATTAATCGTTACATTTGTTGAACTTACTTATGAAGACAGTAAAGTAAGAAAAATACCTTTTAAAATTTATACAATTATTACTTTAGCAGCCTGGGCTGGTGCATTAATATGCTTAATTGTAAATATAAAAATGGGACAATCATTGTTGGTATCAGGATTCCTGATTACTGTCGCTACAGTGTTTATATTTACTAAAAGTAAAGTTTGGTTTCCTCCAGCTGGGGCTATAGCACTGCTTCCATTAATCATTGATAGTAACAAGCTTTTTTTATATCCATTTGATGTTATGATTGGAGTTGCTATATATATTTTTGTTGCAACCCACCTGGAATTTAGTTTGGGTTTCAATAAAAATGAAGTAAAATTGGTCAGCAATGAATAAAATCATAAGCTTAAAGTAGGTATTTTTATACCTGATGCAGAACTGGTTTAATCTTTCCGATGTTAGTGTAGAAGATGTCATTTGAGCTTCGTACCAACATCCGTCTATCCTGTTTCAAAGTTGCTGACAACTACCAAGGAATCAACTGGGCTAAGCAGATAGAGAATCGTAAGTCATCAATCCGCTGCACCGCTGCAAAGTGGAACCGCCAAAAATCTGAATCTTTTTCGCATTTTGTTTGCTAGTGTGAATCTTCTTATGTGCGTCAGAGTTGGGCGAACATAGGAATTCTGCATGGTATCATTGTTCCTCTTTCAGGAAAAAACCTGAAAAAGGAGCAATGAAAAGGGATAATCTGCGCCATATTTTACTCTGACATCAGCAAAATATAGAAGTAATTCGTAATGGAGATTTTAAAGATGTTATTAATCAGCGTTTCATTATCTGTTTTGGCGGGGATAAACCATATTATCTTCTTTTAGACAAGTCAAAACTTCGTCAGCAAATTTTTTGCATTCCAGCTTCGTAATTGCCAAGTTATGGTCTAAATAATTTCCGCACATTTCTGCTTTTGCAGCAGGAATTTCTCCCTCAAAGCTACTCATATAATCATAGCATTCTTTCATAATGCCTGCGATATCAGCAGATTCCAAGTCCCCCTTAAAAATAGCATACATACCGGTACGGCATCCCATGGGTCCGATGTAAATTGTTTTTTCTTCCCAAAGAGGGTGGCTGCGAAAGAAGGTTGCCATTAAGTGTTCAATGGTGTGCATAACGGAGGTATCCAAAACCATTTCCCGATTAGGTTCCTTCATGCGAACATCAAAAGTCGTTAAAACTCCGTTTTCCACGGTATCTTTTCTGGATACATAAATTCCTCTTAGAAGGATATTGTGATCAATGCCAAAACTAGTTACGTCCATGATTTTCTCCTTTTCTTTTTTCTATCCTCAAACAAGGTCATTTTACCTGTTTTTATATGCAATTTCAAGTGCAACTTGTTAGTCAAGGGTTGATAGCTTTGCAGTTTTGCAGTAAAATATTTAAAAATATAAAATCATATGATGGAAAAGAGGAATACACATGGCAAAGAAAATAACAAGAGATGAAGCTTGGGAGTTGCTCACCTTATATAACAAAGAACCTTTTCACTTGCGTCATGGTGAAATTGTTGAAAGCACAATGCGTTATTTTGCGAAAGAGCTTGGCTATGGCGAGGAAGAGGACTTTTGGGGAAACGTAGGATTACTGCATGACTTGGATTTTGAAATGTACCCTGAGGCGCATTGCATAAAATGTCAGGAGCTGATGAAGGAGCATGATTTGGAGGAGCGCTTGATTCGCGCGGTAGCAAGCCATGGATACGGAATTTGCTGTGACATTGAGCCGATTCACGAAATGGAAAAGGTTCTTTTTGCCGTAGATGAGCTAACAGGTTTAATCGGTGCAGCGGCGTTAATGCGTCCTTCCAAAAGTGTGCAGGATATGGAGCTGAAATCTATAAAGAAAAAATTTAAGGATAAGGCATTTGCGGCAGGCTGTGATAGAGATGTAATCCGCAGAGGCGCAGAACAGCTGGGCTGGGAACTGGATGATTTAATGGCTAAAACGCTGGAGGCGATGAAGGCTGATCCAAGAAACTAATGGTATTAAAAAAAATTTTTTCGCATGAACTGCTAAAAAACGGACGAATGGAAAGCTTTGATTTCATCACAGTAAATGCCTTGGTTCAAGCAAACTAAGAGCGGGAAACATTGTAAAAGAAGGTTTTATATGAATTTATGAAAGTATTTCTGCGTTGTGGCGAAGTTTTGTAAAAGCCTATTTGCTTAACAAACAATTTGTTGTGAAAAAAACATGAAATTCTTATTGATTTAAAAGAAAGAAAGTATTTGATGAATAGGTTTGAATGGCATTCGTGAATTTTACGAATGCCATTTTTTCTAAAAATGACCACATAAATACAGTAATAATTATTTTTTTTACGGACACAATAATATCGTAATCAAAACAAAAGGAGGGAATCAACATGGAGAAATGTAATGAATGTATTAAATGTACCGTGGAAACTTGCAGACATCATCACAACAACAAAAACTACTGTACACTTGAGGCAATTCAGATTGGTACACATGAAGGAAATCCTACAATGGATCAGTGTACAGACTGTCAATCCTTCATCAACAAGTAAGATAACCGGTTATTTTTGATAGCGGGCGCCTTTTTATGAATATCGTAAAAAGGTGCCCGTCTTTTATATTATTTTACATTAAAATGCTTGCTAGGATAAGTAGCTTTCGCTTAAAATAGAAACGAGGTGATGGAAATATGAAGATTAATCTTGTTCGGCATGGTGAAACGGATTGGAACTTACGTGGTATGTTTTATGGTTGGACAGACTGCGATATAAACGAAGCGGGGATCATGCAGGCAAACAAATTGAAAAATTTTTTTAATACAGTTCCTTATGATAAAATTTACGCAAGCGATTTGCTTCGTGCAGCACATACGGCCGAGATTATAGGTGCAGATAAAAAAATTAAAGTGCACAAGGACAGCTGTTTCAGAGAGCTGTTTTTTGGCGATTGGGAAGATAAAGAAGGCACTTACATAAGGGATAATCATGGAGAAGAGTTAAAACGTTGGGTAAAGGACTGGAAAACAAGCTCCGTGCCCGGAGGGGAAGCTTTTGAGGAATTTTATAAAAGGGTAACAGAGGGATTGGAGCGAATCATAAAGGATAATAAGGGGAAAAATGTTATCATCGTTTCGCATAACGGCCCCATGAGTGCAATGCTTTGTTATTTGACAGGTGCGGGTCCCGATGGATTCTGGCGTTTTTTCTCAGAGCAGGGATGTTACAGCTCTGTTTTGGTTTCTGAAAAAAAGACAACGATTGAGAAAATAAATTGTCCTGTGATATTGTAATATGCAAATAAAAAAAATTTTTGGCTGTAAAGGAAAAATACTTGACAGCCTGATTTTTTTTTAGTATGATAATTCAGGTGATTGTAAAGTAATTTTGCTTTACAGGGGGAATGAAAGATGGATGAAATTTTAATGCTGACTTTGCTCTATGATTTTTACGGCGAGCTTTTGACGGAAAAGCAAAAGCAGGTATTCGAGCTGCATTATCAGAACGATCTTTCTCTTTCTGAAATCGGAGAAGAATTATCAATCAGTCGTCAGGCTGTGCGGGATCAATTAAAGCGTACAGAAAAAATATTAATAGAATATGAAGAAAAGCTTCGTTTGGTAGAACGCTTTCAACAGCAGCAAAGGTCTGTGCGTAAAATGAAAAGTATCCTTGATGAAATCGGAACAGGAGAAATCAGTAAGCGAACAACCGAGGCGATTCTTACCATGAGGCAGATTGCTGATGAGATATTATCCTAGAAAGGAGGGCGATCTATGGCATTTGAAAATCTGTCTGCCAAGCTGCAGGAAGTATTCAAACAGCTCCGTGGAAAAGGCGTTTTGACGGAAGATGACGTAAAGGCTGCGATGAGAGAAGTGAAGATCGCACTTCTGGAAGCAGACGTAAACTTTAAGATCGTTAAAGACTTTATAAAAACGGTTACAGAGCGTGCCGTTGGTGTTGAGGTTTTGCAAGGGTTAAATCCTGGTCAACAGGTCATTAAAATAGTAAATGAAGAATTAATTTCGCTGATGGGCAGTACGCAGAGCAGATTAACCTACTCTAATCGTCCGCCGACAGTATATATGATGGTAGGTCTGCAAGGTGCGGGTAAAACCACCAGCAGCGGCAAATTGGCAGGACAGCTTAGAAAGCAGGGCAGAAATCCGCTTTTGGTTGCCTGTGATATTTACCGTCCTGCCGCAATTAAGCAGTTACAGGTGGTAGGAAAAAACTATGGTATTCCTGTTTTTGAAATGGGTACCGAGGTCAGTCCTGTGGAAATTTCAAAAAAAGCTTTGGAATTTGCCGCAGAGCAGCATCATGATGTGGTTCTAATTGATACCGCAGGTCGTTTGCATATTAATGAAGAACTGATGCAGGAGCTATTGGATATAAAAACCACAGTAAGGCCACAGGAAATTCTTTTGGTGGTAGACGCTATGACAGGGCAGGATGCCGTAACAGTAGCGGGCAGTTTTGACAGCCAATTGGGTGTTGATGGTATTATTATGACAAAGCTAGACGGTGATGCCCGAGGCGGTGCCGCTCTATCTGTCAGAAGTGTGACCAACAAACCAATTAAATATATCGGTATGGGTGAAAAAATGGAGGATCTTGAGCCGTTTTACCCTGACCGCATGGCTTCCAGAATTTTGGGGATGGGCGATGTCCTTTCTCTGATTGATAAGGTACAGCAAAGTATTGATGAGCAGGACGCAATGGAGATGCAAAAGAAAATGCGCTCCAATGAGTTTAGCTTGGATGACTTCCTTTCTCAAATGCAGCAGATCAAAAAAATGGGTCCGCTGAAAGATTTGATGGGAATGATTCCTGGCATGAACGGGCTTAATTTGGAAAAGGCAATGCAGGGGGTTGACCCTGCAAAGGAAATGGTAAAGGTAGAAGCAATTATCCAATCCATGACCAAAGAGGAAAGGGCAAACCCTTCCTTGCTGAATGGCCCAAGGAAAAAACGCATTGCAGGTGGCTGCGGCAGGAGCATTGCGGATGTAAATCGTTTGCTGAAGCAATTTGAAGAAATGAAAAAAATGATGAAGCAGATGAATACTATGCAAAAAGGCAAGAAAGGGAAACTTCCTTTTTTCCGATAAATGAAGTATAAAATTTTTAGGAGGTGAAATGATATGGCAGTAAGAATCAGATTGAAAAGATTGGGCGCAAAAAAAGCTCCTTTCTATAGAATCGTTGTTGCGGATTCCAGAACATCCAGAAACGGTAAATCTATTGAAGAGATTGGTTACTACGATCCTACAAAGGAACCCATTGTTTTAAAAGTTGATGGAGAAGCAGCTAACAAATGGCTTGCTAATGGCGCACAGCCTTCCGAAACTGCAAAGGCTCTGCTTAAAAAAGCTGGCGTAATCGGCGAATAATCCGAAGGCGGGAGGCTTGACTATGAAAGAATTATTAGAAGTCATTGCAAAAAATCTTGTGGATAATCCGGATCAGGTTATGGTAAGCGAAACTGAAAATGAGCGCACCTTGGTGCTGGAGTTGAAGGTTGCCCCGGATGATATGGGGAAGGTTATCGGTAAGCAAGGAAGAATTGCGAAAGCAATTCGTACATTGGTAAAAGCATCCGGCGTTCATGAGGATAAAAAAATCATTGTTGAAATTATTCAATAAAAAATTGCCTTGCTATTTGGGCAATATTAGGGCGCAGACTTGTCTGCGCCCTTTAAAAAAGCCTTGGCTTTCATGAACTGACAGCATTTTTTCGGCTGATTAAAGCTAATTCTGGTGATGATACAGAAAACTATAATTTTGAGGTGTGTATGGAACAGTATTTTGAAATTGGAAAAATTACAGGTACCCATGGAATTAGAGGGACTATGCGTGTATTTCCTACCACGCAGGATCCTGAAAGATTTGAACGTTTAAATGAAGTCATTGTGGAAATCAGTGGAAAGAGGGAAACCTTTCATATACAAAAGGTGGCATATCATAAGCAGTTTGTTTTGCTTACGGTAAAAGAAATCACAGACATTAACGTGGCGGAGCTTTATAAAAACGGCACTATTTTAATTCCTCAATCCGCTGCCATCCCTTTGGAGGAAAACGAATATTATACAAGAGATTTATATGGACTGAAAGTTATCACAGATGATGGAGAAGAGCTGGGAGAACTGACGAAAATTTATGTCACAGGCGCAAATGATGTATATGCGGTGCAAAAAAATCCCGAGGATAAAGAGCTTTTAATTCCAGCGATCAAGGATTGTATCAAAAAAGTGGATTTGGAAGCGGGAGTCATGACGGTATCACTTTTGGAAGGGCTGAGGTAATGAAGAATTTCTTTGTTTTGACCTTATTTCCTGAAATGATTATGGAAACGCTGTCCCATAGTATTTTAGGCAGAGCGCAAAGAGAGGAATTAATTTCGGTAGAAGCCATTAATATCAGAGATTTTTCAAACAGTAAGCATTTACAGGTGGATGATTATCCTTATGGCGGCGGGGCAGGCATGGTGATGCAGCCACAGCCTATATATGACGCATATCAAAGCATTTTGCCGAAGGCAGACAAAGCCCGTGTTCTTTATATGACGCCTCAAGGCAAGCCTTTTACGCAGCGCATGGCGGAGGAACTGGCTGAGGAAGAAAGCCTTGTTTTTTTGTGCGGACATTACGAGGGCGTGGATGAACGTGTGATTGAAGAAATTGTTACGGATGAAATTTCTTTGGGTGATTTTGTGTTAACGGGCGGCGAGCTGGCAGCGATTACCGTGATAGATGCCATTTCTCGTTTAATGCCTGGTGTTCTTGGGAAAGAAGCTTCTTTTGAAAATGAGAGCTTTTCCGAAGGGCTTTTAGAATATCCGCAGTATACCCGTCCTCCTGTTTTTATGGAGCGTGAGGTGCCGCAGGTATTGTTAAGCGGTCACCATGGAAATGTAGATAAATGGCGTAGGGAACAGTCGCTCCTTCGAACTGCGGCAAAGCGACCTGATTTATTGAAAGAGGCTGAATTGAGCAAAGAGGACATTAAAACCTTAAAAAAGAATAACATTCAGCTTTAAGATACAAAAGAAGCCATTCCTTAACAGCCTGGATTCTAAGAATTTGGGTTGGTAAAGGTTTGGATTAAGAAAATTGATAGAAAAAGTGAATATTTAGGAGGAAATTTTTTATGAGTAACCACAAAAGTAATGTTGCGAATCCAGCACCCCTAGGTCTGTTAGGCTTTGGAATGACTACAATTTTATTGAACTTACATAATGCAGGCATTATTCCACTATCTGCAGTCATTATTAGTATGGGGCTTTGCCTAGGCGGCTTTGCGCAGTTGATCGCTGGCGTTATGGAGTTTAAAGCGGGGAATACCTTTGGTGCAACTGCTTTTATTGCCTATGGATCATTTTGGTGGTCCTTGGTTGCAATTTGGCTGTTGCCATCTTTGGTACCGCAAGGTGGTGTACAGGCGGCAGATGAAGTTTCTATGGGCTTCTATCTGTTACTATGGGCTGTTTTTTCACTGGGTATGTTTATTGGTACTTTTAAGCACAATATGGCCTCAAGAGTTGTGTTTGGTTCATTGGTACTGCTGTTCTTCTTGTTGTCCCTGGGGGATTTTACAGGCAGCCATTTTATTAAAACAATCGCAGGCTATGAAGGTATCTTCTGTGGGTGCAGTGCATTTTATTCTGCCGTTGCTCAGATAATAAATAATGAATTTCAAAGAGATGTTTTGAAACTGTAAGGGTTTCAAATAAAAATAGGCAGCCTTTTTACCATCTATATTGGTAGAAAGAGCTGCTTTTTGTATGCTTCATACGGTCAGGTATTTACTTATTCATGTTGCGAATATGCATATATACGGTATTTTTAGAAATACCCAAATGTTCCGCAATGGTGATAACAGAATCTTTCAAATTAAAAATTCCTTTTTGAAAAAGGATAGAAACGATTTCTTTATTTTTATTGGAGGAGGAGATGGAAAGATTGCTGTAAACAGTTTTCTTTGCCTCTTCCAAGGCATGAAGCATAAGTTCGGTTGTATTTTCAACAAAAGTTTCTGAGATATTTTCCTGCTTTGTGTTATCTTCCGGTGTCATACATTGTATTAAGGCAGAAATGGGTGACGCCAAATACAAGTTAATGCAAAACAGACCAATGATGGTTCCATTCTCACCGACAATAGCTGAAATAGATGATTTGAAGGTTTCTCCACGCTTATTTTTTGCAAAATAATAAAGATGATTTAAGTTTGGTTCTGCCATCATACGATTCAGGAAGGAAAGCGTAACTTCAGAAATGGCAGCACCAACTTGCCTGCCGGAGAGATGTCCGTTAAAAATATGCATAACGGAATGATCCATATTTTCAAGATTATGTATCACCACTTCACAAAAGTCGCCCCAAAACTCCGCAACACCTTCTGCAACAGTTACAAATGAATTTAAAAGGACTTTGTCTTGTTCTGATAAGGAAAAGGTTGGACTTTCCATGGTACACCTCCAAAATATTATAAATTATAGTATACCAAAAAATACATATCTTTACAAGCATAATGAAAAGCTTTCCTTAGGCTTATTAGAAATATGCTGCAAAAAATGCAACAACCGGTATCGCAGCATAAACCCTTGCAATACCGGTTGTTTGAAGAACGTGATTGACGTCCTTGGAATTCTATAATAAAAAATGAGTCACTCGGGGCTCGAACCCGAGACACCTGGATTAAAAGTCCAGTGCTCTACCAACTGAGCTAGTGACCCACAACGTATTTCAGTATATAAGAAAAAACAAAATATGTCAATGTTTATTTCTTAGTATTATAAGAAAAAAGTTTATCTTTCTTTTATTGCTTGATTCGGATAAAATAATAGAAAATTAAGAATTCTGTAAGGAAGAATGTTTTGTTTTGTAAAAGAATCTTGTTATGATAAAAGAGTAACCGTTTGCGAAAATAGGGGGTACTTTGTGATGGATAAATTTAATATTTTGGTTTGTGATGACGACAAAGCGATTGTTGATGCAATAGAGATTTATTTAAAGCAAGAAGGCTATCAGGTGCTTAAGGCCTATAATGGCTTGGAGGCGTTAAAAGCTTTAGAGGGAAATGAAATTCACTTGATTTTACTTGATATTATGATGCCTAAATTGGATGGCTTAAATACAACGGTAAAAATTAGGGAAACATTGAATATACCCATTATTATTTTATCAGCAAAGGCTGAGGATACAGATAAAATTTTGGGGCTAAATTTCGGTGCGGATGATTATATTACAAAGCCATTTAATCCGCTGGAGCTTTTGGCACGAGTAAAAAGTCAAATGCGCCGCTATACGGCACTTGGCAGTATTGCTGAAAAAAGCAATGTCATTAAAATTGGTGAGCTTGAATTGGATAAGGATGCAAAAGAGGTTCGTGTAAATGAAGAGCCGATTAAGCTCACGGCAACCGAATATGGAATTCTTCAACTGTTGATGGAGAATGCGGGAAAGGTTTTTTCGATTGACCAAATTTATGAAAAGGTTTGGAATGAGCTTTCCTTTGCGCCTGAAAATACAGTATCAGTGCACATCCGCCGTATTAGAGAAAAAATTGAAATTAACCCGAAAGAACCAAGGTATTTAAAGGTGGTGTGGGGTATTGGATATAAAATTGAAAAAATTTAAAAGCTATCAAAAAAAATGGAAGATAGCCGCCGTGACATTCCTTTTTATTTGTGCTATGGCGAGCTTTTTTTGCGGTATAGTAACGGCAAACATTTCAAATCATTGGAGCAGAGATATTATTGAGGCACATTCTGTTTATGACACCTACGAATTTAAAAGTGAATTTGCCCAAGCTTTGGATGAGGTCATTCTGTCTGAGGTCTATTATCGCAACGAAAATAATATTTTAAGTGGAAATTTAATTGACAAGGAGGAACTGGTCACAGATTTTAAACGATATTATGGAATCAAAGACGGCATTATTACAGGGAATACCTCTATTAGTGAAACTTTGGATGGATTAATTATTCATGGGAGCATTCCTAATTCGCTTAAGACGAACTTTGATGAGTACAAGGAGCTGGTGGAAAGTCGTCTGCCGCTATATCGAAAAATGTATATTCAGAACCAGTTGGATGACTATAAACGCAGTGTTCGATATTTAAGCGGGGTAAATAATTTCCTTTATTACATTGAGGATAGCAATGGCAACGTTGTTGCAGGCAATACAACCCGTGGTGAGATGAGTAATATTGACCGTACCGTTGTTCTTTCGTCAGGATTTAGCAGTGACAACATTGGTGTAATGGCATATACCCAAAATAATTTATATATGGAGAACAGCGATTATAAAATATATGCGGGCGTTCGTGATCCCTTTGCTTTAGGGGATAAATTCTATAATTTAGGGCAGGAATATGCGTTTGCCAAGGCAGGGCTGCCTATATTATTCAGCGTTTTTTCTGTTTCAACGATTATCATTTTATTTTGTTTGGTTTATTTAGTACGTGTTGCAGGGCAAAGTGAAAGAGGTGGAAAAATCACTTATCTGGCAGTGGATAAACTTTACAATGAGGTTCATTTTTTGCTGGTTTGCGGGCTGATGATGTTTTCTTCCGTCTTTGGGTTGGCTATACTAGCAAGCATATTGAGTGAACCGGCTATTTTTTGGTCATACATTTTCACCACAATTTTAGCTGTGATATATTTTTGCAACATAGCGGCCATTATTTCATATATTACGTCCGTCGCAAGGCAGGTAAAAGGGAAAATTTTTCTGAAAAACACATGGATTTCAGCAACCATTCGACGAATGGCAGAATTGTTTACCGGAAAAACCTTCCGAGGCTGGATGATTTTTGTCATGCTTTGTTACGGTTTGGGAAACTGCGCAATTATGGGAAGCATTATTTTTACCGCACAAATGGGGAAAATTATAATTTGCCTGTTGTGCGTCATAGGGCTGTTTATTTTTAATGGGTTTTGTATGTTTCTGTTTTTAAGGGCACTGCGTTCTTTAAAAAGAATTATGATTTCCGCAAGAGAAACCTCAAAAGGGAATTTACAATACAAATTAAATTTGGAGGAAATTTCCCCTTCCTTTTTGAATTTTGCTGAGGATATAGCAAACATTCAAGATGGTTTGAAAAATTCTGTTAAGGATGCAGTAAAGGGGGAAAGGATGAAAACAGAATTAATTACGAATGTTTCTCATGATTTGAAAACGCCCTTAACCTCTATTATTTCATATGTTGATTTGCTGCGAAATCTTAAGCTGGAGAATCAGACCGCGTTGGGATATGTTGAAGTACTGCATGATAAATCCTATCGTTTGAAACAGCTGATTGAGGATTTGATTGAAGCCAGCAAGGTTTCCAGTGGGAATATTACGGTTTCAAAAATGCGTGTGGATTATCGTCAAATTACGCTGCAGGCAATTGGTGAGTTGGAAGAAAAGATAGAAGCGGCAGGGCTTGAAGTAAAGGTATGCTGCCCCGAGGCTTTGTATATTTTTGCGGATGGCAGGCACTTGTGGAGAATATTGGAAAACTTGGTTTCCAATGCGGTTAAGTATTCATTGCCCGATTCTCGTGTGTATATTGATATTTTTCAAGCCGAAGGTAGAGGTATTTTGGTGATGAAAAATATTTCTGCTTCACCGATTGACTTTGATGAAACACGCCTGACAGACAGATTTGTGCGTGGCGATGCTTCCAGAACCAGCGAAGGCTCCGGATTGGGTCTTTCTATTGCGCAAAGCTTGGCGGAGGCGCAAGGTGGCACCTTTGGCATTAAAGTGGATGGTGATTTGTTTAAAGCAATCGTAAGTATGCCTTTGTGGGAGGGCGAGGAAGAATTGTTTGAGGACGGGTTGGAAAATAGCATTTCATAACAGGCAATGCTTATCGGAAAATCAAATTTATAATTGGGAAGCATGGTACCAAAGGGAAGAGAACAAAAAGATTTTATTTTGGGAATGATTTGTTTTCCAAACCATTTCTCCATAAAAAATAATCTTATATATAGTCAGATACCCCCAGTTAATCTGAGGGTATCTTTCTTTTGTAAATTAATTATTTTATCTGAACGGTAAGGGGAAGCACTTGTGATTAAGGAATTAAAATTGTTTTGCAGCATTCTCCGCTTTTCATCAAGCGAAGACCTTCTTGAAATTCTTCTAAAGGCAGTGTATGTGTGATAATGGGGGAAAGATCTAATCCGCCTGCGATAAGACCTTTTGCATCCTCCCAAGTTTTATACATCAATCTTCCCGCAATGCCTTTGATGACTTTGCCGCTGTATACAAAATCCGAGAAATTAAAGTCAACGGAACCATCAGGTAGTCCAGCTGCTGCCATTTTTCCTTCGGGAGCCATACATTCGATGGCAGTCTTGATTGCACGGGTATTTCCTGTAAACTCAATGACTACTTCAACGCCATAGGCGGTTTTTTCCTTGATTGCCTGTACTACATCAATTTCCATAGGGTTTAGAACTTCATCTGCACCCATTTTTAATGCCAGTTGTGCACGTTGTTTGTTGATTTCAACGGCAAACACCTTTGCGGCACCACATTTTTTTGCAACGGCAACCGCCATTACGCCAATAGGACCGCAACCGTTAACCAAAACGGTTTTCCCTGCAACAGGGAATTCCATTGCGGCATGAACAGCTACGCCAAAGGGCTCCATAATGGATACAATTTCCACTGGAGTGGAAGGATCATATACAACTGCATTTTCAGCAGGAATTGCAATATATTCAGCAAAACAGCCATCTCGTGCAACACCAATTGTTTTTGTATTCGCACAAACGTGCTCGTAGCCATTATGGCACAGCACACAGGAATTACAAACAATATGGGTTTCGGCAGAAATCAAATCACCGATTTTTATTGTCGTCACATTTTCACCGACGGCAATGACTTCACCAGCGAATTCGTGACCGATAATGGTAGGGGGATGAATACGTTTTTGCGACCAATCGTTCCAGTCCATAATATGTACGTCGGTACCGCAGACAGCCGTTGCTTTCACTTTTGCGAGAATATCGTTGGCACCATATGTGGGAATCGGTCTTTCTGTAAGAACCAAAGCACCAACCTCAGGTTTTTCTTTTATTACACATTTCATCATTTGGGACATAATGTTTCCTCCTTAGTATAAATGAATTGGTGAAAATAACATATCTCTTTCATTATATTTTAGGAGGAGTGTGTAGTATTGTACAATACATAATATTTTTCATAGCATAAATTTTATTTATTATTAAACTTTGACCGTTAAAGCTTTTTATAAAGCTTCCCCAAAATTTTTATTGTTTTAGTGTGGGGTGAGTTGAATATTGTCCCTGCAAAGACAGCTTTGCCGATTCTTGAATAAAGTCAAGAATCCTTTGAGTTAATGGCTGCAGATGGCAGTCTTTTCGATATAAAATTCCCATATCAAGATACATTGGTTCTTGGAAAGGTCTTGTTACTAAGGATTTATGCGCATACAGTGCACGAGGAATGTTGTTGTTGTCCACGTTTATGATACCTGAGCTGCCGCCCAAAAGGATTTCTTCAATATAGCTTGTTTGGTGCAAATGTTTGGAGGCTACTTTCAGGTGAATATTTCTTTTCGCTGCTTCCATTTCCAATCGCTTTGGCAAATAGGAGGAGGCACCCAGACTGGTAATTGGTGTAGAATTTAGCATTTGTATAGGGATTTTGTCATACTGTGCCAATTCGCTGTCCTCGTGTATCAAAAGGCAGATTTCCTGTTGAAATAAGGGGATTGCGGCAACAGGAAAATCAGAAATATTTTCGGGGATTACGTTAATTGCGGCGTCAACCTCGCCGTTTGCAATTTTTACAATATGATAGTAAGCACCGCCTTCATCAAAAAAAACCTCTTCATTTTCTGCCAGCGAAGGGAGGAAAATCTGATAAATACGGTGAACAATATCGGGGGGTGCTGTGGGGGAAAGGCCCAAACGCAGCGTTCTTTTTTTGTTAGGATTCTTCGAGTGCATATCTGTTTCAATGGAACGAAATTCCTCCAGCACAGGGCTTATTTTTGCAATGAAGGCTTCCCCTTCTGGAGTAAAAAGTACCTTTTTGGGGGTTCTTATGATTAGCTTTACGTTAAATTCATCTTCCAACTTACGGATTGCGGCAGAAATGGCAGGCTGTGAAACGAAAAGAGCCTCGGCTGCTTTTGTAAAGTTTTTGTATTTATAAATTGCTTCTAAGTATTCCAATGCTTTAAATTGCATATTGAATCCCCTTTTTTACGCAGCATAAACTATGAGTTATATTTTTTTTATTATAACACAAAATAAGCATACAAACCAGCAAACAAGAAAGTTGTAGGACATGATGATGAGAATCATGCGGTGATCAATTGCGAATCGCTGTTTCAACTTTCAAAAAATCAATAGTACTAGAAGGTGAAAGGTTGAAGGCAAAGGTGTTGGAAAATTGTCCGTTTTTCATAAAACCATGAAATGAAATTACGAATAGTTTTGAAAGAAAAGGAGAAAATAATACAAAATAATTATTTTTTTGATAAAGCTCTTGACAAAACCAAACGATATGCATTAAAATAATTCTGTTTTCATTCGCATATAGCGAGAACACTTTTGACCAGTTTCTTTTTTTGAAACTCAAGGCCATACGGACAGCTGGGTCAACTGCCGATTGTGAAGCATTTCTTCACATTATTGATTGCGTTAAGAGCGCAACTTTTATAAGTTGGCAACTCAATTGCCAGTTGGTTACTTCATAACCAAGTGTACTAGGGTACACACTTGTGAAACGGTCAATAAGAGTAGTAAAAGTAGTTCTTACTATATAGACTCTGAAAACAATTAGGTAACTGGCGAAAATCGCTCTATTGCAATGGTAGAGGTCTGGATTTTTGTTTGCGACCAAATTAATTTGAACGGTTTATAAGATGTGCCATAGTATACTGTGGTGCATCTTTTTTGTTTGGGGGAATTCAAATGGCTGAAAAAATGAAATTATACGGTTTTAATAATCTCACAAAATCGTTAAGCTTTAATATTTACGACATCTGCTATGCCAAAACGGCAAGAGAACAGCAGGATTATATTAAATACATCAATGAGCAGTACAATTCGGAGCGTTTGACGGCAATTTTGATGAAGCTTACGCAAATGATTGGCGCAACGGTGTTAAACATCTCAAAGCAGGACTATGAGCCGCAAGGGGCAAGTGTGACCTTTTTAATTTCAGAGGAAAATATGGCGAAAAGCCGCAGTGGAGAAACAGTTGTGGCGCATCTGAATAAAAGCCACGTTACTGTGCACACCTATCCGGAATACCATCCGGAAACCTCCATTGCAACCTTCCGTGTGGATATTGATGTTGCAACCTGTGGAGAAATTACGCCCCTGTCCACCCTGGATTTTTTGATTGGAAGCTTCGATTCTGACATTATCACAATGGACTACCGTGTGCGAGGCTTTACCAGAAATATTGAGGGGCAAAAGCTGTTTATAGACCACAATATTACGTCAATCCAGGATTATATTGACAGTGATATTCTGCAAAAATACGACGCCATTGATGTGAATATTTATCAGTCCAATATCTTTCATACGAAAATGCTCATTAAGGATTTGGTGCTGCAAAATTATTTGTTTAACTCGGACGTATATGAAATTCCACCAAAAATCCGTTTGAATATTACAAACGCATTGCGTCAGGAAATGATTGAAATCTTTAGTGGAACGAACATTTTTCAGGAGGTGAAGCCTTGAAGGATCAAAGCAAAATGCCATTAATGGAAGCGTTGGAGCGGATGCGATACGAACGATTGGTGCCCTTTGACGTGCCGGGGCATAAGCACGGAAAGGGAAATCCACAGCTCACTGAATTTTTGGGTGAAAAATGCCTGTCAGTGGATGTAAATTCGATGAAGCCCTTGGACAATCTTTGCCATCCTGTGAGCGTCATTAAAGAGGCGGAGGAGCTTGCGGCTGAGGCATTCGGTGCGGCACACGCATTTTTTATGGTAGGCGGCACAACTTCTGCGGTGCAGGCGATGATACTTGCCAGTGTAAAAAGTGGTGATGAAATAATACTACCCAGAAATGTGCATCAAAGCGTGATTAATGCACTAGTGCTTTGCGGTGCAGTGCCTGTTTACATCAATCCGCAGATGAACAAAAAGCTGGGGATTGCTTTGGGAATGTCTGTTGATGATGTAAGGCGTACCATTGAGGAGCATCCTTTGGCGAAAGCAATTCTAGTAAACAACCCGACCTATTACGGCATTTGTTCCGATTTAAAGCAAATCACCCAAATCGCCCATGAAAACGGTTTGCGCGTGCTTGCTGACGAGGCGCATGGCACTCATTTTTACTTTGGCAAGGATATGCCCGTATCTGCAATGGCGGTTGGTGCAGATATGGCAGCGATTAGTATGCACAAATCGGGGGGCTCCCTTACCCAAAGCTCACTGTTGCTTTGCGGCAGTGAGGTAAATGCCAACTATGTACGAAAGATTATCAATCTGACCCAAACCACCAGCGGTTCGTATTTGCTGCTTTCAAGCTTGGATATTTCAAGACGCAATCTTGCGCTATGGGGGGAGGAAACCTTTGAAAAAGTCAAGAATTTTGCCCAATATGCAAGGGATGAAATCAACGCCATCGGCGATTATTATGCGTATTCCAAGGAGCTGATTAACGGCGACAGCGTGTTTGATTTTGATACGACCAAGCTTTCGGTAAACACGTTTGGTTTGGGGCTTGCGGGGATTGAGGTGTATGATTTACTTCGTGACGAATATGACATTCAGATAGAATTCGGAGATTTAGGAAATTTTCTTGCCTATATTTCAGTGGGCGATAAAAATAAAAATATTGAGCGGCTGATTAGTGCGCTTTCGGAAATACGGCGCATTTATAAAAAGGACAACGAAAACATGCTGGAAACGGAATATATCAGCCCAACCGTTGTGATTTCACCACAGGAAGCTTTTTATGCAGAAAAAACAAGCCTTCCCTTGGCGGAGTGCGGAGGTAGAGTGTGTACCGAGTTTGTCATGTGCTATCCACCGGGAATTCCCATTCTTGCGCCAGGTGAGCGTATTACCCGGGAAATTATTGCATACATTCAATATGCAAAAGAAAAGGGTTGTGTCATTACAGGGCCCGAAAGCATGGACATCAGTAGGCTGAATGTATGGAGAGGAGAATGAAATGGACGATTTGTGGTACAGTGAATACCATACGCCAAATGTGCGGTTTTCGTTAAAGGTTTCTCGACAGCTTCACAATGAAAAGAGCAATTATCAAAAAATATCAGTGTTTGAATCTGCTGAATTTGGACGATTTTTAACATTGGATGGGATTATGATGCTGACTGAGCGGGATGAATTTATTTATCATGAGATGATTACGCATCCTGCAATGGCGGTAAATCCAAATATCAAAACAGTACTGGTGATTGGTGCAGGAGATGGCGGCGTGGCAAGGGAGCTTGCAAAATATCAGGGAATTGAGCATATTGACGTGGTGGAAATCGATGAACGTGTTGTTGCGGTTTGCAAGGAATATCTGCCTCAAACGGCTTGCGGCTTTGATGACCCTCGCATCTGTTTGCATTTTCAAGATGGGCTGAAATTTGTGCGCCACACAGAGAAGGGATATGACCTGATTATTGTGGATTCCACAGACCCCTTCGGTCCGGGAGAGGTGCTGTTTACCAAAGAGTTTTATGGGAACTGCTGCCGTGCGCTGAATGAAAAGGGGATACTCATCAATCAGCATGAAAGTCCTTTTTATAAGGAGGATGCCAAGGCGATGAAGTCCGCCCATCGGCGTATTTCTCACGCTATCCCCATGAGCTATGTGTATCAGGCACATATCCCAACATATCCTTCGGGGCATTGGCTGTTTGGGTTTGCCTCCAAAACTTTGCACCCCTTAAAGGATTTGAAAGCTGAAAAATGGAATGAATTGGGTATAAAAACCCTTTATTACAATACCGATTTGCATCAAGGAGCGTTTGGCTTACCGACTTATGTAAAGGAGATGCTGAGGGATGAATAAAAACATACAAACTTTTCTGGCGTGTGATGCCGATTATGAAGCTGCCAAGGTTGTGCTGTTTGGCGTACCCTTTGACGGAACCACTTCCTTTCGTCCAGGTACACGCTTTGGCCCTTCGGCAATTCGCAATGAATCCTTTGGGATAGAAACATACTCCCCTTACTGTGAGTGTGACCTTGCGGATTATGAAATATTTGATGGAGGAGATTTGGAGCTTCCCTTTGGCAATACCGAAAAGGTGCTGGAAATGACCGAGAACTATGCGGCGCAAATCCTTGCCGATGGAAAACGTTTTGTCATGCTTGGGGGCGAGCATTTGGTTACGCTTGGCGCAGTGCGTGCCATAGTGGAGCGTTATCCCGATGTGCATATTCTCCACTTTGATGCACATACAGATTTGCGCACGGATTATTTGGGAGAGCGGCTTTCTCACTCCACCGTGATTCGTCAGGTGTGGAATTTGGTGGGAGATGGAAGAATCCATCAATTCGGCATTCGCAGCGGTGAAAAATATGAATTTGCATTTGCGGATAGGCATACCAACCTGCATAAATTTGACCTACAGGGTTTTTCTGAAACGATAGCCCAATTAAAAGGCAAGCCGGTGTATGTTACGCTTGATCTTGATGTATTGGATCCTTCTGTTTTTTGTGGCACAGGAACACCCGAAGCCGGAGGAATCACCTTTAAAGAACTGTTGGGAGCCGTTTTGCAGTTGAATCAGCTCAATATTGTGGGCTGTGACATTAACGAGCTTTCACCACACTACGACCAAAGCGGCAGTTCTACTGCTGTTGCCTGTAAAATCACAAGAGAAATATTATTGCAAATTACAAAGTAAAGGAGAAAATAAAATGGGAAAATGTATGATTATTGGATGTGGCGGTGTTGCAGGCGTTGCAATCACAAAATGTTGCCAAAACAGCGAGGTTTTTGAGGAAATTATGATTGCCAGCCGCACAAAATCAAAATGTGATGCATTAAAGGCAAAGCTTGAGGGAACGACCAAAACAAAAATCCAAACGGCACAGGTGGATGCGGATAATGTTGATGAGCTGGTAGTGCTGATCAATGCATTTCAGCCCGACGTCGTATTGAACCTTGCCTTGCCTTATCAGGATTTAACCATTATGGAGGCTTGCTTGGCTACAAAAACACATTATGTGGATACCGCAAATTATGAGCCTTTGGATACCGCAAAATTTGAGTACAAATGGCAGTGGGCTTATCGTGAAAAATTCAAGGAAGCAGGTATTTGCGCACTGTTAGGAAGCGGCTTTGATCCGGGCGTTACCGGTGTTTTCTCCGCTTATGCACAAAAGCATCATTTCGATGAGATCAATTATATCGATATTCTTGACTGCAACGGGGGCGACCATGGCTATCCTTTTGCAACCAACTTTAACCCTGAAATCAACATCAGAGAAGTGACTGCAAACGGCAGCTATTGGGAAAATGGTGAATGGATAGAAACAGAACCTATGGAAATCAAACGTGAATATGATTTTGCCGAGGTTGGCAAAAAAGATATGTATTTGCTGCACCATGAAGAGTTGGAAAGCCTTGGTTTAAATATAAAGGGCATCAAGCGTATCCGTTTCTTCATGACCTTCGGTCAGAGCTACCTGACTCATTTGAAGTGCTTGGAAAATGTGGGAATGACCTCTATTGAGCCAATTGAATTTGAAGGAAAGAAGATTGTGCCGTTGCAATTTTTGAAAGCTGTATTGCCCGACCCTGCAAGCCTTGGCCCTCGTACCGTAGGTAAAACAAATATTGGCTGCATTTTCCAAGGAATGAAGGATGGCAAGGAAAAAACCTACTATGTATATAATGTTTGCGACCATCAGGAGTGCTATCAAGAGGTAGGAAGTCAGGCGATTTCTTATACCACTGGGGTGCCTGCTATGATTGGGGCAATGCTTGTGATGAATGGGGGATGGAATAAGCCCGGTGTTTGGAATATGGAAGAATTTGATCCCGATCCATTCATGGAGGCATTGAATAAATGGGGCTTGCCTTGGGTGGAAGATTTCAACCCAACATTGGTGGACTAATGGATAGGGCGTTATATTCGGTGGAAACACCTTGCTATGTGGTAGATGAAAAACGCTTGATTCAAAATCTTGTTATTTTGAGGGACATTGCTGAACGTGCTGGCTGTAAAATTTTGCTGGCACAAAAGGCGTTTTCTATGTTTGCGGTTTACCCTTTGATTGGACGCTATCTTAATGGTACAACTGCCAGTGGCCTGTTTGAGGCAAAGCTTGGTTTTGAGGAGATGGGAAAGGAAACCCATATTTTTTCAGCGGCTTATATGGAGAAGGAATTTGACGAGGTTGTAAAAATTTGCGATCATATCACCTTTAATTCCTTTGCTCAGTGGCAGAAATACAAGGATAAGGCACTTGCAGCCCGAAGAAGCTGCGGTATCCGTATCAATCCCCAGCATTCCACACAGGAGCATGGCATTTATGATCCCTGTGCAGAGGGTTCCCGCCTTGGCGTAACAAGAGAGAATTTTCAGCCTGAGCAGTTAGAGGGAATTGAGGGCTTGCATTTTCATACCCTTTGTGAACAAAACAGCGATGCGCTGATTGAAACACTGGCGGCAGTGGAGGAAAAGTTTGGCGCATTTTTGCCTCGCATGAAATGGGTGAATTTTGGCGGAGGTCATCATATTACCCGTGAGGATTATAATAAGGAAGCATTAGTAAACTGCATTCAGCGGTTTAAAGAAAAATACCAAGTTGAGGTGTATTTGGAGCCTGGGGAAGCGGTGGCACTGAATGCAGGTTATCTGGTAGCTTCGGTGCAGGATATTGTGCATAATGGCATTAATATTGCTCTATTGGATGCTTCTGCTGCCTGCCATATGCCCGATGTGATTGAAATGCCATATCGCCCACCTTTGCACCAGAGCGGTGAGCCGAAGGAAAAACCTTACACCTATCGCTTGGCAGGGGCGACCTGCCTTGCTGGTGATGTCATTGGTGATTATTCTTTTGAACAGCCTCTTTCGGTTGGGGACAAGCTTATTTTTGAGGATATGGCAATTTACTCCATGGTGAAAAATAATACCTTTAACGGAATGTGTCTGCCTGAAATTACTTTGCTCCAAGAAAATGGTGAGATCAAGGTAATTCGCAAATTTGGCTATAAGGATTTTAAGGATCGTCTTTCCTGAAATTTATTTGTTTTATGAATTATGGATGCCCCATCTTTTTTGGCGAGGATGCCTGTAAAATATCATCCATTGGGGCATTGCTGCGCCAAGGATAAAGGGACATAAACACAGTTCGTCCTAAATAATAGTCAGAAGGATTTTATAAAATAGGATTGACTTGAAGCATTTTATGTAGGATACAGATGGGACAGAGTTTTTTGACCGTTCTGTTGTTTGGTGAGGGGGAATACGATGATTGCAGCAAAATTCGGTGGCAGCTCGCTTGCAGATGCAGCACAGTTTCAAAAGGTAAGGAATATTATTTTAGCAGACAGCCGACGAACATTCATTATCCCCAGTGCACCGGGACGGCGGTTCAATCAAGATGAAAAGGTGACTGATTTACTTTATCTTTGTCATAAGGAGCGAGAAGAAGGAAAATCCTTTCAAAAAGCATTTGACGAAATTAGACAACGGTATTATGGCATTGCAAACGGGTTGAATTTATCGTTGGAGCTTGCGCCGTATTTTGAAGAAGTCTACAGCCAAATTGAGGCTGGAGCTTCAGCGGACTACTGTGCCAGCCGTGGAGAATATCTCAATGGACTACTATTGGCAGATTATTTGGGATATGAATTTCTGGATGCGGCTGAGGTTGTTTTTTTTGATGAAAAGGGCGTTTTTGATGCCGAAAAAACAAACATAGTGATGAGTCAAAGGCTGAAAATGATAGAAAATGCAGTGATACCAGGTTTTTATGGAAGTAATCCTGATGGGAGTATCCGCGCTTTTTCTCGTGGGGGCAGCGACATTACCGGTGCCATTGTGGCTCGTGCCGCACAGGCGGAGCTGTATGAAAACTGGACTGACGTTTCAGGTTTTTTGATGGCAGACCCCCGTATTGTCAGCAATCCTCGCCCAATCAGCCATATTACTTACCATGAAATGCACGAGCTTTGCTGTGCCGGTGCGACGGTGCTACATGAAGACTGTGTGTTTCCTGTAAGCCGTGCAGGGATCCCTACCAATATCCGCAACACCAATCTGCCTGAGCACCCCGGAACTATGATTACTTGCAACGCTGTGTTAAGAGGGGATTTTGCTATTTTTGCAGGGGTTTCGGGGAAAAAAGGCTTCAGTCTTGTGGTGGTGGAAAAAGAGCAGTCTGACCGTTCAAGTATTTTTGTGCAAGGGGTGCTGAAGGCTGCCCAAAATTCGGGATTGACATTTCAATATCTTCCGTCGGGCAAAAATTACGTTTGCCTGATGGTGGAAACGCAACAGCTTAGAAAGGTATTCGATAAATTTGCTGAGGAAATTGAGGAATTGGAAATGCAGTACACTCTGACCATTCAGCATGAAATTGCCGGTATTGTTTTGGTTGGATACGGCATCGTCCATAATCGTAGGACAGTCAACCGTATCTATGAGGCATTGCAACGACAAGGGATAGAGGTTGTAATGATTAACCAAGGCAGTGGTGAGTTGAGTACGTGGGTAGGCGTTTCGGAAAATGAAATGGAAGCGGCGATTTGTGCTGTATATGAAGCATTTGCTTGATAGGCTGATGATTTTGTTGGGAAAGAAAAAGGCTTACGTGAAATAAATAAGTTGAGGAATATACAGAATTTGTAAATCGGATCAACGAAGCAAGAAAAATATAAATTGCTATAATCATATTTTAGAAACCTCCTTTATATGCTTGATTTTTGAATCACATAACATACAAAGGAGGTTTTGTTACTGCTGCCATTTCAGGCATATTTTTTCAAGCAAAGCAATACCTTCATACATGAGTGCCGCCATGATGGCAAGGATAATGACACTTAACATTACCCAGTCTAGTTTAAATATCTGACTACCATAAACAATTAAGAAACCTAAGCCTGATTGGGCAACCAAAAATTCCCCGACGATAACACCGACAAAGGATAACCCGACGTTGATTTTCAGGGCGTTTATGATACAGGGAATATTGGCAGGAAAAACAACTTTTTTCAAAACCTGTGCCTTCGTTCCGCCGAAAATCTGAATCAGCTTTATTTTTTCACCATCAACCTGTAAAAAACCGTTCAAAACACTCATTACTGTAACAATAACAGAGGTTAACAATGCAACGGCAATAATGGAAGTTTGATTATTACCCAGCCAAACAATAATAATTGGGGCAAGGGCTGTTTTTGGCAGAGAATTCAGCACAACCAAGTATGGTTCTGCAACATCCGAAATAAAGCGGTTCCACCACAATAAAATTGCAGTTAATGTGCCAATGAGCGTTCCTAATACAAAACCAGCAACCGTTTCCCAAAGCGTTGTGCCGATGTGTGTCCATAGGGATCCATCTTTTCCCATTAGGATGCCTGCGTGCAGCATCCTGCTTGGCTGACTGAAAATAAATGGATCAATCCAGCCCAATCGGGCAGCTATTTCCCATAGGAGAAAAAATCCAATGAGGAGTACCCATTGTATCCCATGTACAGCCGTTTTTCTTCTGCGTAAACGGTTTAAGAATGCTGCCTGTTCCTTAGATACTACTTTTGCAGCTTTTTTATGCCACATGAACATCCAGCTCCTTCCAAATTGCATTGAAATATTCTCGGAATTCTGGTGCTTCTCGTGCTTTTATGGGGCTATATTGATCAATGGAAAGCTTAATATCATATATTTTTTTCACTTGCGCCGGTCGGGCAGAAAGAACTACAACTCTGTCAGCTAAGCTGATTGCTTCAGAAATGTCATGGCTGACTAAAATTGCGGTTTTACCTTCTTTGCGTATGATTGTTCCAATTTCATCTGAAACGGAAAGGCGTGTTTGATAATCCAAGGCGGAAAATGGTTCATCTAAAAGGAGTATATCAGGGCGTATAGCCAATGTACGAATTAAAGCAACCCTCTGTCGCATTCCGCCGGAAAGCTGATAGGGATAATGTTCTTTAAAATCGCCAAGCCCATATTGATTCAGCAAAGTTTCCACATAGGCGATATTCTCGGGTGTAAGTTTGTTTTGTATTTCCAAGCCCAAAAGAGCATTGCTGCGAATGGTACGCCATTCCAACAGGTAATCCTTTTGAAGCATATATCCAATTTCTCCGGTTACAGAGATAATACCTTCGGAAGGTGTAATCAGTCCTGCCAGCATAGAAAGCAGGGAGGATTTCCCGCATCCACTGGGGCCAACGATACTGAGAAATTCTCCTGGGAGAACGGAAAGACATAAATTAGAAATGGCTAACGTTTCGCCATTCATGCTGTGATATCTAAGGCTGACATCCTCTAAAGAAACGATAGGGCGCATGGAAATGACCTCCTTATGGATTCATACTCACATTATATCAATCGGAGGACAAAAAGTGCTTTTCCAATTGAAAGAAAGATAAGTAGTGCATATACTATTTTCAAAATTTTTGTCTGTAAACTGTTTTTTCAGAATAAGAACTGGCATCTAACGATGACAGTTCTTATTCGTTAAAAGAAGCGTTAGCCACAGAAACAATTGTTGCTTGCAAAATTTGTGGCATTGGAACAATCTTCAGCTTCAAATGGTTTTTGCTCTTGTAAAATTCCAGCCAGTTCTGTCGGGTCTGTAATTTCAGCCAACATATCAGGAGTCCCTCTGCGCCGCCTACACCAGCAGCAACATCTACAGCATCTGCAGTAGCAGCAACATCTACAGCAGCAACATCTACAGCAGCAACATCTACAGCAGCAACAGCAGCATATTTGTCTTCTGCCGTCCGCCTGTGTTTGCTCGTTTGTAATACACCCTCCGTTCATCATATACCCTCCTTTCTTTTTTTATGTAAATACTTGTACTCGATCTTTACTATAGAATATGAAATTTGCCGAAATTAGTGAATGCAGAGGTATGATTATAGAGGTCCCATTAAGAAAAAGTGCTTGGCGGTTTTTGTGGTGCCATGAGTTGTAGAAATAAAAGAATCTAAAATGTGCGAACTGTTTTAAAAGAATTAACAGGATAAGAAAAATAAGTATAGTCAGGACAACACTGGTTCATTCCGTGCGCACAGCTAATTGTTAAATGTTTGGCTTAGCGGTATAAAAAAGCCTCGCAATAGCCTCCTTATTAAAACATTTTATCCTTGAAAATAGAAATTTTTTATCAATTTGCGTACTTTTTGTTAGATTAGTGCTTTTTTAGAAGTTTTGGCGATAGAGCCAAGAGGAAGAATGATTTTTTCAAATTATTTTCTAAAAAATATATTATGAAACAAAAGGATGTAATAATTTGTAGATAATACTGGGCAATTTTGTTATAATAAGATATTAAATAAATTTTATAATTGTAATAAATAGTTAGATTTAGCCAACTCCTTTCTTTTTCATTTGAATGAAACACCCCGAATTATTTAAGCCCAAAAGCATACAGTTTGGAATTTTTTTGATTGTGGATATTGTAAATATGTTTTTCAGAAAATGAAGAGCTATATTTTTGCTCAACTGAAATGGCGAATCATTATCGTTTTTTATGAGATGAGAAATACAATGAAGGGGGTAAGTGAAATGAACAGCGAAGTTTTAAAGCGTGCGGGAATTGATTTTGAGCATGGTGTGGATCGTTTTCTTGGTGACAGGCAGTTATATGAAAGTATATTAATCACTTTTTTGACGGATGATACCTTTGTACAGGGAAAAAATGCTCTAGAAAAAGGGAATTTTAAGGGCTTATATGAAAGTGTGCATACGCTTAAGGGGATTGCGGGAAATACGGATATGATTACGTTTTATCACACTGCAGGCGCATTAGGGGAGCATCTTCGCAAATGTGAAGTTATGGATGAAGATGAGGTAATTCATCTTTTTAATGAAATGCAGGAGGCGTATTATGCAGTTATGAAAGGCATTATTGACGCAAAGGAGAAATGATGGAGTATGAATATCGATATGAGCAAGAAAACAATTCTAATTGCGGATGATGCGGAGCCAAATAGGCTGCTATTAAAAAAAATATTTAGCACGGAGTATTATGTGGAAGAGGCGAAGAACGGGCTGGAGGCACTTGAGAAATTACATGAGCTTGCGGATGTAGCAGTTCTGATATTAGATATTATGATGCCGAAGCTGGATGGATTTGGCGTGCTGGAGGCCATGCAACAGGATGAATATTTGCGTTCTATTCCAATTGTTGTGACAACGGCGAACAATGAAGAAGATGTTCAAATAAGAGCGTTGACTTGTGGGGCTACTGATGTTATGACAAAACCATTCAGCCCTCAAATTATTCTTCACCGTATTAAAAATATTATGGCACGTAAGGACTCAGAAAAACTGGCAGAACAAAACAGGGCTATCAAGCTGGAGCTGAGGCTTATGGATACTGATGAAAAGTCGGGATTGTATAATAAAAATGCGTTTCATCGGTATACATCGAAGATGCTCCAAAAATATCCCCATAAAAAGTTTGTTTTAATTCGCTGGGACATTGATAATTTCAAGGTGTATAATGATTGGTTTGGCACAGAGGCGGGGGATGCATATTTAACGAAAATTGGGGATTTTTTTCGGATATACGAAGAAAAAAACACAGCGATCAAGATCTATGCGAGATATGATGCAGACCATTTTGTATGCTGTCAAGAGGCAGACGGGTTTGAGCCGGAGGCAATCACAAAAATTATTAATGAGTATATGGAGCAGCTAAAAACATTGGATTTTGAGTATACACCTCGTGTAGGACTTTATATGATTAACGATCCTACGCTTGATGTTGCTTTAATGTGTGATCGGGCACTGCTTGCATTGCGATCCATCAAAGAGAGCTATGGGAAGCGCTACGCATGGTTTGACGATTCTATGCGAGAGATTCTGATGGAGCAGCAGGAAATTGTAAACGAAATGGAGTTTGCTTTGCGGGATGGACAATTCACTACATATTTACAGCCTCAATATAATTATGAAACTGGCAAGCTGATAGGCGCAGAGGCGTTGGCTCGCTGGCAGCATCCTAGGAAAGGCACTCTTTTGCCCAATCAGTTTATACCATTATTTGAACGAAATGGTTTTATCTCCAGATTGGATGAAAATATTTGGGAGCAGGTTTGTATTTTATTGAAAAAGTGGCAGGATAGAGGGATGCCTTTGGTTCCGATTTCTGTAAATGTTTCCCGCAGGGATATTTACAACCCACATTTATTAGGAACGATTGTTGCGCTACTTCAAAAATACGATTTGGACCCAACATTATTGCATTTAGAAATAACAGAAAGTGCCTATACGCAAAATGCGGAGCAACTGGTGAATACAGTTAATCTTCTAAGAAATCATGGCTTGGAAGTACATATGGACGATTTTGGGAGTGGATATTCTTCTTTGAATATGCTTCAAAATGTTCCGGTGGATATTTTGAAGCTTGACATGAGATTTCTCGGGCACGACTATGCAAACGAAAGAAGCGGAAATATTTTAAATGCTGTTGTTCGCATGGCAACCGCACTAAGGCTTCCAGTGCTTGCTGAGGGAGTGGAAACCAAGGAGCAAGCGGATTTTTTAAGAAGCATCGGATGTTTGCTTATGCAGGGTTATTTTTTTTCCAAACCCATGGAGATTGGGGATTTTGAAAGGCTCTTAGTGGATGCAAATACAACTTCCATTTTGAAGGATAGCTTTGTGGAAAGTTTTGAGGGCTCCGTTGATTTATTGAGTTTTTCTGTTCAGTCCACACTGTTGTTTAATTGCTTTGTGGGTGGAGCTGCTGTTGTGGAGTATGATGACAGAAATAAGTCCTTGATTGCGCTAAGAATAAATGACCAGTTTTTAGCTGAAATAGGAACCACAAGAACGGAATATATGGAAGAGGGACAAAGTGTTTTTGATTATTACGAAGGGGAAAATAAAAAATTGGTTGTTGCCATGCTGGATGAGGCTTTAGAAACAGGTAATGAAACTTGCTGCGAAGCCATGAGAAAACCAAAAAAACAAAACGTAGAATATAGATGGTTTAAGCTGAGAGCAAGAATTCTTGTGACGAGTGCAAGGAAACACTTTTTTTATGTAGCCATTGAAAACATTACGCAAAGCAAGCAACAGGCTCTTGTGAATGAGAGAATGCTTCAATGCCTTACTGCGGCTGTGAATCGTATGTCTTCTGGGGTTATGCTGCTTGACGTGGCAGAAAAAATACAAATCCTATATAACAATAATCGTATGACAGAGATGTTTGGGTATACGAAAAATGAATTTAGAGAGCTTTTTGCGAAAGATTTTCTTTTGTTACTTCATGCAGAGGACAGAGTGGACGCAGAAGAGAACTTAAAACATCTTTTGAAGGGTGAAAATGAGATGCAAAGCGAGAGATATCGTCTGATTTGTAAGGATGCTAGCTTTCGGTGGGCTAAAGTTGCGGTGCACAATATGCAAATGGAGGAGCAACAAGGATGTGTTTGTGCGGTTGTTGAAACGCTTTAAGAATGAAAAAAGGGTAATATGAAAGTTTTTTTGTTTTGAGGTGTTCGGAAAAAGGTGTGGTCATTAAATAGAATGCATTTTTTCTGTTAAAAAGGGAAATATATGAAAACATTGATTTATTTCATAAAAGAGATTGTATTGTTGTATATAAATAAAACAGGAGTTGCTCAAGAGAGCAACTCTTTTTTTATTTTAGAAAATGGAGATATTATTTTTGTATTTATTACATAGTAGAGCTTGCAGTTTTGACATAATAAATTGAAATGAGTTTTCTAAATTATAAATGCAGCGTTGCGATAAGAAAGGGAATTTCTGTATCAAAACACACTGCTTCGGAAATTTGAAAAGAAAATGACGATATTTGCAAGGTATAAATTGCCGCATTCAGGGGGAGATTCTTAATATCTTCAAATGAAATGGTTTTGCCATTTCTGCTGCCAAATTGCTTGATAGGAGTGGGCATAATGGGATATTATGGCAAGGTAGAAATCAGCGGTATTAACACTTCAAATTTACCTATTTTAAGCGGTAAGGAGGCACGAGAACTTTTTATAAAATTTCGAGAAGGCGATGAATCAGCCAGAGAAAAATTGATTGAAGGGAATTTAAGGTTAGTTTTGAGCATTATAAAACGATTTGAAAACAGAAATGAAAATATGGATGATTTATTTCAAGTTGGCGTGGTTGGGTTAATCAAAGCCATTGACAATTTTGATATTAATATGCAGGTAATGCCATCAACGTATTGCTGCCCTATGATTATCGGGGAGATCAGAAGGTATCTTCGTGATAATAATTCTATTCGGGTAAGCCGCTCTCTGAGGGATACAGCATATAAGGCTTTGCAAGCAAAGGAACGCTTAATGGCCGAACGGGAAAAAGAGCCGTCTATTGAAGAAATTGCTAGGGAGATGGGGATGTCCAGAGAAAGCGTTGTCACTGCAATGGATGCAATTCAAGATCCAGTTTCTTTGTATGAGCCTGTTTATCATGACGGAGGGGACACACTGTTTGTCATGGATCAGGTGAGCGATGAAAAAAATGGAGACAAGCTATGGCTTGAGAATTTGTCACTGAGCGAAGCAATGCACCATCTTACAGATCGTGAGAAAAGAATTGTTTCTTTAAGATTTTTTGAGGGAAAGACGCAAACAGAGGTAAGCACAGAAATTGGCATAAGTCAGGCACAGGTAAGCCGCTTGGAAAAAAGTGCGTTAAAGCATATGCAAAAATATGTATAAGACAATGGACAATCAACCTAAAATCATGTAAAATACAAGTGAAAAGTTTGATGGATTTTGGAGTATTGCTTACGAGTGTAAGTAAACTGAGTACAAAATGCATATAAAAATGAGGGTTTTATGAACGACAAAGGTGTTTACTGACCGTTGTTTTGAGTAAAAATAAAGCTTTTTATGAATCTTTATTGATTTTAGGAGGAAGAACCAAATGAGAATTTATGCGGAAGATACAGCGGCATTATTTATTGATTTTCAAGAAAAGTTAGTTCCTGTGATTAGCGAGAATGAAGAAATCGTAAAAAAATCAGCAATCTTGGTACAGGGCTTAGCGGAGGTTGGCGTACCCTTTGCGGTATCCCAGCAATATACAAGGGGATTGGGTGAAACGGTTGCTGCATTTGCAGGTGTCATTCCTTCCTTTCAGTATTTGGAAAAAAACACATTCAGCTGTTTTGAATGTGAGGAAATTGCAGCATGGGTAAAAGCCCAAGGGAAGAAAACGATTTTAATTTGTGGCGTAGAAGCGCATATTTGCGTTTTACAAACTGTAATTGACCTTTTGGGGGCGGATTACCGGGTATTTGTAGTTGCTGACTGCGTTGGCTCCAGAAAGACTTATGATAAAGAAATTGGATTGGAAAGAATGAAGGCAGAGGGCGCTGTTTTAACAACTTGCGAGGCGGTGCTGTTTGAACTGACCGGAGGGGCAAAATCCCCTCACTTTAAAGCCATTTCCAAATTGGTAAAATAATTGTAGCTTTGGCAAAAGAGAATAGCGGCTGGGCAATGGCCTATGCCGCTTTTTAACGGACTTTCGTGATCCCCTGCCTTTTGGCGTGGTTGGAAACACCGACCATTATGCGTAAAATTGTGAAAAAATTTTACGCATAATCAAGACCGTGACTTTCATAATACACGGCTTTTTGGTGGAGGGGGAACGCATTTTTTACTGGCAAAGTTTTAATAAATATTTTACATTTATTTTAATTTATAAATATTTTTAAATTTCAAATAAGGTAAGAACTGTATTATATTATTTGCAATAAATCGGTATATGGAGGATATGAGAATGAAAGTTATAGAACACTTGAAAACGATTACACACCACAGACATTTAGTTCGACAGCATTGTTTTCAGGTGGGGCTTTATTGGCAAGGGCTGACACATGATCTTTCCAAGTTTTCACCTACGGAATTTTTGGTGGGGGCGAAATATTTTCAGGGGGACCGCAGTCCAAATAACGCAGAACGTGAAGCTAAAGGATATTCCAGTTCTTGGCTTCATCATAAAGGAAGAAACAAGCACCATTTTGAGTACTGGATTGATTACAGCAGAACGCAGGAGCGTTTGCTTGGCGGAATGAAAATGCCTGTGCGTTTTGTGGTTGAAATGTTTATGGACCGTATTGCAGCTTGCAAAACATATCAAAAAGATGAATATACCGATGGAAGTCCTTGGGAATATCATAAAAAAAGCAGACTGGTTCATGAAATTATGCATGAGGAATCCTTAAGGCTATTAGAGCACTTTTTACAGATGCTGGGGGAATGCGGCGAGGATGCAACTTTTTCATATGTAAAAAGGTTCTTAAAACAGGAAAGAAAACGCGCGGTAAGGCAGTTTTTTGGAATTTGTTTAAGAGGGGGGAATCGGAAAAGTGAATCGTGAAAAGGTAATTGTAGGGCTTTCCGGCGGTGTGGACAGCACGGTTTGTGCATATCTACTTAAACAGCAGGGCTATGATGTCATTGGCGTTACCATGGATTTATGGGCGGGAGAAAATGGAGAAAAGGCAATTCGGGATGCAAGATTGGTTTCAGAAAAGCTGGGTATTCCACATTATGTTTTGGATTTCACGCAAGAGTTTGAAGAAAAGGTTGTGGATCATTTTATCGAACGCTATTTTATGGGGCTTACACCAAATCCATGCGTGGTATGCAATCGATATATCAAAGGCGAGGCGCTTTTGCAAAAGGCACATGAGCTTGGGGCAAGCCGTATTGCTACGGGGCATTATGCAAAAGTAGATAAGCACCCCATAACTGGACGCTATGCAATTCGTAATTCAGCGACAGCTCAAAAGGATCAAACATATGCGTTATACCGTTTGACGCAGGAGCAGTTGGAAGCAATGGTACTGCCGATTGGAGCGTATACAAAAGACGAAGTGAGAAAAATTGCGGAACAAATTGATGGGTTTATCGCTCAAAAAAGCGATAGTCAGGATATTTGCTTTATTCCGGATGGAGATTACGCTTCTTTTATTGTAGTGCAATGCGGACAAAATGGAAAACCCGGTGATTTTGTTGATTTGGAAGGGAATGTGCTTGGTAAACATAAAGGGATTATTCATTATACCGTAGGTCAAAGAAAGGGTCTTGGACTTGCCTTTGGAAAACCGATGTACGTTTATAATGTAGATTATCATTTCAATCAGGTTGTTTTATGTGAAAATGAAGCATTATTTCAAACGAAGCTCTATGCGGGTGAACTGGCGTATATGTCAGTGGGAAAATTTGAGGATGGCATGCGGTTACAAGGAAAAATCCGTTATGGAAGCAAAACCGCTTGGTGCACCGTTAAAATGGTTGGTGAGGATATGCTGGAATGTACTTTTGATGAACCGCAAAGAGCAATTACACCTGGTCAATCTCTTGTTTTGTACGATGGGGAGTATGTAGCTGGCGGTGGAATCATTCTTTCTCATCAGGACTGAACATATCGGCAAAATTCGACACGTTTTTTACTTAAATTTTATATGAATACACAAAATGTTAAAAGCAGATAAAAGTTGATTGCGGTAGTTTAACGTGTGTGTTATGATTACTGTGGCTATTTTTCGGTCGTAAAATTAGGAAGCTTTTTTAATGGAGGAAGAAATGGAATATGTAAATATTATCATCCCATTTATTGGTGGGCTCGCCATGTTTATCTTTGGCATGAACTATATGGCTCAAGGTTTACAAAATGCAGCCGGTGCAAAAATGAAGTCTATCCTTGAAGCTTTAACACAAAACAAAATCATGGGTGTGGCTTTAGGTGCCTTAGTAACGGCAATTGTTCAAAGCTCTTCGGCAACAACGGTTATGGTTGTCGGTTTCGTAAACGCCGGATTGATGAACCTAACGCAAGCCATGAGCGTGATTATGGGTGCCAATATCGGTACCACAGTGACAGGCTGGCTTGTTTCCAGTTCTGAATGGGCGAAGATGTTCAGCCCTGTTACCATGGCGCCGTTGGCGGTTATGATCGGTGTTATTCTTCAAATTACCGGTAAGAAAATGAAACATAGGGAGATAGCTTCCATTATTATCGGTTTTGGTATCTTATTTATTGGTATGCACACGATGTCTGACAGCGTATCTCCATTGAGTGACTCTCAGGTGTTCAAGGATGCATTCGTCAAATTGGGACTAAACCCGATGCTGGGTATTTTGGTGGGTGCAGGTGTTACTGCAATTATTCAAAGCTCTTCAGCATCTCAAGGTATCTTGCTTTCCCTTGCGGCAACAGGCTTAGTACCAATTAATGCTGCGGTGTTCATTATCATGGGGCAGAATATCGGTACTTGTGTTACTGCCTTGTTAAGCGGCATTGGAGCAGGTAAAAATGCAAAGTGTGTAGGCTATATGCATTTAATGTTTAACATTATTGGTACAATTGTATTCAGTATTATTGCTATGGTTTATTTCTCTTCCGTCAGCCCTGAGGCTGGTTTGGGAATTATTTCTCAGACACAAATCAGTGCAATTCATACTGCTTTCAATATTGGTACAACATTGTTATTATTCCCATTCTCAAAGTGGATTATTCGTGTTGCCATGAAGCTCAATGGTGTGGTGGAAAGTACAGCAGGGGATGAAGGTCAGCTTCTTCATTTGGATAAGCGTATGCTGCATACACCTAGCCTTGCGGTTGAAGGCGCAAAAAAGGAAACCATCCGTTTGGGGCGTATTGCCAGAGAAAATCTTGGTTGTGCTTTGGAGGCGCTTCACCATAGTTCTCCAGAAATAATTGAAGAAGTGAAACAAAGAGAGTGTGTGGTTGACAGGGTTTGTGATGGTATTTCTGAATATTTGATTAAGCTGTGTACGCTGCAAATCAGTGATAGAGAAAACCATACGGTAACTTCCCTTTTAAATACCATCAGTGATATGGAACGTGTAGGTGATCATGCGGAAAATATTGCTGAATTAGCTGAGGAAATGACCCATGAAGACCTAGCGTTTTCTCATACTGCTATCGAAGAGTTGGATGAAATGATTCGTGCGGCACTTTGCAGCTATGATAATGCTTTAAAGGCTTTGGAAAATGATGATATTGCGGCTGCGGCAAAGACGGCGGTATATGAAGATCAGGTTGATGAGTTGGAGAAGAAATTGCGTGCAGGCCATATTGAAAGGCTTTCAAATGCAGAATGCAACGTGAATTCAGGCATTCATTTCCTTGAAGTGCTTGCAAACTTGGAACGTATTTCTGACCATGCAATGAATATTTCGCAGGTTGTTTTGAATGAGCATAGATATCACAGAAGAATGAACGATGAAGATGTACAGGCTTAATGTGTAAAGATATACGCAAAGGATGATGAAGGGTGTCGGCAAAGTCGACACCCTTCATCAAAATCATAATTGTGAAGAGGTAGGCAAAAAACAACAGGGGAGCTATGCTAACCGAAAAGGGTTGATACTCTTAGCCTTTTGCGAAGGGGCACCGTTCCTTCTTGCGCTTGCTTTTAAGAAATGCTTTGTTTCCCAAAACCTTTCGCTGTTTGAAAAATAACTTTGTCTACCGACTGGGCATCCTAAAAGGATGCTTTTTTTTAAGAAATAAAAAAATAATGCAGTGCGATTCTTAAAAGGACAAGTATTTTATTTAGAAAACATAAAAAACATAAGAGGACAATCTTGAAATAGTCTGAAAAAATTGACTGGATTATATTTCACTGCAACGAAAAAAGTGAATGAATACCGTGGCATTCGAGAATTGTGCAAAAAATGTACAATGTATACTTTTTATCGGATTTTTTTGATAAAATGAAGATTGCAGGACATACAGAATATTTCATATTGCGAAAAAATACTTTTTTACAAGATAAAACCAATAATAATTGTTTAAATATGATAAAATTAAAATAAATATGTTTGCAAGTTTGACAATAAAAACTAGTTCATTATGCACAAAAAAAGGTGTTTGTTTTTATTAAACTCGACTAAAAAAATATTATTTTGCTATTGACAATCTTTTTTTTAGATGTTAAACTGCGTAAAGTAAAGCAAAGGTGCTGAGAAATAATCTCTCAGTGCCTTTTTTTGTTTATAAAAAAGGAGGTAGTGTGTATGGATGCTTTAGCGTTGTTTGAACAGGCGTCATCGGATTTATTTGGTATTTGGTTTTTGATGGGTGCCGTACTGGTGTTTTTTATGCAAGCAGGGTTTGCAATGGTAGAAACTGGATTTACCAGAGCTAAAAATGCAGGAAACATCATCATGAAAAATCTTATGGATTTTTGTATTGGTACAGTGGTATTTTTATTTATTGGATTTAATCTTATGATGGCAGAGGATACCTTTTTTGGGCTTGTTGGCATCCCGAATCTAAATCTTTTTACGGATTTTGCCAATTTCCCTTGGTCTTCCTTTATTTTTAACTTAGTATTCTGTGCCACAGCCGCTACAATTGTATCGGGTGCAATGGCAGAAAGAACGAAATTCAGTGCTTACTTGATTTACAGTGCAGTCATTAGCTGTCTGATCTATCCGATAGAAGCAGGCTGGGTATGGAATAGCAATGGCTGGTTGTTTCAGATGGGCTTTGTCGATTTTGCAGGTTCTGCTGCAATCCATATGGTTGGCGGTGTTACATCACTGATTGGTGCAAAAATGTTGGGGCCTCGTATCGGAAAGTATATCAAGGGGAAAGACGGAAAAATCTCTGTTCGTGCAATTCCCGGACATTCTTTAACATTAGGCGCATTAGGTGTATTTATTTTATGGTTTGGCTGGTACGGCTTTAACGGTGCGGCTGCTACGCAAGTTGGTCAGCTGGCACAGATTTTCAGCACAACAACAATTGCCGCAGGGTTTGCCACAGTGACTACGATGATGTTCACTTGGCTTAAAAATGGGAAGCCTGACGTTTCTATGACTTTAAATGGTTCCTTGGCAGGGCTTGTAGCAATTACTGCGCCATGTGCAAATGTTGATGCTTTTGGTGCAATTATCATTGGTATTGTTGCTGGTTTTTTGGTAGTTTTGGTTGTTGAATTTTTAGATTTAAAATTACATATTGACGATCCTGTTGGTGCGGTTGCAGTACACGGAGCGAATGGTATTTGGGGCACTTTATCCGTAGGGTTGTTTAATATTTATGACGGCGATGTGATTACCAAAGGTTTATTCTATGGTGGTGGCTTTCATCAGCTAAAGCTGCAGTTGATTGGCATTTTGGCAATTTGCGCATGGACAGCTGTAACCATGTATATTGTTTTTACGGTAATTAAGAAAACAAATGGACTTAGAGTATCTCCTGCAGAGGAAATCGAAGGTCTGGACATCAGTGAACATGGGCTTGCAAGCAGTTATGCAGACTTTATGCCTGTAACAAATTCCTATGGCGGCTTTGTTGGCAGTGCATCCTCTGATGAGTTGATTGAAGAAAAGAAGCTTGTTTCTATTAATGAAGCAGTTCCTGTTCAGTATAGCATGATTGATAGTGGATCTTCCAAAGCAAAAATTACAAAGGTTACAATTATTACACGTCAGAGTAAGTTTGAGGAATTAAAGAGTGCAATGAATGAAATTGAAGTTACAGGTATGACAGTAATACAAGTTGTCGGATGCGGTTTGCAAAAGGGCAGCAACCAGTACTATCGTGGTGTACCTGTGGAAATCAACTTACTTCCTAAGATTCAGGTTGAAATAGTTGTAACAAAGGTTCCTGTTGAAAAGGTTGTAGAAGCAGCGAAAAAGGCACTTTACACAGGCAATATTGGTGACGGAAAAATCTTCATCTACAATGTTGAGGATGTCATTAAAATCAGAACGGGTGAAACCGGTTATGATGCAATGCAGGGTGAAGAGTAAGGCTTTAAGGGCCAAGAGGTCGTTGAAGATACAATTCTAGGGTATAATTTAGTACCATATAAGTGTAAGTGTTAGAGCATATCATTAGTGCTTGAACATTTGCGCTTATTTTAATTTATAATAAGGGAGTAATTGGTCTGACGTG
>RZZU01000024.1 GCA_009929735.1 Clostridia bacterium | reverse complement strand
GCCAGGATCAAACTCTTAAATTAAAGTTTTTTTCCTAAACCAGTACAATCTGGCTATTCTTCGGTTTTTTCGAAACCGACAAACTCTTTTTTGTCTTTTCCGCTTTTGCGGATAGCCGTTTGCCTATTCCCTTTCGGGTCAAAGCGCACTAGCTGAATTGACTATGGGTTGTGTTTTTTCAAACGCTATTCTATTTTCAAAGTTCACAGCACTTTCACAGCGCAGAATTTATTATATCTAAGTTATGCTATATTGTCAAGCACTAATTTAGCTTTTTTTTAAAGTTTTTTTCTTCTTTCGACAAAACCCCTAAAAATCAACGATTTCAGCAAATACTTCACCAATACTTTTGGTAATAATCAGTGAGGCTTTATGGTCATAGGGCGTTGTCGTCCTATTAATCAAAACCATTTTTTTGCCACGATAATAGTCAATCAAACCTGCCGCAGGATAAACATTCAAGCTTGTTCCACCAACAATCAACACATCTGCATTGGCAATAAATGCTACTGATTTTTCGATTGTATCTGTATTTAAACCTTCTTCGTAAAGAACAACATCCGGCCGCACCACGCCGCCGCAAAGATTACAGCGTGTAATCCCTTCCTCTTTTGTTACATAATCCAGCGGAAATTTCTGCCCGCATTTCACACAATAATTGCGATAAAGGGTTCCATGCAGCTCCAAAACATTTTTACTTCCTGCCTTTTGATGCAAATCATCAATATTTTGTGTTATAACAGCCTTTAGCTTTCCGTCCGCCTCCAATTTGGCTAATGCCTTATGACAGTCATTGGGTTTTGCATCAGGATATAGAAGCGTTTTTTTGTAATATCTGAAAAAGACCTCTGGATTTTGTTGAAAAAAAGAATGGCTAAGTATCGTTTCCGGTCTATGCCCATACTCGCTGATTGCGGAAAAAATCCCATTTTCACTGCGAAAATCGGGCAGTCCACTTTCCGTGGAAACACCTGCTCCGCCAAAAAAAACAATGTTATCGCTTTCCTGAATCCATTTTTTCAGCTGTGCGGTTTGTTCTTCCAAAAAATCCCCTCCTAATTCAATATTTACAAAATGAGCGCACCCAAAATATTTCCTTTTTCTGCTATATCTATATAATTTATCATACTTCAGTGGTTTGTTCAACCTTATGCTTGTTTCTTTACCCTTCATCCACTTTCATCTTTGGGCGTACCCGCACAATCGTTTCACCAATTCGATGGTTTTTCACTTTTTTAACCTGAATTTCCATGCCCGATGTTTCAAGGGTAAATTGGCTTCCATCATCAGGAATTTTCCCAAGCTCGCTAAAAATAAATCCGCCGTAAGTATCGTATTCCTCCACTGGCAGCGGAATGTTCAATTCCTCGCCGACCTCTTCTAAGGAAGCGGTTCCCATAATGCGCCATGTATCTTCGCCAATATTTACAATTTCCTCTTCCTCCATCTCCTCAAGTATATCCCCAATTAACAGATGAATGAGGTCACGCAATGTAATGACACCGCTTAAACCGCCGTATTCATCTAAAACCAAGGCAAAACGCTTTCTATTTGCCCTCATGTTTCGCAATAAGACATCTGCCTTCATGGTTTCAGGCACAAGATAAGGTTTTTCAACCGCCTCCTCCATCACACGCTCCCTGCTTTTATCTTTCATGCGGAAATAGGTTTTTGTATCCAGAACGCCTAAAATATCGTCACTATCCTCGCCGCAAACAGGAAAATAAGTGAAACGGTTTTCCAAAATTAATTTTTCCCAAGTTTCCATATCCTCCCCGATTTCAAGCATCACCACATCAACACGATGGGTACACGCCTGCTCAACAGGAATATCGTCAAAAGCAAACACGTTTCTGATAAACGTGCTTTCCTCTATATCTATGGTGCCTTTTTCACTGCCTTGATCCAGCATCATGAAAATTTCTTCTTCGGATATTACATCCTCTTCATCCTCGGGATCTATCCCCATCATTTTCAAAATTCCATTGGTGGATGCCGTCAACAGCCATACCAAGGGTGCAAATAATTTTGAAACCATTTTCAGCGTTCCGCTCATCCCCAAAGCCAGCTTTTCCGCATTTTTCATTGCCACACGCTTTGGCACCAATTCTCCAAAAACCAAATTAAAGTAAGCCAAAACTACGGTAATGATTAACACACAAAAAGAATGCAAAACATTTAATGAAACACCAACCCCTCTGTTATGCATGAACTGTGCCAATTCACCCGCAAAATGCTCTGCGGCAAAAGCACTGCCCAATAATCCAGCAAAGGTAATGGCCACCTGTATTGTTGCCAAAAACCTTGCAGGCTGTTCCGTTAAGGAAAGTAGCCTTTTGGCCCTTTTGTCCCCATTCAATGCCATTCGCTTCATCTTTGCATCATTCATGGAAATGACGGCTATCTCCGCACCTGCAAAGACTGCGTTCAGCGAAATCAAAATAAGCTGTAATATGATTGGTCCTATAAACATCAATTCTTCCTCCTTCTTTCACCCTGCAAACAAACAGAAAAAGGCATACCTTGCCCGCAACAACTCACGTTTTACGCAAAGTATACCCTTGTATTCAAAATCTTATTTGCGAACAAATTTTTTACACTCGTATCGGCATCATAATCCCCATCCGCGTCCAAATTCATTTCTCTCCTTTTTGATCTAATCAAATATATCATCTCATATTTTCGCCCCTGCGTCAATTGTTATTGCTCAAACCAACGTTTTTCAAGCCTAGAAAAAATAGGCCTACTAGCATCAAAAAAATTCAAATTTCGCCCCAGCAATTTTGACTTTTGTATTAAAAAAATAAATATTAAATTTGTATCACTTTACAGCTGATACAGTATTTGCAATATCTTACCTCGTTCTCACCAATTGCACCCCATAGCGTCCATATGAAAATCAAAGCGATGTCTGAGATTTCCGCCCCAAAGCACCGCTTTATTTCTGAATTTGGCTATTTTTTTATTAAAAACCCTTCGATTTTTTTGATACAAACCTTTAATTCTTCCATGCTGTACGCATAAGAAATACGAATAAACCCTTCACCGCATTCCCCGAAAGCATTCCCCGGAACAACCGCAACACCGCCTTCAAAAAGCAGTTTTTCGCAAAATTCCTCCGAGCCAAGTCCTGTTTTTTGAATAGACGGAAATACATAAAATGCTCCCTTGGGTTCAAAGCAGGTCAGTCCTAGTCTATTAAATTCAGCAATTAGGTACTTTCTTCTTTCATCATAAGCCTCACGCATAACCCGAATGTCCTCGTCACAAAGAGCATCGTCACGCAACGCCTCAACAGCGGCCTGTTGGCTCATAACAGGGGCACTCATCACCACATATGCGTGAATTTTATTCATCTGCTTAATCAGCTCCTGCGGCCCTGCCGCATAGCCTAAACGCCAGCCTGTCATAGCAAAGGATTTTGAAAAACCATTTAATACAATGGTTCTTTCATACATCCCCTCAACGGAAGCAATGGAAACATGATCCTTGCCGCCATAGGTCAGCTCAGCATAAATTTCATCGGAAATAACAAGCAAGTCATGCTTTATGATAATTGGTGCAATTTTCTCCAAGTCTGCTTTCTCCATAATTGCCCCTGTGGGGTTGTTGGGATAAGGCAAAAGAATCGCCTTTGTTTTCGGCGTAATTGCCGCCTCTAATTCCTCAGGCATAAGCTTAAAATCATTTTCTACCTTTGTTGTCACAATAACAGGCACACCATGCTGTAAAATAATTGAGGGTTTATAGGAAACATAGCAAGGCTCAATCACCAAAACCTCATCGCCGGGCTCTAAAATAGTACGCAACGCTACATCGATTGCCTCCGACGCACCAATGGTACACATAATCTGATTTGTTGGGTCATAGACCGTTTGAAAGCGTCTTTCCAGATAATGCGCAATGCGCTCCCTCAAGGCAGGCATCCCCAAATTTGCCGTATATCGGGTTTTCCCCTCTGCAAGCAAATCTATGGCAGCCTGTCTTACGTGTTCAGGCGTTTTAAAATCAGGCTCACCAACCCCTAAGGATACAATCCCCGACATAGTTGCAACAACATCAAAAAACTTTCGTATCCCTGAAGGGGGTAAATCCGCTACATTTTTTGCCACAAAATCTCTCATTTTCATCAGCCTTTCTCTTATGTTTGCTTACTAGCGAAGCTTCACTTCATATAATGCATCGCTTCTTGGTTCCTCCAGCAATTTTTTATCATTCCCCGAAACCAAAATGCGTTCTTTTTCTGTAATCCTGCCAATGACCGCCGCCGAAATTCCATTTTTCGTTAGCTTGTCCACCAGTTCATTTCCGTTTTTGGTTGTAATAATCATCGTACCACTGGAAATCAGCCGCAGCGGATCTATCTGCGCCTCCTTGCAAATCAGCTTTGTTTCTTCTGTGACAGGAATTTTGTCCTGCCAAAGCTCAACACCCGTTTGAGAACATTCCGCAACTTCCCAAACTGCCCCTAAAATACCGCCCTCTGTGGCATCGTGCATTGCCGTTGCACCATGCTTGGCCGCAATCAAAGACTCCTTCCCCACGGAAAGAAACTCCTTCATGCCCTGTGCCGCCTCGATGACATGAAAAGGCAGTCGTTGTGCCAAGGCTTCCTCATGTTCCTTGGCAATAATTGCCGTACCCTCAAGCCCAGCCCATTTGGTCATAATGACATCCTGACCCACTTGGGCACCGCCCGTCTGAATGATGTTTCTGTTCCGGCTCTTTCCAATTACCGCCGCAGAAACAATAGGCTTACAGACCGCATCGGTAACCTCGGTATGCCCTCCTAAAATTTCAATGCCCAATTCCTTGGCGCCCCTTAAGGCACCCTCCATAATTTCTTCCAAATCTGCTTCGTTACTGCCCTCAGGCAACAAAACGGTCAGCAAAATCCCCATCGGTTCAGCTCCGGCGGAAAAAATATCGTTGCAGTTGATTTGTACCGCCAAATATCCAATATCCTTTGCCGCTCCGGTAATCGGATCCGTAGACAATACGCACAGCTCCCCTTGCAAATCGATCACAGAGCAATCCTCGCCCGTTTTGGGGCGCAGCACAACATCCTCTCGCTTCACACTGTTTTTTCTGATAGGGTTCATCACAATCCCCTCCAATATTTCAGGAGGAATCTTCCCGATTTTAAACATTTTTTTCCAGTCCCTTCGTACAGAAAGTACCCCCGACAATCGTTGCTCCAGAGGTACTGTTTTCATGATATTTTATTGTATTCCAAAGGAATTTTCATCTGTTGAGCCAGTATCCGTATTATTTTGCTGTACAATCGGTTCCGTTACAGGTTCCGTTACGGGCTCCGTAACAGGTTGCGTTGCTGGGGCAATTACTGGTGCTTTTACCGCTTCCGCCTTTTTTGTTCCTACGGTTACTTCATCCGCAACGGCACGATAAGAGGAGCTGCTAAACCAATCTTTGCTTACCTGCTTCCCATCTTGAAAAACCTTCTTATAAACAGTAACTTTGGCACCCGTTCTGCCTTTATGCGTAATTTCCCTTTCTCCTTCAGGCTTTTGCGCATCCTTTGTCACGATTTCCGCAGGCTTCGCTATGGTAGCTTCATAAACCGTTTCAAATTCAACTTCTCTTCCTGCTTCGTGAACCTCATGCCCATAAAGCTTAATCTGCAATACACCGTTTGCTGCATAAGCCTCCAAATAGATGGGGTACTCTGTATCATTTTTAATTTTTAAATCTTTATAAGTATCTGCAACCGCAGCATCTCTGCCCAAAGGAACATACCCAACAGACATGGAATGCGGCGATCTTTCCACAATTTCCAATTCCGCAAAAATAGCGGCATTGTATAACGTGGAGGTAATCTGACAGACGCCGCCGCCCATTCCGGCTTCAACCTTGCCGTTTACATAAACGCCTGCATCACGATACCCTCGTGCATATGTCTGCTCGCCCAGGCCCCCCATTGCAGAGAAAACTTCCCCTGGCGCAATCATTGTTCCGTTGATATAATTACAGCCTACCACCAGATTTGTATTTCTGTTTTTGTCATAAGCAGTGTATTTTGTCGAATAAGAGCCAATTAAATCCGTTACATTTTGATTATCCTCATAAGTAATTTCAGGCTCAGATACCTCTGCGACAATTGCCGCCCTGCCGCCTTTCATGGATTCCATAACACGATCCACATTCAGCATGGTGGCTTCCAAATCCATTTTGCGCCCTTGCACTTCTTTGCTAATTACAAATTGACCGCCCTTGCGTGTCAAGGCACTGTTTTCTGGCTCCTTGTCAAATGCAGTGGCAACCTCAATCAGCTTATCCTGCATTTTTATCTCATCATAAGAGAATTCCAGAGGAATCTCCTCGCCTTCCTTCAGCAAAGAAGAAAGCGCCTTCAAGTTTTCCTTTTCCGTTCCCGTCCTGCACAAATTGTAGGCACGCTCCGCAGCCTGTTCCACCTGATATTGTGCGCCAATTTCCTGAAAGGTATAGGTCCATTCCTCGTCCTCATAAAAAAGCACTAGCTTTTGGCTTGCGGCGTCCTTTTCATGCGTGCCGGTTAGTAAAGCCACAGCTTCCTCTTTGCTTAAGCCGCTGACATCAATCCCATCAATGGTAATTCCTTGATAAATCCCACTTTGGGCTAATATGTCTTTCAGCTTTTGTTTTTGATTATTTGCATAAACGAAATACCCGCCTGCCAAACAGATACATAAAGCCGTCAGACCAATCAAAATACCGCCTTTTTTTTTCTTTGACTGGCTTCTGAATCGTTTCCCTGTACTTTTTTGTTCCATTGTATTTCCCCCTATTTCTACGGCTGCCCCCTAGATTTCACATAACAGACTTAAGCTATTACTAGTATAGTCTTTTTGATTGCAAAACTTGCTTTTCAAATTTATTTTTCTATAAATAGCTTTTGCCGTTCTTTCGAAAATCATCTGTCAAAAGCAGATCCTTCATGGCAAAAAAATTCGTATTCGTACAATGTCTATCAATTCGGTGTACATACAAAATCCCATAAAAAAATACACCGTTATGAAATGACTGTTTTTTCACAAAAAGTCAATAAATCTATCATAACGGAGTACATTTTAAATTACAATATTAATTCTGTAAAATAACATTACATTTTTATTACATTATAGGAATTTTTTTCAATTCCCACGTTTTTTCTTTGCCGCTGCCAGCTTTTCGGCTGTGTTGGCACGGGCAGTATTCTCAGGTGCCTTTTCCTTTTCCGTCTTTGAAGGTACATTTTCAAAAGCTTTCTGCTTTGCTTCACTTGGCAAAGGCTTTTGCTTTGCTTGAGTTCCAGCCTTTGCCTTATGTCCTTTGGCGAACGCTATCCCCTCCATGCGTAATACCAGAAATGAAAAACGTCTGAAAGCAATATCCAATAAAAATAAAATCAGTCCCAACACCATAAAAAATACAGATAAGTCCTTTTGGCTGACGACGGGTAACGGTTCTGCCTCAAATACCTGACTTCCGTTTTCCAAAATCCTGCCGCCGCCCACAGACACAATTTGCTGCAATAAGGAAGCTCCCTCGCCCTTTCGTGTCATATCATATTCAGGGGGATAGGAAAGTGCAAAGCCTGTATTGTAATACTCCGTCTTTTCTCCCTTCGAAATGGATAAATTTGCAACATAGGCTCCCTCCTCGGCAGTCGCTACCTCTCCTTCATAAATCCCGGGGGCAGTCATGGTGAATGCAGATTCAAATTCCGCTCCTTCGGAATTTAAAACGGTCGCTGAAATGTTACTAATACTTTCATCAAAAGGCATTTCTAAGCGCAAGGTGCTTTTCTTTGCACCGCTTTCCGCTGTCAATTTCATTTCCTGCGCCATTTGCGCATTGATTACCCATCCCAGCGTATTTCTTAAAATACCGCTTCCTTCTTTTGTACCCAACCAATCCTTTGTCCATGTCCCTCCAACATCGGGCGTCCATGCCACTGTTCTGCCCAATCCATATTGCCAAGCGGCAAGAATGGGTTCCTCCCTGTCGCTAATCAGAATTAAATCCCCACGACTTTTTGCCGTTGTGCCAACATAGCCACCCAGCATTGGAACAGACGTAATATCGGATAAAATTGCTGATGCATCCTTTTGTTGGGGATAAAAATCACGGTTGTTCAGGTATTCTTTGCCCGCCAGTAAGGTTTCCTTGGCAAAAATACTGGGTAAATCCGTAAATTCATCCGTAAAATAATATCGTCCATTCCCCTCATTCGCCAGTCTGCGCAAAAGGCTTGCATCCGCACCACTGCCAACGGCTACTGAGGATAACGTAATCCCATTTTCCTGTATTCTGGATAAAACAGAATTATAGCCCTCCTGCTCAGCCTGTCCGTCGGTCAACAGGATAATATGCTTTTCTTTTGCACTGGTTTCGGATAACACCCTTGCAGCTTCCGTTAAACCCGGTAAAATACTGGTTCCGCCGCCGGCCTGAATGCTCCCAATCTGCTTTTGTATGGCGGCTTCGTTTCCGCTTACCAAGGTCATAGGCACTGCCCATGTAAACTGGTCATCAAAAGCGATAATGCCCACCTGATCCTTTTCCTTAAAACCGTCCAAACTGCGAATTGCGGCTTCCTTCGCCATTTCCAGCTGCGTAATCCCATATGCCCCTGAGGTCATGCTTCCCGAACGGTCAATGATCATAATCATTGCTAAGTCAGGCTCTTCACCCTCTGTTTTCAGCTCCATATCAACAGGGAGCATCTCCGCAAGCTGCGTGTTAAAATATCCGCCCAAGGCATAGGCATCTTCGCCGCCGCTCACAATCAGGCCGCCACCCAAGGTTCGCACATAGGCCTCTAAGACCTCTAAAAAGCCGTCTGGCAAGGCTTCCGCCGAAACATTCGCCATTACCACACAGTCATACCCCTGAAGCCTCTCTGTCGACACAGGGGCCGCCCCTGCCGTCACCCTATCTATTTGCAATTGAGAAGCAGCAATAATGCCGTTCCAGCCCCCACAGTCTTCTTTTTCTCCAATCAATAATATTCTGGGAATATCATCTATATAGGTATAGGCAAAAAACTTATTGTTTTTGCTTTGGGTGTCCTTTTCAGGAGTAATTTCCGCCCGATAAGCCACACCGCCGCCATTGTTGGTACTGTCCGAAAAAACAATTCGGCTTTCCCCTGCAGAAACACTGATTTGCTCGTTTGCAATCAAGGTATTCCCTTTGTAAAGGCGCATCTGCATTGGTGTATCCACATTCGAATCAATACGGACTGCAATGTCGTAAGCCGTATTCTTATTAATCAATGTGGGCAATTCCAATGCTGTAATTTGCGCTTCCTCTCCTGTTTCCCCCGTTAAAGGAAAAACATCGACCGTTACCCCTTGGGCTGCGAGGGCCCTTGCCTGCAAAAGTGCATCCGCTGTAGTTTCCTCGCCATCAGACACTAAAACAATGCGCTTTGCCGCATCCTTTGGCAAAATACTTCCTGCAAGCTTCAGTGCTGAGGCTAAATCCGATGCGCCTTCATCCACATAGGTTAGAAACCCGTTCAGAGGCAAATTTCCCTCCAACGTTGGCAAGCTTTCCACGCCGGCATCCTTACCAAAGCAAACCATGCCAACGCTGTCTTTTTTCCCTCTGGCATCATTTACCTCTTTCATAAAGCCACTAATATCTACGGTTTTCACGCTGGCGGAACGATCAATGGCAAACACAGTAGCGGTATTATCAGATTGTTTGGAAATCTGCGGGCTCGCCATTGCCAGCACAATGCAGCAGCAAACCGCAATGCGCACACCCGTGTGTAGCCTGCGGCGAAAAACAGAGGCAAACTTCCCTTGCCTTGCCATATACCAAATAAACCCAATGAGAATAGGCAAAAGCCCTAGCCAATACGGCTTCATAAAATCAATGCTCACGGCAATTCACCCGCCATTCTGCCATTAGAATCATACATAAAATCAAAAGCAATAGATTGCGCAGTGGTTTCCCCACACCAATTGTTTTTGCCTGTGTTTTCTCAAAATCGGCCTTTTCGCCTTTCAAAGTTAATTCGGACTCACCCGCAGTCTTAGGATTCACCCCAAATATTTTGGTCGTTTGCATTCCGCTTCCATCCACTTCAACAAGAGAATAAAAACCCGTTTTTTTCGTCTGGGTAAATGGCAAGGACGGAAAGGGCGGAGCCACAATAAACTCTTTTCCCGAGGGTGTACTGACCCAAGCCTTTTCCGTTTCCGGCCGCAAGGAAAACGAAATCGTATCCCCTGCCTGCTGTTGTGTCAAGCCTTCTTCCCCGCCGGGAAAATACCATTCTGTCAATCGGTAGAGCAAAACAGGAAATCCGGCAGTCAAAGGCAAATCCGAGTCATGCAAATCAAACCCGAATACCGCCATTTTCTTCCCCTGATACTCTCCAAACACCGCCAAAACATCCTTCCCTGCACGAATCAAGGGTTTCCCCCAGCCTGCCTGAAGGGCATTCGCTTTGGATACTTCAAAGGAAATATCAGAAATATCGGATAGCCCCGTACTGTCCAAGGTGCGTGCCGTGGTGGAGATTTCCTTTTCCGTCCCCATTGTTACATATTCATTCGTTGGTGGATTGAACAGCATCACAAACCCATCCTCGGGCAATTGTTCAGGCAAGCATCCATCATAAATATATAACCCATATCCCGATAAATCCTTTGCCTTTTCAGGCGTAGTTTTATACAATTCGATTTGATCTATCAGCGAAAACACCTTTTCCAAAAACAAATTGTTATCCGTAATTAACAATGCTTTTTGACTGCCTTCCGCAGAAATTCCTTCATAGCGCATATTATCCGCCAGCAAATTATCCTCGGGAAACAGACGAACCATGATGGATTTTGTTTCCTTTGGCACACCACGGAAGGTAACATCCACCGTTTCCCCTCGTTCCAGGGTAAAGCTTTTTGTGTCAAAAACAGTATCATCTGTGTAGAGGGTTACTGTTTTTTCCTCTCCGCCAACGCCCCAGTTTTCCAATCGGGTCAATACGGAAAGACCATCCTCCTGCTCCGTATAGGAAAGCATCGAAAGTGCGCTATTATTTCCGCCGTTGTTATATACCTGCTCTTGAACGGGCAAATCTTCCAAGCTGCCATAATCGTCGCTGAAAACCACAATTTCGCCGCCCAGAACATCTCGTTCCGCTTCTAAAATTTCCTTTGCCTTGTCCCAAGCAACGCCGCCGTCTGTCACCTCTGTTTCCTGAATGCAGCGTAAAACCTCCTGTTTTTCTTGGGTACCGCTTAAAACCAAGGAAGGCTCCTCTTGTAGCAAAATCAGCGAAAAAGAGGACTGCGGAGCCGCTTCCTCAACCAAGCGAAGCATATCCTTTTTCGCCGCCGAAAATCTGCTTTCCGCCACATCCGTTGCCTGCATACTCACAGAGCAGTCCAAGGCCAAGACATAGTCAACCACCTGACTTTTTCCCATGATATATGGACTACCCAATGCAAAAGCCAAAACAACAGCCGCTGCAATTTGCAAAAACATAAGGATATTTTTTCGCAGTTTTTGCCAAGGTTCTTGCGCTTTTGATTCGGGAACAGCCTTTTTCCAAAGGTACAGGCTAGGTACTTTCGTTTCTTTATATTTTTGTTTCAACAGATACATCAAAATTATAATGGGTACCGCCAATAAAGCGAGCAGTCCCCAAGGTGTAAAAAACCGCATACAGCCTCCCCTTTCGAATAGTTTCCCAGACAAGTGCAAAGTGCAAGGTCAAGTGCAAGGTCAAGGTCTTGGGACTCTGTCCCAACCCCTGCAAGCCTTTGAGAAGGCTTGAGCGAAACATTATAGGCAAAAATATTCATTTTTGCTACAGCGTGCAGACAAAGTCAGAATGTTGATGGCTTTGCCCGCAAACACCCACAAGGGTTTCACCCTTGCCCCACCTGAACCCGCATAAAATGCGGGTTCTATAAAAGTTTTTGGTCTTGCTTTTTTCAAAAAGCAAGTGGGTTTGGGCAGTGAGGGGGTCACTCACTTTTGCTTCGCAAAAGCCGGCTATTTCTCCAATGTGGAAAAATAATCAGAAACCAGTTGTCGCATACCATAGGGCGTATTCTGTTCATCCAAGGCTTTCATAGCATCATTTTGATAGCTATAGAACACCTCATCATAGGGCAAGCGTTCGCCTGCCTCGCCAATGGTTTGCTGTTGTGTCAGAGAGCTATCGCCACCCTCATTTTTCGTTCCGCCTACTTGGGTATCATAATCGGCTTTCTCAGCGGCGTTTCTTGTAAAAATTTCTTCGCTGTCAATATGTCCGGTTCCTCGTCCGTTGCCGCTTCCACCTTGACCTTCTCCTTGACCCTGGCCTTGTCCTTGACCCTCGCCTTGTCCTTGACCCTGGCCTTGTCCTTGACCTTGTCCCTCGCCTTGTCCTTGTCCCTCGCCTGACTGCTGCCCATTCGATTCTCCAAGGGACTTATTGGCATTTTGCAAGGCTTTTCTAAGCTCTGCGTTTTGTGCGCTTTGCGCAGTCATCTGCCCTTTTAATTGTTCTAAAAGTTCCGACGAAATTTCACCCTTTGCCAATGCCTCTGAGAGCTGTTGCAAAGCCTTCGCCATGTCCTCATCCGACATTTGGGCAGCGGCCGCACTCATCTGTTTACCCAAGGCGGCGAGCTGTTCCTTTGTAAGCTGCTGAAGCTGTTCCTGAAGCTTTGCCATTGCTTGTTCGATTGCTTTTGCATCGCCTTTTTCCGCCGCTTCCGCCAAAGGTGCGGTAATTTCTTGCTTTGCAAATTCCTGAGCCAGCTGCTTCAAATCTTTGGAAACGCTGTCCTTTTCAAGCCGCTTCATTTCCTGCTGTGTTTTTTGAACTGCCGTTTCACCCGCTTCTTTGCTGGAAACACGCTTTAATTCTTTCGAAAGCCCTTTCATTTCCTTTTGTAGAAGCTTCTTTTCCTGGGTAGTCAGCTCCTCGTCCTTTTCCACATCCTTGATTACCCTTTCCACCTGCTCAAGCTTCGCCTTGGCATAAAGCTCTGCTTTTTCCTCCCTTGGGGAAGGCAGAAACCCTGTTGCCATGATTAAAATTATAAAAAGCATCATCCATTGAAGCAGCTTCTTGGGAACCCGCATCCGATATGTCTTTGAAAAATCAATCTGTGTTCCAATCGCAATTCCATCCTCTATTGCCATTCTTTCCATTTTGGATGGTTCCATCTTTTGCAACAGCTCCACAGCCGTAATCATACGCTCCTGTCCACCCAAGGCATCCGCCGCCGCCGCAGTTTCCTGCAATTTAGGGCGTTTCACAATGGCATATACCGCCGCCAAAATAAAGGCGGCCCCAAAAATAAGAAACACAATCTTCATCGCATCAGGCATAAAAAAGATTTTTGACAGCAAAACAACGGCAAGTCCAATGACACTTGCCGCCATTTCAAAACGAATCAGCCTTTGCATGAAAACTTCCAAAAAAAGCTTTCTTTTTAATGGAGCCAGCAGGGTTTGAAATTTGCCCATCGCTTATTCCTCGCTTTTTTTCTTTTTTATCTTAACCACTTTATTTTTCTGCTTGTGCTCCCGAACAGGGTTGATTAAGCCCGTTGCCAGTACAATAAAAATGGAGCCTACCACAAGCTGAAATGCCATATGCAACACCCAAAGATTGCCTGATGCCCATAGAACAAAAGGACTTTTTGTGCTGTTTGCATAATTGAAAAAAGCATCATATAAAATATTGGTACCAATTTGATTGTCCATTAAGGAAAAGAACCCTACGCCGGGATTCGGAATTAATTTCAAAATTATCCCAAGAGCCGAAGGCTCAACGGCACCCCTTACTGCCAAAGGCAGCAATACCAGCAGCAACGTACCAAAGCATAGTACTCCCGTCACAATATATACCAGCATAATGGAAACAACAGTTTTTTTGTAAATACACGAAAAAAATACAGAAATGCCGCCTAGCATATATGCCGTCGTCAAGGTAAAGCAAATGAGTGTCAATAGCGAACCAATCCCCAAACTGCCAAAATAAAATACGATGGAGAAAACAGGTAATGTACTGACAATCAATAATAATACAAACGCCATGGAAGACAATAGCTTACCAATCACAATCGAAAACGGCGAAAGCTTCGTAACCAACAGCAAATCCAAGGTCTGTCGTTCTCGCTCTCCGCTGATACTCCCGGCCGTCAGTGCAGGTACAGATAATACAATCAACGCCATCTGAATTGCCGCCAACGTTACATATAAATATACAATGCTTTGAGGATCAAACGAAAAACGATAAGATTGGTATACGCTGGTATAAAAGAAAATCCAAGCGCCCACAGTCATCATCGACAAGTAAAATGTTAAAACCGCATAGTTTTTCCATCCACGCAAAGAGGTAATTGCCTCTCTTCTTAATACCGGGTTCATCATACGTTTTCACCTCCCGTTACCTTCATAAACACTTCCTCTAAATTGCCTTCCTTTTCTTTAAAAGAAAGCAGTGGAATATCCGCCAATACCAATTGCTTTAAAACATTTGCCAACTGCTCATTGGTACCTGTAAAGTCAAATTCCACATCCTTTGTATTTTCCGCAATCGAGCGGATCAAGGGCTGTTCCTTTAAAATCCGAATCATCTTATCCATCTCGTTTAATGGCTGAACATGGATGATTCTCTTTTGGCTCAGCTTCTGCATAATTTGCTGAACAGAGCCTTGCGCTGCCAACCTCCCACGATTGATAATGCATACTTCCGTGCACATTTCGGCAAGCTCAGGCAGAATATGTGAGCTGATGATAATGGTTTTCCCAATTTCTTGCAGCTGCTTTAAAACCTCTTTCATTTCCACTCTGGCTCTTGGGTCAAGCCCTGATGCAGGCTCATCCAAAATCAAAAGCTCAGGGTCGTGAACAAGGCTTCGAGCTAGGCAAAGCCTTTGCTTCATCCCCCGTGACAGAGCGTCCACATAGCTGTGTTTTTTATCGGATAAATCAACAATTTCCAAAAGGTTATCTATAATCGGAGCTCTTTCCTTGTAGGGAATGCCATATGCCCCCGCATAAAAATCCATATATTCCGTCACCTTCAGATTATCATACACACCAAAAAAGTCAGGCATATAACCAATTTTTTCCCGCAATACACGGGGATTTTTTGTCACATCTACACCATCAATGCTTACACTGCCTGAGGACGCCTTCAACAGCCCCGCCATAATACGCATGGTCGTCGTTTTTCCTGCGCCGTTAGGCCCAACAAAGCCGCAGACAGCCCCTTTTCCCACGGATACTGTCAGGTGATCTATTGCGGTAAATTTCCCGTAATTTTTTACCAATTCTTTAATTTCCAGCAAACAGACCACCTCCTTGAATCAATAATTCCGGAACCTGCGTTTCTATATCTTGCATACAGCCCATCTTGATTTCCACAAGATTGCTTTCATCAACGTAATCTTGCGCATTGATCGGCTCGTCCAAGCTAACCTCGTCCCATTCCTGCGTTTTTCGATTAAATAGCTTCAGCGCATCAGGCACAAATTCGTCCATCACGCCCACCCGAATTTTCAAGCTGTCAATCCGCACCCCTTCGGGCATTGTGTAGCTTATATAAAAGTCCCCATCTTCAAAAGGATGAACTCTATCCCCAAAGTCATCTCGATATTGATCAAATTTCATCTGGGCATCTATTGTTCCAGTCAGTTCAATCTGAAATTCCTCTTGCTTTGATAGCTCCAACGGGAAGTTCTGCTGATACATCACAATATTATTCTCTAAAACCTGTTTTCCATTGACCTTCTTCTCTCCGCTCAATATGGACGCATCACTGTAACCAAAAAAAGTAACAGGGATTAAATCAGTGCTTTCTTGGTAATTGTAGTATTGCTGCTGCAAATCCTGCTCCATCATTCGCAAATAAGCCTCATTCCTGCTCATTTCCCCACTGTTTACCTGCTCTCTGATTTCTTCATAGTTATACCCACTATATATAACCTGTTGTTCTTTTGTTAAATCCTCAATGTTAATATCAACCGCTAAGGTTTCTCCAGCTCCCAAGGCATCAAATTCACTCAAATAACCATCCAGCATCAATACAACGTGGTAGAAATCCACATTGGTATGATTGATTATTTCGCCAGTAAACTTTCCGTCCTTCATCACAACGGTGCTCTCAATAGCTCCACCTAAATCCATACTGCTTTGTGTTTTAAAATATTGCGTTCCCCAGCTTTGGCTGTCTGAAAATGTTATTTCTGTTGCATCACCGCACAATATGCGGTAGGCACACCTTTCCTTTTGAATAACCCCATTGTGATAATATTCGTCCATATTTACATCGACAGGAATTTTTTCATCAGAGGTAAAGGCTACCTCCCCCTTACCCGAGGATTTTATTGCCACGCCGATGTCCGCCTTTGCTATGCTTGATCCCTGCTGCATTTCCACATACCCAATGGTATTGATCATACCATTTTTATAGGTACTGCTTTGTGCCAAAAGAAATACCATTCCCATAAAGACAAAAGAAAGTGCAGGCACAATCATCCAGCCCTTTTCCCCTTTCTCCTTCTTCTTCAAAAAGAGATAAAGAAGTGGTCCTGCAATCACAATATAAACTGCAATCGCACCGATAATTAAATAAATGGAACTCATTTCAAAAGGAGGAAAATCCTCCGCAATATACCGCAAATTGTCATAATTCATATCGTCTTCATATAGATTTACGGCAAAAGACTGTGCTGCGGCTTGCCTCAAAGCCTCCTGCAACATATTTAAAACTGCATCCTTGCCTGCCATCGGTGACGCCGACAGGGAAAAATGACTGATTACCACATGACCTTTGCCCGTTTCAACAACCGAAAAAACCTGATCTTCGTTTGCAAGCTTTAAATCAGTCAAGCCTTCCCCGCTAAACTGCGCCAACGGAATCTCTCCCGTTATGCCTTGCACCTCAGAAACCGTTGTAATACCTTTAACCTCAATATTTTCTAAAAAATCCAAGCCCTTGAGCGTTTTTTGCGCAGCCGCACCTGTGCCGACCACCAATGTTCCGCCTTCCAAAATCCACCGATGTAAAACATCCCTTTGTTGTTTGCTTAAAACTGAACAATCAAAATCATCTACAACAAAAACCGAAAAGCTGTTCATAATCCCTATGGAATTGGGAAAAGTCTTTTCATCCAAAAAAATAGTAAAATCAAAATTTTTGTTTGATTCTGATCCATACCCTTCACTGTCTTCCATTTCGTCCTCAGAAATCTGGGCCAGATGCAAATTACTCAAATATTTTAAGTCCTGCGTGCTTTCGCTTAGCACACCAATCATAACAGTTTTCGGAACCTTCGCCGTTAAAGATATATTGTCCTTATATACCTTAGTCCCATTTGTATCCACCAAGGAAATTTCAAAGTATTTGTGTATATTTCCCATTGAAATCTCCATATCAATCGCCTTGGAAGCCCCTTGCTCCAAATCTAACTTTTGATAATAGATGGCATATTCCTTGTCCGAATTCACGCCTCTTGTATATGCCTTTATTTGCACCTCTCCATGAAAAGCAGCCCCGTGATTGGTAATTACCCCTCGCACAGGCATGGCCTTTTTCACAATATAATTCCCATCAAAACCTGCCTGTATCTCAACCGAAAACAAATCTTTCCCAAAGCTTTTCAAATCATTCAGCGAAGTATCCCCTAGATTTTGCTCCTCGTTTTTTGCGGTCACGGTCGTGGCAGCCTGTGTCATGGGTGCCGCAAAAATGGTAAACGGCGCAAGTAAGCTCAAAACCATAGCTACTGCCATAATTAAGGCAATGACCGCCAAAGCCTTTTTCTTGAAATCCTGTCTTTTTTGATATTTCATAGTCCCCTCCGTTTTTTAGAATGGAAAAAATATCCTTATCTTCTCCTGATTGCGCTTTCGCTGCTCAATAAACATTCCTAAAATTCTTCCTTAGCCTCGAAATACATTAGGGTAAAAAGCAAAACTTTAGACCCTAAGGAAGCGCTGATTTAATAGAGCGTGTGCAGATAGTCGAGGAAATTTTTCAATTGGCAAGAAAAAAAACACAGCAATAGCGGCGCTATTGCGAGGCTTTTTGACGCCGTCCAAGTGGAGAATTTGCCGATTAGATGTGCACACGGAATGAAGCAGCGTTTCCCTAACACATATATTTCATATTATAGCAATCAAAAACAATGAATGTTTTAACTTTTCCTTACGATTTTTTAAGGTTCTTTTTAAATAGTTCTTCCACCTCTAAGCCCATTTCCTTTAAAAATCTGGAGGGTAGCATTTCCTTTCCATAGCGATTCCGTGTTGCTGATAAGCAAAGCTTTTCCTTTGTTCTTGTTAAAGCCACATAAAACAACCGCCGTTCCTCCTCCAACCCTTCCAATGCACGTTCATGCGGAACAACGCCCTCCGTCAACGAGGGCAAAAACACTGCATAAAACTCCAAACCCTTTGCCCCATGCATAGTGGATAAAGTTACTCCCTTTTTTGGGGTGATTTTTTCCCGAACCTGTTCTTGCATTTGTTGGCTCATTTCCTCCAGATTCCTTCTAAAGGTGCGAACATCTGCGGCTTTTTTTGCAATTTCCGTTATTTCATCGGCAATTTCAATCAAAACTCTTCCGCTTGCATTGCGAAAGGCGGCATATTCTTCCAAATAGTCATCATAGCCGATAACCCGCCGAATATAGTTTATCCCATCAAAAGGATTTCTCTTCCCAATCTGCACAAAATCCCGCCTAAGATTTTCAAGGGTTTCTTCCTGCCATTTTTTCAACGAGGGACAGGTAAAAAAACTTCTCATCAAGGTATATGGCATTCTCTCTGCGTCCTCTAAGATTTCTTTGCTGATATACCGCTTTGGTTTATTTATGATGCGCCGAAGCGCACTGTCCGCCTCCTCGCTCTCCCCAAGGGTTAAATAGGCAAGGATGTCTTTTGCAATCCAATGATCATATATATTGCCCCCGCCATCCCGAATCATATAAGGAATCCCTCTGCGATATAACGCCCTGGCAAAGGCTCCCCCTTGTAAATTTGTGCGGTATATCACGGCAATTTCGTTTAAATCTATGCCATCCTCTAAAAGCGTGCTTATTTTTTCAGCTACCTTCTCGGCCTCTGCTGTTGTATCCTCAGCCAAAAAAAAGGAAACCTTGTCCCCCTTACCGTTTACCCCTTTCAAAACTTTGTCATAGCGGTGTTCATTTACGCCAATCACCTTCCCCGCCAAAGAAAGAATGCGCTCGCTGGAACGATAGTTTGTGTCCAAAATAACGTTTTGACTATTCGGATAGTGCCTTTCAAACTCAAGCAAAAAGTCCGGACGGGAACCCCGAAAGCCATATATGCTTTGATCATCGTCCCCGACAACAAACAGGTTGTTTTTCGGGGCCGCCAATAGCTTTAAGCATTCATACTGCACCCGATTTACGTCTTGAAACTCATCCACCATGATGTAAGAAAATTTATTCTGCCAAACAGCCAACGTTTTCTGGTCTTCCATAAAAAGCTCATAGCATTGTATGAGCATATCATCAAAATCAAGCCTTCCATGGCGTTCCTTATATCCCTCATAAGCACGATACATCTGGCGAAACATATCCTGCTCCATCCCCTCAGGTGTAAACTCCATGGGCGTAAGCAGCTCATTGCGCATAAAGGACGCCTGCATAATAAACAGGGAAACAAATTCCTCAGGGTCATTTGGCTTCCAATCTTTGTCTGCCAAAATATTTTGCAATATCTTAAATTTTTCATCTTCACCAATTACTTTTTCCGCTGTATATGCATACCCTTGCCTCAAAATGCGAAAAAAAAGACTATGGAAGGTTGCAAATACAGTCTTACTTCCGCCTCTTTCGCCAAATCTTTCTTTCATTTCAGTGGCAGCCGCCTTTGTAAAGGTAACAACCAGTATCCCTTTATTTTTATCCGCATTTTCTGACAAAAGCCGGCGTAATCTGCAAAGGATAACCGTGGTCTTTCCACTCCCGGGGCCCGCCAGAACCATCATAGGGCCTTCCCCATGATTCACGGCAATTCTCTGATTTTCATTTAACATTTTACTCATATCCTGCGCCCCCATCTTCATACCCTCAGTATATCATAATTTAAAAAAATAAGAAATTTAATAAATTCTTCACAAATTCCTAAATAATTCTTTGTTGTAAAAACAGAAGAAGTGTATTAAACTTTCATCAAGACATGATTTACTAATATTGAACATAAGGAGTATTTTATGAATATAGGTATTTTTTCAGACACATATTATCCGCAATTAAATGGGGTTGCTACCTCAATCCGTACCTTGTCGAACGGATTAGAGAAATTGGGGCATAATGTTTATATTTTTACACCATGGGACCCTCGCACTCCTGAAATTGACGAACCAAATGTTTTTCGCATTCCAAGCATGCCTTTTTTATTTCTTAAAAATTTTCGTGCAGGTCTGCTTTGTCCGCCCCATCTTTCAAGAAAAATTCTCTCTCTGGATTTAGACATCATCCATACCCAAACAGAGTTTTCTTTGGGTTTTTTAGGAAAATACATTTCAACCACCCAGGGCATTCCATTGGTGCACACTTACCACACAATGTACGAAGATTATGTTCATTATATTGCACGGGGGCATTTAATCACCCCCGAGATGGCAAGAGATTTCAGCAAGTTTTTTTGCAATACAACCACTGATGTCATTGTGCCAACAATAAAAACTGAAGATCTTCTCCTAGGCTATGGTGTCACCACACCAATTTCCATCATCCCCACAGGTATTGATACCTCGCACTTCAACCAAAAGAATTTTTCACAAGAGGAAATCCTTGCACTGCGCCATTCTATGGGGTTGGATGCAAATACACCTGTGGTTCTTTCTATCGCACGAATTGCAAAAGAAAAAAGCATTGATGTTGTGATAGAAGCAATGCCTGCCTTGCTGGAAAAACTGCCTTCTGCAAAAATGGTGATTGTAGGCGAAGGTCCCGAGAAGGAAAACTTGGAATTTTTGGCAAAATCTTTGGGTGTAGAAAACCATATTATTTTTACAGGCGGAATCCCTTGGACGGAAATCGGTAAATATTACCAAGTTGGCAATGTTTTTTGCAGTGCCTCCGTTACTGAAACACAAGGGCTTACTTTTGCAGAGGCAATGGCCGCAGGTGTCCCTGTCGTTGCAAAAAATGACCCCTGCATAAATAATGTGATTACCCATAACCAAACAGGCTTGTTATTTGAAGAAGGGGAAGCCCTCCCCGACTTGCTTTATCAGGTGTTGACAGATGCTCCTTTGCGAAATAGGCTTTCTAGCGCAGGCATGGAAGCAATGAAGGAGCTGTCCGCAGAAAAATTTTGTACTAGTGTTGAATCCTTGTATGAAAAAATTCTAAAAAGTGGAGATAAACCCGAAAAAGTTTCCGCTCCTATTATCCCTTTGGTTATTGGAGCCAGAGCAGCAAAAAGAATCACACGGTTTCCGAAAAAACTAGTGGAAAACGGCTTTCATTATTCTCACGAGCTTGTAAAGATTTTGCCTTATATCAATAAGCACAAATAAAACAAAACTCCTTTTTCGCTTAAAACCTTCAAAATAGCTTGAAAAAGGAGTTTTTATATAAATATTTAAAAAACACTTGACAAACTTATCGCAATCAATTATGATATTTAATGTTCCAAATATTATGTGAGTGTAGCTCAGCTGGATAGAGCGTCTGACTACGGATCAGAAGGCCGCGTGTTCGAATCATGTCACTCACATTCTAAGCTGCGATTCTCAAAGAATCGCAGCTTTTTTGTTTTTCGTACTTTTTTGATCCTTTGTCAAAAATGATTGCACATACAAAAAGACGGCAGTTCATGCCGTCTTTTTTACGTGGGGTTTGCATTACACAAAAACATTTATTTCAAAATTATTTATTTACTGTTGGAATTTCATCTGTGGACCAACCATCCATATTGTTATCCCACAGATATTTCTTTGTTTCAGAAACAATAACACCACTTAATCCAAGTAAAGCAATTAAGTTAGGGAATGCCATCATTGCATTCAATGTATCAGCAATATTCCAAACAAGGTCAAGGGCTGTTACACAACCAATAAATACAACAATTACCCAAGCAAAACGGAAAGGTTTAATTGCCTTGGTTCCTACCAAATATACCCAAGATCTTTCGCCGTAATAGCTCCAACCCAGAATAGTAGACCACGCAAATGTAATCAAACCAATTGTAAGTACGATAGGACCAACAACAGGAATTGTATTAAAAGCTGCTGTAGTCAGCATACCACCGTTTAAGCCTGTCATTCCTTCAGGATTTTTCAAAATGGAAGTTACTAAAACCAAACCTGTTAAAGCGCAAACTACGATTGTATCCCAGAAAACACCTGAGCTGGAGATTAAAGCCTGACGAACAGGGTTTCTTGTCATAGCAGCAGCATCAGCAATAGGTGCAGAACCCAAGCCGGATTCATTTGTAAACAAACCACGAGCAATACCAAAACGAATTGCCATCATTACTGTTGCTCCAACAAAACCACCGCCAGCTGCTGTTGGTGAAAATGCGCTGGTTACGATCATTTTAAACGCAGCACCAATATAAGGCGCATTGATTACAAGGATGATAACACAACCCAAAATATAAAAACCTGCCATAAAGGGAACCAGCTTTTCGCAAGTCTTTGCGATGGAATTAATACCACCCAAAATAACCAAGGCTGTAGCAACGGTTAATATAATACCAGTAATCCATGTAGGAACATGGAAGTTCGCTTCAACCATTGTTGCAATGGAGTTGGCCTGTGTCATATTACCAATACCAAAGCAAGCAACGCCTGCAAATATAGCAAACAGTACGCCTAACCATTTCTGTCCAAGCCCTCTCTCCAAAGCATACATAGGACCACCGATCATAGCTCCAGTTTTGTCCTTTACTCTGTATTTAATCGCCAATAATGCTTCGCCGTATTTCGTAGCAATACCGAAAAGACCTGTCAGCCAGCACCATAAAATTGCACCAGGGCCGCCTAAAGCTACGGCTGTAGCCACACCAACAATATTACCGGTACCGATTGTTGCTGCCAATGCAGTAGCCAAAGCACCAAAGCCTGATACGTCGCCTTCGGCTTCATTGTCGGGCGTGATAGAAAGCTTGATTGCCTTACCTATGTATCTTTGTACAAATTTTGTTCTAATTGTTAAAAACAAGTGTGTACCAAACAGCAATACCAGCATTACGGGCCCCCAAACGAAGCCATTGATCGTGGATACAAAATTATTTATTGCTTCCATGCTATTCCCCCCTAAATATAAATAATGAATGAGTGCATACGCCAGAGTCTCTAACACTGAATGATTTCTTATTGCTCCCCACGTTTATAATTGTTAATAAATTATCATTTCCAACATCTTTGTAAACGCATCAGAGCCTCTCGCTTGCATTCTATTTTACCTATTTTTTTTTCAAATTTCAAGCTTTTTTTGTAAGATAAAAACACGTTTTGCATTTTTTCTTCTATAAAACTATGCACTTCTTATCATTAATATTACAAATATCAATATTTTTTTGAAAATTATATATTAAAAAAAATTTTATTTTCTTTTAATTTTTCAAAAGATTGTAATATACTTCAATTCACATCCATTTCTAAGTGGTTTTTTAAAGCAATTTACATATAAATCTAACCTATATTTATTTTATTTTTTTTATTACATGAGGTTTTTAAGACCAAATTTATATCGGCCGTCTTTTTTTTAACGTTTTCTTAACGCATTTTGATGATTGTGGTCTTTTTCTTGCTTGTAATTGTCCTGTTTTCATTTTTTTCTTTTCGGCTTACATTTTATGGGTTAATTTTGATTGAGAAAAAATTAGCAGCGAATGGAACGCCTAAAAATACGCAACGAAACCTTTCCTATTTTCATTATTTTTAAAAAATGTTTGCAAAACTACTCATTCACGCAAAAGTCATAATGCCCTTCAAACAAATATTTGCAAAAAAAAGCAGCGCATTTGCGCTGCTTTCAAAATGATCTTAAAAATTAATTATTTATTCAAAGTAGGTATTTCGTCCGTTGACCAAGCATCTAAATTACCATCCCAAAGGTATTTCTTTGTTTCCGATACAATGACACCGCTCAACCCCAGTAATGCAATTAAGTTCGGGAACGCCATCATTGCATTTAATGTATCCGCAATATTCCATACTAACTTCAAGGACATAATGCATCCGATAAATGCTACAATAACCCATGCCACACGAAAAGGCTTAATAGATTTTGTGCCTACTAAATATACCCAAGCTCTTTCGCCATAGTAGCTCCAGCCCAAAATTGTAGACCATGCAAAGGTAACCAGGCCGATCGTTAATACAATAGGCCCAATCACAGGAATAACATCAAATGCTGCTGATGTCAAAGCGCCACCATCTAAACCTGCCATTCCTTCGGGAAATTTTAAAATAGATGTTACTAAAACCAAACCTGTCAGAGCACAAACAATAATGGTATCCCAAAATACACCCGTCATTGCTATCAAAGACTGACGAACAGGATTTTTTGTCTTTGCTGCCGCAGCTGCAATGGGAGCCGAGCCTAAACCGGATTCATTACTAAATAAACCACGTGCAATACCAAAACGAATTGCCAACATTACTGTCGCACCAGCGAAGCCGCCGCCTGCTGCTGAGGGTGTAAATGCACTGCTTACAATTAGTTTAAATGCAGCGCCAAGGAAGGAGGCATTGATAACCAAAATAACAATACAACCTAATATGTATAACCCTGCCATCAGTGGAACTAATTTTTCGCACCATTTTGCAATAGACTTTACACCACCTAAAATTACCAAGGCAGTACAAATAGTCAATACAACCCCTGTAATCCATGGAGAAACACCAAAATTATTCTGTACCATTGTAGAAATAGAATTCGCTTGGGTCATATTTCCAATACCAAAGCAGGCAATCGCTGCAAAAACAGCAAATAGCACGCCTAACCATTTCTGACCAAGTCTTCTTTCCAAAGCATACATAGGTCCACCGACCATCGCTCCTGTTTTATCCTTTACTCTGTACTTAATTGCTAACAATGCCTCACCATATTTTGTTGCAATACCAAAAAGACCTGTCAGCCAGCACCACATAATTGCCCCGGGGCCACCTAACGCTACCGCCGTTGCAACACCAACAATATTACCCGTACCAATGGTTGCCGCCAAAGCGGTTGTTAACGCACCAAAGCCTGATACATCGCCTTCAGCGTCGTTATCTGGTGTTACCGAAAGCTTAATTGCTTTGAATGTATACCGTTGAATAAATCTTGTTCGAATTGTTAAAAAGACGTGTGTCCCAAATAACAAAATCAACATTACAGGTCCCCATACAAAGCCATTTACTACATCCACAAAACCATTAATTGCCTCCATAATTAAAGAATCCCTCCCAATCTGTATAATAAATAAGTATTATTGCGTTTCGGTTAGAATCATCCTCTTAAAATACCAATAGCATTTCATTCAAAGATAAAATAATTTATAATAAGAATAGGTATCAAAGATTTTAGCTATGATTCAGAACCTTGTATTCATTGTACATGACTTTAATCAAAACACAAGTGTTTTTTTCAAGAGGACATTTTCAGCTTTTAAAATGTACAAAAATAAAAACAATATCTGCTAATTTTCTTAAACTTTTTGTTTTTTTTGTATACATAATGCTTTTTATATAAACAAAATTAATAATTCCAATGTGAAAACTGTTGCAAAAATATTTATTCCAAATTGACTTTTTATTTCAGTATACAGTTTTTTCTATACACGCAGCATTGACAAAAGCTTTTGCAACCTAAAAATTTTTTTAAAAAGAAATTTGAAGAAATAGCTTTTATTTTCTCGTTTTAAAGCAATTCTTGCCTTTTATACGAATCATTTAATGAATAAATTGAAGCGTGAATCTCTCCCTTCCCTTAAAGACGCTGCCAACGCATTCTCGATACCTAAGTAAAAAACAGCTCCACTTTGTTTCTCTGGCGGGGCATAAAAAAGGCTATTTTTCATGGATATTACTCCCCTATATTGCAGTTTTCCATCCATATTTGCACAATAGCCTGTGCACAAAAATTCTGGTTTCGCACTTATCGTTATGATTTCTGGTTCATCAAACTGTTTTTGCCTTTGACAAGGCTGCATACTGTACTGCACTTAAGCACAACGCTTTCCTTGCCATCTATGTATTTTTGCAGATCTTGCCTGCGCATGAATATTGTCTGCCTTTTTCTTTTTTCACAATTTTTTAATTCCATGCGTTTACCGTTATATTTCTTTGCACTGAATTTACCGTACAAGAAAGATATACGCTTGCATTTTCTGGCTCCAAAGCAATAAATTTTCATCTTCTTTAACACGAACGCTCCTTTTTCTTTTAGCATCGTTAATTAACCACTCTATTTCAGCAAAAAGGACACATTCATATTTTTCATATTTCCCCCTCATCACCAGAGCGAAGAGTGCGTTTACACAAAATCCTCAACATAAAAAAAAGACGGCATAAGCCGTCTTTTTTTTCGCGGGATTACTAATAATATTTATTATCTATTTACTGTAGGGATTTCGTCTGTGGACCAACCTTCCATATTGTCATCCCACAGATATTTCTTTGTTTCAGATACAATAACACCACTTAATCCAAGTAAAGCAACCAAGTTGGGGAATGCCATCATTGCATTCAATGTATCTGCAATGTTCCATACCAAGTCAAGGGCAGTAATGCTACCAATAAATACTACAATAACCCAAGCCAAACGGAAAGGCATAACAGATTTTGTACCTACCAAGTATACCCAAGATCTTTCGCCGTAGTAGCTCCAGCCTAAGATTGTAGACCAAGCAAATGTAATCAAACCGATTGTTAATACAATAGGGCCAATTACGGGAATACTATTAAATGCTGCAGATGTTAATGCGCCACCGTTTAATCCAGCCATCGCATCAGGGTTCTTCAAAATAGAAGTTGTTAAAACCAAGCCTGTTAAAGCACAAACAACGATTGTATCCCAGAAAACACCAGACATTGCAATTAAAGCCTGACGTACAGGGTTTCTTGTCATTGCAGCAGCATCAGCGATGGGAGCAGAACCCAAACCGGATTCATTTGTAAACAAACCACGTGCAATACCAAAACGGATTGCCATCATTACTGTCGCTCCGGCAAAGCCGCCGCCAGCTGCAGTACCTGTAAATGCGCTGCCTACAATTACTTTGAATGCTGCACCGATGTAAGGTGCATTTATTATGATAATAGCAAGGCAACCAAAAATATAAAGACCTGCCATTAAAGGTACTAATTTTTCGCAAACCTTAGCAATAGACTTAACACCGCCAAGAATAACCAAAGCTGTTGCGATTGTTAATACAATACCTGTAATCCATGTAGGCAGACCAAAGTTATCATGAACCATAGTAGAAATAGAGTTTGCCTGTGTCATATTACCAATACCGAAGCAAGCAACGCCTGCAAACACAGCAAATAATACGCCCAGCCATTTTTGACCAAGACCTCTTTCCAATGCATACATAGGACCACCAATCATGGAGCCTGTGCCGTCTTTTACTCTGTACTTAATCGCAAGCAATGCTTCGCCGTATTTTGTAGCAATACCGAAAAGACCTGTCATCCAGCACCAGAAAATTGCACCGGGGCCACCTAACGCTACTGCAGTCGCCACACCTACGATATTACCTGTACCAATTGTTGCAGCCAAAGCTGTTGCTAAAGCACCAAAACCTGAAACATCACCTTCTGCCTCATTATCAGCTGTAACAGAAAGCTTGATTGCCTTAATGATGTGTCTTTGAACAAATTTTGTTCTGACTGTTAAGAAAACGTGCGTACCAAACAACAGAACCAGCATTACAGGCCCCCATACAAAACCATTGATGGTGGATACAAAATTATTAATTGCTTCCATTTAACTACCTCCCAAATTATACTATAAGATAATTTCACCGGACAGAATCACCACTTTTACTCTTTGTATCACAATGGATCACAATTTTTCATCGCCCCCACGTTAACGAATGAATTGGTTTATCGTGTACAAAATAAAAATGTTCCCTCAGATTCTGTTACCTATTTACTATTTTATATTATTATAGCGAAAAAACAAGTATTATTTTATAAAGGAAAATATTCATTTTACTCGTTTTTACTTAAAAATGTACAATTTTTATTAAATATGCAAAATATTTTTGACTCGTTTTATTCATTCAGCATTATAAAATTTAAACCCTGCCCCAAAAATCCTTTGAAAGTATTTCACAAAGTTTCATGAGCAAAACCATATGTTTATACAACAATATAACTATTAAATAACTCATTTTCAACATTTTATTGTACTTTTATTGATACATAGTTAAAACGCTTTTTCTTCTTTTTTCTCGTTGTGCACTTTTACCGCATTTCTTTCGTTCCTTTTCTCAATTTATTGTGCTATTCGCGCGTGAAAATCTTGGTTTTGGTGAAAAAATCCTTTTTATCGAAGCATACAGTTCTGCATATAAAAAGACTCTCTTTTCCAAAGAGAGTCTTTTTATTATTCAGAGTCATAAGCATCCGTAACATGGTTTCCAAATTTCACTGATAACGCACAGCATTTGCAGCACCTCTGCATTCAAATGCTTTATGTTCAAATTAACATAATCTAACCATTACTATAGTAGCTTCTACTACTACCCCTGATTATCCTCCATGCGTTTGTTCTTTAAATTAACATACGGAAGATATATTCGTTATGTTTTGCTCTTAATAACATTACTTTTTGAAATTTCATATGCGCCCAATCTAATATGCATATCCAGCATAAAGAGATACCTGCACTCTTTCACTGTACAGCATGAAAAATTTTCATAAGTCGAAACCAAAAAAAGAAGTGGAACGCATTATTTTTCTTCTAAAGCTGCTACCATTGGATTTAGCCAAACGCCTTCCAACTCTTCTGTTTCCCCTCTATCACAGCGTGCCGCAATACTGGGGTCAATAGGCAATTTGCAAACAACAGGTATATTATGCCTTGCTGCAATTGCATCTATGTTGCTTTCCCCAAATATTTTATGTACCTCATTGCACTCGGGACAGACAAAATAAGAAAGATTTTCTACGATACCTAAAATCGGCACATTCATCATTTCCGCCATCTTCACGGCTTTATCAACAATCATGCCTACTAACTCCTGCGGAGATGTCACAATAATAATTCCATCAACAACAATAGATTGAAATACTGTCAAGGGGACATCGCCCGTTCCTGGAGGCATATCAATAAACATATAATCAACATCCCCCCAAATAACGTCCTTCCAAAACTGTTTTACTGTTTCCGCAATCATAGGCCCCCGCCATATTACAGGATCGGTTTCATTTTCTAGCAGAAGGTTCACAGACATTACCTTTATTCCTTTTTCCGTTTCACAAGGAAGCATTCCATCTTTCGTTCCACAAGCTTTTTCGGTGACACCAAAAGCCTTTGGAATAGAGGGTCCTGTAATATCCGCATCTAAAATTGCCGTCTTTTTCCCCAAACGGTTCATCAAAACAGCCATAGACGATGTTACCATAGATTTTCCAACGCCGCCCTTACCACTTACAACAGCAATTACCTTTTTAATTTCACTGTGTTCATTGGGAGGCACTAAAAGATCTACCGGCTTTCTGCTTGAACAGTCGGTAGAACAGCTTCCGCAGTTATGTGAACAATTTTCGCTCATAATTACATCTCCTTAGAAATAGTATCTTTTTTTCTTTTTTTATCGCAAAACTTTTCGCATTTTTTTCCGCAAGGGAGATTTCCCCCTTCGCAAAGGTCAAAATCGCCGCCCTCGATAAAAAGCGGCTTCCCATTGACTAAAGCATCTGCCAATTTTTTTCGGGCCTCATTATAGATACCCTGTACCGTTGTTCTGGCGATATTCATTTGCGTTGCGCATTCTTCTTGTGTATATCCCACTAAATCAATCAGCCGAATTGTTTCATATTCATCCACGGCCATGATAACACGGTTTTCGTCACAAAACGCTTGCATCGGTGCAAAACCAACGTTTTCCGGTAATGAGCAGACCTTCCTGCATTTTCTGGGTCTTGCCATAAATCTCCCCTCCTTTATTATTGACATATGTTACTTATTACAGTATACAGCTTATCAAATATAAGTCAACTGTTTCTTCGCAATAAAAAAGCGGAGAAATCTCCGCCTTAATCGTTCCTTTTATTTCGTTTTCTCATGACCATAATTTTTCAGTAAAAATCCTATGCACATAACTGCAGCAAATAAAATTAAGTAATAAATAATTGCTTTCCCTAAAGAAACAACTGCAGCAATTACCATAAATGCACTTGCCATGAGGCCCAAAATCGGTGCTATATACCGATTAAAAACGCCTAAGTCTGTTCCTTTTTTCATCTGCATCAGGAAAATAGGAATATACATAGCATAGATTGTAATAATTGGCAGCTCAGAGCTGTCAAAACAGAACAAACCAAACCATGGGTCAGTTAGGTTTGCCCCATAAAAATAAGTAAGCCAAATCGCAGCCATTAAAACGCCCATAGCTGAGGAATTCGTAGGCATATTTGTAACTTTATCCACCCCATTAAAAATATGAGGCATAGGGCCTTCATTTCTTGCCGCCATTGCATAAAATCCACGGGTACACGCCAACATTAAGCCGTTTAGGGTACCCAAGCAGGAAATAACCACAAACACAAAAAGCAACGTACCGCCGGCTTGTGTAAAGACCGTTGAAAAGGCAATTTTTGCCCCTGCTTCTCCGCCTTCCATCATCACACTGTTTTCGACTGCACCCGCCAAACCAACGTAATATAGCATATATGCGAAAATAATAAACACGGTACCAATAACCAATGCCAAGGGTAAATTACGCTTAGCGTCTTTCAACTCTGCATTAATGCTGGTTGCGCAAATCCAGCCTTCATAAGCAAAGCTCGTGCCCACAACAGCAGTAAACAAAGGATTTCCATGCACTTCGGAAATGACTGCACCATTAAAATTTTCCATCAAAATACCGTTTTTCAGGCCAAAAATGGTACCCACTACCGCCATTAAGGCCAAAGGAATCAGCTTAATTATCGTAGTTGTTACCTGCAATTTCCCAGCCAGCCTTGGAGAAATTGCGTTTAACACATAACTGCATACCAAAAAAAGTCCAGCTAAGGTCATCGCCTGAGGCCCAACAATATCCCACCCCAATAAAACACAAAAATATCTGGCAGAAACCCATGCTAAAACGGATGTCATTGCCGGAAAATAGATTGTTGCCATAAACCAGGCAAAAAAGTAGCCATATTTTGAACCGACCATCATTTCCGCATAGTCAACAATCCCACTAACCTTTTCATGGCGTGTTGCAAGTACCGCAAAGTTATATGCACAGATAACCATAACCAAACCGCCTAAAAACCATGCTAAAATACCTTGTGCGAGGTTCCCTCCCGTTGCCAGCAAAACCTTCTCTGCCTTAAAGAAAACGCCGCTGCCAATAACAATCCCTACGACCATGGCAATCGCAGTCAAAAGTCCATATCTTTTTTCTAATCCTTCATTCATAATACCTCTCCTTTTATTCCTTTTGCACATAATCGCATCAATGCAGTTATGCTTTGCCTTATAAAAGTAACATATTTTTTTCAGTATTACAATCTTTCCTTCGAAATACTTTATGTTTTTTTATAGATACACTTAAATAATTTGGTAATTTTGCCCTGCGTAATTTTTCCTTTTTAGATTTCTTGCGTAAAAAACAGAAAAATGATACACTGAAGCTATCCAAATAATAAAGGAGCGCATTATGTTATTTTACACCATTCTATTAGTCTTTATTTCAGTATTCTTTTACAGAGAGGGCAAGCGTATGAGCCAAATGCGGTCCCACTTTCTGCCGGATTTTAATATAAATGCATCGGTTGCTCAAATTGCTGCAAAGCAGCTCTTTTTCACTTCGATCTGCTCTGCAATCAGTGGAACTCTCATGCTTTTCTGTTGGATTTACCAACAAATTACACATAGAAATTGCCCCAAAATTTTACTTGCGCTCTCCATTTTAATTTATGCAGGCGGCTTTATGCTTGCAATGTATCGCTGTTATCAGCTGAAAAAGGATATGGCTTCGTGATTAATATAGGCAGTTCTTTCCTTATTAATGAAGTGTCAGCAAATCAATATGCCTATTCCCGTCATTATCTTATGATATTACTTTCTCACAACATAAAAGCCATATTGCTTTGCAAGGATTTGCAAAGCAATATGGCTTATTTTTAGTTTCCTTGAAAAAAGCTTAAAGGAGCAAGCTTTTCGTTATTCTTCTCCGTCCTCAAAGAGAAAATCAATGGTGCCAAGCTCTTTCGAAACTTTGGACAAAACTACCATTACCTTATCTCCTAAATGATAGCTTTTCCCGGTTCTCCTGCCAAAAACCATCATTTTTCTTTCATCAAATTCGAAGTAATCATCGTCCATCTTCGCCAACGCCACCATTCCTTCAATGGTATTGGGCAGCTCAACATAAATTCCCCAATTTGTTACGCCAGAAATAATGCCCTCAAATACCTCGCCAATTTTATCCTGCATATACTCGACCTTTTTCAGCTGTTCCGTATCACGCTCCGCCTCATCGGCGATACGTTCCCGCTTTGAACAATGCTTTGCCATATCAGGCATTTTTGCTTGATATTCCTTCGTTTGCTTTTCTCCCATCTCACCATGCAGCATTTTTTTCAAAAGCCTGTGAATTTGCAAATCTGGGTATCGGCGGATTGGTGAAGTAAAGTGGCAATAATACTTTGCTGCCAGCCCAAAATGCCCAAGGTTGTCAGCGGCATAGCGTGCCTGCATCATACTGCGCAAAACCATTCTGGTAATAATTCTCTCCTGTTCTGTTCCTTCTGCCTCCTGTAAAACTCTTTGTATCTCCCGTGGATGAATTTCGCCATCCTTTTTGCGTAAATGGTACCCAAAGCCACGAATAAATTGCTCCATACGCTGAAGCTTTTCCTCATCAGGCTCCAAATGGGTACGATACATAAAAGGAATTTCCTGCCAAAAAGCATTCTCTGCAACTGTTTCATTACAAACCAACATAAATTCCTCAATCAAATTTGTTGCAATGCTTCTTTCATACGGACGAATTTCAATGGGCTTGCCTTGTTCGTTTAAAATAATTTTAGATTCTGGCAAGTCAAAGTTTACAGACCCTCGCTTATGACGCTTTTCACCCAATATTTTCCTCAGCTCATTCATTTCTGTCAGCATCGGCACAATCTGTGCATATTCCTCCAAGAGCGCAGGCGTCTTATCCTCTAAAATCTCACGGACTGCGGTATAAGTCATACGATAGTCTGAATGGATGACAGATTGACAAATTTTATGAGAAACGACCTCCCCTTTATTATCAATTTCCATCATACAACTCATAGTTAACCTATCCATCTGCGGGTTTAAAGAGCAAATTCCGTTACTTAACTTATGCGGCAGCATAGGAATTACCCGATCAACCAAATAAACGCTGGTGCCCCTTGCAAAAGCCTCTCTGTCCAAGGCGGTATGCTCTCGCACATAGTGGGTCACATCTGCAATATGCACCCCCAGCAAATAATTTCCTTTTTCTGTCCGTGCTAAGGAAACGGCATCATCTAAATCCTTGGCATCCTCACCATCAATGGTAATGGTTAAAATCCCTCTGAAATCCTCTCTGCCTTCTTTATCTTTTTCCAAAACCTCTGTTTCAAGATTCTCAATTTCTTTATACACTTCATCAGGGAATTCTATGGCCAAATCAAACCGACGGATTACCGAAAGAATGTCAACACCGGGGTCGTTCACGTGCCCTAAAATTTCTATAATTTTCCCTTCCGGATTTCGTCTTTCCTCTGCGTAATTGATAATTTCAGCTACAACCTTATGTCCGCTCACAGCACCCTTTGCATTTTCTTTTGCAATGAAAATATCCTTGGCAATTTTCTTATCATCCGCAATGACAAAGCCAAAGCCCTTGCTCTGCTCATAAAGTCCAACAACACGCTGTATTCCTCTTTCCAAAACCTTTATAATCACGCCATCGGCTTTTTTATCTCCCTCAGCCGGACGTAATACCTTATATAAAACCCTGTCTTTTTGCATTGCACCATACGTTTCGTTTGCAGGAATAAAAATATCCGCTCCGCCTTCATCTGGTGTCACAAAACCAAAACCTTTGGCATGGCCCGTAAAAACACCCGTAGACATATTAATGGTCTTTGGCGGCATAAGCTTTCCTTTTTTCGTTTCAACCAGCTTGCCCTCCTCTACCAATTCCTGAATAATTCCATCAAACTGCTCCCGCTCAGCATCCGGTACAGAAAGCATCTGACGGATTTCTTTACGCTTCATAGGAATATAGTTTTCACTTTCAATATATCCAAGTACCTTTTTCTTTCGTTCTTCCAACAAATTATTCAACTCCATAAACTCCTCCCATTTCTTTTTTCTCCATATAACTTTAGTGTATCCAAAAAAAAGAGATGCATTTATGCATCTCCGTCTATTAGCCAACCAAATTGATTACAAAAGCAATAATCATAAAAAGTGCGCCGCCTATTTTTGTATATTTTTCCAAGGCACCTTCCACAGAATGACCCTTGTTTTTGCTCCAGTAAGTTTCGCCGCCGCCGCTACCGCCGCCGCCAATCGCACCTAAGCCTGCAGAACGCTTAGACTGCATCAATATAATAATACTCAATACTACAGCCAATACAGCCAAAATACCTGTTAATACATACCCGATTGTTGTCATTTCAAATCCTCCTATATATCTTGCTCACTATTTTGAGTCTTATCCACTATAAACAGCATAAGTATTGTATCATAATATTCCCTGCATCGCAACAATTTTTTACTGCTCATTTTTCTTTATACAAAAAAAACTAGTTTTTAATCATTCGAATGAATTGTATCTTTGCTTTATTTATCAGTGCCATGACTTGTAAAAGCCATCTTTTTTTGACACCGCAGCTACAAAACAAACGATTTATTTGTTATAGAAGCTCCCCATTTTTTTATGAGAAACTTCTGATTGTCTTCTAAAAATGCTTCTTACCTCCCGAGCAAGCCTTTTTCAAAATAAGTATTTACCGTTTTCTCAAAGAAAACTGTTTGTTATAACATTAAGATTGCGTTTCGCCTCATTTAAAAATTATGGAATCAATAAGGATTGCCCCGCATAAATCGCATCCGCATTTTCTATTTTATTGGCTTGCTTTATTTTTGCAATGCCGCTGTTGTCACCATAATATTTTTCGCTGATAAAGCCTAAGCTGTCGCCTGCTTCAACGGTGTACCAGGTTTCTACAGCTTCTTCCTCAGGTTCTTTTTCTGCCTTTACCTGCGCCGTTGGTTCAGTCGCAAACGCCGCTTGAACCTTAACCCCCTCTATGCTTTCCTCCAGCTTTTGATAGGAGCTTTGCACCATTAAAATGTCACCTTCTAAGCTGCGTAAGCGAGTCATGTTGCTCATTAGCGCAAACCCCATGCATAGGCACACAACACAAAGAACACAGCTTACCCCTACCAGCATGGTATACCTTCCTTTTTGCGCCTCTTCTACCTCCTGGGCACGTTTTTGCAATACCCTGCGGATTTCTTTTGCGGCATCCATTCGCTCTTCCGGTTTTGGTTTGCGCCTTTTCCGCTCTCCGGTCACTTCCGGCCGCTCTCCATCCGCTTCTTCTGCTGCCGACATAGTCGGAATCTCTTCTTTGGGGTGTACCATGCTGTTATCAAGCATATATTCTTGCATTTCGTTGTTCTTTTCGTAATAAACAAAATAGCCTCTGGCTTGCCTTAAGCCTTTTTTCTCCTCATTATAAATATAAAACGTGTCCATTTTATCAAGGCTGTCAATGACAAATAGAACCTGCCATTTTTCTTTAAAATATTCCTCATGAAATAATTCATCTTTGGACATTAGAAAGGAACCAAACCCCGGCTGCATATGAACCCAGCCGACCAAGGTCATTTCCTTGAAATAAGTTTCCATCTGACTTCCTATGTATTCCCATGTTTCTTCACTAAAGCCTTCCGCCCCATTTTTTTGTGCGCCATCTTTGCCTTGAATTGCACCTGAAATAACAACGGAATCTTCGCCGTTAATTTCTAAATACCGCCCAACTAAAGCCGCCACCTTTTCCTTCTGCCCATTACTTTTTCCATATTGATATAAATATGTATACACATAATCCTCAATGTAGATTCGCATTTGAGTTTCCAGTGCGCCCATTTGCTTTGTTTTCTCAGGCAAGGTTGATGATTCTTCATCTATGCCATAACCATACAAATTCATATCATCGTCATAATATTGCCGCATTCTATGTCCTCCCTTGTATTCAAAATCCGCCGGCAAGTTTCTCTGGCATTGCCCCAAAGACTTTTTGCTTGTCCAAAATATACCATGACTGCCTTGCACTTTCTGTCAAACGCTGTCGTGTCATTCCATTTTTCTTCCGCAAAAACAACTGTTTATCCCTAAAATTCGCAAAAAAAAAAAGCAGATATGCACGCACACATCTGCTTTTCGCCAATTCTATATATTTTTTTAAAATTCTATATTCATCAAAAGATGCTGCTGCCTTTCATTTCTATCCGAAAGCTGCCCATCTTCTTTCTTTTTCGCTATCCTTCGGGGAAATCCTTCATATGTCTGATATTGCTAACCCTTAATTACGGTGTACAAAACAAATTTGCGCAAACAAAAAATAGTGGAAATGTTGTTTGCAACATAGCATAATTGAACAGTAAAAATATCCGTACTGCAATTCATGCCATTATGTATCCTTTTTCCCCAAGGACTTAAATATGCCGCTTCACTCTTTACGGTAAATCCATTTTTAGCAAGACCTGATTGCGTCATCTCGTTGTAGATCAATTCGATTTCTTATGTCCTGCATCCGTAAGTCCATATTGCTAATAATATCCGCACATTCTTTTAATTCTTCAAAAATTACCTCAGCATCCGAAATATTTTTTTTATATTTTAACTTATGCTCTAAGCTAGCCCAAAAATCCATAGCAATGGTGCGAAACTGCACTTCCACCTTCATCAGCTTTTTTTCTTCCGCCAGAAAGACAGGCACCTCCAAAAGAAGATGTAAGCTCCTGTAACCGTTTCCCTTGGGGTTCTTAATATAGTCTTTTGCCTCTAAAAGCGAAATGTCATCCTGCTGTACCAGCAACGCTGCAATGGCATAAATATCATCCACAAAGGAGCATATCACTCTGATCCCTGCAATGTCAAATAAATTCTCCTCCATACTTTCCACGGTAAGAGGAAAGCCTTTTCTTTTTAGCTTTTCCACAATGCTCATTGGTTTTTTAATCCTCGATTTAATGGATTCAAAAGGATTTCTATTATATTTGAGCGCAAACTCTTCGTTCAAAACATTCAGCTTTGTTTCCACTTCCATCAAAGCACATCTGCACTCCATCATTAATTCCATAAAAGGCTTTGCTTCTTTTAAAATTATTTCTGAATGTCCGGGCATCATTTTTTCTTCATAATCCAGCTCTACGAAATTCATCTTTGGAACACCCTCTCTTGCAGATTTTTTTTAGTATAACATAATTTGCAAACCATGTCTATTTTTGCGACATTTTTCTACCATTATGAATATTAAGCTATGCTTTGTGGCAACTGTAGATTTATTAATACAAAACAAACCTTTCAATAGGTAATTATTTTTTGTGTTTTTCACTGCTTTCCGTTTTCAAGCAGCTTTTTCCGGTAATCGCTTGTCATCATTTTATTGTTTAGCATAGGCAGCACACAATCTGTAACAGCGACAATTCTATACTTTTATATAAAAAAGAGGTTCCTTTGTATATACAAAGGAACCTCTTGAAGAAACATAATATATGAAGAAATATTAGTTGTTTGCTTTTGCTGTCTTGTATTTTCTGATTGCATCAGCCAATTTAGGCAGGATAACCTTAAGGTCACCAACGATACCCAAGTCAGAAACTTCGAAGATAGGTGCTGTGTCGTTTTTGTTGATGGAA
>RZZU01000099.1 GCA_009929735.1 Clostridia bacterium | reverse complement strand
ATAGATCGTATCGCCGTCATCCACAGCGTCTATTAAGTCGTCAACATCTGAATCGTCATCATCAAGGGTTACATCCACATCATCAGAATCGTCAAAATAGTAATATGTTCCATTTGTAAGCTTGATTTTGCTTGTTGTTATCGTTGAAATTGTTCCCTCATCTTCATCTTCGTCCTCCGTGGTTGCTTCAATATCCGTTACATAATCATCGCTGTCCATTGTTATCTTAGCATCAATATCATCATCTTCCATTGCATCAATCAGATCATCTAAATCTATGTTATCATCATCAAGGGTTATTGATATGTCATCCTCATCAATATAATAATACGTGCTGACGCCAGAAAGCTTAATTTTTGTGGATGAAAGAGAGCTGATTGTACCCGACAGTGTTGTAGTTGTGGGCGTTTCCTCTATCACTACATTTGTGACCAAAGCCCCATTATAAGTAATTGATACACGCTGACCTGCGGCAATATCTGTGTTTGCTGCGTCCGTTCCGTCTTGATATGATACAGGCACAGTGGTATCTATTGCATAACTCGTTCTTGGCATTCCGCTTGAAAAAGAAACTAGAACGCTGGTTCCATAAGTAAATATCGTTGATACAGCTGCAGAGGAAGTTCCTACGGTAGAGGCAGTTCCTACAGTAGCGGCCGCTTCTGTTGCTTCCCCCTTAAGTGCAGTATAACTATTTGTTGTTAAAACAGCCATTTCTGCACGATTAATCGTTTTCTTAGGGTTAAAGTTTCCACTTTCGTCGCCTGAAAGTATCTCCTTATTGAAAAGTAGTGCAACATATCCTGCTGCTGAGGACGAAATCTCTGCATTATCGTTAAATGAAGTGGAGGTACTGCCTACTGAAAGTGAACTGTCCACCAAACACAATGCTTTTCCAATCATTGCTGAAACCTCTTCTCTTGAGGCACCTTTACTTTTTCCATCCGCACCCATAAACGCCGATAGACTGCCGGTAGAAATTATGGAATTTTCAAGGCAGTAAGCAACAGCTGTGTATGCCCATGTCGGAATATTATAGCCTGCCATAACGGAAGTCCACTTTGTAACAACATCATCAGAAACCGCTACACCTTGCGCTGTTTTCAGTAGCTTATAAACAATCTGTGTTGTTTCGCAAAGGGTTACAGCGTCCCTGGCTCTAAATATAGTCTTACCATTACTTTCCTCACCTGTCATAAGTCCAAGGCTTGCCGCCTCGTTAATATAGGTTGCGGCACCTGCCCATGGCACATCATTAATATCTGCAAAGCTTGCAGCAAAACTTGTTACCGTTGATGAAATCGCAAGTGCGCCGGCTAGTAATATACTTAATTTTTTCTTCATTTTCTCCACTCCTTGAACGATTATATTTTTAGTTTTTCATTTTGCTTGTTGTAAAAGCAATCATAATAGGCTAACGTTAAGGAGGGGTTAAAGCGAAAAAATTTTTATATTTACAAAAATAACCTGTTATGGCATAGTTAATTAAAAATAGCCATTTTTAACCTTGCTTTAACTCAATTTAATTATTATTGTGAAGGAGCAATCTGGTGATATGTCAAGAGTTGATTTAAAAGATTTTTAATTGATTTGTTAATAGAAGGGGTCAACAAATAGACCTACGTATTTTAACTCAAA
>RZZU01000098.1 GCA_009929735.1 Clostridia bacterium | reverse complement strand
ATTGGAGTCTGCAAATAAAAAATCAAGCCCTAAAATGAAAAAACTCCCACAAATTAGTGAGAGTAATAACGGCACAACAAACAGGCCGGAAAATACGGCACATTTCCCGGTCTAAAGCAATATGGAGCTGTAGTCAATTCAATCTTGGATCGTGGAAGAATCCTGCGCCGCAAGACGCTCCTTCACTCGCGCATAGTAAATCCGCAGGAATTTGTTCTGCGCTGCTGTCATGTAGACAAAGTATGGCTTTCCCTCAGAACGCTTCTTGTCCAGGAACTGGTAGACTGGTTCGGCTGCAGGAGACTTTTTCAGGTAGGTACAGACGATCTGAAACAATGTTTTACGCAGGTGCGGAGAGCCGCGCTTGGTCGAGGGATTGCTCTGCACCTCGTGTTTTCCGGACTGATTCACAGCCGGATCAACGCCGGCGAAGGCCACCAGAGAACTGCGATGCGGGAAACGGTGGACATCGCCGATCTCAGCCATGAGCTGCGCGGCAGTGATTTCCCCGACGCCATATATGGCATGGACAGTCTCGTATTCCGGCAGTTGCTTGGCAAGACGGAGCATCTCAGTCCTTATGGCAACCAGCGTGGTCTTGGCGGTCATGAGCTGCTGCGCCGCTGTTGTAATCAGCAGTTTGGTATTGGCATTCTTCGGCAGAGTCGTAAAGTGACCACCACTGCTGGCGTATACGTCAAGTGCTTTTTCCTCACTGAAATTGTATCCTTTGCGTTTACACCATTTCTGGTAGCGTTCAGTGAATGCTTTTTCACGAAGAAGGTTGATACAGTCACAGTGCCAAAAGGTCATGACAAAGTCCACCCATTTTTGGTGGCCGTCGGCACGCTCCGGGCTGGAGAACAGTTCATTCACGCCAGGAAAAGTCTTGTCGGTCAGAGAAATGAGATTGTTTTGCAGCGCCACGATAGTTTTCATATATAGGTTGTACTGGCGGCTGCACAGCTTCAGTTGTTGCCTTACTGCTTCCATAGGAGTATATTCCCGCAGGTCTACCCAGTTGTCAAGCCCGTACTTGGCGATCTTTATTGCATCCGCCTTGTCGGTTTTCACCTTGCGGATGGAACCACCACCGCTTTGCTTGATGTACAGCGGGTTCAAAACGGAGACGTAGATTCCGTATTCATGCAGCGCAGCCGCAACTGGTTCATGGTAACGTCCGGTTGCTTCCATGATGACCCGCGTATCCTCGCCAAGAGCGAGAATAGCATAAGCCATCTGTTCCAGCCCGACCGCGGTGTGCAGATACGACTTTGGCAACAGTGCAACTTCACCCATAGGCCGCAGAGCTGCCATCATGCTGTTTCCTTTGGAGACATCAATTCCGACAGAGTTCATAATGTTCCTCCCTATGATTGGATATGGCATCCCGCTTTTACTCATTGCTTATTCAATCTCCTGAGTGACACGAACGCACCGGAATCCCGGCGGTACAATCTGCGCAAATCGAATACTGCGAATGAGAGAGGCAGCTGACGGACTCCAATACGGGCGTGTTAGCCCATGGTGAGTAGCGTCAGGCCATTTACTCCCTCATTCTAACAGCTTCAGCTTTGAGATGGAAAAAGACACGGCTGGCTGCTGTGCCTTAAACCGTAACTATATTGTAGGAGGTAA
>RZZU01000097.1 GCA_009929735.1 Clostridia bacterium | reverse complement strand
TTATGTTAAATAAAAAGAAATTTTCAAAAATATCCTTAGTTTAACATTTTAATAAGCAAGTAAAGGGTAAGATAGGATTGAAAATCTTAAATTTCTGCAGGAAATTTAAATTAAAAGAAACGGGAGTTAATAGTATGAGTCAAGACCCTAAAAAATGTCCTGTTACCCACCTGACTACTGAAGCTGGTGCTCCTGTGGTCGATAATCAGAACAGTATGACGGCAGGTGCGCGTGGACCTTTACTTGCCCAAGATTTATGGTTGAATGAAAAATTAGCAAACTTCGTCCGCGAAGTGATTCCAGAGCGTCGTATGCACGCTAAAGGTTCAGGTGCTTTTGGTACCTTTACCGTGACCAATGATATTACCCAATATACTCGCGCTAAAATTTTCTCTGAAGTCGGCAAAAAAACCGAAATGTTTGCGCGTTTCTCAACGGTGGCGGGTGAACGTGGCGCGGCCGATGCAGAACGTGATATTCGAGGTTTTGCCCTGAAATTCTATACTGAAGAAGGCAACTGGGATCTGGTCGGCAATAATACCCCGGTGTTTTTCCTGCGGGATGCCCGTAAGTTCCCTGACCTGAATAAAGCAGTCAAACGTGACCCGAAAACCAACAAGCGCAGTGCCACCAATAACTGGGATTTCTGGACATTATTGCCTGAAGCCTTGCATCAGGTGACCATTGTGATGTCGGATCGCGGTATTCCTGCTGGCTACCGTCATATGCATGGTTTTGGCAGCCATACCTTCAGTTTTATCAATGCCCAAAATGAACGCTTCTGGGTGAAATTCCATATGCGTACCCAGCAAGGCATCCAGAACCTGACCGATGCTGAAGCAGCAGATTTGATTGCTAAAGATCGTGAAAGTAGTCAGACTGACTTATTTGATGCCATTGAGCGTGGTGAGTATCCAAAATGGAAAATGTACGTTCAGATCATGCCGGAACTGGAAGCTGAAACAGTTCCTTATCATCCATTTGACCTGACCAAAGTCTGGCCGAAAGGTGATTATCCACTGATTGAAGTCGGTGAATTCGAACTGAACCGCAATCCGGAAAATTATTTCCAGGATGTAGAACAGGCTGCCTTTGCACCAAGCAATCTGGTACCGGGAATTAGCTACTCACCGGATCGTATGTTACAGGCACGTCTGGTGAACTATGCTGATGCAGCACGTTATCGTGTTGGTGTAAATCATTCACAGGTTCCGGTCAATGCTGCACGCTGCCCTGTAAACTCTAATCGTCGTGATGGTCAGGGCCGCATGGATGGCAACTATGGTTCATTGCCACATTATGAACCGAACAGTTTTAACCAGTGGCAGGAACAACCTCAGTTTAAAGAACCAGCATTAAAGATTACCGGTGATGCTGATTTCTGGGACTTCCGCGAAGATGACAATGACTACTTCAGCCAGCCCCGTGCCCTGTTCAATTTGATGAATGATGAGCAGAAACAAGCATTGTTTAATAACACGGCCGCAGCGATGGGTGATGCGCTAGATTTCATCAAATACCGTCATATCCGCAACTGTTATGCTTGCGATCCAGCTTATGGGCAAGGCGTTGCTAAGGCCTTAGGTATGACTGTAGCAGATGCTCAAGCGGCACGTGAAACAGATCCTGCTAAAGGTTTACCAAGTTTTCTTTAATGTGGAAATTTGATTTAGATAGTTAATAAAAAAA
>RZZU01000051.1 GCA_009929735.1 Clostridia bacterium | reverse complement strand
TGAGGGTGTGCTGACAGGACTGTAATACAGACCATAAGTAAAGCATACCTTCAGATCAGTTACCTCCCAACCAAACATGCCTTGTTCACATGCACTTTTGACACTGTCACTAACAGCACATTGGAAAGACTTGTTTAGGTAGCCATAGGAGACCTTACTTTCAAAAACAAGTCCGGAACCAAGAGGAAGCGGCTCGATGGATAATCCAACAGACGCCCAATAGGGATTAGGTGGCACTTCTATATGAATAATTGCATCAGCAGCCCGCTTTGGCCGCTCCTTATATATGGTCATTAACTCACCAAATTGAATATTCAAATGATACCTTTCTTCCAACAGAGCCTCGATTACCTCCATTTGCACTTTTCCAAACAGCCGTATCGTAATTTCTCCTGTATATTTATCAACTTCGCAATGAAGCAGCGGGTCTTCCTCTGTCAATTCAAACAGTGCCTGAATTAAACGGCTTCTATGTTCCTGATTTAATGGCATTACAGAAGCCTGCAAAGATGGTTGAGCCATAGAGATTTGCGGTAAATGCCTGCTGCGTCCCCCTATAACGTCTCCAATCCTAATGTTTTGCATGTTGGAAAGCACAGCAATATCTCCAGATAAAACATACTCTGCCGGTACAATTTTTCCATTTTGAAGCTTTCCGAGTTTTTTTAATTTTAATGGTTCTTCACAGCCTTCAACCGCCACAGTATCGCGAATTTCCAAGCTTCCTCCGAATACTCGTGCAAAAGCCCTTTTGTGCATTTGTTCATCCCTGTCTATTTTATAGACAAAAGCACAAAGATCACCTTGGTCAGTTGCAGCATTCACCGGAAGATAGCTTGTGATTGCATTTAAAAGCTGTTCTGTACCAATATTCCTTAAAGCAACTCCGTGAAAGACAGGGAAAAGCTTACATGATGCGATATTAAAAAGAAAAGACGTATTATATTCCTTTTCAGCTATAGGCTGATTCAGGATAAATTTTTTCGCCAGTGACTCATCTAAATCCAGAAGTTTTTCTGTTGCTGTATCTGAAATACTTGCGTAATCGCTTATTAAAATATCATTCGAGGCCATCCCGTCTAAAGTCTGCATAATGACAATATCAGAGGTTAATTGTTCTCTTATATCGGTATAGAGCTCCTCCAGGCAAACACCGGTTCTATCTACTTTGTTGATAAAAATTAAGGTGGGAATTTTTAGCTTGAGTAAAGTCTGAAAAATTGCTCTTGTTTGTACCTGAACACCTTCTTTTGCCGAAATCACTAAAACAGCTCCATCTAGTACACAAAGGGAACGCTCCACCTCAGAAATGAAATCCATGTGACCGGGGGTATCGATGATATTTATCTTTGTTCCATTCCATTCAAAAGAAGTCGTTGATGAACGTATTGTTATACCTCTTTGCCTTTCAAGAAACATAGAGTCGGTTATGGTAGTTCCATCATCGACTCTGCCCGCTGAACAGATTGTACCGCTTCTAAATAACATGCTCTCAGTTATCGTGGTTTTTCCTGCATCTACATGTGCTAATATTCCTAAATTTATTATTTTCAATTGCATTATCCTCCTCTGGTAAATAAAAAACCCCTGTGACGACAACACTCTCATCACAGGGGACAGCTTTCGCTTTGATTATTCCACCAGTAGAAGCATACCAAAAAAACGCTAAAGTGCATTTTTTTAGAAATAGCAATATAGCAGATGAGTATTTCTTATGAGAGTATCCTTAAATTAAAAGGCATAACTAATAATCCTACATTAAGTAGGACAACCCATAGAATGTTAGTGCCTTTCATTATTCAATTAAATAACTATTTAAGAATACCTTGCCGCATAAGATAAAACTCCTTTTTGGTCTAAAGCCAAACAATATGTAAATTTATAATATCACACTTTAAAATAAATGTCTATAATTTCATAATGCCCGATGTCATCTATAAAATGCCCTAAAAAAACGGGCCCCAAAATGCACTTTTTTGCCTTAATTTTTACTCATTTTTCGCTCCAAAACCACTATATATTGTGGTCAAATCGTCTTATTTCTTCTTTTGACCACAATACGTCATCATTATTACGCACTCAACGTATGGCGAATAGTCGGATTGAACGTCGCACGTTCAACGGGGGTTTGGGGTGGTAAGCCCCATGCTCTTTAGTCCGTTCCGTTACTTCCTCTACGGAGCATTGTCCATTCCATAAAAGTGAAAGTAAAGTGTTCTCTGGCGAGAAAATTTTTTATGCTGCCATTCGCTGATCTGCATCTGCAGAAGCTCATAGAAGCATAAAAAATTCAAGCACTTGACTATCCCTTTTCTTCCATTCCCTCAGCACCTAAGAGGAAGTAAGCTACACTAGATTATTGGCATAATCTACTTCTCAATATCCCACCTTGACAAAGTGCTATCACTCTGTTAATATAGTGGTTGGTGGTATATTGCAAGCTCCCTAAAATGCTATCACTTCCTACGGAAGTTCAGCCTTTTAGTAGTCCTACGGACTAGCTTGTGAGGGTGGCTTCGCCCCCTTCAATCCCCCTTTTTGGCGAGCCGATAGGCTCATGTTTGTCGGTGCTATCACCGAAGAAAGCGAGGTCGTTATGGAGTTCAAAATCGAAACAATTTTTGAAGCAAAAGTAATGTTTGAGTTTAATGTTGCTGTGGGTGGTTGGACTTATTTGGTCATCTATGGAAAACATATCAATGGTGGTTTTTGTTGTGTACCTAATTGGAAATGGGGTTGTGAAATGTCGAACCCAGACGAAGTAGCATATAACAGAGATAAGCTGATTGAGTGTGGAGCAAGTGAAGAAGTTGCAAATGAAATAGCAAAAGCTATTCAATGTATGTCAGAAAGAGAGTAGTCCAATGGCAAATAAAAGTAGACCAAAACAAATTATGTTTCGCTTATCAGAAGAAGAACTGGAGAAGTTTCAAGCTAAAATTGAAAAGTCTGGAATGAACCAACAAGAATATATTTTGAAGTCTGTACTTGATAAGCCAGTAATGAATACAGACGGAATAAAAGAGTTAATGCCAGAATTGAAAAGGCAAGGAGCGAACCTCAACCAATTAACCAAGAAGCTCAATGAAAGAGGATATGTTGATTATAAGCAAGAGCTTCCACAGTTAGAAAAGGAGCTGAAAGAGATATGGCAACAATTAAAGCAGTATCTTCAAAAGCCGGTATCGGAACAGCGATAGATTATGTTGAAAAGGAAGAAAAGACAGAGGAAAAGCTAGTAAGTGGTATTGGCTGCACACCAGATACAGTAAAAGAAGAAATGCAAGCAACAAAGGAATTATGGGGAAAGACGGACGGAAGAACCTATAAGCATTATGTACAGAGCTTTGCCCCAGGGGAAAAGATTGATCTGGAGCAAGCTCATACCATAGCAAAACAGTTAGCCGAGAATGTATCAGCATGGAAAGGGCATGAAGTCTTGATAGCAACCCATAAGGACACTAAGCATATTCATACTCATTTTATTGTCAATTCGGTAAATTATGAGGACGGACATAAACTACAATGGAGCAAAAAAGACTTGCAGAATATGAAAGACTATTCAGACCAATTATGTAAAGAAAATGGACTTTCGATAACTCAAAAGGGTAAGACTTTTGACGGACAAGACCGAGAGGAAACGTCAGCATATACCAAAGAAACCTATCAGTTTTTGAAGAAAGCAGAACAAGGAGAGGTCAAAAGCTATGTGCAAGACACAGCACTTGCTGTTCTGGATTGCAAGGAAGTAGCCACCAGTAGAACTGATTTCATAGATAAGATGAATGAAAAAGGATATAAGGTAGATTGGCAAGACAACCATAAATATATAACTTTTACCGATAAAGCAAGGCAAGAGCAAGGCGAAAAACAATGTAAGATACGAAATAATAAGTTAGAAAAATACTACAATATGGATTTTGGAAAGGAGGAGCTAGAACGTGGGTTTGAAGTCAATGCACGAACAGAGCAAGCAAGAGAACAGCTCAAATCTGGAACTGATAGAACAGCAGAGCCAGACAATAGAGAAGTACAAGGAACAAATATCGGAACTTTCCTCAACCAACTCAACGCTGATGAGCGAGCTTCAGACGAGAAGCGAAAAGATAAAATCGCTGAACGAACAGATAGAGAAGCTAGCCGAGAGCGACAAAGAGTTGAAGCACAGCAGAAAGCTATTGAGCGAGAGCGAGCAAAAGCTACAAGAAAGCCAAAGGCTCCAGAACATAGCCGAGGCTTCGAGAGATAGAGCAACAAGAGAAATGAATGAAGCTATTTCTATGAAGAATATGCTTCAAGCAAAGATAAATGACGGAATAGAGAGAGAAAAGAACCGACTGGAAAAGGAAAAAGAAAAAACTATCAAGAGTAATAATATAAACCATTATAGCAAGGTTGGTTCGCTCACTGTGGCACTTTCTCTTTATTGCTTTATAATGACTATTCTATGGCTTATAGAGCATTCTGAACCTCTTAAGACTATTCCAAAATGGTTTAGTTCCAGAGGGGAAAACATAAAAGCTATATGGAATGGCATAATTGCAATACATACATGGGCATACAACCTCTTAGAACCTTATATGAACGATTTTATTGCTAAGGCTATACCTTTTATCCTTTTGTTAGCTTTAATCGGTGCATTTGGCTATTTTGTCCTTTGGAGAGGGTTCTGGGTATTGTTAGATAAATGGTCGGAGCTATGGTCACATTACGATTATAAGAGCCAGAAACTACTTAAAGCTAGTATTACAGTGGCAATTATCACAGTGAGTATTCCTCTAGCTATTTTACTGGTGGAAGTTATTCCACTTTCACTTAATGTTCTGTCATGGTGGCTCATTCTTTCGGTTGGCTTGAATGTAATATATCATGCAATTACATACAGACTATAAAAGGGGGAGTAAAATGGAAGATAACAAAGAGCTTTTAACCGTTAAAGAATTTGCAAAATTATGCAATAAATCACAACAAGCAATTTATAAACAGTTGAACAACCGATTAAACCCTTTTATTCAACTCGTGGACAACCAAAAAATGTTGGAAAGACGAGCCTTGAAAGAAGTTTTTGGAATAGAGGTTGAACAACCAATTCAACCAAAGTTGAACAACCAATTCAACCAAGAAAACCCACTGTATAAAATACTTAAAGATGAACTAGAAGCTAAAAATTGCCAGATAGAGGAATTGCAAAAGGAACTATCAAAAGAGAGAGAGCATAGCCGAGAACAATCTGAAAAAATGTCTATATTGGCAGACCAAGCACAAAAGCTACAGCTTGCACAGATGAAGCCACAACTTACAGAGGGTGTCGCTGATCTGCAAGCAGAAGCTCCACCAAAGAAGAAACACTGGTGGCAGAAATAAGTAATCAAAAAGGTAAAATAACCTATTGATAATATAACGTGCCCTAGAGGTTCAAAAAAGGTAACTTGACTAAACCAGAGTTACCTTTTATAATAATTAAAAATGTACAATAAATCTATTGATAATATAACGTGCCCTAGAGGTGTATAGGGGTAGTTATATGATTATTATATCCAGAAAGGTGATAGCTTATGCTAGAGGACATACTAAAAAAATATGGTGGTGTAGAAGTATCAGCTATGGACGTCTATTCTGATATATTTCATCTGGGAGAAAACGAGATACAGAAACGGAACGAAGAAAAGGGAACTTATAAATCGAACCCTTTGGGGTACTGGAAGAATGATAAGGACAGTAAGGGGCATTATCGAATATTGTTTGATGATACGTTTGAAGAAACTTTGAAAGAGCTTCAAGAAGCAGACTTTTGTATTATGAATGGAATTTCTTACTTTGGTAGAAAAAACGTACAAGAACACGCAAGTAAAATGTATGCAATGATATTTGACCTTGATGGAGTGACGGACGAAACTCTGGGGAACTTCTTACATAGCTGTTTTTCTGATTTTACTATTTATCCGTTACCGAACTATATCATACTGTCAGGTCATGGGGTTCATTTGTATTATGTTTTTGAGTACCCAATTCCTCTATATCCTAATATCAAGATACAGTTAAAAGAGCTAAAATACAGCCTTACAACAAAAATGTGGAATAGATATACTACGAAGCATTGGGAAAAGGTACAGTATCAAGGTATCAATCAAGGATTTAGGGTTATTGGTGGTAAGACTAAGATTGAGGGAGTAAGAGTCCGAGCTTTTTCCCTTAATTCACACCCTTATTGTCTGGAACAGCTGAACCAGTACGTACCAGAAGATAAGAGAATAGACGAAACGAAGCTCTGGAAAGAGAGTAAGCTCACTCTTACTCAAGCGAAAAAGAAGTATCCAGAATGGTATCAAAAGAGGGTAGTTCGTGGCGAAAAACAAGGAACATGGACTTGTAAAGAGGATTTATACCATTGGTGGATACGCAAAATTCAAGAGGGTGCAAGTGTCGGACATAGGTATTTTTGTGTAATGTGCCTTGCTATCTATGGTGTAAAGTCTGGTATTAGCAAAAAACAAGTTGAAAAGGACGCAATCGAGCTTATTCCTTTTTTGAATGGAATGAGTGACACAGAGCCATTTACTGAAAGTGATGTAAAATCAGCTCTTGAGTGCTTTGATGAAAGATATATGACTTTTCCAATCGAGGATATATCTAAGATTAGTGGTATATCAATTGAAAAGAATAAGAGGAACGGAAGAAAACAAGGACTTCATTTGAAGATGGCAAGAAGTAATCTTGCTATTATGAATGAGGACATAGGAAGTTCTTTACAAGGTAGACCAGAGGGAACTGGAACAAAGAAAGAAATAATAGCAGAGTGGCAGAAATGCCACCCAGAGGGAAAGAAAATAAACTGTCATAAAGATACTGGCTTAAGTAGAATGACAATAGATAAGTGGTGGACTGTCAAGGGGCAAGGCGAAGCCGATACGCCGTAGGGCAACCCTTGACAGTCTCAAGAACCAAATAAGCTAATCAGCGGAGCTGACACCCCAAGGTGTCGGCTCTTGCCATGCTGCGCCATTATAGGGAACATATCAACCGAATTTTTGTATATTTATGCATAAATATTGTATAATTCGGCCGTTTTTATCGCATAATTTCATACATTTTGTATAAAATCTATACCATCTATTTTGTACTCTCAAGGGTAGGTTGAGGTTCGCTTTTTGAATACACAGCTATACCCTGACAAAGGGTCTACATTTCCGCCGAGATAAGGACATCCCATACAACAGTTGATATCTTTAAGCGGAGCTTTAGTTTCTAATTTTATTACATCATCTTCAGTTAATTCTCCATGAAATATCAAGAGTATATTTTGTCACTCTTGACGGAAAGTGCATAAAGTACAATTACGGGTGTTAGCAAAATTGCAGTGCATGCGATACCAAAGCTTACAGAAATATTTGTCGCTAAAACGCCGATAAACGGACCGCCTATTATTTGTCCTAGTGAATTTATTAGCCCATTTGTTGAAAGTATTGTCGCTCTCGCATTATCATCAATATGTCTGTTAATCCACGCATTTAAGATAGGCTCATTTACAGAGCGGAACATGTTTGTAGACAAATATGCTATTAGCATAATACTAAAGTCACGCGTTAACGCAAATACAACCATGCTCATGATATAAAATGTATTTGTGATTAACAAGATTACTGCACTTCGTATTTTGCCGTTTGCCCCCAATCTTTTTATGATGAATTGCATTGAAATCGCACTTAATACCATACCGACTATACCAAAAATGCCAAACCATGTCACGGGTTGAAGGTTCCATAGCTTCGGCAGTGTTGTATCACTTAGAAAATGTGCTGTAGAGAGTCTGTCGTATCCTTCACTGGATAAGCCGTAAAATAACGTTACCAAAAGAAGGAGTGAGATAATCGGCTTGCTTTTTATAAATCCTACACTTCTTTTCATGGTGTATACCATTTTTCCGTAAGTATTAATATCTTCCGGTGCAGACGGCCTAAAGCTATATTCCGGCATGAAAAGGACTAAAAACAAAGCAAAAATAACAAACAAAACTCCGCTTAAAAGGATAGGGATTCTGACAGAAAAATTGCCCAGTATTGTCGCAAGAATGATTCCGATTACAGAACCTATTTGCCCGGCTTGTGCAGCTCTGAGGTATATTTGATTAAAATCCACATTTTTATTTTCTTCTGCAATCCAAGCATCAACAGATCCGCTCGTAAAAGTCGACCCAATGCCCCATACTACGTGTGAAATAATAACCGCTGAGAACATTGGGATTGACCCCTCAATGGCAAATCCAATGCCTATCAATATAAGGCCAATAATAATAGACAACTTACGGCTGTATACATCCGCAACAATTCCCGTAGGAATTTCAAATGTAAAGCAAACAGCTTCAAGAACTGTCCCGACAAGAATCAATTGGAGCGGATTCATATGAACATTTTCTATATGGTAAACGATCATAACCGTAGTAACCAAGGAAAATAGCAATGCTGTAATACCGGAATACAGCAAATAAATCTTATAAGCAGAGATCTTCTTAATCATAATTTGTTTTCCTTCCTCGCCTTATATATTTTCTTTCAAAAATAAGTGTCTGATTTTATCTGTAATGGCGTCTTCTTTTCTTGCTTTATACATTGGCGAACCAAGGTAAACATCATAGCCGCAGGGTTTGGTTAAAAACATACCTTTGCCATTGGTATATGATATAAGCTGTACTTGATAGGACTTTGCTGTTTCGACAGGAATTCTTCCACGTAATATGGTTTCATCATTCTCTGCATCGATTTGTTCAATATGAGCCCTCATTTGCTGTAAATCATACATTGCCCTGCTGCTGTACTCCTTTGGAGTGTGAAGTTCAAAATCCATAAATGGCTCCAGTAGCTCCGTTTCTGCCTCTCTAAGCGCCTTTTCAAAAACAAGTGGAGTAAGATGTCGAAAGTCTGAGGGTGTGCTGACAGGACTGTAATACAGACCATAAGTAAAGCATACCTTCAGATCAGTTACCTCCCAACCAAACATGCCTTGTTCACATGCACTTTT
>RZZU01000096.1 GCA_009929735.1 Clostridia bacterium | reverse complement strand
TAAACTGTACCCAAGGAAGTAGACACAAAGAATTATGTGTAGACGGAAACGCCCCGAAAAATGGACGCGGAAATATGTAACTCCAAGCAGCGATGCTGTATAATATAACCAGTTGCTTGGAGGAAAATCAAATGGGAAGAAATAGGAAAGTATTCACAGAAGAAGAAATGCATATGCTGGCATCGAACCCGTATACCCTACGAATAACGGAGACAACTATCCGCTATACGCTGGCTTTCAAAGAAGAATTTATGCGGCGCTACAAAGATGGGTATTCGCCCAAACAAATCATGCTGGATTTAGGTTACGATGTTAATATCCTTGGAATGCGTCGCGTTGAAGGACTTCGAGATCATCTTGTAAAGGAATCTTTGTCAGCAGCAGGCTTGCACGAAGGCACGCTTCAAACAAAGATACGTCCATACTCACGGGATTACACCCAACTACCACAGGGAAAAGCTATCGAATATATGCAGCACGAGTTGCTGTATCTCCGCCAGGAGGTTGAGTTTCTAAAAAAAATTATTGCTGCGGACAACGAAGCCAAGCGGAGAAAATAATTATGGGGAAACCAAGCAGCAAATATGAAATAATCCGTGAAATCGCGTCGCAGCCAAACGGTCAGGTAACCATTACCGAGCTGTGCAGCATTGCGGGTGTGTCGCGCTCCGGATACTACAGGTGGCTGAGTACAGACCCTGCGCGGCAAACACGCGACGAGAAGGATCGGGCAGACTTTGAACTTATCCTGAATGCTTTCTATTTCCGCGGCTACAAGAAAGGTGCCCGCAGTATATACATGAGACTGTTGCACATGGCTCCTCCGGTCAGAATGAATGTAAAAAAGATTCGGAGAATCATGAAAAAGTTCGGTTTGCTCTGCCCGATTCGCAAAGCGAATCCATACCGCAGAATGCAAACGGCAATGAAAACAAACCGTGTTGCAGAAAATCTTGTAAACAGAGAATTTGCCGAGCACGGTCCGCGCCAAATACTGCTTACAGATATAACCTACATGAATTATTCCGGCGGACGATGTTATCTATCCACGATACTTGACGCCTATACGCATGAGATACTCGCTTATGTCCTGAGCGAATCGTTAGAAGTAAATTTCGTTCTTGAAACAGTCAACCAAATGGTAATAAGGCATGGCATCTCGCTCGACGCGGAAACGCTGATCCACAGCGACCAAGGCTGTCATTATACGAGTCTCAAGTTTATTCAGATCGTCAAGGATGCAGGGTTTCGCCAGTCCATGTCGCGAAAAGGAAACTGTTGGGATAATGCGCCGCAAGAAAGCTTCTTCGGGCATATGAAAGACGAAATTGACATTTCTGGCTGTACGGATTTCTCGCAGGTAAAAGCTATTGTTGATGACTGGATGGATTACTATAACAACGAAAGGTATCAGTGGGAGTTGGCAAAGCTGTCTCCATGTGAGTATTACCGTTATTGTACCACTGGCGAGTACCCGATCCCTGTATATACTGTCGAGACGGCTAAATAGAAATAGCACTTCTTCAGATGTCTGTCAAGGAATCGGCTGTGCCTCGCTTTCGGCGTCCTTGACAGACATCTGAAGAAGTACATCGTGGCAACCAAGGGCTGCAAGCAGCCCTGTACATATACAATCGCATATGGTTCCTTGCCGTTTGGAGTTGGCATACATAATATTCAAAATCCATTTGTCCGTTTTTGAATGCACACATAATTTATTTTGTCCTTGACAAAGGGTACACTTTAAT
>RZZU01000095.1 GCA_009929735.1 Clostridia bacterium | reverse complement strand
GGTCTATGGCTATATACTTCATAAGGAACTCTAAAAGCAGTCATAGCACTAACAATTGCAAGTGTTGTAATTCTTGCGTCGTCCCTTATTTCTTCTCTGTTAGTGCTATCGCTTTTTTTGTTTCATTTACCAGTTGTTCCATAAGTTCGGCAACCGTAACAGGTAAAAGTCCACCAATTAAAGCACCTAGAATTTCATCTAGTGTATACTGTGGCGAACAAGCCCAAAAGAACAATGCTAAACTGTGATAATCACGTTCGTTCAAATCTCCGAAGTAAATGCCATTATCTTCCATACGTTCTAATGCTTTAAAGTCAAATTTAAAATCTTCTTTCTTCATCTGTGCATCTCCTTATAAATTAAAATAAAAGAGTAGGAACTATTAATTCCAAGCCCTCCACTCTTAAAAAAATCACGCTTTGATGTCTTCAACTACGAGCGGTTTAAGTTCATTAAACAACTTTTTGAAAGCTAATGCTTTGCCACTTGTTCCAGTTGCTAACTCTTTATCAGATACTTTGAATTTTACAAATAAGGGTTTCCTGTCCAGTAGTTTAAAATATCCAGCCGTGACAGTTGCTGTGTGTTCGTATTCTTTACCTGTTGGACTTTCTTCGTCCGCTTCGGCTGTGTCGCTAGGTGTTGTAGCTTGAACACTTGGATAGAATGTTGCTTTGTATCCTGTTCCATCATCATCACGATAACGTTCAGCATAAGCGAAACCATAAGGCTTGTAATTTGTTGTGTCGTCAATCAAGAAATCAAACCATAAACCAAACCCTAAAGCGTGAATTGCAAAAGCGTCAGGCAAGTCATAAGACTTAACCTTGATTTCTGTATTTTTAGCACCTGCGATTGTACGATAAGGCGCGTTAAACCCTGCATAGAAGTTTTTGTTATCTTGCTTAGTCTCTGTTTCAATAGCACGCAAACCTGCGATAGGAATTCCTGCTGTTGACCCTGTTGGGTCTGTGAAAACTACCCCATACCCTAGACCGTGGGTAAGTTCATTTTTTGATGTATATGCCATTTATTTTTTTATCCTCCTACTACTTCCAAACTTTAATAGCACCGTCTTTGAGGAAACCACCGCAAACGGTAATAGTACCATATACTTGTACTTTATTATGACGAACGTCTTTAGTCACATTAAACTCTGGTACCAAGTCCCCTGCTAGAATGCCCTTGTAAGGGTTAATAAGCACCTTGTCAAAAGTGTTATCCCCTCCGTCATTGTAGTGCTTAAAACTCAAAGTTTCAATTTTAGTTACTCCATTAACAACTGGTGTGAAATCATTTTCTTTTACAAGAAGAACATCATCGCCTGACTGTGAAAACTTATCGGCACTTGCTTTCTGTTTGATAGCCCCAACAATTGAACTTGAAGCAATTGAGCTATGAACTCCTCCCCAAATTAAATGACTTTCGATAGTTTGATACAAAGTATATAGTACTGTATTCAATGCACTTTGTACACCGTCAGCAGTTAAATTCCCTGAATCAGAAAGATTAATACCAAAACCAAAACCTCGTGGCGTTAAAATTTTATAAGTTTCTTCATTTACGCTTAACACGCTACCTAATTGCCCTTGTTCTTTAGCTTCAGGAAAGCCTGTTAAATTGACCGACTGCAACAAATCTTCCCCAGCTTTAGGGATACGTGACAAGAGAGGGAACTTATCGCCAATCTCCCCCCCATTTATCACATTCTCGATTTGTTGAGCATAACGGTCTGTAATATTAAATTCAGCC
>RZZU01000023.1 GCA_009929735.1 Clostridia bacterium | reverse complement strand
TGCCGTTTGGAGTTGGCATACATAATATTCAAAATCCATTTGTCCGTTTTTGAATGCACACATAATTTATTTTGTCCTTGACAAAGGGTACACTTTAATTGACAATTAAAAACAGCGTGATAAAATAGTTAGGCATCTGATTGATCCATTCATTAGATGCCTAACTTTTTTAGTGATTTGTTTTTCAAGCTTCATCATATTTTAGAAAAAATGATTTGTTAATTGACCGAAATATATTTGAATTTACACGAAATGATATGCTATGATGAATAGAAACAGGCACAGCAAGCGGAGAATGTGGGTTTATGAAGTTTACGCTGAAGCGTGGTAAGCTTACTTAAATTTATACGAATAAATGTAAAAAGATTGATAATTATTTGCAGGAAATGAGGGAACAGGATTGAAGGAAATTTTAAATTATATAAAACCTTATCGAAAAATGGCAATCTTAGCACCATTATTTATGTTGATAGAAGCCTCTTCAGAATTAATCATGCCAAAGCTGATGACACTTTTAATTAATCATGGGGTTGCCGCTTCCAACAGTAATTATATTGTAAAAATGGGCATACTTATGATATTCATTTCCATAATTGGTATCATTGGCGGTATTGGCTGTTTGATTTGTGCCAGCATTGCAAGCCAGAGCGCAGGGACGGATTTACGGAGAGATTTATTTATTAAAATTCAGAACTTCTCTTTCCATAATATAGATACCTTTCAAACGCCGTCGTTAATTACTAGATTAACAAACGATATTACGCAGATTCAAATGGTTATTCTAATGTCTTTGCGTATGCTGATTCGTGCCCCCTTGCTTTGTTTTGGCAGCTTGATTATGGCATTTACCATTCAAGCGGACTTAGCCATAATATTTGTTATTGCCATTATTATTTTGGGCATTGTTACCTTTGTAATTATGCGTAAGGGAATGCCCAAATTTCAAATGGTTCAAAAAAAGTTGGATTCTGTAAATACAGTTATGCGGGAGTGTTTGGCGGGGATGCGTGTTGTAAAAGCATTTGTGCGCCACGATTACGAAATGGAAAAGTTCAATACTGCCAACGATAACTATAAAGATACCAGTGTAAAGGCATTTCGCATTGTAATATTTATGCTGCCCGCAATGATGCTTATTTTAAATGTATCGATTATTGCGATTCTCTGGTTTGGCGGCATTCAGTTTTCTGACGGTTCTTTGAAAATTGAAGAACTCTTGGCTTTTATCACCTATTTAATGCAAATGATTTTGGCGCTCATGATGATTGCTATGGTGTTTATGTATATCTCTAGAGCACAAATTTCTTTAACCCGTATCAAAGAGGTTTTAAGTGAAGAAATTGATATTACAGATCCTGCTAACCCACTTCTTCCTGAAAAAAGTCTAGGGAGTGTAGCGTTTCAAAATGTATCCTTTCGATACAAGGGAGGGAGTGGCGAACCGGTTCTGGAAAATATCAGTTTTACAGTCGATGCAGGCGAAACCATCGGAATTATCGGGGAAACCGGCTCGGGAAAATCCACATTAGTGAATTTAATGCCTCGTCTATATGATGTTTCTGAAGGAGCCATCTTTATCGATGGCGTTGATGTACGCAATTATCCCATCCATGAGTTGAGAAAAAGGGTATCCGTTGTTTTACAGGAAACCATTTTATTTACAGGAACAATAAGAGAGAATATCAAGTGGGGAAATAAAAATGCTGATGAGATGCAAGTAATGGCTGCCGCAAAAGCAGCACAGGCGCATGATTTTATTTTGGAGCTACCCAATGGCTATGATACCGAGCTGGGACAAAAGGGGGTAAACGTTTCCGGAGGACAAAAGCAGCGTATTTCCATAGCGAGAGCATTGATTCAAAACCCCAGTATCATTATTTTTGATGATAGCACCAGTGCTGTAGATTCGTTGACGGAAAAAAGAATTCGTCATTCTATGAAAGAGTCCCACAGTCATTGCACTAAATTTATCATAGCCCAACGGATCAGTTCCATTCAAGAGGCTGATAAAATTTTCGTTTTGAAAGATGGTAAAATTGCTGCGCAAGGTAACCATAAAATACTTATGGAAACCAGCTCTGATTATCAGGAAATTTATCAATCTCAAATGAAGAAAGGGGTGATTCTGGATGCCTAGTCCCCGAATGGGCGGACAGCCGCCGATGGAGCATAAAAAGCCCAAAAATACTTTAAAAACCCTTGGCAGACTTTTAAAATATTTGAATAAATATTGGTTATATCTGCTTTTTTCCATATTATGCATTGCCTTTGTTACTGCGGGAACAGTTTACGCAACCCGACTGATTGGTTTAGCCATTGACGAATATATCGCAAAGTACGACTTTCAAGGTCTGGGAAAAGTCTGTACAACGCTTTTTACAATTTATGTGGGTACCTCATTATGTACGTGGCTTCAAAGCTATTTACTTCTTTTGGTGGGGCAAAACGTAGTTGCTTCTATCCGTGTAGAACTATTTGAAAAAATACAAAAGCTTCCTTTAAAATACTTTGATAATACAACGCACGGTGAATTAATGAGCCGTGTGACAAACGATGTGGATAATATTTCTATGGCACTTAATTCCAGTGTTTCTCAAGTTTTGCAGAGTGCTTTGACTTTAATTGGCACATTTGCCATGATGATCTATTTAAGTATTCCTTTGTCTGTGGCTTCAGTTATAACAATGCCGATTATGCTCATTGCCACAAAAGCGGTAACCATTCGTTCGAAAAAAAATTACAAAGAAAAGCAGGAGCGCCTTGGCAATTTGAACGGGTATATCGAAGAAATTATTTCAGGACAAAAGGTTGTAAAGGTATTTTGTCAAGAGGAGGAAACCTCGCAAACGTTTTCGAAGCGAAATGCCGATTTGCTACAGGTTGGCATTCGGGCGGAAATTTTTTCAGGTATCATAGGCCCGCTTATGATGGCACTGAATAACATCACCTATGCGATCATTGTGGCAGTCGGTGGTATAATGATGGTAATGGGGTTGCCTATGACGCTGGGAACAATATCGAATTTTATCATTTACTCAAAGCAGTTTACAAGACCCTTGAATGAATTAGCAAATCAGGTAAATGCAATGATGGCTGCTTTTGCCGGAGCTGAACGAGTATTTGAGGTTTTGGATGAGCCCGAGGAAGTAGAGGATCAACCTGATTCCATAGAATTAAAGGACGTAAAAGGGGATGTTGTGCTTTCTAACGTCGATTTTTCTTACGAAGAAGGCCATCCTATTTTAAAGGAAGTAAGCCTATATGCAAAGCCGGGGCAGACCATTGCTTTGGTAGGGCCTACGGGAGCAGGAAAAACCACAATTATTAATCTATTGACACGTTTTTATGATATAGATAAAGGTGCAATCACCATTGATGGGCACGAAATAAAGCAAATTAAACGCAAGAGCTTACGCTCAAATTTGGGTATTGTATTGCAGGATACGTATTTATTTACCGATACCATTCGTGAAAACATACGCTATGGCAGATTGAATGCGACAAATGAGGAGATCATGGGGGCAGCAAAGCTTGCAAACGCCCATGAATTCATTCGACGCCTTCCAAATGGGTATGATACGGTTTTATCTGACGGCGGAGGCAACTTAAGCCAAGGACAAAGACAGATGCTTGCCATTGCCAGGGCGGTATTGGCAAATCCTTCGGTATTGATTCTTGACGAGGCAACCAGCAGCGTTGACACCCGAACAGAGGTGAAAATTCAAGAAGCTATGCAGAATTTAATGAAGGGGCGTACCAACTTTGTGATTGCCCATCGTTTAAGCACCATAAAGGATGCGGATTTGATTGCGGTAATAAACCACGGCGAAGTGATTGAGCGTGGAAATCATGAGGAATTAATGCGAGCAAAAGGGTTTTACTACAATTTGTACAGCAATCAATTTGATACGGATGAGGCAGTTTGACGAGGCTTTGTAGACTGTATTCTTTTGAAAAATAGCTAAAAGCACTTGATTTTTATTGGTAAATATGTTATAAATAGTTTCATGAATAGACTTTGAAGAGGAATAGTACAATCCTAGTTGTTTTTTCAGAGAGCCGATGGGCGGTGCGAGTCGGTAAAACACGTTTTGGAACTGGCCTTGGAGTTTTGCCCTGAACATCAGTGTTGATTTGTAAGCGGCAACGGCAGCCACCGTTATAAGGTTTTGAGTGTGCCTTTAGGCAAACTAGAGTGGTAACACGGAGTATCCCTTCGTCTCTAAATTGAGGCGAAGGTTTTTTATTTATGACGAATGATCAGCTTAAGTTTTGAAAATTTGGAGCTGTTTACGGATAAGTGTCAGTTATTGGGATTTTGAACCGTAATGATTCGAGTATGTAAAATTTATTTTGTTTTTGGCAAAACAGGCTAAAATCAAATTGGAAAACAAGCAGAGCTTTCAGATAGTTTTATTAAGGAGGAATTTGTAATGAACAATCGCTATGAATTTGCAGAAATCGAAAAAAAATGGCGCGCAGAGTGGGAGAAGAACCCCATAAACGTAGAGGATGATAAAAAACCCAGATTCTACTGTTTGGATATGTTCCCTTATCCATCAGGAACAGGGCTTCACGTTGGTCATTGGAGAGGCTATGTTTTGAGCGACGTAGTTAGCAGATATAAGGTATTGCAGGGCTGTCAGGTGCTACACCCTATGGGTTGGGATGCTTTTGGTCTGCCGGCTGAAAATTTTGCGATTAAGAATAATATACACCCTCGTATTGCCACAGCGGATAATATTACAAATGTGAAAAGACAGCTGCACGAAATCAGTGCCATTTATGATTGGGATAAAGAAGTAAATACCACGGATCCCGGCTATTATAAATGGACACAGTGGATTTTTGTTCAAATGTTCAAAAATGGCTTGGCTTATGAAAAGGAAATGCCTTTGAACTGGTGCCCCAGCTGTAAATGTGTTTTGGCAAACGAAGAGGCTGCCGGCGGCACATGTGAACGCTGCGGCTCAACCGTTACAAAGAGAAACCTTCGTCAGTGGATGCTGAAAATTACTGCTTATGCAGATAGATTATTGGAGGACTTGCAAAAGCTGGATTGGTCCGAAAAGGTTAAAAAAATGCAGACTGACTGGATTGGCAGAAGCTATGGTGCAGAAGTTGACTTTAGTGTAAGCGGAAGCGACAAAAAAATCTCCGTCTATACAACAAGACCAGATACACTGTTCGGATGTACTTTTATGGTTTTGGCTCCCGAGTACAAGGGGCTTGACGACTTTGTTGCTCCCGAATATAAGGAATCCGTTAGAAAATACAGCTTTGATGCTTCCACAAAATCTTCTGTTGCGCGTATGACGGATAAAGAAAAAACTGGCGTATTTACCGGAACTTACTGCGTAAACCCTGTAAATGGCAAAGAAATTCCTGTTTGGGTTGCTGATTATGTATTGGCTGATTACGGTACAGGTGCCGTTATGTGCGTACCTGCCCATGACGAACGTGACTTTGAGTTTGCTACAAAATTTGAATTGCCTATTATTCAGGTTATTTTGCCCGAGGGTGAAGAAGAGAAGCCCTTAACAGAAGCTTATGTTGGCGACGGTGTTATCATTAATTCCGGCGACTGGAACGGCATGAAGGCTTTTGAGGCAAAGAAAAAAGTACCTCATATCATGGAAGAGCGTGGAATTGGTAAGAAAACCGTTAATTATAAGCTGCGTGACTGGGTATTCTCCAGACAAAGATATTGGGGTGAGCCTATTCCTATTATCCACTGTGAGCACTGTGGTACAGTTCCTGTTCCTGAAGATCAGTTGCCTGTATTGCTTCCCAATGTGGAATCCTACAAGCCTACGGATACCGGTGAATCTCCTTTGGCGCATATTGATGAGTGGGTAAATACAACTTGCCCTGTTTGCGGCAGACCTGCAAAAAGAGAAACAAATACAATGCCTCAGTGGGCTGGTTCCAGCTGGTACTTCCTGCGTTATGTTGATAACCATAACGATAAGGAGCTGGCAAGCATGGATGCTTTGAAAAAATGGGCACCTGTTGACTTATACGTTGGCGGTATTGAGCACGCTGTATTGCACTTATTGTATGCTCGTTTCTATACAAAATTCTTGTATGATATTGGAGCAGTACCTTTTGAAGAACCATTCCAGAAGCTGTTTAATCAGGGCATGATTACAAAGAATGGCGGCAAGATGAGTAAATCCTTGGGTAACGTTGTTTCTCCTGATGAATTGGTTGAAAAATACGGCTGTGACTCTCTGAGAATGTATGAACTGTTCGTTGGTCCTCCTGAAATGGATTGCGACTGGGATGATAGCGGTATTGATGGCGTATTCCGTTTCTTAAATAGAATTTGGAAAATGATCTTTACCTATAAAGATGCACCTGTTCAGGCAAGCAAGGATGAAGAATTTATCTGCAATAAATTGATTGCGGATATTACAAGCCGTTTGGAAGCTTTGACAATGAATACAATTGTCAGCGGTTTCATGGAAGCCTCTAACAAGCTGAATGACCTTGCGAAAAAGCAGGGTGGTCTTTCCAAAAAGACGATGGAAACGATGATAACTTTGCTGGCTCCTTTTGCTCCTCATATTTCCGAAGAATTATGGAAAGAATTGGGTCACCAAGACTCCGTATTTGCAGCAGGATGGCCTTTGGTTGATGAAAGCAAGCTGGTACAGGATACCGTTGAAATTGCACTGCAAATTGGCGGTAAGCTGAGAGGCACAATGCAAATTTCCGTCAATGCTGAAAAGGACGAGATTTTGGCTCAGGCGAAAGAAGTTTTGGGCAGCCGTCTGGACGGAAAAGAAATTGTAAAAGAAATTTATGTACCTGGACGGATTGTAAATTTAATTGTAAAATAAGTTGAAATTTTTCAAGCAGAGTTGTAAGAGTATCTACTCAAACAGCTCTGCTTTTTGTGCTGTGAGGTGTTTCAAGATGATGGAATTGCTGATGCTAGACGCAGATGAGTTGTTAAATCCCCAAAAATACCAAAAAGCTATGGAAGTGGTGGGGGAGGCAAGACGCAGCAAAATCGAAAAAATGCGTAAAGAAGAAAGCAAAAGACTTTCTTTGGCTGCTGGAATTTTATTAAGATATGCTTTTCTGTCTGTGAATCAATTAGAGCTATACAATGCGATTGAAATCACCGAAAATGGAAAACCGTTTCTGCCGAATAATGAATACTATTTCAGTTTGTCCCATTCGGGAAAATTTGCAATATGCGGGTTTGCTGATGCATCTATAGGCTGTGATATTGAATTGGTGCGAGAAAAGTTGCCACACACAACAAAAATTTTTACTGATGATGAAGAAAAAACGTTTGGTGCATTGGATGAAAAGGAAAAGAAATTGTTTTTTTTCTATTTATGGACGTGCAAAGAAAGCGTTACAAAATGGATCGGAAAGGGGATTGCTTTTCCCTTTCATCATTTTTCTGTGATGACAGGGCAACAAGTAAAAAAAACGATTGTGATAGAAGAAAAAAACCTATTTTTAGGGTCCTTTCAAATTGAAAACTATATTGTTTCATTATGTGCTGAAACTCCAGAACTTCCCCGGGAAATAAAAAAAATGGATTTGAATCTTATATTGGAAAATTAATTTTATTAAATTTATCCTTATATCATTGAAAAATGTCGCAAAATCCGTATAATAGAAGGAGACAAAATGTGATAGTAATGAGGTTTTTATGATGAAGATATTAAAAAGAGCTACTTGCCTAATTTTAATGGCATTTTTAGCCATTGGGGTTTTGCCCTCATATAAAACTGGTGCTGCAACCATTGCAGAATTAGAGGCTAAAAGAAAAAATCTTGCTCAACAAACAAAAAATGCAAAAAACGAAATTGAAAATTTAAAAGCAAAACAGCTTTCCGTAGAAGAAGAAATGGATGCAATGGATAAGGTTATGAATAGTTTGCAGGCGGAGTTGGACACCGAACAGTCTGATTTAGATATCATGTCTGCTTCCTTACAGACTGCAAAAAAGGATTTAGAGGAAGCATCTGCAAAACGAGAGCAACAATTTGAACTTTTAGGCAGTCGTATGCGTTTTCTGCAGCAAAAGGGATCAACAGGTTATTTGGAAATCCTTTTAGAAGCAGAAAGCTTTTCGGATTTATTTTTGAGAATGCAATATGTAAATGACATTATGTTGTTTGATAAAGATATTTTGGACGAGCTTCAGGCAACGCAAAATACCATTCAAGCAAAAACAGATGAAATTGCTGAAAACCAGGCTGCGCAGGCTATAGTGGTTAAAGAGCAAAAGGAAAAAGTTGAAAGTATGCATAGTCTGATTTCGGAAAAAGAGGCTTTAATGGCTTCTTATTCAAAAGATGTCAAAAAGCAAGAACAACTGATTGCTGCAAATGCAAAGGCGGATCAACAAGTATTGAACTTAATGGCACAGCAAACAAGCAGTGCAACTCCTTATTATACAGGAAATGGTAGTTTGGGCTGGCCAGTTCCTGCCAAGAAAGCTGCTTCTTCTAGTTTGAGCAGTGGTTTTGTTCATCGAATAAATCCTGTTACGGGCAGAAGCGAAAACCATAGTGGCTATGATATTCCTGCTCCATATGGCTCGGCAATCGTTGCAGCAGAAGCAGGTAAGGTTACATATTCCGGTTGGATGAATGGCTATGGTTATACCATTATTATTGATCACGGCGGCGGACTTTCTACGCTTTACGGTCATAATTCATCTCTTGTTGTTTCAAAAGGTCAAATGGTAACAAGAGGTCAGACAGTCGCGAAATGCGGCAGTACCGGTATTTCTACTGGAAACCATTGTCATTTCTCTGTTTTAGTAAATGGGTCATACGTAAACCCGCAATCTTATTTAGGTGTGCAAAATATTTCGAAGTAGCATTTTATGTAGCAAAAAACGCTCTCCCAAAAACAGTTTAATTGTTATTGAGAGGGTGTTTTTTATTATCATCCCACACATCAATTTACCATAATAATATTATGTAAACTAATTTTTAGGACAAATATTTCAGAGGATTTAGTAGTATAAATTCGTTGATAATCATTTTTGTTGGGTACTACTGATAAAATGAATAATGGTATAACATATGGTAAACTTGGAAAAATACTCATAAAGGAAATATCTGTGTAAATATATATAAAATAAAAGACATTTTTCGAATGAAAATAAAGAATAGTAATGTTAAAAAATTCATCAAAGAAGGGACTTAAAATGCAAACAAACAAAGGGCTGTTCATGTAGTTCATTGATGCGTAATTGGTTTCATTATTCGTGGGAAAACATCGACGGGCTATAGCGAATTCAATAGGAATTCCTTTAAAACGGATACAACTATTCGCAAAAGTTGTGTTTTGCGAATAGTTGTATCCGTCCCTACTGAGGCAGTTTCATACCATTGCGAACTGAACAAATGGATTTTTTGCTATAGCAAACCCCCGCAGAAAATTTTGAACTGACACAAAAAGTTAAACAAAAATAAAATTAGGCAACTAACGAGGATTGAATCCTGTATTGTACAGGACTCAGTCCTTTTAGCTTGCTCTTAACTAAATTTGCTTGTTATTATAATAATCAACATATTTCTATGATTCAACGTGGAATTCCTCAATGGAGTTTATTTGGTTAATCTGTTAATCGCAGATATGCAATTCCAATCTAATGCTACAATATCCATAACGTCCTAAGTTTTCATGATATAAACTGATATTACCTTTTATATATTGTATTTTATCTAACAAATGATGTTCACTTCATTTCTACGGGGGTTTTATTTATTGGATCAATTTTTGAATTGAGTCAAAGAATTCTTTATTTGATTCTATTTTTCCTTCATTTCCAATGGTACAATAATTCTTTGTCTGCACAATTTTTTGCATCAAATCCCTAAATTCTAAAATATCTCTTTTTTTCGTTTGAATAATTTGATTTCGCTCAATTCTTTCAAAATCATGTTCAAAACCCCGATATTCCTTATTGATTGCATCATTTAATCTTTCGGTATTTGTTTTAGGCTGATCCAGCCGATTAATTGTTCCCAGAATATATTTTGTCATTTCTCTTTCCGAGGCATCAAAACTTTCTATTTTTTTCCATAATTCATTATAAATATTGTAGGTTTCTTTTATATTTGGATCCCGATACGAATAAAAATAACAAATCCCATTTTGCTGAAAGTTACATCCACTGCCATAGGCACCGCCCTTGACACGTACTTCATTCCAAAGATACTCCAAATTTAATATTGTTTTTAAAACTTGCATACTTCCGTTATATGTGTATCCAAGCTTTTTAAAATCCGCCGCAAAAATATTGTATTGAACACTACTGTTGGCGGTAAACCCTATAGCGCAAGCACCTCTGTCAAAATGATATGCGTTCTGATTTTTGTCTTGCCCTAATGCTAAACTTTGAAAAACTGCGTCCCTAAACGTAATCGCATTTTTCATATCACATTCTTCACAGCCAAAGGAAATATTAAAATTTCCTTGTGTAAATAATAGGTTTGCTGTTTTCTGTAAATTCGAAATGACTTCTTTGGGTGATTCCGAAAGCATTTTGTCAATCTGAGTAAGAAAGTGGAAATATTCAATACCACTTGTTATTTCGTTAATTCTCCCTCCAATGGAAAGCCGTCCTGCGCTATAATGAATTGCTTCCAAATGTGAATAATTTAAAAGATAATTTTCTCCTTTGATTTTAGCTGTACGAACAATCTTTTGCAGGTTTTCCAAAACATCAAAGTTTGTATTTAATATAATTTCTTTCACCAATTCCGCAGCTTCTACCGTATCTTCTTTTAAAAATTTACTTTTTATTGTAAGGAAAGAACGGTATTCTTCAGAATTTTTGCTAAAAACGTCATTATGGAATGACAGTCCACCAAAAACTCTGTTTGTCACCATAGGCAATTCTTGATATGAGAATTTCTTGGTATCTATTTTACCTAATACATCAGTTAAAAGCCCTGCATATGGTAAAAGCTCCTCGCTCAAACAATCTGTATCAAAATGTAATTTCAAATAAATAATACCATTGCTTTGTAAGGGAACAAAAATTTGAGTCCCCTCTCCTACCCTGCTTTTTGCGTATACAGGAATAGGTGGGTTACTATCAATTTGAGATATTTGTAATATCGGTATCTGCGCCAAAACCTCTGGGGAGTCTTCTGTATGCTGAAAAATTTCCAGATTTTTAGCATCCTCTTGAATGTGTTTTAGATCATCTTCCGAAAAAGAAGCTTTGATTTCTTCCATTTTTGCACGAAAGGTTTCTTGCATTTGTTTCTCTTTCTCTTTATCGGGAGAAAAAACCAAAATATTCTTTTTTGCATTCAGCAAAATATGCTTCTCAATGATAGCGTTCCAATCATACTTTGGATGTTTGATCTTCTCCAAAGTTTCAAAATGCCACAGAGATTGAAAGGGATTTTTCCCATGAAGCCAGCTTTTCATCGATTTCATTCCGTATATTAAGCCTTTTGGCGTTGAGCCATAGTCTTCTTCTTTCAATAGAAAAGAAAGCCTTCTCAGACTGCTGTGCAAAAGTTCGGTATCAAGTCCCTCTTTTAATATATTTTGCAGAGTTTGATCGATGATGTTTTCAAATTCCGCAACTTTTGATGAATCGGCATTTTTCGCAACAATACTGAAAACCATCTCATAAGTAGAGGAATCAAACCAACCTTCTGCTTCATCACAAAGTTTAGCATCCACGAGAGCATTTTTTAAGGTAGATGCATTGGTTTCCAATAATACATAAGAAAGCACCTGTAATGCCATGGTTAGTTCTTCGTCGATACACTGACCAACATTTACAGAGTATGCCAAATATCCCGTTTCATCTTCGTTATCTGTTGGAAAACTTTCATATTTTACTTTCGCCAAAGGGCTTTCTTTCGTTTCTGTTATCTCGGGCAAATCTAAGGAACGTACAAAATGATTCAAATATTCATCACCAATGTGTGTCAAGCATCGTTCTAAGTCCATATCTCCATATAAATATATATATGAATTGGCAGGATGATAATATTTTTTATGAAAAGCAAGAAACTCCTCATAGGTCAAGTTGGGAATTGCAGCGGGATCGCCGCCGGATTCAAAGCCATATGTCGTTTTGCCAAACAAATTTCGGGAAATAGCTCCTTGCAGCAAGCTTTCGGGATCAGAAAGTGCACCCTTCATTTCATTATAAACAACGCCTGTAATATCCAGCGCTCCTGTTTCTTCATTGATTAGATAACGCCATCCCTCTTGCATAAATATTTCTTTTTTTGAATATATGTTGGGATAAAATACGGCATCCAAATAAACATCCATGAGATTATGGAAATCCTCCTCGTTGCAGCTTGCAATAGGATACATGGTTTTATCTGCATAGGTCAAGGCGTTTAAAAAAGTATTTAGTGAACCCTTTGCTAATTCGTTGAAAGGATCTTTCGAAGAATATTTTTTCGAACCGCACAATACCGAATGCTCTAAAATATGCGGTGTTCCGTAATCGTCCTGTGGCAGTGTTTTAAATGATATAGAAAAAACTTTGTTTTCGTCGTTTGATTTAATATATAAGAGCCTTGCTCCGCTTTTCAAGTGTTCAAATAAATATGCTTCTCCATGAATATCCGCAATGACTTCCGTTTCCTTTAATAGAAAGCCATTTAAAACAGATTTAGGTTTTAAATTCATATGAGTACCCTCCTTTAATAGTATTTGTGAATATCTAAAATGAACTTGTGTTACAAAAAAGCAAATATTGTAATGCATTAATTAGTTTATCATATGTTGGAAAAAAAGACTATATTTTTAATATTGTATTGACAAACAATGTTTTTTTGTTTATAATAATTATCAGTTAGGAAATACTATTAATGTTTATAGGAGGAAGAAAATTATGAAAAAATTTGTTTGTTCTGTATGTGGTTATGTTCATGTTGGTGATTCTGCACCTGAAATCTGTCCCGTTTGTAAGGTTGGAGCTGATAAGTTCATTGAACAGTCTGGTGAAAGAACTTGGGCAGCCGAGCATATTGTAGGGATTGCACAGGGTGCAAGTGAAGATATTATGAAAGATTTAAGAGCAAATTTTGAAGGCGAATGTACTGAAGTTGGTATGTACTTGGCTATGGCAAGAGTGGCGCATAGAGAAGGCTACCCTGAAATTGGTATGTATTATGAAAAAGCTGCTTGGGAAGAGGCAGAACACGCAGCAAAATTTGCTGAATTGTTGGGCGAAGTTATAACGGACTCAACAAAGAAAAATTTGGAATTGCGTGTTGATGCTGAAAACGGCGCTACAGCGGGTAAAACTGATCTTGCAAAGCGTGCAAAAGCTGCTAACTTAGATGCAATCCATGACACAGTGCATGAAATGGGTCGTGACGAAGCGAGACACGGTAAGGCTTTTGAAGGTCTTTTGAACAGATACTTCGGCAATAAATAATTACTACATAGTGAGCCCCATGACAGTAGGAAATTCCCTATTGTCATGGGGCTTTTTGTATGTTTGCACATTTTGGGGATTGGTTGTCATTTCAAGTATTGAAGATACATTTTTAAAAATTTCAAAGCAAATCCAAGGGGAAAACCGCAATTTTAGGGTCTAATATCCCCTTGCCTTGAGTGCTTTTCCCAGAAGTATATCTATAAGATTATAATGTTTAAAAAATATAGTTTTTGAAATATTGTATGTTATTTAAATTAATTATTTGCTATAATAAATACGTAATTGGCTGAATATTAATCTTTGCTTTTTCAAATAACAAAGAAGGTGAAAATTTTGAATGAACTTTTCAAAAGTTTAGGGAATAATAAAGACTCCTTTATCATCATTGGGATTTTTCTTACATTTTTAATGAGTGCATTTTCATTGTATTTCTCAATTAAAAATAATAAAGCGGTTCAGTATGTTAATACTATTACTAAAAGTAGAATTGAATGGTTGGAAAATTTAAGGACTACAATGTCAGAATTTATTTCAAAGACGAATATATTTTATAATGTCTATTATAAAAAAGACTATGTAAAAAGTGACATTCACCTTTCTAGATGTAAAGAGTTGGCTTCTAAATTAGAAATGATGTTAAATTGTTGTGATGAAAAAGATAAAGAAATTATTGAAATAACCAATGATATCTTAGCAAACTATAGCGATTATTTAGATGATGTCCATAACTGCAAAACCAACGCAAAAGGATTTTTTGAAGAAACTCCAACAATGCAACAAAATAAAAATTCTGTTATATCTGGTCAACAAGAGCTAATGAAAAAAGTACAAATATATTTGAAGTGTGAGTGGAATCGTGTTAAATATGAATCAACTGGTAAAAAATATCATGCTACTCTTCAGGAATTTGACTATGAAGAAATTCGAAAGAAGGTTGATTCTTCAACCTATAAGGTAAACCATTGGAAACGATTTTCCCTTGAAACTAGAGCAAATGTTTCTGACTTTTTTAACTCCCCTAAAACGATTTTGTTATTATTAATATTGATTATCTTTATATTTGCTGCGTTATATTTTCATACTAATCCCTAGTACGCTGCAACATAAAGAAAATGAAAATTTCTTAATAAAGCCTTGCCCTCCCCTCTTTCAAGCGTTATCATGGGCAAAATCAGAGGGGGCGCTTAAATTAATTTTTCTTGAAAAGTTATATTTGAATAGTTATTATCCTTCAGAGGATAACAGACCAAGTCACAAGGACTATATAAAAGCAACAGCAAGCGTAGATGAACAAACAAAAATCATTCTGTATCAGTTAGGAACAGACGGGGATAAAATCTTAGATGAATACCTATCAGCAAAGGTAGCCAAGTATCCTTAGAAATGGCTCATGCATTTACTCAAGGAATGAAATTAGGCATAAAAATAATATGTGGAATTTGCGAGAAACAAAACGACCACCCTATCCCAAAGAGATAGAGTGGTCATTTTAGTCCTCATAAGGTTTTGATACAGGCACTTGAAGTACCAGGGTAATTTTGAACATAGTTTCCGTGGACATCCCAAATACCCGTGTAGGATTTTGAAGTTTGAGCAAAACTAAAACTTTTCCCTATCTCGTCCAGCAAATTCTTCTTGGGTGTATCCCCTCAATTTAAGATTAGATAGAGGACTGTTTTAATATTTTGACATTAAATTTTTGATTTTTTTAAAAAATTCTTCTCTATTTACATCTGTTACAATATAAGCATTGTGCTCCATCTGCTTATCGCTATATAAATCCGTCACCGTTTTCCCAAGCGTTAGCTGGCCTTTTGTTTCAACACGGATGCCAACTTGATGCGTTTCAAACATACTGTCATCTGCAGTGTATAATACAGCCACGGGGTCATGCAAAGCAACGCCTTTAAAACCCCATTCCAAGTATTTTTGTAGGCCGCCTTGCATAACATCCCGAAAAAGCTTTGCCTGCAAGGAACCTAATGCGCCGATTTCTTCCATTTCTTCAGGTGTTATATATGCCTTTAAAGTAACGTCCAAGCCACACATATATACCGGCACGCCGCAGCAAAACAGCATATCCGCTGCTTCAGGGTCTACATAAATATTGAATTCTGCGGAAGGTGTTACATTTCCGCCAATTGCAGCTCCGCCCATAATAACGATGCGCTTAATTAGCTTTGGCAGCTCCGTATATTTAGAGAGTGCAATTCCTAAATTTGTCATTGGACCAACAGCAATGACAACCAATTCACCATTACATTCCTTTGCAATGCGATAAATGGCGTCCCATGCTTTTTCTTCGCCAATTTCGGTATTGATGATTTCCTGTGGATACGCAACACCGCCAAAACCGTCGATTCCATGAAAATTTTCGGCGTTAATGGGTTCACGAAACATTGGTCTATCTGCCCCCACATAAATCGGGATGTCCTTTCCCATTGCGTGCCTTACTTTTACGGCATTCGCCGTTGTTTTATCTACTCCAACATTACCTGCAACAGTTGTAATTGCACGAATATCCAATTCTTCCAAACGGCTTGCCAATAGCAAAGCCGCTGTATCGTCAACACCTGGATCGCAGTCAATAATTACTGGGAAACGATTCATTTTGCTACCTCCCCATATGCACTGATTGCCTCTACCAAAAGATCTACAAAGGCTTGTCTGTCAATACCCATCAACACTTTTGCATTCGGTTCTTTTCCACATACATGATTAAAGTCAGCAATTGTGGCACCTTTGCAAAGATCTCCGGTGGTTTCAATCTGAACAAACAAATCTCTGAATTCCATAATTTCCGGTTTAATCAGAGCTGCAACCGCAACCGCATCATGTACAGGCGCCCCATCATAGCCCAAGCTTCTATGGAACTGGTAGAAAAACTCTAGCCATTCGGCTACAATTATGGCAACATGATTGCCCAATGCACGAATTCTTTCGAAATCCTCTGGGAAAATCATAGCCTTTTCTGTTACATCCAATCCTGCCATAATAATTGGAATGCCTGACTTGAATACGACATCCGCCGCCTCAGGATCAACCAAAATATTAAATTCTGCTGCGGGTGTCCAGTTACCATACTGAACGCCCCCACCCATCAATGAAATCTGCTTGATATTTTTTTTCAATTCTGGGTGAGCCAACAGCAGTGCTGCAATATTGGTCAATGGTCCAGTGGGTACTAAGGTGATCGGCTCGTCGCTCTCACGAATTACCTTTGCCATTAGTGTCACTGCGTCCATGTCAACAACGTCAAAATCCGGCTCCGGCAACGCAGGGCCATCTAAGCCTGATTCACCATGTACCGTTGGTGCAATAATTGCTGCTGCAATCAACGGACGTATGCGACCCTTTGCAGTCGGAACGTGCAAATCAATCAAAGTGCAAATGCGAAGTGCATTATACGTTGTTTTCTCAATTGTTTGGTTGCCACAGCAAGATGTTACGGCACGAATATCAAGAACTGGGCTTGCATTCGCCAATACCCAGGCAATGGCATCGTCATGCCCTGGATCGCCGTCCAAAATAATAGGAATCCTTTTCATCTTAATCCTCCTGTTTTTTCTTTTGCATATTATTTATCATTGTTTTTAAAACGTTTCACTTTCTTAAACGTACTCATGGCATAAATGACCAAACCGATGATTGTAACTGCATAGGGGATGGATGCCACCAAATAAGAGGAGAAACCTTGCGTGCCTTCCATCTTATTACCCAAGGCACTGGCGAAACCAAATAACAAGGACGCCAGCATTGCGCCAACAGGCTCTCCTTGCCCCATAGCCTGTGCAGCCAAAGCGATGAACCCACGACCGGCAACAATACCGATATTCCAGCTCTGGGAATAATACATTGACATATACGCACCGCCTAAACCTGCCAGAGCACCCGAAATCGCTAGAGCAATATACTGTGTCCTTAATACACTAACACCAACGCTGTCTGCGGCATTGGAATTTTCTCCAACTGCACGAATTCTAAGACCCATTGAGGTTTTATACAACAAAATCCAAACGAGGATAACCAAAAGGAATGCAACATAGGTTAAAGCCGAATGGCCCGAAAAAATCTGTCCTATCACCGGGATTTCTTTCAGTAAAGGGATCTGAACCTTCGGGGTTAACATATTCGGCGATGTTAAACTTGCAGTATTTCCTTTTAAGCCTGTAAACAAAAATAGAAGAAAAACCGTTCCGCCGCCGCCTAATAGATTGACGGCTATACCGGCTAAGATAATATCTGTTTTGAGCTTTAAAGCGAATACTGCCATAATCATTGCAACCAAAATACCGATAGCTGTTGCACCGATTACACCAACAATCCAGCTGTTAAACCAGTATGCAAAAAGAACACCGAATAATGCGGAAATCATCATAATACCTTCCAAACCGATATTTACAACTCCTGCCTTCTCAGCTACAACTGCCGCCAACGCAGCAAATAGGATTGGAGAAGTAATACGAATAATAGAATACCCAAAGCTGGCAGAAAAAACCATATCCATTAATTGATGAAACATTACGCATTACCCCCTTTCCCAACAGCTGCAAGTTCTTTTTTCTGCAATTCTTCTTTCGCTTCCTTAACAACGATTTTTTGACGTGTACCGGATAAGAAGTGCTCCGCTGCAAAGAACATGAAAATAACAGCTTGAATAATATCTATCATTTCCGCAGGAACACCTGCGTAAATAGACATTAATTCACAGCCTCTATTCAAATAGGAAATAAACAAAGCTGCAAAAGGAACCAAAATTGGGTTATTTTTCGCTAAAATGGCAACGGTAATACCTGTCCAACCATAGCCCGGCAAATCCGTCCATAGATAAGTATTATATCTCCCCAGCATTTCTATAGAGCCGCCCATGCCGGAAAGCATTCCACCAAGAATCTGCGATAAAATGATCGTGCCGCCAACCTTCATGCCGGAATATTTCGAAAACGATTCATTGATACCAATCATACGAATGGAGTAACCCCATTTTGTACGGTACATGAAAAATGCTACAATTATTGTTGCGATAATTGCAACGAGAAAGCCCCAAGACAATTCCGTGTTGGGAATTATTTTTGGAATTAATGCGGTTTCCAAAAATGGATAGGTTTGCGTTGCGCCCTTGCTTCTGTCTGCAAATACATTATTTAAAAAATGCAAAATAATATACATAATAACGTAGTTCATCATCAAGGAGCATACCATTTCACTGGCTTTCAGCTTGACCTTAATCACCGCAGGGACAATCATAACCAAACCACCAACGATAGTGCCTGCCAATATTGCAACTAAAATATGGACGCCTGTAACCATAGGAAGATAGATGCCAATTAAAGCAGCGATAAAACCGCCTAGCATGATAGCACCTTCGCCTCCTAAGTTAAATTGATTTGCAGAGAACATGACGCAAACAGCCAAACCGGTAAATATGATTGGCGTCATACGAGCTAAAATAGTAAAAATGGATTTTGCATTTAATGCACCGCCGCTAAAAATAGGTTTAATTAATAAACATTCCAAGGCTTTCCCGGGGTCATCTGCACAAATCAAAATCAAAATAAATGCCACAAAAATCGCAATTGCGATGGCAACAAAACCTCGGAAGAATTCGAACATACTTTGACTCTTATTCTCCATGTATAACTCCCCCTATCTCTTCAGCCTCCTGTTGTTTTAAACCGAGCATATATTCACCCATAATGGTGTCATTTAAAACAGCTGTATTTTCAAAGTAAGCGGCAATTTTACCGTTATACATAATAATTAAGCTGTCGGAAAGCTCCATTACTTCATTTAAATCCGCAGAAACCAAAAGAACAGCGGCACCTTCACGGCTTAACTCAACTAATTTTTTTCTTATAAACTCAGTTGCACCAACGTCGATACCACGCGTTGGCTGATCTGCAATAATTAATACGGGATCACTGGAAAATTCTCTGGCAACAACAACCTTTTGAATATTTCCACCCGAAAGCATTCCAACCTGCTGTCTGCGAGATTTGCAAAGAACCTTATAGTCTTTAATTAGCTGATCGCTGTCCTCATGCATAGCTTTTAAGTTGAACAAAGGGCCGTTATTATATTTTTTATGAGAGGCACGGTCGCTCATTAAGTTTTCTTCGATTGTGCCGGAACCTGCAATACCAAAAGTCATTCTATCCTCAGGAATTAATGACACACCCAAATCACGAATTTCTCTCTGCGGACGTCCTAAAATATTATTCCCGTTTACCTTTACAATCCCATTATCCGGAACGTTTAAGTTAAAAAGCATCTCAACCAATTCTCTTTGTCCGTTGCCTTCAACGCCAGCAATTCCCAATATTTCGCCCTTTCTTAGATCAAAGGATATTTTGTCAAGCATTTTTTTATTCCAATCATTGGTGTATTCCAGATCACGTACACTTAAAACAACATCTGTAGGTTGTGCTTGTTCTTTTTCCACTGTAAGCACTACATCACGACCAACCATCAGGTGTGAAATCTCTTGTTTGGAAATTTCGGCGGTATTATGTACCCCCATAGACTTACCACCACGCATAATTGTAAGTCTATCTGTAATCTGCTTAATTTCATTTAGCTTATGAGAAATAAAGATCAAGGTATAGCCCTGTTCTTTCAAATGTATCAGTTCTTTAAAGAGTTCTTCTGTTTCCTGTGTTGTTAAAACGGCAGTGGGCTCATCCAATATCAGAATTTTTGCACCACGAACCAAAGCCTTTAAAATTTCAACCTTTTGCTTCATACCAACAGGTATGTCTCTTACCTTTGCATGAGGATCTACAAAAAGGTTATACTTTATTGAAAACTCTTCTGTAATTTTTACGGCTTTCTTGTAGTCAATAAATAATTTATTTCCTTGCTTCGGTTCCATCCCCAAAACCATGTTTTCGGCAACAGTTAAGCTAGGTACCAGCATAAAATGCTGATGCACCATTCCAATTCCTTTAGAAATTGCCACAGTCGGTGACGAAAGTGAAACTTTTTCTCCATTAATAATGATTTCGCCTTCCGTCGGCTGTTCTAAACCGAAAAGCATCTTCATTAACGTAGATTTACCGGCACCGTTTTCACCCATAAGCGCATGAATTTCACCACGCTTTACATTAAAGTCAACACCTTGATTTGCGGCAATACCGTTCGGGTAGACTTTGGTGATACCCTTCATTTGAACAACAAAATCGCTGTCAGACATTGCGGTTCCCCTCCTCTTTTGCATTTCATTATTTTAAGCAGAACGTACATGATTTTATTTAAGGAAACTGATTCATTCCACGCACACATCTAATCGAAAAATTTTCTCGACCATCTGCGCACCCTCCATTAAATCTGGGTTTTCTTAGCTTTCGATGCACCCTCAAAAGAATTCTTTCTCAAAAATTTAATTTGTCAAAGAACTTTTTTCAAGCTGCATCCTATTTTCATCATCATATTTTGTCAAATGAAATTCAAAGAGCAAAGCCTGCAATTTATTAAAGCAAATCAAAGTTTAAATAAATTGTTTTGTAATGGTAAAAGGGGAGCATGGAAGCTCCCCCTAATTTGTATCAGCATACAAACGCTTTGATAAGATTTATCAAGGTTTTACTGCTTCTCTTAACTGCTGAAGTTCGTCTGTTTCATTTCCAATTGCAGTAGGAACTACAACATCGCCGTTGGAAATAGCTTCAATTGCAGCAGCTACTTTTTCTTTTACCGCATCGGGTGTTTTGCTATCATAGTTTTTATCTGTAACGACACCAATGCCGCCTTCTTTCATACCCAACAATGTCTGTTGGCCGAAGTGTTCAACACCAGCGTCCCATTCGTCAAAGAACCAGATCAGAGAGTTTCCAATGTTCTTCAAGCCGGATGTTAATGTGATAGAAGCCATTTCAGGGGAGAATGTTAATTCCTGATCGGAGTCAACACCAATGAAATATGCTTTGCCTGTTTCCAAAGCAGCTTCTGCAGCACCGTTGCCGGAGTTACCAGCTACGCCCCAAATGATGTCACATTTTTTGTCGTTAATCATGGATTCGCCTAATTCTTTTGCCTTTGCAGGGTCAACATAGCTGTTTACATATCTTGTATCGATTTTAATATCGGGGTTGGATTCCTGCGCGCCTAAAATATAGCCATACAAGAAGTCGTTGATTACAGGGCTGTCTGTACCACCAACAAAACCGATAACAGCATCTTCGTTGATTCCTTCAACGCTTGTTTCTGTTGTCATTGCACCAGCATAAACACCAACCAGGTAGCCCAGGTCATTTTGTGCGTAGCTTAAGTTTGCAACATTAGGTAATACGTAGGTTGTATCATCATAAATGAGATACTTCTGAGCAGGATACTGTTCAGCAACATTCTTCAAATAATCAGGCATCTGGTAAGTACCGCAAATAATCAAATCATATTCAGCGGATGCAGAAACTTCTTCTAAGTAGCCCTGCCATTTTGCCTGATCCTCTGTTGTGCCACCCATTTCAATGGTTTTGTAATCGATTCTGCCGTCAGCTTTTAGCTTCGCCAAGCCAGCCTCAGCGGAGTCGAAGAAGGATTTATCCCCCAATGTGCCATTTACTAAGTTGCAAACTGTATAAACTTTTGTTTCACCCTCTGCGGCAGCTGCGTCATCAGCGCCTGTGTTTGCGTCGTTACCGCCGCCGCATCCAGCCAGCATAGATACTGTCAGTGCAGAAGCAAGAAGCATGGAAAGCAATTTTTTCATAGTCTTTCTCCCTTTCTTTTTGCATATTTTTGACTAGAATTTGCAAAGGTTCGTAAAATAGTACGAGCCCTTGCACAAGAATATTTTACCTCTAATGCTCAATTTTGTCAATAAATTACCTTTGATTGCCAAAAAAATTGTAAATTTTGTTCGGCGTTTTGCGACAAGCAATACAAATTTATACGATACTACTATGTTAAGAATACAGTTGCTTTGACTATTTGTGAAAGATTATGTAATTATTTACCATTTTACATATTTTTAAGGATAAATCTTATCTCAAATGGATCATTATGATTTTATTGAATTTTTCACAACTAAAAAAAGATATGGATCCGATTTTTTCAGCTGTTTTTCATAAAAAAAAAGACTCTATGTAAAACACAGAGTCTTTCCATTCAATGATTATTCGCCACGGCTAAAAAGACTTTTTTTCTTTTTTGGCTGTTCTGCCTGAGGAGGAGCTTCGTTAGACAAGTTTGGCTCTCTCTTTGCGAAAACTTCGCTTTTTGCTACTGGAACACGAACGCCTTTATTCATACCGAACTCAACAATAAAACATTCGTAAGTGACATCAACAACTTTACCAAACATACCGCTGTTTGTTATTACGGAGTCGCCGACACCAATAGAGCTTCTCATTTCAGCCATTTGTTTTTCTCTTTTCTGATTTGGACGTACAGAAAGGAAATACATAACGCCTACAAGGAGCACGCAATAAAGCACAATTAACATAACTGGGTTGCTCGAAGCAAGGGATCCAAATATATTGCCGCCTGAAGCAGCAGTAGTAGTAGTTGCGTCCCCACTGCTGGGCAAAATTGTAGTGCTCGAGTCTAATAAAAAATGTACGAATGGCATTTGTATCTCTCCTAACATATTTTTCTACAAGCTTGAATCAAATAAACCATTGTGTTTCAAGCTTTAAAACAACAACAATCTAATTATATATAAAATTCAATTTAACGTCAAGGCATTATTTCCCTTTGCCTCTTTCAAACCCTTCTAATTTTGCTTTTTTGTATTCAGGGAATCTGTCTTCATCCAAAGCAAGTCTGATTTCTTCCATCATTGTATTGAAGAAGTACAGGTTATGGATAACACATAAACGCATTGCAAGCATTTCCTTTGCCTTGAAAAGATGGCGGATATAAGCTCTTGTATATCTGCGGCATACCGGACAGTCGCAGGTCTGATCAATCGGCGTATCATCCAGCTCGAACTTTGCGTTCAAAAGGTTCATTTTTCCCATGTTGGTGTAAACGTGGGCATGGCGTCCGTTTCTAGCGGGCAACACGCAGTCAAAAAAATCAATGCCTCTTTCTACCGATTCCAAAATATTCTCCGGTGTACCAACTCCCATTAAATAGGTCGGTTTGTTCTGCGGCAAATGCGGAACAACTTCCTCTAAAATATGATACATCTCAGCATGGGTTTCTCCTACCGCAAGGCCTCCCACGGCGTAGCCGTCTAAATCCAACTCCGAAATTCGTTTTGCGTGTTCAATGCGAATATCAGGATATATGGCACCTTGATTAATGCCAAACAACATTTGCTTTTTGTTGATTGTGTCCTCCAACCCATTCAAACGTGTCAATTCCTTCTTGCAACGCTCTAACCAACGGGTTGTACGAGCAACGGAGGCCTCCACATAAGGTCGTTCAGCAGGAATTCCGATGCATTCGTCAAAAGCCATTGCAATCGTGGACGCAAGATTTGATTGGATTTGCATACTCTCCTCGGGGCCCATAAAAATTTTGTGCCCGTCAATATGGGAGCTGAAATGTACGCCTTCTTCTGTGATTTTTCTGAGCGAAGTGAGGGAAAACACCTGAAATCCACCGGAATCTGTTAAAATAGGCTTGTCCCAAACCATAAATTTATGAAGTCCGCCTAATTGTTTCACAACCTTATCTCCTGGTCGCAAATGCAGATGGTAGGTGTTTGAAAGCTCAACCTGACATTTTATCTGTTCCAAATCCTCTGAGGAAACAGCACCCTTGATTGCCGCCAAGGTGCCTACGTTCATGAATACAGGGGTTTGAATGACTCCATGCGGCGTATGAAACTCACCTCGTTTCGCCCGTTGGCAAGTTTTTAATAATTTATACATAATTCTCCTCGTTTCTTTTTCTCATAGGTAAACAATATCATAACGTTTTTTTAAATTTTTATCAAGTATATTTCCTCTTTTCTATCAAATTTACACGTATTTTCTTTCATTTTTGCCATTTACATGATATAATATTTTGCATATTAAAGAGTAAAAAATTGGAAGGCCTTGTATCCCGTAAAATTATTTGTAGCTGTTTGAATTTTGCTCATTTAGCTTTATGTTTTATTTTCAGTATCTTTCCTGTGAAACAGAGCCGTCAATTCAGTTTTACTGCCTTTGCTTATTTTTTTGTGATACATGGCTAATGATTCAGTATTTATGGTATAATAGTATTCATGGTATAATATAGAATAAAATGAACGGAGTTTGAAAAATGAGTATACAATTAATAGCAAGTACGACCTTCGGGCTAGAGTCTGTTGTGAAGCGTGAGTGTCAAGCCCTTGGATTTCAAAATATTAACACTTCTGACGGCAGGGTAGAGTTTACAGGGGATGAAAAAGATATTGTAAAGGCGAACCTTTGGCTGCGCTGCGCCGGAAGAGTATGGATAAAAATGGGCAGCTTTACAGCCGTTACCTTCACGGAATTATTTGACCAAACAAAGGCTTTGCCTTGGGGAGATTGGATTCCTGAGGACGGTAAATTCACTGTGGTTGGAAAATCAGTTAAGTCCACACTTTTTAGTGTGCCTGATTGTCAGTCCATTGTAAAAAAAGCGATTGTGGAAAAATTAAAAGAAAAATATAACACTGACTGGTTTGATGAAACAGGCGGCTCCTATACCATTCAAGTTGGCATTCTAAAGGATGTTGTGACCCTTGCCATTGATAGCAGCGGCTCTGGTCTGCATATGAGAGGCTACCGTGCAAATGCTTTGAATGCACCGTTAAAAGAATCCCTTGCCTCTGCCATGGTACAGCTGAGCTACTGGCAAAAGGATAGAATCCTATTGGATCCTTTTTGCGGGTCGGGAACAATTCCCATTGAAGCGGCAATGCTTGCAAGAAATATTGCGCCAGGATTGCAACGAAAATTCGCCTGCGAGGAATGGGATAGGATTGGAAAAGACATTTGGAAAAAAGCCCGTGCGGAGGCTTATCAAGCGATTGATTATGATGTTTCCCCTAAAATTTACGGAAGTGATATTGACCCCGCTGCCATTGCCCTTGCGAAGGAAAATGCCGAAAAAGCTGGAGTGGATGACTGCATTACCTTTGAAGTTAAGCCTTCTCAGGAAATCACTTTACCCGGAAAATACGGCGTTATCATTACAAACCCCCCCTATGGGGAGCGAATCGGTGAACTAAAGGAAGTTGAAGAAATGTATCGTGACTTAGGGGCAACCATGAAAAGCGATTTTACATGGTCTACCTATTTAATCACCTCAATGGAATACTTTGAAACACTGTTTGGACGCAAAGCGGATAAAAAAAGAAAGTTGTTTAATGGTAGGATTAAGACGGATTATTATCAATTTGAAGGGCCAAGGCCTCCTCGTTCTTAAAAATAAGCTGCATTGCTAAAATATTTTTTGGCAGTGCAGCTTTTTTGCCTATTAATTAGAAAAACCCTTCGAATACGAAGGGTGGTAGGATTATAAATTAGTATAATTGCTTAACATAATACCGCTGTCAATTCTTCAACAGCCAATATCTCGTCTGTGCCATTTGCAATAATTGTTGCAGTTTGACCTTCTTTCATGTTTAACGCAATGGTACCCATGATGCTTTTTGCGTTAATTCTTTTCTCATCAATACTTACTTGAATTTCAGCATTGAATTTGCTTGCCGTTTGTACAAAATACGCCGCCTGTCTTGCATCTAAAGATGTTTTGATTGTCACTGTTCTCTGTGTCATTTTTTTTCACCCTTACCCTCTCTGAGCGTCTCTGCTAAGTTGCTGATTTTCCGCAGTCTGTGATTCACACCAGATTTGCCTACCGGTTCTGCCAAATAGGTTCCCAATTCCTTTAGGCTGGTATCCGGATATTCCAACCGAAGTCTTGCGACCTCCTCTAATTGCCAAGGAAGGTTATCAAGCCCAATGGATTGTTGGATATATGTAATATCTTCCAATTGCTTGACCGCCGCAAGAACCACTTTATTGAGATTTGCCGTTTCACAATTCACTTTTCTGTTAATATCGTTTCGCATTTCTTTCACAATACGAACATTTTCCAGATTCATTAATGCGACATGAGCACCCATAACATTAAGCAAATCGACAATTTGCTCCCCTTCTTTTAGGTAAACAATATAATGGTCTTTGCGCTCTACCACTTTTGAGTCGAGATCAAAGGTATTCACCAAATCCCGAAGCTGCTCTGCCAATTCAATAGAAGGCATCACAAACTCTAAATGATAGTTTTTTTCAGGGTTATTTACCGAACCAACCGAAATAAACGCCCCTCTGATATACGCACGACGGCAGCATATTCCGCTGACTACCGTGGGATACATCTTATTTCGAATGATCGGCATACCATTCTTAGTCAACCAAATGCCCGTTGCCCTAAGTAACCGTTCAACTTGGTCAGAATCTTTTAGTAAAAGTACATAGACCTTCGTCCTGCGTTTTTTACCGCCGGATTTGATAAATGTTTCACTGTTAATATTAAAAGTATTTTTCAATAATGTAAAGCATTTTTTCGCAACAAGGTAATTTTCAGTTTGAATTTTTAAACAAAAATGATCTTTAAAAAATGCAATATGACCGCAAATATTTACAAAGGCCGAAAGCTCTGCTATATTGCAATGTCGCCCATTCCCAAAATGTTCGTATAACTCTTGCTTCACCTTAGATGAAAATGACAAATTTCAGCCTCCTTCAAGTTTTTGTAGGTTTTATAAAATTAAGGCAGTTTTTTATGACGAGAGTCCTTTTCTATATCATTATGCTTGAGCAAAAGCGTATGCTTGTCTTTATCCAAAGCACGATAAAGGGCATTTGCCAATGTAACGGAACGGTGCTTCCCACCCGTACAGCCTACGCTGATGACAAGGTTATTTTTACCCTCTTTCACATAAAGTGGCAATAAAAATTCAACCATTTCCACCAGTTTTTTCAAAAAATCCTGACTTTCTTGAAAAGCCATAACATAGTCACTTACCGGCGCATCATTTCCTGTCATTTCCTTTAGCTCCTGAATATAAAATGGATTTGGCAAGAAGCGAACATCAAAAACCAAATCGCTGTCAACCGGAATGCCATATTTAAAACCAAAGGAACAAACTGTAATCACCAGATTTTCAAAAAGCTGATTTTCTACGAAAATACGGTTGATTTGCGTCTTTAATTCTCTGGTAAGCACGTTTGTTGTATCCAAAATATAGGTAGCACGGCTTTTTACTTCTTTCAGCATTTCTCGTTCTTGCAAAATACCGTCTTCAATAGAGCCGATTTTGGAAAGCGGATGGCTGCGGCGTGTTTCCTTGTAACGCTTAATCAGGGCATTGTCAGAGGCATCCAAGAAAATAATTTCATATTGATACCCTTTTTCCTCTAGCGCAAACAAAACGTGAAACAAGTCGTTAAACAGCTTTCCGCCTCGAATGTCAACACCCATGGCAACACGCTCAATTTCACCTTCTTGCTCATAGCAAAGCTCGGCAAACTTTGGTATCAATGCAGGCGGCAAATTATCTACGCAGAAAAAATTAATATCCTCTAAAAATTTCAGAACAGATGACTTCCCTGCTCCGGACATACCTGTAACAATTACAAATCTCATACGAAATCTTCTCCTTTGTAATGCGCCTAATTCTCCCCTACAAATTTAACTTCTGTTTCTAATACTACATTAAATTTTTCATATACTGTCTGTTGACAAAATATGATTAAGTCAAGAATATCTTGCGTGGTTGCGTTGTCGGTATTAATGACAAAGCCGGCGTGTTTTTCAGAAACCTGCGCACCACCAATGCTTTTGCCCTTTAAGCCAGCATCCTGTATCAATTTTCCTGCAAAATAGCCCTCTGGTCGCTTAAAGGTACTGCCTGCACTTGGATATTGTAATGGCTGCTTTTCTCTTCTTTGCTCTGCGAGCTCCATCATTTTGCTCTTTATGGCATCAGCACTGCCTTTTTGCAATTGAAATGACGCACTTAATAAAATAGATCCATTTTGGGACAAAATACTATGCCGATAAGCTAGTTCCAAACACGCTGCCGGAATTGTTTTTATCTCCAATTCTTTTGTCAAAACTTCCACGGAAACCAAAACATCTTTGATTTCTCCGCCATAAGCCCCTGCGTTCATTGTGACTGCTCCCCCTACCGTGCCGGGGATGCCAGAGGCAAATTCAAGACCAGTCAACGCATTTTCGGCCGCCTTCGCCGCCAAGACTGCTAATAGGGTACCGCCTTCGGCATAAATATATTCATCGTCTGCAATAACCTTGGACATTCTTCCGCCGATTTGAAGCACCGCACCTCGAATGCCTTTATCGCTTACCAAAAGATTGCTGCCGTTGCCAATTACCATAAAAGGAGTCTGATACTGCTGTAAAATATGAATACTTTCTTTTACTTCCTCCAAGCTCTTTGGCATAATAAAAAGATCGGCAGGCCCGCCTGTACGAAATGTGGTGTGTCCACTCATCGGTTCGTCCGTTAAAACAGCATCCTCCCCTAATTTTACCCGCAATGCCTCAACGACTGAAGCCATATAGTCACCTTCCTATTTTGTTTCAGTATGATAATTTTGATTGTTATTCAATATTTTTTGTTCAAATTCTTTCGCTGTACTATTGCCCATCTTTTTTTGCCGATTACTAATCGCCGCTGATTCACAAATGACAGCAACGTTTCTGCCGGGGCGAATGGGAATTCTATTACAAAGTACTTTATTCCCTAAAATCTCAATGTATTCCTCACTTAAACCTAAACGGTCGTAGGAGCCTTGATTTCCATCCCAAATTTCCAGCTTTATTACAAGGTCAATGGATTTTAACTGCTTCACAGCACCAATGCCGAATAATTCTTTTACGTTAATAATGCCAATGCCACGCAATTCAATTAAATATCGTATCAGCTCGGGACACGTGCCAACAAGGGTTTGGTCGGCAATTTTTTTGATTTCCACAGCGTCATCCGCAATCAAACGATGCCCTCTTTTGATTAATTCCAAAGCGGTCTCACTTTTTCCGATACCGCTGGCACCTGTGATTAAAACACCCTCACCGTAAATGTCTACTAAAACCCCGTGCATCATAAGACGATCAGCCAATTCGCCACGCAGCCACATAATCATTTCAGCGGCAAAATCCGTGGTGGTTTTGCTGGTTCTAAAAATCGGTATACTGTATTTTCTTCCATAGTAAAGCATTTCGGGAAAAACTTCCTGATTCTTACAAATAATCAGACATGGAATATGATATTCAAATAAATGGCAAATCGATTCATCACGGGCACGCTCGTCCAATGTTTGTAAGTAGCTGTGCTCCACTCTGCCTATAATTTGCAACCTATCGTTATCAAATCGATGATAAAACCCTGTCAGCTGTAATGCAGGGCGGTTTATTTCCTTGCGGGTAATGACACGCCCTGTAATATTTACCTCGGGTAAAATATTCTCCAATTGAAATTCTTCAACAATTTTTGTTAATTCTGCGCTGTACATGAAAACCTCCTTACACTTCAGATGTATATCTATTGTTATCATAACCGAAAAAGCTTAATTTTGCAATTCATCCTGATGGAAAAAGGCATAAACCTGTTCTGCCGAAGGGATATTCATTTCCTCCACTTCCAACAATGCGGAAACCTCCGCATCAGAAATCCTCTCAATTGAGCCGAAATAACGCATCAAAGCCTTTCTGCGAACCTCACCAATGCCTTTAATATCATCCAGAACGGAATGAAGTGCTTTTTCCTGCCGCAGCTTTCTATGGTAGGTTATGGCAAAACGGTGAACCTCATCTTGTATTCTTGTTAGAAGCTTAAAGCCTTCAGAAGTAAAAGGGATCTTGATTTCTTCACCGCTAAAAAACAGCCCTCGGGTACGGTGCTTCTCATCCTTTATCATGCCGCAAACTGGTATCTTCATTCCAAAGGAGAGCAAGACCTCTTCGGCGGCACTGACTTGTATTTTTCCGCCGTCCATCAAAATCAAGTCTGGCAGACGGGTAAAACTGCTGCTGATTCCTTCTGCTTTTTCCTTCAAAGCGTGATTTAAGCGACGGGTGATAACCTCCTTCATAGAAGCATAATCATTTGCACCAACTACGGTTTTGATGCGAAACTTTCGGTAATCGCTGTTTTTGGGTTTCCCTGCTTCAAACACAACCATAGAGCCAACAGATTCAAAGCCTTGTGTATTGGAAATGTCATATGCTTCAACCCGTTGCAGCGTTTGGTTCAGCCCCAAAGCCTGTTGCAATTCCTCCATTGCTCCTTTGGTACGCTGTTCTTCCTTGCGAAGTTTCTCGCCAAATTGCTCAAAAATAAGCATTGCATTCTTATGGGCAAGCTCAACCAATTTATTTTTTTCGCCTTTGATTGGAACGGTAAAGGTAACCTTTCCCCCTCTTTTGCGGCTAAGATATTCTGCCAAAAGCTCTTTTTCCTCCGCAACCAAATCCTCCTGCAAAATGATTTCCCTGGGAATATAAGCGGTCCCTGTATAAAATTGTTGTACAAAGGCAGTTAAAATTTCACTGCGGCTTTGTTCTTCCGAGGCAGTCATGGTGAAATTCTCCCGCCCTGTCATTTTTCCGTCACGTATAAAGAACACCTGTACCAGGCATTCATGAAATGCACGAACCATTGCGATAACATCGCCATCCCCGACAGACATATTTGACATTTTTTGTTTTTGGGCAACACTCTTGACAGCCAAAATTTTATCTCTAAGTGCAGCTGCCTTCTCATACTCCATATTTTTGGCGGCTTCCGCCATTTCCGCCTCCATTTTTTTGCGAATTCCCTCGTGCTTGCCTTCCAGAAAATCCATGGCATCTTTGATAAATTCTTTATATTCCTCCGAGGTTATTGCACCACTGCACGGCGCAAGGCATTGACCGATATGATGATTCAAGCAGGGGCGTTCTTTTCCGATTTCTTTCGGCAGATTTTTTTTGCATTTACGAATTGGAAAAAGCTTATGCAAGGTTTCCACAGTTTCTTTCACCGCCAAAACATCGGTATATGGACCATAATACTTGGCTTTATCCTTATCCATTCTCCTTGTAATAAAAATGCGTGGAAAGTCCTCCTGAACTGTAACTTTTATATAAGGATAGGTTTTATCATCCTTCAGCATGATATTGTAATAAGGTTCATGCTGCTTAATTAAGTTGCATTCCAAAATCAAAGCTTCTAATTCCGAATCGGTAACAATATATTCAAATTCCACAATTTGCGGAACCATTGCACGGGTTTTTGCAGTTTGGTTTTTATTGCTTTGAAAATATTGGCGTACTCTGTTTTTTAAGCTGATTGCTTTTCCAACATAAATGATTTCGCCTTTTTCGTTTTTCATAATATAGACGCCAGGCTTTTGGGGCAATTTTTTTAATTCTTCACTGATATCAAACATTATTTCACCTTCTTTCCATGCTCTTGCAGCTATTACGAAACAGATGCAAGAAGAAATTTACAAAAAAACTATCACTGCAAAATGAAAACAGAGAGTCCCAAAGGTTCATCATGAGGTTCTCCCTGCCTTTTCTTCTCTTTTTTGCTTTAACTTAATTATAGAGCATTTCCAAAGGATTTTAAAGCATTTTTCTAAATAGTCTTTGCCTATTTTGCCTTTTTATAACGCAAAACTGCTTTGCTATGGGGCAAGAAAAGCAGACTGCTATTATAAAAATCACTGTCTTGAAAAATTTAGGCTATTTTACGATAAAATTTAATCTTTCAGCTTATTCTTTTTAAAGTAGGTTTAATGTTAAGCGATTATGATATTGTAATTAAACATTTGAAAGGATGAACCCAATGAAACGAATGATTCCTATTTTACTTAGTTTTACCCTCATAGTTGGTACTACCGCTTGTGGTAAAACGGACACCGAAAGCCTTGAAACAGATACAACGGATTATGCAAATGCCCTCTTTGACGATAGCTATGTACATACCATAGACATTCAAATCGACCAAGACAGTTGGGCAGATTTACTGGAAAACCCAAAGGACAAGACAAAGTATGAGGTCGGTGTTACCATCGATGGTAATACGACTGAAAATGTTTCCTTTGCAACAAAAGGAAATTCATCACTATCTCAGGTGGCGGACAGTGAAAGTGACCGATACAGCTTTAAAATCAACTTTGGTGGTTTTGTTGAGGAGCAGACCTATGACGGTTTGGATAAAGTGAATCTCCAAAATATTTGTTCCGATGCGACCTATATGAAGGATTATTTGGCGTATGAGATCATGGATGAAGCTGGCGTGGCGGCTCCTTTAACAAGCTACGTTTCGCTTTCGATAAACGGCGAATTATATGGCCTTTACTTGGCATTGGAAGACTTAGACTCCTCTTTCCTGGAACGAAATTATGGCGAGGACGCAGGAGAGCTTTATAAGCCCGAAACAGAAATGTTAGGAAACATGGACAAACAAGGTAAGAATAATATGGAACGTCCTGAGGGGATGGAAATGCCTGAAGGCATGGAGAAACCTGATGCCACAGAGCAGCCTGAAGGAACCATACAGTCTGAAGGAACGGATGTCAAAAATGATGCACAAATGCCAACACAGGCCAATGCGGAGAATGCAGAGATGCCCGAAGGTATGGGTCAGCCCCATAACGGCGGTATGGGCATGGGCGGAACCGCAAAGGGTGCAGACCTAGCTTATACCGATGATGAAATTGCAAGTTACGCTGATATTTTTGACAATGCCCAAACAGATCCTACAGACGAAGACAAAACACGCTTAATTGCAGCACTAAAGCAATTATCCACAGGTGAAAATCTGGAGGAATGTGTTGATGTTGATGCTACACTGCGTTATTTTGTGGCACACAACTTTTTATTGAACGGTGACAGCTATACCGGCTCTATGCTCCACAATTATGGTCTTTATGAAGAAAACGGTATCCTTACCATGCTTCCTTGGGATTATAATCTTGCCTTTGGTGGTTTCCAAATGAAAGGGGATGCAACCAGCGTCATAAATACGGCGATTGACACACCCTTAGATTCTGAAAATATCGGCAAACGACCCATGTGGGATAAGCTTATGGCAAACGAAGAAAATTTACAGCAATATCATGAATATTTTAATACGCTGATTACCGACTACTTTGAATCAGGGCGTTTTGAAAGCACGGTAAGTCGTATTTCCACTCTGATCCGTCCTTATGTAGAAAATGACCCTACCGCATGGTACACCGTGGATGAATTTGATACGGCGGTAAATACCATCACCCAGTTCTGCCTGCTTCGTGCGCAAAGCGTTCGCAGTCAGCTTGACGGTTCTCTTGCCTCCACCACAGAAGCACAGGAAACAACTCATTTGATTGATGCAAGTGGAATTGAAATTTCCGCTATGGGCAGTCAGGGAAAAGGTAAAGAACACGAAGGGATGGGCAATGGTCCAGAACAAATGCAGAGGTCAACGGAAGAAAAAAATTAACACAGCATTTACAAAAAAATACTTCTTAGAATAAGAAACACAGGCAAAGCCTGACGGCAATAAAAAACCTCGAAGCTGATGATTTTCAACAGTTTCGAGGTTTTAATTTTATAGTAGACGGAACCGCTTTAATAACTGAATTATTTTCGTACCCTTTGGCAAGCTATTCAAGTCATCCTCGGTAATTCCACCGATTAACAGCATTACCATTGCGTAAATTCCCACGGAAAACATAATGGAACATACCGTTGCCAGTGTATTGCTGGGGTAAAGCATATTGACAATATGGAATACAGCTAAGGAAGCTACACCCATAACCGCTGCACCGGCAAGTGGTTTTAAAAAAGTGCCCATCATATCAAATTTGACTCCCGTAATTCTGGAGAGCATGATTACATCAAAAACACCTGCCACCAAATAGCACCCAGTTGTAGATAAAACAGCCCCCAGTACATTTAACTCAGGAATTCCGATTAACAGAAGGTTCAACACAATCTTCGTAATGGCTCCTAAAATTGCCCCAATAACGGGCACTTTAATATGCCCTATGCCTTGCAAAATTCCTGTTGCGGTTTGACATAGCGCCAAAAATAAAATAGAAACTGCGCCTACCGTCAATAATGCGCCGCCATCCGATGCCATCGGAAACAACAAATGAATGATGGGGCCGCCTAAAACGCCAATACCAACCGCCGCAGGCACAGAAATAATCATGGAAATGCGGAAGGTGATATTCATTTTTCTGCGAACCTGTTTGTATTCCCTTAATTTGACTGAGGCTGCAATACTTGGTAATGCGGCCGTTGCCAAAGCAGTAGAAACAGAAACTGGCAGTGTTGTTAGGGTAACATATTTGCCTGAAAGCTGCCCGTATAAGTCCATGGCTTCGTTGTGAGAAAAACTGGTGCTTTCCAAAATACGAGTAACCATATTCATATCAATTAAATTCGTAATACTAAATACCGCAGTCCCTGCAATAATCGGCCATGCCGTTTTTAAAAGCTGTACTGCCGTATCGGTGTGGCTTTCTTCGAAGGACTGATGACATTTTTTTATCTTCTTTTGAATGCTTGGTCTGATGAGAAGATAGCTGAACAAGACCACCAAAAGTCCTGCCGCCGCGCCAATACCTGTCCCTGCCGTTCCTCCTGCGGCACCCAGCGGAATGTTTTTCTCTCCAGCACTTACGCCATAGCTCAGAAATACATATGCAAGGTAAACGCTGAAAAATGCATTGAATACCTGTTCAACAATTTGAGAAACCGCCGTTGGAACCATAGTATTCATGCCTTGGAAATATCCTCGGTATGCCGACATAACTGCAACAATAAAAATAGTAGGCGAAAGGGTTAAAATGCAATAATAGCTTTCAGGAGCATTGGCAAAGTCAGCAATCTGCTGCCCGTAAACACCTAATAAAATTGCAAACACAAGCCCTAAAGAACCTGATACAAGGAGTGCACTTTGAAACACTCTGTGCGCATTTCGGTACTCTTTTAGGGCAATTCTTTCGGATACCATTTTTGAAATTGCCGCAGGCAAACCCGCTGAGGAAAGAATCAGCAAAAAAGTGTATATATAGTAACCTGCACTGTAAATTCCATTTCCTTGATCCCCAATCATGTTGGTAAGGGGAACACGATAAACAAACCCTAAAAAGCGTACAAGGATACCGGCCGTCGCTAAAATGGCGGCTTGTTTGACAAAGGAAGCTTTTCTTTTTGCTCTTTCTGCCATATCGCACCTCTTGCTTTATTCTTCATAAAATTAGTTGCTGCGACCTTTTTGTTTTCTGCGCAGATTGTTGTCTAAAATCTTTTTGCGCATACGCAGGTTCAATGGTGTTACTTCTAGCAATTCATCCTCGCTGATAAAATCCATGCACTGTTCCAAAGACATCGGGATAGGCGTAGTCAGACGCAGCGAATCATCCGAACCGGAGGAACGAGTATTTGTCAGCTGTTTCTTTTTACATACGTTAATATCCATATCATCAACACGGGAATTTCTGCCAACAATCATACCTTCATAAACCTTTATGCCGGCACCAATAAATAAGCTGCCTCTTTCTTGCGCATTATACAAACCATAGGTAATTGCATCTCCGCTTTCAAAGGCAACCAAAGAACCTTGAGAACGCATGGGGATTTCCCCTTTATAGGGCTGGTATCCCTCGAAAATTGAGTTTAATATACCATTGCCTTTTGTATCAGTCATAAATTCATTACGATAACCAATCAAACCTCTGGCAGGAATGATAAACTCCAAGCGTGTGTATCCGCCTTTTGCAGGATACATATTTGTCATTTCGCCTTTTCTGGAACCAAGCTTTTCGATGACATTCCCCACAAATTCTTCAGGCACATCAATCGTTACCAATTCCATAGGTTCACACTGTTTTCCGTCAATTTCTTTGAATAAAACCTCTGGCTTGGAAACCTGGAATTCATAGCCTTCACGACGCAATGTTTCAATCAAAATGGAAAGGTGAAGCTCACCTCTGCCGGAAACACGCATACAATCCATGGATTCAGTATCTTCCACTCTAAGGCTTACGTCTGTGTTTAATTCTTTAAATAATCGATCTCTAATCTGACGGGAGGTAACAAATTTACCGTCCTGTCCAGCAAAGGGACTGTCATTTACAGCAAAATTCATAGACAATGTGGGTTCGGAAATTTTTACAAAAGGCAAAGCTTCCGGTTTTTCCGGAGAACAAATGGTATCACCAATCATAATATTTTCAATACCGCTGATTGCAGCGATATTTCCAACGCTTGCCTCTTTAACTTCTACCCTTTGCAGGCCTTCAAAAAGATAGAGCTTTGTTATACGCAGCTTTTTCAGTGAATCTTCATCTTGCATATTTAAAACTACAACCTCATCATTTACATGGATTGTACCATTTTCAATTTTGCCGATACCGATACGACCAACATATTCGCTATAGTCAATGGTAGAGATTAATGCCTGTAAAGGCACATCTAAATCCCCTGTGGGGCAAGGAATGTGATTGATAATGGCTTCAAACAAAGGCATCATATCCCCTTCTCTTGCGGTGCAGTCTGTGGAAGCATAGCCGCCTCTGGCAGAAGCAAAAATAAAGGGGGAATCCAACTGCTTTTCATTTGCATCCAGTTCCATAAAAAGCTCCAGCACTTCGTCTACAACCTCATCAGGACGAGCCTCCGGTCTGTCAACCTTGTTCACACAAACTACCACGGGATGGTTCAGCTCCAGCGCTTTACGCAACACGAATTTTGTCTGCGGCATAGGCCCTTCAAAGGCATCAACAACCAAAACAACGCCATCCACCATTTTCAAAACACGTTCAACCTCGCCGCCAAAATCCGCATGTCCAGGGGTATCAATAATATTGATTTTGGTGTCATTAAAGTTTACCGCTGTATTTTTAGAAAGAATGGTAATGCCTCTTTCACGTTCAATATCACCGCTGTCCATTACACGTTCCTGTACTACTTGGTTAGAACGGAAAATGCCGCTTTGACGCAATAACTGGTCTACCAGTGTCGTTTTACCGTGGTCTACGTGGGCAATAATTGCCACATTCCTGATATTTTCAATCTTTTGTTCCATAATTAGCTCCAATCGTTTCTTTTATTTAAACATCATTACATTTTAACACAGCCCAGTTCTCTATGCAATTATTCTTTGTCAAAAATTGATGTTTTTTTCTAAATAAGTTTTATAAATGCAAAAAAAAGCTTTTTTTAATCTATGATACAGGGATTTGGGGGGTATTTTCCAAGATTTTATTTTTAATTTCAACGAAAGTGTGATCATTTTGGCTGCCTAGCTCAAAAAAATGGGTTATGTCTGAAACATAAGACTGTCACCGACTCATTCTGGGCTTCTAGTGTTCTACTCACAAAACAAAAGAGCTTTCATAGTATATAAAAAGATATTGTATCATTGGAGGATACCACTGTGTCAGAAAATTTTAAAGATAAAATATTACTCATTACTGGAGGTACAGGTTCGTTTGGCAATAGTGTTACGAAGAAATTTTTATGCAATGATGAAATAAAAGAGATCCGTATATTTTCAAGAGATGAAAAAAAGCAAGATGATATGCGAAAACTATATAAAAATGATAAATTGAAATTTTATATTGGTGATGTTCGAGATGTTCAAAGTGTTGAAAATGCAATGTGCGGTGTGGATTATATTTTTCATGCATCTGCCCTCAAACAAGTTCCGTCATGTGAATTTTTCCCACTTGAGGCGGTCAAGACGAATATTTTAGGCACAGAAAATGTTTTATCTAGTGCCATTAGGCATTCTGTGAAAAAAGTAATTTGCTTATCAACGGATAAAGCAGCATATCCCATTAATGCAATGGGAATTTCGAAGGCAATGATGGAAAAAGTAGTTACTGCAAAAGCCAGAACGATTAATCCTGAAGAAACCATACTTTGCTGTACAAGATATGGAAACGTTATGGCATCAAGGGGGTCGGTCATCCCGTTATTTATAGAACAAATAAAGATGGGACTTGATATAACAGTAACCGACCCTAAAATGACAAGGTTTTTAATGTCGTTAGAAGAAGCTGTTAATCTTGTCCTTTTTGCTTTTCACAATGCACAGCAAGGTGATATTTTTATTCAAAAAGCCCCTGCCTGTACTATGCTGGACTTAGCAGAAGCGCTTAAGGAGATTTTCGATGTGCCAAACAAAATATCCATTATTGGTGCAAGGCATGGTGAAAAACTCTACGAAACCTTAGTAACAAAAGAGGAAATGACCCGTTCTGTTGAAGTAGACAGCCATTTTGAAATAGGAATGGACAATCGCAATTTAAACTATGAACAGTATTTAACATTAGGAAATAAAAATACGCTGTTGGCCATGGAATATACCTCCTGCAATACAACGATGCTGAGTGTCCCCCAAATCAAAGAAAAGCTATTGCAGCTTGATTTTATACAAAACGAGCTCTCTGCATGGAGGAATATAAAATGAAGACAAGAGTTCTTGTTTTAGGTGCAACAGGTATGCTTGGCAGTGCTGTTTTAGATCACTTTCAAAACAATCATGATTTCATAACGACATCAACCTATAGAACAGAATCAAACAAACCAAGCTGTGGGCTGTACTTCGATGCGCTTACCGACAGTGTTGAAATGATACCAAAAAACTTTGATTATATTATAAACTGCATTGGAATTATTACACCTTTGATTGATAAAAATCCTATTGTATCAATAAAAATTAATTCGGTTTTTCCGTTGGAATTAGCAGAATATTGCAGTAATAATAACATTAAACTGATACACATTACGACTGATTGTGTCTATTCCGGAAATGATGGAAAGTATATTGAAACAGACCCCCACGATGCACTTGACTTTTATGGTAAAAGTAAATCATTAGGAGAATGTTCTAGTAATGCAATGGTTTTAAGAACTAGTATTGTAGGAGAGGAAATCCACAATTTTATTAGCCTTTTATCTTGGGCAAAATCACAAGCAGGGAAAAAAATAGACGGATATGAAACGCATTTATGGAATGGACTTACCACAGATTGGTATGCTAAGGTTTGTGAAAACATAATATATCAAGACCTTTATGAAAATGGTCTTTTTCATATATTTGCCGCAGATGATGTTAGTAAATATCAACTCTTACAGTATTTCAATCATAAATTTTCTCTAAATCTTGAGATAAATCAAACGTTTCCCCAAAAGATAGATCGAACATTGCGTACCACAAAAAGTTTATGTTCAAAACTAAATATACCTAGCGTTCAACAAATGGTTAATGCGATGAATAAGGAGTAGTTTATCATGTATGAATATTTAGAAATAAATACAGACAATGCGATTCCCCCTGTTGAATCAAACTCACTTTTGGAGTCCAGAGCGAACGCAGCTCGTTCCTTTACACACAACTGTGACAACGAACTTTCAATTGCGGTCATTGCTTATAATAGAATTGATAAAACAAAAATTTGTGTTGAAAATTTAATTAAAAACACAAATCTGCCATACAATTTAATTTTGATTGATAGTGGTTCAGAACCAGATGTTTTGGAATATTTCAAGAGCGTTGTGTATGAGAACAAAACAATTATTAGAATTACGAAAAATATTAATGCAAATTTTTCTTTTTTGGTTGCAATGCAAAATCTGAAAAGTAAATACTGTGCGATTGTTTCTAATGATGTTGTCATCACTGAAAATGCGATTAGCAATTTACTAAAATGTATAAAATCATCAAACAATATTGCCTGGGTTTCTCCTGTTTCTTCTAATGTATCAAACCGTCAACAAGTGGATTTAGAATTTAAAACACTGGAAGAAATGAATGAAAAAGCAGCAGAATATAATGTGTCAAACCATTTAAAATGGCATGAGAAAATGTCGCTGATGCCAGGCATATTTTTTTACAAAAAAGAATGTATTGATATTGTTGGCGGATTTGATTATGGATTTTTTCATGACTTTGCTGATGATGATATGGCGCGTAGACTAAACAGAGCAGGTTATCAAACGATTCTTTGTAAAGACACATGGGTTCATCACGATCACTTATATAACGTCACCCCAAAAGAATCGATGCAGCAGGCTTTATCCTTAGAAAACGGCAGAAAAAATTTTATGCAAAAATATTATGGTTTAGATGCATGGAATGACATTCGCAATTTTGAAAACGAATTAATTTCAAATATAAAAGAGCCTGAAGAAAAAGGATGGAAGCCGTGTGTTTTAGGTGTTGATACGCGCTGCGGAACACCTATTTTAGAAATAAGAAATAAATTAAGGGAGTATGGATTAACGGAAACAACTTGTGATGCCTTTACTAGTAACGCTAAGTATTTTTTTGATTTGCAAACGATATGCAATGAGGTAAATTGTGATAGAATTGATTTTTTATGTGACTACTATGATAATGAAAGTTATGATTATATATTCGTAGGTGAGCCTATCAATACTTACAGCAATCCATATTTGGTTTTAAAGCACCTTTTCGGTTTATTAAAACCAAAAGGAACACTGCTTATCAAATTAAGGAATACCGTAAATCAAAGCAATCTGCTATATTCCTTTGGAAACCTTAAGTATTCAAATTTCATTGCATCTTCTATCTGTATCTCTGTTGAAAGTATGAACAGATACTTGTTGGAGATAGGTGCAAAGGTAGTGCGAATTACTATGATGCACGACCGCATCATTTCTGATGCCATGGAACTTTTCAAAGAAACGATTCAAAGTGATGATTCAGCGAATAAAGAAGACACGGCTTTCGCTCGATTGATCACAAAGGATTATCTATTTTATGCAGAAAAAATGGGCTAATCAAACCACCATATAAAGAAGACGGCGCATCTATATAAAATGGACCCTATAAGATGGACAGTTAAAAAATAACTGCTTCTTTTATGGGGTCTATTTTTGCGCTATAATTGTCCATAGATTAGGAGGAAATTA
>RZZU01000022.1 GCA_009929735.1 Clostridia bacterium | reverse complement strand
GGATAACTACCGGTCTATTTGTGGTACACAAAAACAAAACATAAATAAATTTAAAAACCTGCTAATAAAGTATTGACTTTTGTTAGCAGGTTTTTTTGCTGAATATAAAAAAACTGGCAGTTTTAGTTCAAAAGAAAATGGAATTGCAAAAGGGATCAATGGAAAAGGTGGTATTTCACAGAGAAATTCTTATTCGTTTGAATTTTGAAAAGAAAATTGCGTTACATAAGCCTTTGCTTATAAATAATGATACTGTTTATTGCCAACGAAAAGCAGGCTAATCGCCAAGATGGTGGTCAAACCTTCGGCAATCGGAATTGCCAGCCAAATTCCGTTGACGCCAAATACATGAGGCAGAAACAGAATGCAGACAGTGACAAAAAAGAATGTCCTCGAAAATGAAATGACAGCAGACAGCTTGCCGTTGGATAAAGCGGTGAAGAAAGCCGATGTAAAGATATTGGTGCCCGCAAAAAGAAAATTCCACGCAAAAATATGATACCCATGGAGGGAAATTTCATAAGTGGAGGTATTTTTGGGCGTAAAGATTGCAATGATGGGGCTAGCCACAAAGAAAGAAAATACAGAAATTACAAAAGAAGATAGCAGGATTACTTGGCAGCACATCAAAAAGGTTTTTTTCATTCTTTTGATATTTTGATTCCCGTAAATATAGCTGAAAATTGGTGCTGATCCATTGGAAAAGCCCATATATGCAGATGAAAATAAAAATTGAGCATACAAAACGATTGTGATTGCGGCAACGCCATCTTGTCCCAAATACTTCATCATGGACAGGTTAAATAGAACCGTAGTCACCGCCATGGCCAAGGAGTTTACCATCTCGGAGGAACCATTGAGAATGCTTGCCAGAATAACCTTACCATCCCATTTTGGTTTCACAAAATAAAGAAGGCCTCTGGGTTTGGAAAAGTACCATAGGGGGACTAATCCGCCGAATAGGAAGCTTGAAACAGTACCCCATGCAGCTCCTTTAATGCCCATATCCATGACCGCAATAAACAAATAGTCAAAAACAATGTTGGCAAGGCCGGAGATCACATTCAGCCATAGACCGAAATGTGGCTTTCCTGCTGTCACAAATAGAGTTTGAAACAAAATTTGCATCACAGAAACAGAATAGAAAATCATGAGAATTCTCCCGTAATCCACACAATAGGGCAAAAGAATATCATTCGCCCCTAGAAAGCGAGATAATGGGGTAATAAACGCAAAGCAAATTTCTGAAAGAATCAGCCCTAAAATTGCCGCAAATATTGTAATGAAAGTAAAATTTCGGCGTGCGTCCTCTATGTTTCCTTCTCCCAGCTTTCGCCCAATGATTGCGCTGCCACCCGTGCCCAGCATAATACCGACGCCGATCATAATATGAATCAGTGGGAACACAATATTAATTGCAGATAGGGCATCTGTGCCAACATAACGGGAAACAAAAAAACCATCCACAATGGTGTAAGTAGCAATAAAAATCAGCATGGTGATTGTTGGCAGTGTAAAACGCAATAAAGAGGACAAATTAAAATCTTTTGCCAGTTCATTTTGCATAATAAAAACCTCAATTCAAAATATGACGGGACGCTTTTTTAAAGTGTCTAAAAGTCATTGAAAGTATCATAAAAATATTGAAAAATCAAATATAAAAATTGCAGAAAGAAAAAATGCGATTTTGTAATTGACCGCATTTTTTAATCCTTAGCTGCATTCATTTTTGGGGTCAATGGTGAGATTCAAAAAACAATAATGAGCAAAATAAAATGATATTAATAAATCGTCTTGCGCAGAGGTTAAAATCATTTTTACTTCACACCCACCGATGTTTTGCAAGTTAAAGGCGGCTGAAGGCAACACTCCATCATTCACAGAGGATGCTTTCCCCGCCTGTTTTCTTCGTTTCTGTCAGTCTGCACAAAAATGCTCACCTATACTTCTGGTATTCACTGAGCTTTTGTTTTGTCTGACGAAAAATCTGATGGCACATATGGGTACGCAGAATTATGAGGTATTGCCTTAAAGCTTTTGCATAGACTGCATCTTTTCCTCATCAGGAGTGACATAAAGGGTTCGATTGGTCAGGTAAATGACCATACCCGGTTTTGCACCGTTTGGTTTTTTTACATTTTTGCGCAGCGTATAATCAACAGGAACCATACTGCTGTTTTTTGCCTTGCTAAAGTAGGCTGCTAAGTTTGCCGCTTCTTCCAAGGCTCCATCGCTTGCAGTACCGGTGCCATTGGTTTGGATAATAACATGAGAACCGGGGATTTCCTTGGTATGCAGCCAAATATCCGTGCTGTCGGCAAAGCGTAAGGTTAATTCATCATTTTGCAAATTGCTTTTCCCTACATAAATATCATAGCCATCTGTGGATACAAAATGCAGAGGCTTGGCTTTTTTGGGCTTAGGTGCACCTTTTTTTGGTGCTTGGCGGCGAACAAATCCACTTTCTGCCAATTCTGTTCTGATTTCCGAAAGGTCAGCGTCGTCAGAGGCATTATCCAAGGCATTCAGTACACTTTCCAGATAGCGCAATTCTTCGTCGTTTTGCTTCTCCTGAACTTCCAAGGCGGCAAGGGTTCGTTTTGCTTTATTGTATTTGGAGAAATATTTTTGTGCATTCTCAGCCGCTGTTTTTGTGGGTTCTAAGGAAATATCAATTTCTTTCATTGCTTCATCATAAAAATCTATGGTACGGAAGGTTGTCACGCCTTGGGGAATGGCATAAATATTAGCGGTTAAAAGCTCGCCCTTTTTCTTCCAAATCTCCATATCAGCCACGTCCTTACGGGTTTTCAGCTGAATTTCCTTTTTCTTTACACAACGTTCAATATTAGAATTTACCAAACGGCGCATATCATGTGCTTTTTGCTTGACATGATAAGCATTATCCCGTTCATGATAGAAGTTTTCCAGTAATATGGAAACAGATGGGAAGATTTTTTGCTCCAAGGCATAAAATTCCGTCATTTCCAGAACGCCAAAATCCAAAACACGGCTGGAGTTTGGATGATAGTATATTTTAGGAATGAAGCTTGTCTGCTTTACGATACGCATGACTTCCTCAAAAGCCGCAAATAAACTTTCCCCTTCCTCAATCGTTGTCTGCTGACAGGAATTGGAGGGTTCAAGCTTGGCACGGAAGCAAATTTCGCCTGCCATTATGGGGCTGATTCCCGTATACGTTTTGTAGAGAAATTCCTGCAGCTTTTGTCCCTCTTGCAAATGAAGGGCATACAGAAAATCCGATTTTACTGCGAAAAGCGGATTTTTTTTATTTTGAGAGGGCGGAAGTACATATGCTTTCCCGGGCAATACTTCACGCACAGAGCTTTTTTCGTGCGAAATTCGCTTGATAGAGTCCAAAATAGTTCCGTTTTCGTCGGTTAAAATGAGGTTGCTGTGCTTTCCCATTATCTCTAAAATCAGATTTTTAACCGTCATATCACCCATTTCATTTGCAGACTCTATTTTTATGATGATAATACGTTCAAAATCGGGCTGACAAATATCTAAAATTTTGCCCCCCGCAATATGTTTGCGCAAAACCATGCAGAACAAAGGGGCGGTCATTGGGTTTTCCTTTGCGGTTTCCGTCAGATGGATTCTTGGGTTGTTTGAATTTGCGGAAACCAATATTTTATGGACAACGCCCATACCTCTTATGGTAAAGCGAATTTCATCCGCCATCGGTTGATGGATTTTATCAATTCTGCCGCCAATTAGATTTGTTTTCAGCTCGTGCACAATAGCTGCCGTGGTGATACCGTCCAAAGCCATATGCGTTCCTCCTTTTTTACGTTTCATACGTCGGTATAGTATAACATAGGCGGAAAGATAATACACGGAGGATAAAAATTAAAATTTGATTAAAAAATAAGGGCTGTTTTTCAGGTTTTCCTTGAAATTTACATGGGCTTAGGCTATAATGGAGAGCAATGTATATATCAGAGATCGCTTCATGATTTTGGATTTTTGCGTGTTTCTTCATGATTTGTGGGAATTATTTGCAAGCCAAGTGAAAACAGAAAGGGATACCTTGATATACAAAATATTGACAAAAACTGATGTTGTAAGGAAAACATTGTTCGCGAATCGTCTTTGCATGAAAGTACACAGAGAGTACGAGAGAGGAAAAGAATATGGGATCAAGTGTTAGAAGCATGACGGGATACGGTCGTGGTGAGCATATTGCTGAGGATAGAAAATTTACCATTGAAATAAAATCCGTAAATCATAGATATAATGATATTAACATTAAGTTGCCTCGTTCCTTGGCAAGCTTGGAAGATAAAATTAAAAAACATATTATGCAGCAGGTTTTTCGAGGAAAAACTGATGTATATATCAGTTTTGAAACGTTCGCCTTAGACGATGTTGAGGTGAAGCTGAATAAGGCATTGGCGCAGGCATATGTTGAAAAATTAAAGCTTCTTCAGGAAAGCATAGGCATTGAGGGCGGAAACCTTTTGGATTTAACAGCAAAATTCCCTGATGTCATTACGGTAGAAAAACCTCAAAAGGATGAGGCTGTCATTTGGGAAGCCTTATTGCCTGCATTGGATGAGGCAGTAACACGCTTTGCTGCGATGCGTCAGACGGAAGGGGAAGCCTTGCAAAAGGATATTTTGACAAAGGCGGAGCGGATTAAAGACTTAGTTTGTGTGGTTAAGGAGCGTTCACCCTTGGTGGTGGAAGAATACAGAGATAAGCTCAATAACCGTCTGAAGGATTTATTCGGCGGCATTGACGTTGATCCACAGCGCATTGCAACGGAGGTTGCCATTTTTGCCGACAGAGGCTGTGTGGATGAGGAAATTACCCGTCTGGAAAGCCATTTGGTTCAGCTTGCCGATATTTTGAAAAAAGGCGGTCAGGTGGGCAGAAAGCTGGACTTCCTTGTACAGGAGATGAACCGAGAGTCAAATACCATTGCTTCAAAGGCAAATGATATTCAAATTGTACAGGTAACCATCGAGCTCAAAAGCGAAATTGAGAAAATTCGTGAGCAGATTCAAAACTTAGAGTAATCGGGAGTGGGCTCATGGAAAAAATACAATTTTTGAATATTGGATATGGGAATGTAGTATCTGCAAATCGGGTCATTGCCATTGTCAGCCCTGATTCTGCCCCAATTAAGCGCATTGTGCAGGAGGGGAAGGAAAAGGGGAATTTAATCGACGCAACCTATGGCAGAAAGACCCGTTGTGTGATTATTATGGATAATGGGCATTTGGTGCTTTCGCCCAATATGCCTGAAACAGTGGGCGGCAGGCTTCAAGCAGAGCAGAAGGGGAATTCATAATGAAGAAACAGGGGATTTTGCTGATTATTTCCGGGCCTTCTGGCTCAGGCAAGGGAACGGTAGTCGAGCAGCTTTGCAAAAAAGAAAATTTTTCACTTTCCATTTCTGCAACAACAAGGGAACCCAGAGAGTATGAAAAGGATGGGGTTCACTATTTCTTTCATACAAAAGAGGAATTTTTGCGTATGCAAGAGCATAAGGAGCTTTTGGAGTGGGCAGAATTTTGCGGACACTATTATGGTACACCACGCAAATATGTTGTGGAGCAGTTGACGCAGGGGAAAAACGTAATCCTTGAAATTGAAGTGCAAGGAGCGCTGCAAGTGAAAAAAATTTATCCGGACGGTGTTTTGGTTTTTTTGATGCCCCCAAATTTAGAGGAATTGGGCAGACGCCTAACCAATAGAGGCACGGAGGATAAGGATACGATAAACCGAAGGATTCACAGAGCCTTAGAGGAAATGGAATTGGTGGGAGAGTATGATTATGTAGTTATTAATGATACCATTGAGGAAGCCACGGAGGATTTTCTTGCCATCGTTCAGGCCGAAAGAATGAAATCCAGCAGAAACCCTAATATAAAAAAGATATTCAAAGGAGAGATGTAAGAATGTTAAGACCTTCTTATTCAGATTTATTGGAAATTATTAATGAAGAAACGGATGATATTACCCTTGGAAGTAGATATACAATTGTAATTGCGGCGGCAAAAAGAGCAAGGCAGCTTGTTGACCATGCGGAACCCATGATTACTAAAATTAAGGTTAACAAACCGGTTTCTATTGCGGTAAATGAGCTTTATGAGGGCAGAATCAAGGTTCGTCAGGCCAGAGAAGCTGGATGCGACGAGGAAATGCTTCTGATGGATGAGGAAGAAAATTTCGAAGCAACAGAGAAATAAGAAAAGAGGGCGATAAACAAAATGTATTTTGCGCGGGAGAAAATGTTTTTGCGCAGAATTTTTGTTTATCGTCCTTTTTGAAAGGTATAAATTTTTTATTAGACAAGTGCAGAATAGGAAGTCGAGATTGCGTGTTTCGCCCATATGTGTCTTTTGGAAAAAGTGATCAAAAGGTTCGGTTAAGCCTTTTCAAAGGCTTGCAGGGTTTGGGACAAAGTCCCGAGAACTTGTATTTTGCACTTGCTTAATTTTTCATTAGAAAGGGGGAGGGAAATGAAGTTTGCCAGAGTGATTGTGGGAATGAACAGTCCCGATACGGATCGGGTATTTGACTATCGTATTCCGGAAAAACTTGCGGACAAAGCTGTTCCAGGTGTTCGGGTGATTGTGCCTTTCGGAAAGAGAAACAACAAAACAGAGGGCTATATTCTTTCCCTTTCTGACGAGAGTGAAATTTCCAATGAAAAACTGAAGGATTTGCTTGAGGTTTTGGATGATGGCAAACCTATTTTTACCCCAGAAATGCTGCATTTGGCAGAATGGATGAAGGAAAAATATTTTTGCACCCTAAGCCAATGCTTGCAGGCAATTATGCCCACTGGAATTCGGACAAAAAGCGTATGGTATGCCGCACTGATTCCACAGGACACAAGGACAAAATGCAGCGAAGCCGAGCAGTCGGTTTTGGAAGCCTTGGAGGAAGTGGGGGGCACTGCCGAGCTTTCGGAGTTGGAAAAAATTTTGGGCGGCGGCTGTAAAAATGCAATACAGCAGCTACAAAAAAAGAATATAATATCCCTGAAACAGAGGATTTTACAGGCGGAATTTAAAAATGAAATACGTTTTTTTTCTATCAATTTCACCTCCCCTTTGCTGGAAAATGCAAGAAAAAAGGCGGAACAGGATAAACGTCTTTTGGGACAGAAAAAGCTCCTTGATTTGTTGATGGAAAAAAGAGAGTGTACCTCAGATGAAATAAAAGCGAATGGAATTAGTGCTTCCCCTGTGAAAACTTTGCTTGCAAAAGGAATTTTACTGGAACGGCGAAAAGAAACAAAGAGAGCAGTTTTTTCGCTGGAGGATTATGAAAAAACAACCCCTTTTCAGCCTACAAAAGAACAGGCAGATGCCTTAAGAAAGATTGAAGCACAGGTTGCAAAAGCTGAGAAAAAACCCATTCTTCTTCATGGCATTACAGGCAGCGGGAAAACAGAAATTTATATGCAAAGCATTGCAAAAACCTTGGCGATGGGAAAGCAGGCGGTGGTTCTGGTTCCGGAAATTTCTTTGACACCTCAAATGATGGAGCGGTTCATTTCCCGCTTTGGTGAAGTGGTTTCTGTTACCCATAGCAGGCTTTCCGCCGGAGAGCGGCTGGATCAATGGAAAAAGGCAAGAGATGGGGAAATTTCAGTTATCATTGGCCCAAGGTCTGCTTTGTTTATGCCTTTTTCAAATTTGGGCATGATCATTATAGATGAGGTGCATGAAAACAGCTATATTTCCGATGTTACGCCAAAGTATGATGCAAGGGAAGCGGCGAAGGAGTTAGCCCATGATACTGGGGCCGTTTTAATCATGGGTAGTGCAACGCCTGATTTGGTGACCTACCATAAGGCGGTTACGGAGGAGTACCTTTTTGTAGAATTAAAGGAAAGGACAGGTGGCGGCGTTCTTCCCCAAATGAACATTGTGGATATGTGCAGGGAATTGGAAGAGGGAAACCGTTCCTCCTTCAGCCGTGTACTGCAAGAGGAAATTGCAGGAAATTTGGACAAGGGCGAGCAAACGATGCTGTTTTTGAACAGAAGAGGGTATGCAACCTTTGTATCCTGCCGCAGCTGTGGTCATGTGATGCGTTGCCCTGAATGCGGCATTTCTTATACCTATCACGCAAAAGAGGATCTTTTGATGTGCCATTATTGCGGAAAAACAGCGCAAAATCCAAAAGTCTGCCCTGCTTGCGGCTCGAAGTATATTCGATATTTTGGCACAGGAACCCAGAAAATTGAGGATGAAGCAAGGCGATTGTTTCCGAAAGCAAGGATATTACGCATGGATTTGGATACAACAATAAAAAAGGGCAGCCATAGCCGTATTTTAGAGGCATTTCGCAAAGGACAGGCTGATATTTTGGTGGGAACGCAGATGATTGCAAAAGGGCATGATTTTCCAAAGGTGACGTTGGTGGGGATTATGGCGGCAGATACCTCCTTAAATACAGGCAATTTTTATGCTTCGGAGAACACCTTTCAGCTGATTACGCAGGCTGGAGGAAGGGCAGGAAGAGCCGACAACACGGGGCGGGTTTATATTCAAACCTATCAGCCAAAGCACTATGCAATTACCCATGCCGCCAATCAGGATTTTAAAGGGTTTTATGATGAGGAAATTTTATTGCGGCAGATGATGGGATACCCTCCTTTTGGCGTTTTTTTCTCCGTTTTGATTAGCGGACAGGATGAAAAAGAAACAACATTAGCGGCAGAAAGTCTGGCAGAGCTGATGCACAAAGAAAACAAAGATGGGAATTTTTTTATTATGGGGCCTGTCCCCTCCGTGTTGTCTAAGTTCAGAGGGGAGTATCGCCAAAGAATATTGATTCAAGGAACACAGGAAGAAACACTTGTAAAATTTGTGTTGCAGCGTGTTAAGAAAGTGAAAACAGCTGTAAAAAAAGAGCTTCATTTTAATCTAACGTTAAACCCCTTGAATATTGTGTAACGGTGAATTTTATGTTAGAATATTTGATAAATACCATAACAATGATGGTTATTGTTAGAATTGTATTGCAGTAAATATAAGATTTGGATAAAGCTAAGGGTATTCGTAACAGCATGGGGAAACAAAGAATATTCTTTTGTATGGATTGTATTTTCAGGAGGTAAGATAAATGGCAACGAGGGAAATCCGGTTGAGTACGGATGAAGTTTTACGAAAAGTATGTAAGCCTGTGAAGGTAATTAATGCAAACACATTAACATTATTGGATGATATGGCAGAAACCATGTATGCAGCCAACGGCGTGGGTCTTGCGGCACCGCAGGTGGGGATTTTGAAAAGGGTTGTAACGATTGATGTTGGGGAAGGATTAGTGGAGCTAATTAACCCTGTGGTAGTTGAAAAAAGAGGTTCTCAAATTGATTATGAGGGCTGTTTGAGTGTTCCGGGAAGAAGCGAATTGGTGGAACGCCCTGAATATGTAAGGGTTGAAGCATTGAACCGAAATGGAGAAAAGATTGTTGTGGAGGGCGAAGAGCTGATGGCGGTTGCCCTTTGCCACGAAACGGATCATCTGGAGGGAATATTATACATTGATAAGGCGATTCCCGAAGAGGATGTGGAAGAGGTTTAAGGAGGCACAGTGCATGAGAGTGATTTTTATGGGTACACCCGATTTTGCGGTGTATTCTTTAAAGGCATTGCTGACACAGCATGAAGTGATTGCGGTTGTGAGCCAGCCTGATAAGCCAAAGGGCAGAGGGAAAAAGCTTGTACCTACGCCGGTTAAGGCGTTTGCCTTGGAGCAGGGGATTCAGGTTTATCAGCCGGAAAAGGCAAGAGATCCTGAATTTGCGGCATTATTGAAGGAGCTTGCGCCCGACGTGATTGCGGTGACCGCTTTTGGGCAGATTTTGCCTGAGAGCATTTTGAATATTCCCAAGTATGGCTGTATTAATGTACACGGTTCTTTGCTGCCCCAATATCGTGGTGCGGCACCTATGCAGTGGTCTATCATAAATGGGGAAAAGGTAACGGGGATTACCACCATGTTTATGGCAAAGGGCATGGATACAGGGGATATGCTTTTAAAAACAGAGGTGGAGATTACCCCAGAGGATAATTTTGCATCCATTCATGACAAACTGGCGCAGGCTGGAGCAGAGTTGCTGTTGGAAACCTTAACTGCCTTACAGGCGGGAACCGTGGAAAGAATTCCGCAGGAACATGAGGCGGCAACGTATTCACCTATGATCACAAAGGAAACTGGACATATTGATTGGACAAAAAGCGCAGAAGAGATTATCAATCTGATGCGTGGCTTGGATCCGGCTCCCGCAGCATACACGATTTATGAGGGTGAGCCGTTGAAGCTTTTCAAAGGAAGCAAAGCGGAAGGGCATTATCCTCAGGGTAAAATGGGTGAGATTGTAGATATTACAAAGAAGGGGTTCGTCGTAAAATGCGGCGATGGCGCATTGACCATAACAGAATTGCAAGCCACAGGCAAAAAACGCATGGAGGCAGGGGCATATTTAAGAGGTCATGCAATGAATCAGGGCGTCCTTTTACAGTAGTCTTTTTAAGGCGGCACCGTACAATTAGGCGGTATTGCCTTAGACTTTGCAAATATAAAGGAGGAACGAAAGATGTTTATATTATTAATTTTAGCAATGATACTTTCGCTGTATGCGCAGGCAAACGTGTCCGGTACATATAACAAATACGCCAAGGTTCAAAACAGACGGGGGTATACAGGTGCCCAGGTTGCAACGATGCTGCTTCAAAATTCTGGTATTTATGATGTTGGGGTAGAAAGAGTCGGGGGGAATTTAACCGATCATTATGACCCTCGTACCAAAACCTTGCGACTTTCTCAAAGCGTATATGACAGTACATCTGTTGCGGCTTTAGGCGTAGCCGCTCATGAAACAGGTCATGCCATTCAGCATGATGTGGGGTATGGCCCCCTTGCCCTGCGCAGCATCCTTGTGCCTGTTGCAAATTTGGGGTCAAGATTGGCAATGCCGTTGATTTTTATCGGTATGTTCTTTACCAGCGGCAGCGGCAATTTGATGATTCAATTGGGAATTATTTTCTTTGCGGCATCGGTTGCTTTTACGCTGATTACATTACCTGTAGAATTCGATGCGTCCGCAAGGGCGATTGACCTTTTGGTAGACCAGAGCTTTTTGGATGAAAGCGAAATCGGCGGAGCAAAAAAGGTGCTGCGGGCGGCGGCATTAACCTATGTTGCAGCAGCGATTGTGGCGGTTATGCAATTATTGCGTTTGCTTGCTATTTTTGGCAGAAGAAGCGATTAAAAAAAGAAGGCTGATTTTTTTCAAACTGAAAAATCGGCCTTTTGCCATTTCTTGTGAAAGAATGAAATCGTGGGGGAAATGGCGAAAAATGTTGCCCTATGTCACAGAATCCAGTATAATAATAAGTTGATACATTAGGGCAACACTGCACAATTTTCAGCTGATGTTTTTCGTACCCATTTGATTGCATCTTTTCCGTCAGCCTTCACAAAAATGCTCGCTAATAGATCCAGTATTAGCTGTGATTTTTGTTTTGTCTGACGAAAAATCCAACTGCATATCTGGGCACGTAGAATTGTGTGGTATTGCCACAGATTTTTGGAAGATATTCCTGATAAAGGGGAAATAAAAATGATACAGATTAATCCGAGAGAAATTGCTGCTGAGGCTATGGTTGAAATCATGGAGGAAGGCGCATATAACAATATGGCGTTGCGAAGGCTTTTACGGCAAAACGGTGCCATGCCGCAAAAGGACAGAGCTTTGGTAACGGAAATCGTAAACGGTACTTTGCGGAATTTATATTATATTGACCACGTATTAAACCAATTTTCCAAAACCAAAACGGAAAAATTAAAGCCTTGGATTTTGGCGGTTTTACGGACAGCAGTATATCAGATGTATTTTATGAAAATTCCCGATTCTGCTGCCTGCAATGAGGCGGTTAAGCTGATAGAGGAAAGAGGGCTTACCCCGTTAAAGGGCTTTGTAAACGGCGTTTTGCGCACTGTGGGACGGGAAAAAGGCAGTATTGTTATGCCAAAGGTAGGTACGGCAGAGTTTTTGAATGTTCAGTATTCGCACCCCCTTTGGCTGATAAAAATGTGGATTGCCTATTTTGGGTTTGAAGAAACCGAAAAGCTTTGTCAAGCCAATAATTGTCCGCCAGATGTAAGCATTCGCATCAATACATTAAAAACGGAGAAAGCCTTGCTGAAAAAGGAATTGGAAAACATCGGGGCAGTGGTAACAGAAGGCAGCATTGCTCCCTTTGCCCTGCATTTAAAGAAAACAGCAGACATAGGCGGATTAAAAGCCTTTACAGAGGGCTTGTTTCATGTTCAGGATGAAAGCTCACAGCTTGCGGTGGAAATTTTGAACCCCCAAAAAGGGGAAGCAATCCTTGACCTTTGTGCGGCTCCTGGTGGAAAAAGCTTTACCATTGCCCAAAAAATGGAAAATAGTGGCAAGCTGGTATGTGGAGATATTTATGAACATAAAATGGAATTGATTGCCGAAGGCGCAGAACGCTTGGGCATTACAATCATTGAACCAAGGCAGCAGGATGCCACCCAGTGGCGGGAGAAGTATGCAGATGCCTTTGATCGGGTTTTGGTGGATGCGCCGTGCTCTGGCTTGGGCTTAATGGGCAAAAAGCCAGATATACGTTTGAAAAAAAATGGGGATGAAATTGACCGTTTGGTGCCAATTCAGCGTGAAATATTGGAAAATGGGGCAAAATATGTGAAGCAGGGGGGCATTTTGGTTTACAGTACCTGCACCCTTTGTAAAAAAGAAAACGAAAAGAATGTGGAATGGTTTTTGAAAAATCATCCCGATTTTACAGCAGAGAATATTACGGAATTTCTGCCCAAAGAGCTTTGGCAGGAAACCGCTGACAAGGGGTATATTACCCTATTACCCCATAGAAGCAATACAGACGGATTCTTTATTGCAAAGATGAAAAGAAAGGGATAAATCATGGCAAAAACAGATTTAAAATCAATGGATTTGGAGGAAATACAGCTTTTTATGGCTGAATTGAACGAACCGAAGTTTCGAGGGAAGCAGGTGTTTGAATGGGTTCATAAAAAACAAGTATCCTCTTTTGACGAGATGACAAACCTTTCAAAAGACTTGCGGGAAAAGCTTCAGCAAAAGGCAGTCCTTGGCGGTGTTGAAATGGTGCGCCGACTGGTATCTCAGCTTGACGGCACGAGAAAATATCTTTTTGCATTAGAGAATGATTCGGTGATTGAAAGCGTATTGATGAAATATGAGCATGGAAATACGGTTTGTATTTCAACACAGGCTGGATGCCGAATGGGATGCAGGTTTTGCGCCTCGACGTTAGACGGTGTGGAACGCAATTTAACCGCAGGAGAAATGCTTTCTCAGGTTTGTGAAATACAAAGAGATTGCGGTGAGCGTATTCATGGCGTTGTGCTGATGGGCAGCGGCGAGCCTTTGGATAATTATGAAAATGTGATAAAATTTATCCGTTTGGTCAATCATGCCGATGGGCAGAATATGGGGCAAAGGCATATCACCCTTTCTACCTGCGGATTGATTGAAAAAATGTATCGCTTAGAGGAGGAGCATTTGCAGATTACCCTTGCGGTATCTTTGCACGCACCTAACGATGAAATAAGAAAGAAAATTATGCCTGTGGCAAAGGCGAACCCAATGGACCGTCTGCTGTCTACCTGCTTTCATTATACAGAAAAAACAAAGCGTCGCATTACCTTTGAATATGCAATGATGCGAGGTTTAAACGACAGTGATGACTGTGCGAGAGAGCTGGCAGGAAAGCTGCGGGATATGCTTTGTCATGTGAATTTAATTCCTGTTAACGATGTAAAGGAACGGGATTATATCAAAAGCTCTGCCGAACGGGTAAAGCGATTTGCAGAAATTTTGCAACAAAATGGTGTTGAAACGACCATTCGCAGAAAACTTGGCGGCGATATTGATGCCGCTTGCGGTCAGTTAAGACGTACACATCTGAAAGACAGAAGAGAGTGAAATTTGTCCAAAAGAGTTTTTTAGAAATAGGCTTCGGGAATACTTTTTTTGTGGATTTTGTACACCGAGGAGGTGGATTATTTGAATGCAGTAGGAATCAGTGATATTGGAAGATGCAGAAAAAATAACGAGGATGCCATTTATGTGCCCTCATCGTCTGACGACATCCAAAATCTTTTTATTATTGCGGACGGTATGGGCGGCTGCAATGCGGGGGAAGTGGCAAGTCAATATGCCATTGATTCTTTTTTGGACTATATTCGAAAGGAACGGGATACACACAGCCAAGAGGACATTCCCGACTTATTAGCTGAGGCAATGATGGCATCCAATCAGGCGGTTTATGAGAAGTCAAATTCTAACAGAGAATTTGCCGAGATGGGCACTACCTTGGTTGCGGCGGCGGTTCAAGATGGAAAAATTTTTGTTGCATATGTTGGGGACAGCCGTGCTTATTTATTTCGCAAAAAGGAGCTGAATGCTCTGACCACAGACCACTCCTATGTGATGGAGCTGGTGCGGCTTGGCTCTATTACTAGAGAGGAAGCGGCAAACCATCCCAAAAGAAATATCATTACCCGTGCGGTGGGGATAAAAGAAACCGTAGAAACAGATGCCGTTGTGGAACAGGCGTTGAAGGGGGACATTCTGCTGCTTTGCACAGATGGTCTTTCCGGTATGTTGTCCGATAAAGAGATAGCCGAGATGATTGCCAAGAGAACGACCATAGAAAAAAAAGCCCAGAAATTAGTGGAAATGGCCAACGAACGAGGCGGATATGATAATATTTCCTTGATTTTGGTGGATGTAGGAGGTAAGAACTAATGTTGTTGAATCCCGGTACTGTCCTTGGGGATAGATATGAGATTATAGAAAAAATTGGCTCCGGCGGTATGGCTATGGTTTATCGGGGCAAGGATAAGAAATTAGACAGATATGTTACCATTAAGGTTTTGCGTGAGGAATTTATTGGAGATGACGAATTTATTGAACGCTTTCGTTCTGAAGCCTGCTCTGCGGCAAGGCTTTCCCATCCCAATATTGTTCGGGTCTATGACGTTGGGGAGGATTCTGAAATCAACTATATCGTTATGGAATACATTCATGGCGATACTTTAAAGCAGGCGATTCGCCAAAAAGCTCCCTTTGATTCCCGCTCCACGCTGAATGTGGCAATTCAGATTGCTTCAGCATTGGCGCAGGCGCATAAGGCACATATTGTTCATAGGGACATCAAGCCGCAGAATATCTTGGTGGGCACCGATGGTGTGATTAAGGTTACAGACTTTGGGATTGCCAGGGCCGTAACAGCCTCTACAATGACGACGACGGCAAATGCGGCGGGATCGGTACACTATTTTTCTCCCGAGCAAGCCAGAGGCGGCTATGTAGACGAAAAAAGCGATATTTATTCCTTGGGTATTACGATGTATGAGATGATTACCGGAGTTTTGCCTTTTCAAGGGCACAATTCTGTTTCTATTGCATTAAAGCATATCAATGAGGAGCTACCGGATATTAGACAGTATAATCCGAATTGTACCCCTGCCATTGAGGGTATCATAAAAAAAGCCGCCATGAAAAAAGCGGATGAACGGTATCCCACCATTGACCAGATGCTTTCGGATTTGATTCAGGCAAGAACGGATACGGCTGGAGCGTTTTTACATAAAGAGGCACCTGTAAAGAAAGAAATTGAGGCAGCGGTTACAGCCGCCACGCTTGCTGGAGTGGCAAGTGGTTCTGCCGGAGTGCGCCGTTCAAGAAGAGCGGCAGCGGCGGCTGAGCTTCGTGAGATGCAAGATCAAGAGGAAAAAGGGGAAGAACCTGTTTCTGACTCACCTTTATTAAATGCAGAAGCGGCTGAGGATTCGGTGGCAGACACAAGGGCGGCGGAGCCAAAAGAAATTGAATTTATTAGGCTGAATAAAAACACAATATCGGAAAATTCCGAGGGAGCCCAAAATCCATCCCTGCCTGAAGACGAGCCTGTGGCAAGCTTTGAAAAATACAGCAAAAAGCTGCGTTTATCAAAAGCGGACGATTATGAAAATGAATATATGGAGGCGGAGCCTGTGCAAACAAGTAAGAGGCCTAAAAAAATACGCAGAAACCCCAGAAAAGAGGGGGATTATGGAAACGAACATGACCGAAAAACAGAGAAAAAGGTGATTGCGGCAGCCATTGTTACAGCCTTAGTCTTGATAGGGATTATTTCAATCGTTGGGATGAAGCTTTTAAGCGGTGGGTTTACGTCGGCAGAAAAGGATATTGAGGTGCCTGCTTTTATCGGTGTACCTTTGAATGATGCCATGGCTGCGGCGGAACAAATGGGTTTGGAATTGGTTGAAGAGGGACAAGATTACAGCAGCTACTATGATGAAGGATATATCATTTATCAATCGGTTAGCGATGGTACGATGGTTTCCTCTGGAACGAAAATTGGAATTAAAACAAGCCTTGGCTTGACCTCTGAGGATATGCCCTCTGTGGTAGGTGAGGAAGAAAAGGCGGCAACAGAAAAAATTGTGACGTTGGTAGGCACTGCACCCAGAATAGAATATGAATTTAACGAAGACAAAGAGGTTGGTACTGTTCTGGAGCAAACACCGTCTGCCGGTGAGAGTATTAATGCAAAGAGCAACATTGTATTGAAGGTAAGCAAGGGAGAGGAAAACGCAAATGTTTCTGTTCCTAATGTTACGGGGCTTACGGAAGACCAGGCACAAAAGGATTTGACAGCAGTTGGTCTGGTGGTTGGCAGTGTTTCTTATGCGGAAAGCGGAACAGTGGATAAGGGTAAGGTAATCACCCAGACATTAAGCGCAGGGCAGGAAACACCAAGCGGCAGCATTGTAAATTTGGTAATTAGCTCAGGAAAAACTGCGGCGGAAGAGCCGACAGAAAATGAAAATAACGGCAATGAGAATAGCGGCGGCGAAAGCAATCCTGACAATGAGGCAACAGGTACTAAATCCTTTACAATCAGTGCGCCAAGTAGTGCGGAAGGAGATTTATACGTGCGTGTTGTCAGAAATGATGCAGATGGCCTTTACCCTGTGGTGGACGAAACAAGAAATTCGACACAGTTCCCTTACACCGTAAGCATCACGGGCAAAGGAAGCGGTACCGTAAGTTGTTATATTGATGAAGAGTTACAGTGGACACAAAATGTGAATTTTGCTGAATAAGGTGGTAAGGTGGCGGATATATGCTGGAAGGCGTGATAGTGAAGGGAATTGGCGGATTTTATTATATTGATACCGAAAGTGGTGTTTTTGAAACCCGTGCAAGAGGGATTTTCAGAAAAGAGGGCGTTCGCCCTACGGTTGGCGATCATGTAAGGATTTCTGTTTTGGATGAAGAAAACAAAAAAGGCAGTTTGGATGAAATAATGTCAAGAAGAAATGAGCTGATTCGACCGAAGGTCAGCAACGTAGATCAGGCTGTCATTGTTTTTGCAGCAAAAAGCCCCAATATGAACCTGGATTTGTTGGATCGTTTTTTGCTCCTTGCGGAGGAGCAGGAATTGGAAATCGTCATTGTGATAAATAAAATTGACAGGGACGGAAGCAAAGAGTATGAGGAAGTCGCAAAACTCTATCGGCAAATTGGGTATGCGGTTATCTGTACCAGTGCAGAAATGGGCATTGGTATGGAGGAGCTGAGAGGTGCCCTGGAAAACAAGATTTCTGTGTTTGCAGGGCCTTCCGGTGTTGGAAAAAGCAGCTTAATTAATGCAGCTTATGCGGGATTAACCTTAAATACAGGGGAAATTAGTGAAAAAATACAGCGTGGTCGTCACACAACCAGACACGCAGAACTGATTTGTATTTCCGAAAACAGCTACATTGTGGATTCACCCGGGTTTACTTCTTTGTTTTTGAACCATATTCCATCTGAAAAATTGCATTACTATTTTAAAGAATTTGAACCATTTATAAACAAATGCTATTACAATGGGTGTATTCATGTGAACGAGCCTGACTGCGCTGTAAAGGCGGAAATCGGAAGAACAATCAACACCAAGCGATATGAACGGTATGTAAACATATTTCAAGAACTTAAGAAAGAAGAAGAAAGGAAAAAATAAAATGGCAATTTATCTTTCCCCATCTATGCTTTCCATCGATTTTACGAAGATTGGTGAGCAGCTGGCAATCATTGAAGCGGCAGGCACTCCCTACATCCACTTAGATGTTATGGATGGACTTTTTGTACCAAATATTTCATTTGGGATACCCGTCATTCAAGGAATTCGTAAGGCAAGCGGCATGGTTTTCGATACGCACCTGATGATAGCGGAGCCTGAAAAATACGTTGAGGCGTTTGGCAAAGCCGGTGCAGATATTATCAACTTCCATCTGGAGGCAACGAAAGACCCGAAGAACGTAATCGAATTGATACGCAAAACAGGGGCAAAAGTGGGCATTACCATCAAGCCCAAAACCCCTGTCGAGGCTGTAAAGCCCTATTTGGCTGATGTGGATATGGTTTTGATTATGACGGTGGAGCCAGGCTTTGGTGGGCAGAAATTCATGGAGGATCAGGTACCTAAAATCCGCCAATTGGCACAGTGGAAAACGGAAATGAACCTTGGGTATGATATTCAGGTTGACGGCGGCATTACGCAAGATAACGTCAGAATAGTCTTGGAAGCAGGGGCAAATGTCATTGTTGCAGGCTCTGCGGTATTCGCAAAAGAGGATATTGCAAAAGCTGCAAAGGGGTTTATGGAAATTTTTAAGGAGTATGAGTGACATGAAGGCGGTTATCTTTGCAGGGGCAAAAATTACAGATTATGGATTTTGCAAAGAATATTTAGAGGGTGCCAAACTTTTAATCTGCTGTGATGCAGGCTTGCATCATGCAAAAGCATTGGGCTTAACCCCTGACTATATTGTGGGGGATTTTGACTCGGTAAGCCAAGAGGTTTTGGAATATTACAAAGAAAAAAATATTCCTGTTTGTCAATTTCCGGTAAAAAAAGATGAAACAGATATGCAGCTGGGCATTTATTTGGCCTTGGAACAAGGAGCGACGGAGTTGGTACTTTTTGGCGGAATCGGCTCTCGTTTTGATCATTCCCTTGCCAATGCTCATTTGCTTTTGGGATTATTGAAAAAAGGAATCAGAACCAGATTGGTTGATCAGAATAACTGTGTTGAGTTGGTTGATGGACCAATGACCATCCATGGCAAGGTTGGAGATTTGGTTTCTACCATACCATTGTCCATGATGGTTAAGGGTATCACACTCACAGGCTTTGAGTACCCTTTGACAAACAGGGATCTGGCTTTAGATGATGATATGATTGCTGTAAGCAATGTTTTGGCGGCGGAAAAAGCGTCAATTTATTTTACAGAAGGCTATCTTTTTGTCATTCGTTCCAAGGATTAATTTTCAAAGCGGAAAAAAATATCAAATTATCCATTGATTTTCCTTGCAAAACTTTGGTTTTTCTGCTAAAATATTTTTGTTATGTCACATAAAGCAGTAATAGAGGAGGTGCAGACATGGCTAAATGTGAAATTTGTGAAAAGGGCCAGATTAATGGTCATAGAATCAGCATTAACCGTAGTCAGGTTAGTAGACGTGCAAATAGAAAATGGAAACCCAACGTAAAGAAAGTTAAAATCGTTGAAGCTAGTGGCAATGTGAAATCTATTTACGTTTGCACAAAATGTATGCGTGCAAATAAAGTTACACGCGCAATCTAATTGACCCAAAATGTAAAAGCCTTTTTCCAGTTCTTTGGAAAAGGCTTTTTTTCATATTTTGCCTTTAGCAACGATTAAAGTTGATGATGAGCCATCCACCTACAACGATAAACAGAATCGCCAGCAGCGGGATGCAATAGGGAATCAGCACCGCCAGAAGCATCCCTATGCCTAAAGCAATGAGAATAATACCGCATAGCCATTTTATTTGTGAGTATTGACATCTTCTGCGCATACGAACTCCTCCTCTTAGTATCTTTATTCCGAAAGAGGCATTTTTGTACCTTGTGGGAAGAAATTTTTATTAATTTTAGGAGGTCTTTTTGATACTGCGCAAAATAGATGGATTTGAGGTTAAGATAAAATCAAAAAAGTAAAGGCACAATGGAAGTGAGTAAGGAACCGTATATTGCTTCTTTTATATGGCGAAACTTGTATTTTAGCAAGGAATACGCTATGATTAAGAGTATCGGTTATTTTTATTAAATTAAAGGAGAAGGTTATGTTAGATATTTGTTTGTTGGGAACAGGCGGAATGATGCCTATGCCCGGACGATTTTTAACGGCAATGCTGGCACGGATTAATGGTCGGCTTTTGCTGATAGACTGCGGCGAGGGCACGCAGGTGACGATGAAGATGCTTGGGTGGGGCTTTAAACCCATTGATGTCATTTGCATTACCCATTTTCATGCGGATCATATTTCAGGGCTTCCTGGGCTTCTGCTGACCATTGGGAATGCAGGAAGAAAGGAACCGCTTACGATGGTTGGCCCGCAAGGGCTTGAATATATTGTGGACGGCTTACGCAGAATTTGTCCTGATTTGCCTTTTCCCATAAAATATATTGAAATTGGGAAGGATACGCCAAATCCTCTTTCTGTGGGTGAATTTTGTATTTCCTACTGCCAGGCAGACCATATGGTGAGATGCTATGCTTATCGCATCGATTTGGCTCGAAAGGGTAAGTTCGATGTGAAAAAGGCTGAAAGCTTGGGGCTCCCCAAGCCTTTGTGGGGGATGATACAAAAGGAAGGCTCCGTGGAGTTTGGAGGCAAGGTATACACCTCTCAAATGGTGATGGGGAATGCAAGAAGCGGCATAGGCGTGGCTTACTGCACGGATTCCAGACCGGTGGATAGAATAGGCAGTCTAATTCAAGGGGTGCAGCTTTTTATTTGCGAAGGAATGTATGGCGAGGATGAAAAAAAGCAAAAGGCACTGGATAATAAGCATATGCTGTTTTCCGAGGCTGCACAGCTTGCAAAGGACGGCGGCGTTGGGCAGCTTTGGCTGACCCACTTTAGCCCGTCTTTGAATGAGCCGCATTTATATTTAGGGGTAGCCAGGGAAATTTTCCCGAATACTGTTTTAGGCGAAGAAAGGAAAAGCACCACCATCCTTTTTCCGAAGGAAGGATAATTTGGAGGATGAACAAGATGGAAGAGCAAAAAGATATTTATATTTTGGCGATAGAAAGCTCCTGTGATGAAACGGCGGCGTCTGTGGTGAAAAACGGCCGTGAGGTGCTTTCTAATATTATTTCATCGCAGATTGCTTTGCATACCCTGTACGGCGGCGTAGTGCCCGAAATTGCATCTAGAAAGCACATAGAGGCGATAGACGGAGTGATTACGCAGGCATTGCAGGAGGCGCGGGTTTCTTTGCAGGAGATAGATGCCATTGGAGTTACCTACGGCCCTGGCTTGGTGGGGGCGTTGCTGGTTGGCTTGGCGGAAGCAAAGGCACTTGCTTTTGCGGCGGAGAAGCCGTTGATTGGGGTGCATCATATCGAGGGGCATATTTGCGCCAATTATATTGAAAATAAGGACTTTCAGCCGCCTTATATGGCGTTGGTTGTTTCTGGAGGACATTCCCATTTGGTTTACGTTTCCGATTATGGCAAATATGAAATTCTGGGAAGAACAAGAGATGACGCCGCAGGTGAGGCATATGACAAAGTAGCAAGAGCCATTGGCATGGGTTATCCCGGAGGGCCGAAGATTGATGCGGCGGCGAAAAAAGGAAACCCTGAGGCGATAAAGTTCCCTCGTGTATTTTTGGAGGAGGACAGCTATGATTTTAGCTTTAGTGGCTTAAAATCGGCGGTGTTAAATTATGTGAACAAACAAAAAATGCTTGGGGAAGAAATCAATCCACAGGATATAGCCGCAAGCTTTCAGCAAGCCGTTGTAGAGGTTTTGGTGGGGAAAACAATCAAAGCCGCCAAGGACAGGGGCGTAAAAAAGATTGCTTTGGCAGGGGGCGTTGCTTCAAACAGCTCATTGCGTGAAAAAATGAAAGCTGCCTGTGAAAAGGCGGAATTTTTGCTAAGTGTCCCTTCTCCAATCCTTTGCACCGATAATGCGGCAATGATTGGGTGTGCGGCATATTACGAATATTTGGCGGGTGTACGGGACGGATTGGACTTAAATGCGAACCCTAGTTTAAAATTAGGGGAAAGATAAGTGGGGGTGATGTGTTGATTCGCAAGGCAGAGCAGAAAGATTTACATGAGGTTGAAGCAATTTATCATGAGGTTTTGGCGTATGAGGCGGCAAATGTCAGCTATACCAACTGGCAAAAGGGACTTTATCCTACCAAAGCAGATGCCAAAAAGGCATTTACGGAAGGAACTCTTTTCGTTGGAGAGGATGAAACAGGGCGGCTTTATGGCTGCATCATTTTAAACCACCTTCAGCCGAAGGAATATGCAAATATTTCATGGAGGATTTTTGCTGAGGGCAATGAGGTTTTGGTAATTCATACCCTTTGTATCAGACCTGATTGCAGTGGAAAGGGTTACGGCAGAGCGTTTGTTGCATTTTCAGAAGAATATGCCCGGAAGCTAAAGTGCAAAACCATAAGGCTTGATACATACGAAGGCAATTTGCCTGCCATTGAGCTATATTCTTATCTAGGGTATCAATTAGTTGGAACGTGCCTTTTTCATTTTCAAAACGTTATTTGGGAAACCTTGGTTTGTATGGATAAGGATTTAAAAATTTGACAAGCGAGAAGATACAGAGGAAGTTCGTGATATTGGGGGAAAGGATTTGCTGAAGGCGAATGCTTTTGTAAATTTTTGTTTTAAGAACAGTTTGTTTTCACCAATCATCTTGTTTGCGTTTCCTTTGTACAACTGCTAAAGTTTTTTTGATATGGGAAACGGTATCTGCGAAACATTGCGGATACCGTTTTTATGTTTGTATGTATTGTTTTTCTTTAGTTGATTTCCAAAAGAGGAAATAGCTCCATCAGAGTATGAATTTCATAGGTTGGCTGAAATTCAGTTTCATTGGGAAGTCCTTTTGGATTGAACCAACAGGTGTCAATGCCTGCACGAATGCCGCCTTGTATATCGGAGGATAAGGAATCACCAATGATGAGGGCTTCTTTTTTTTGAAAATTAGGGATGCGTTCAAAACAATAGTTAAAGTATTCAAGCATTGGTTTTTGAAAGCCCAAAGTTTCCGAAACAAAAATATCCTGAAAATAAGGAGCAAGCCCTGAATCGGTTAAACGTCTTTCCTGGGTGGAGGCAAGACCGTTGGTCACAATGTACAGCTTATGGCTTTGGGACAGCCTTATTATCACATCCAAAGCATTTTCCATCAAATCACTGCTTTCGGACAAAGCCTGACGGTATGCTTTTTCCATTAAAGTTCCGTCGGCATGGATTGAAAATTGGGCAAAGGTAGCGGCAAAACGGTTTTCGAAAATTGCATCACGAGGGATACTGCCGTTTTCATAGCTGGTCCAAAGCTTTTGATTGTGGGAAAGATACCAAGACAGGATTTCTTCAGTAAAGGATATGCCAAAGGCATTAAAGCAATTTTTCAGAGATTTTATTTCTGAGGTCGAAAAGTCCAAAAGTGTATGGTCAACATCGAACAGCAAAAATTTCTTTTTCATTAGTGCATACCCCCATCTAGTGTAATGACCTGTCCGGTAAGATAGGAGGAGCCTTCTGCAGCCAAAAACAGTGCCAGATTTGCTGCTTCTTCCACGGTTCCAAAGCGCATCAGCGGGATTTCTTCCGTCAAAGCCTGACGCTCTTGTTCATCAAAGCAAGCGTTCATTTGGGTTTCAATGACACCGCAGGCGATGGCATTCACCCGAATTCCCGAAGGTCCAAGCTCTTTCGCCATTGCTCTTGTAAAGCTATTGATGCCACCCTTTGAGGCGCAATAGACGGCTTCGCAGGAAGCACCGTTTTCGCCCCACATGGACGAAATATTAATAATAGAACCCTTTTTATTTCGCACCATGGCAGGAACCGCAAGGTGCGTGCAGTTAAAAACAGAATTTAAGTTGACTGCCATAAGCCTTTGCCATTCTTGCGGTGTCATATCTGTGAACAGTCCAATATGAGAGATTCCTGCATTATTGATTAAAATATCGACGTTTCCAAAGGTTTCTTCTATGGCGTGAAACATTTTTTTGCAGGTGTCATACTCGGAAACATCACCAAGAAGAGCAAGAACGGGGATGTTATCGTGCCTGAGCGTTTTTTCCATGGCAAAAAGAGCCTCTTTACTTTGAGAGGCATTTAGGATAATGTTACAGCCGGCTTTGGCAAAGGCAAAAGCGATTGCTTGCCCTATGCCCCGAGAGGAGCCTGTTATGAAAACGGTTTTACCCATTAAGTTCATGAAATCACTGCTTTCTAATGTTTTTTAACTATTGTAGCGGAAAAATTTAAGAAATACAAGGCATAAAGCAGTTGGAAATTTTATGGGAATGAGGTATACTAATTCTATTGTCTTTATTATCAGAAAGGGTGAAAGTATGCTGGAAGCAATCAATAAAAAAGAGTTGAAGGTTATAGAAATTTTATCTATTGCTATGCACTTGTTTACAAAGAATTTAAAATCAATCATGGTCGTAGTTGCCATGTTTTTTTTCCCAATCAGTATTTTAAATGCACTGATTATGGAAAAGCTCAGCAACAGCCTGGTACTCATAAAGAATTTTATGGATACAGGTGTCATTACGGAAAATTTACCGGGATATACTGCAGTAATGTTGAATTTTATTGAAAACAATCTGCTGCAGATGGCTGTATTGCTGTTTTTAGAGCCGATTGGCGTCATTGCAATTGCAAAGATAACAAAAAGCCATTTATACAGTGAGCAGATGAATGTAAAAGAGGCAATTGGAGAGGCGATAAATTGTCTTTGGAGTGTCATTATAACGGGAATTCCTGGTATGATTTTGATTTTTTTAGGATGCTTATTGTTTTTTATCCCAGGCATATATCTTGGAATTATTTGGACTTTTTATGTATATGCGATTGCTCTAAGAGGGAAGAAAGGCTGGAAAGCCCTTGAATACAGTAAAAAATTGACCAAAGGAAAGTTTTGGAAAACCATAGGGCTGCTGATCGTGATTTCTTTTATTGCAGCAGGATGGAATTGGGTATTCAGCGGCGTTTACTTGTTTTTGCCCCAGCAGATTGGGACAGATATTTTATACACGGTGCTGACGTATATTTCTGGCAGCTTTAGTTATATTGCAATGACAGTTTTGTTTATGAACAGAGAGACATTTCTTCTTGGGGAAACATATGGTTCCGTTGCATATGTATCAGGCAGTACAGTTAATGAGGATGAAAAAGAGTGATATTGGGACTTTTTTCTGAAATTGATGAAAAATCCTTCGCTTTGAAAAAATATCTTATTTTAAAGGAAATGTCTTAGCCGGATCATGCCCTCCTTTATGGAAAGCACGAACTAGTTTCAGGTCAAGAAGCAAGCAGTCAAAAAAGTTGCAACAGCCACAGAATAGTGGAGTCAATACCGAACAAAATGGGACGAAAAATGTCCCATTTTCTGAAAAATATTTTTAAAAATGCTAGGAAAAGAAAAAGCCCTCTGCTATAATAAAAAAGGACAATTTTTAAATTGGAAAGAATGGTGGGCAAAATGTATTCGACAGACCGATCCTTTACGAAAGAAGAATTGAAATATTTAAAATTACTATCAAATCAGTATAAAAATATCAATAGCGCAGCAACAGAGGTAATGAATCTTAAGGCAATCTTAAACTTACCCAAAGGCACAGAGCATTTTGTTTCGGATATTCATGGAGAAGCGGAATCCTTTAGTCATGTTCTGCGAAATGCGTCAGGGGTTATTAAAAACCACATTAGCTCAATCTTTGGTGCAAGCTTACGTGAAAGCGAAAAGAAAGCTTTGGCCACATTAATTTATTATCCTGAAAAAAAGCTTGAAATGATGGCAGAACGGGAAGAAGACTTGAACGACTGGTATAAAATCACGCTACATAGGCTGGTTCGTATTTGCAAAGTGATTTCTTCAAAATACACACGTTCAAAAGTAAGAAAAGCACTCCCCAAGGAATTTACTTATATCATTGAAGAATTGCTTCACGAGGACAATGTGGGCCGTGATAAAGAAATGTATTATAACGAAATTATCCGTACGATTATTGATTTGGATCAGGCGGATCGTTTTATTATTGCTTTGTCAAACCTAATTCAAAGATTATCCATTGACCAGCTTCATATCATTGGTGATATTTATGATAGAGGCCCCAATGCGGCGGAAATTATGGATATTTTGGCAAAATATCATTCTGTGGATATTCAGTGGGGGAATCACGATATTGCTTGGATGGGAGCGGCAGCGGGCTGTCAGGCATTAATTTGCAATGTATTGCGTATTCAGACAAGATATGCCAACCTGGATACCATTGAAGAAGATTATGGAATCAATTTAATTCCTTTGGCAACCTTTGCCATGGAAAAATATGCAGATGATCCTTGTACGCAGTTTTCACCAAAAGCTTCCACAGAATTAAGCGATAAGGATTTTAATATGATTGCGAAGATGCACAAAGCAATTTCCATATTGCAATGGAAAATGGAAGCGCAAATTATCAAGCGGCATCCTGAATTTCAGATGAATAATCGTTTGCTATTGGACAAGATCCTTTTTGAAAAGGGAACGATTATGATAGAAGGAAAAGAATATCAGATGAATGATATCAATTTCCCCACCGTTGACCCTAAGGATCCTTATAAGCTTACTCCGGAGGAACAGCTTGTAATGGACAAGGTAAAATCCTCCTTTGTAAACAGCGAGAAGCTGCAAGAGCATACGAGGGTTCTTTACAGCAAAGGCAGTATGTACACCATTTTTAATTCCAATCTTTTGTTTCATGGCGGTATACCTATGAATGAAGATGGAACATTGAAAACCGTAGTTTTCCGTGGTAAACAATACAGTGGCAAAGAATATTTGGATGAAGTGGAAAGAACGGTTCGAGAAGGATATTTTAACAAGCCTCACAGTGAAAACAAACGGGAGTGCATGGATATTATTTGGTATTTATGGTGCGGCGAGGATTCTCCTTTGTTTGGCAAGAAAAAAATGACAACCTTTGAGCGGTATTTTATTGATGATAAAACAACCCATAAGGAGGTCAGCAATCCCTACTATTCTTTGCGAAACGAAGAGAGTGTTTGCAAAACGGTATTAGCCGCTTTTGGTCTTGAGCCCGAATCTTCCCATATTATCAATGGTCATGTTCCTGTCAAAGTTTCGAAGGGGGAAAGCCCTATTAAAGCTAAGGGTAGACTTTTCGTGATTGACGGCGGGTTTGCAAAGGCATATCAGAAGGTTACCGGGATTGCAGGCTACACCTTGATTTACAACTCCCATGGCTTGGTACTGGTTTCTCACGAGCCTTTCGTTTCAACGGAAGTGGCAATTGCGGAGGAAAAAGATATTCTTTCGTCTACCGTTGCATTGCAATATACGCAAGACCGTATTCGTGTAAGGGATACAGATATTGGTAAAAAGCTATTGGAAAGTATTGATGAGTTGGAAAAATTACTCTATGCATATACAAATGGTTTAATCAAAGAGCAATAAAAAAAAGGTCGCCGATAAAGTCAAAGCCTTGAGGGCTTTGCCCTCAAACACTCACAAGGGTTTGGTCAATCACTTTTGCTACGCAAAAGCCGTTTTCGGCGTGTGCCCTGTCTTGGGCAGCGAAAGGGATCAGCACTTTGCTCTGCAAGGCTGTCCTTCAGACAGATGGCACTTCTTTGCGATTGCACCCTTGATTCGTTATAAATCGCATGAAAATGCAGTTTGTACATAAGTTTTTGCTCTTACTTTTTACAAAAAGCAAGCGGGTGGTCATCACTTTTGCTCCGCAAAAGCCGGCTCCGCCGTCTGCCCTATCTTGGGCAGTGAGAGGGTGGCGCCCAAGATTTTTCGACAGTCTGAGAGTATCAACTTTGTTGATGCTCTCTTTAATTTGTGTAAAAAGGGTGCGTGTTCCCTGGAACCTTACAAAAGTAAATTTTTTGCAACGAATGCTATTTGCTTTTTTTTATTTATGGTATACTTAAGAATAAAGCATATAATAAAGCTATTCGTTACGAAATGAATGAGGGATTAAGATGAATAATAAAGCATTGCATACATTGGAGTATGATAAAATAATTGAAAAGTTAGTGGGATTTGCTGTTTCGCCCATGGCAAAGGAGCGTGCGGGAGCATTGTATCCTGCAACCGTTATGAGTGATATTGCCCTTTGGCAGCAAGAAACAACGGAAGCGGCGAATATGATTTTGCGAAAAGGAACGCCATCCTTCGGCGGTTTTCGGGAAATCAGGCCGCAGTTAAAACGTGCAGGCATGGCAGGAGATCTTTCTATTTCCGAGTTGATGGGAATTGGCGAGTTTCTTTATGTGTGCCGCAAAATAAAAAATTATGGTAAGCATGAAAACAAGGCGGAAGCCTATGAGCGGATGGACGAATATTTTGAACTGTTGGCGCCGCTTCCTTCCTTGGAAAATGAAATCAGCCGTTGCATTTTGTCCGAAACGGAAATTTCAGATGATGCAAGCAGTGAGCTGCGAAATATACGTAAGGAGATAAAGGTATCCAATGAAAAGGTGAGAGATCATTTGAATGGCGTCATTTCTTCCTCAGCATACAGAAATATGTTACAGGATTTTGTAATAACCATTCGAAACGACCGCTATTGTGTCCCAATAAAAAGTGAGTACAGAAACACCTTCCCTGGGATGATTCATGATCAATCCAACACAGGTGCTACGCTGTTTATGGAGCCTTTAAGCGTGATTCAGCTGAACAATAAAATTAAGGAATTACAGGCGAAGGAAAAAGAAGAAATTCGCAAGATTTTGGTGGAGCTGTCACGCTTGGTTTCAGAGAACACGATGATTTTGGAAGCAAATTTGGAACTTTTGGCGCAAATGGATTTTATTTTTGCAAAAGGTGCTTTGTCTATTTCCATGGGAGGAACCCAGCCTTTATTTAACACCAAGGGGTATATTAATATTACAAAGGCAAGACACCCTCTATTGGATGCAAAGGCTGTTGTGCCGATCAATATTTATTTGGGCAAGGATTTTACGACGTTATTGATTACAGGGCCAAATACGGGTGGTAAGACGGTTGCCTTAAAGACACTTGGGCTTTTTACGCTGATGGGACAGGCAGGGCTGCATATCCCCGCCTTTGACCATTCTCAATTAGCCATTTTTGACAAGGTGTTTGCGGATATTGGGGATGAGCAGAGTATTGAGCAAAGCTTAAGCACCTTTTCTTCCCACATGACCAAAATTGTAAGGATTATGGAGGAAGTAACCGATAACTCGCTGGTTCTTTTTGATGAATTGGGGGCGGGTACCGATCCTACCGAAGGTGCTGCTCTTGCCATTGCCATTATTCAGGCTTTAAAAGAAAGAAAAATTCGTACGGCGGTAACCACCCATTACAGTGAACTTAAGGTTTACGCCCTTTCCACTGCGGGGGTTGAAAATGCGTCTTGTGAATTTGATGTAGAAACATTACGCCCTACCTATCGTTTGCTCATTGGGATTCCTGGTAAAAGCAATGCCTTTGCAATTTCCAAGAGGTTGGGCTTGCAGGAATATATTTTAGAGAGCGCAAAAGAGTTTATCAGTCAAGATGAGGCTAGGTTTGAGGATGTTATTACCGATTTGGAAATCAGCAAAAAATCAGTATCGTTTGAGCAGGAACGGGCAGAACAGTATCGCAAAGAAGCGGAAAGTCTAAAGCTTGAGGTTGAGCTGCAAAAAGAAAAAACCAGAGAGCAGAAGGAAAAAATATTGCTCAAGGCAAGGGAAGAAGCAAAGCTGATTTATGCACAGGCAAAGGAAGATGCGGACAGCATTATTAAAGAAATGAACCGTCAGGCTAAGGAAAAAGGAAATCAGCAAAAGCTGATTGAAAACAGAGCGAAGCTGAAGGAAAAGCTATCTTCTGTGCAAGAGGATTTTTTAAAGTCCACCAAGGTAAAGCCAAACCATAAAGCACCTGAAAACTTAAAAACCGGAGATAAGGTTTATGTGATTTCCTTCGACCAAAACGGCAAAGTGCTTACGCCGCCGGATAAAAATAAGGAAGTCATGGTGCAAATGGGGAGCATGAAGGCAAAAATTCCTTTGGCAGAGCTGATGCTGGATGATACACCGCAGCCTATGGAAAAGAAGCAAAAGCAAGCAGCCCCGAGGGCAAAGATTTCCAAGAGCCAATTTATTTCGGCGGAAATTGATTGCAGGGGACAGCTGGTGGATGAAGCGTTGGCAAACATAGACAAGTATATTGATGATGCTTATTTATCAGGTTTAAAGCAGATAGTGATTATTCACGGTAAGGGTACGGGAGCCTTGCGTACGGCAGTGCAAAGCTTTTTAAGGTCAAATTCCCATGTAAAATCCCAAAGACCGGGGGTATATGGTGAGGGTGAAGCAGGCGTTACCGTGGTGGAATTGAAGTAGACCATTGACGGAGGGGGGATTTTCATGAGCGCAAAACAGAAAATATTGATTGTTGATGATGACAGGCATATTGCGGAGCTGATTTCTCTTTATTTGGAGAAGGAAGGCTACGACACCAAGGAGGCATATGACGGCAGAGAGGCATTAAGGGAAGTGGCGGCAAGCAAGCCGGATCTGGTTGTTTTGGATTTGATGCTTCCCGGTTTGGATGGGTATCAGGTATGTGCCGAAATTCGCAAGTCAAGCAATGTTCCCATTATTATGCTGACGGCAAAAGGAGAAACCTTTGATAAGGTGCTTGGATTGGAGCTTGGGGCGGATGACTACATGGTTAAGCCCTTTGATACCAAAGAGTTAGTGGCAAGGGTGAAAGCGGTTTTGCGACGATATGAACCAAAGCAGCCCGGAGAAGCCAATGTTTTGCGCTATCCCAATTTGGAAATCAATATTTCCAATTACTCAGTGAGCTATTATGGGAAGAGCTTAGAGTTTCCACCGAAGGAATTTGAGCTGTTATACTATTTGGCAGAGCATCCCAACCGTGTATTTACAAGAGAACAGCTTTTAGACCAAATTTGGGGCTATGAGTATATTGGTGATACAAGAACGGTTGATGTTCATGTGAAGCGTATTCGGGAAAAGCTGAATCAGGAGGACGAATGGGGTATTTTGACCGTTTGGAGCGTGGGATATAAATTTGGTCAGAAGTGATTTTAGGGATAAGGTCTTTTGGTGATACAAAAAGAAATTGCCGAAACGCTCCAAGTCTTTTGAGGAATGAAATTTCTTCACAGTGCCACGTAAAAGAAAAAAGACGGCTGATTATCACAGCCGTCTTACATACAAATCGTAATTTTGAACCAAATTTTTAAGCTTTTATGACTGCGTATCTTTTTCAGTGTCATCGTTTTCTTGTACAGCGGATGCTTGTTCAGCCTCATTGGCATCTTCTGCGGCAGAAAGCTCTGCATTGCTCTTTTCTTCAAGGGCAAGAATTTCAGCCTCGGCCTCTTTCTGCTGCATTTCAGCCTTTTTGGCATTCAGTTTTCTCATATTTGTAATGCGCATCATGATACAGAAAATATAGAGGAAAAAAATCAGATAATAAAAGCTATTCATATTTGACCATGGAGTTCTGACTAAAACAAAAATCCCCAAACATATTAAAATAATATCTGTGGTAGAGATTTTTCTTTTTTTCGAATTTGGTGCTTTGCTTGTGTTTTTATTCATGGGATTGTAAACGGTTATACCGTTATCTCCTTTCTTCATGGAATACATCTATTTATTATAACATTATTCTGAAAATTTGGAAGTTTTTTTGTGTATTTTTGGAGGTAAAATAATGCGGAAAGAGTCAATTGTAAAAAAACTTATGCTGCAATACATTGGTACCATTGTAATTTGTGTACTGGTATTAGGTGGAATTCTTTCTGTTGTATATACGCAGCACTATATGAAAGAAAAGCGAAACGAGCTGATACAACAGGGTCGAAAGGTCTCGACTGCCTTTTCTAATGCTTACAGAACGGGAAATTTAAGCAATTTGAGCTATGAGCTCCAGGTTTTGGAAGAGTATATGGGTGCTGGGATTTTAATGGTGAATGAGGATGGCGTTGTTGTTTTGGCATCACCCGGGCTTGACGAAATGATGATTGGACAATCCTTTGCTTATCAAGAGTTGGTTGATGGGGTAAAGGAAGGAAACATCGTTTCGTTGGTAACCAAGGCGACTGCTTTATTTGATGTTCCCACTTTGGTGGTTGGGTATCCGCTTTCCGTAGGAGAAATGTCTGGTATTTTTATGTGCCGTTCCATGCCGGAAATGGAGCAATCGCTATCTCAAATGTATCAGGTGGGGGCTGCGAGTATTTTTGTTGTTTTCCTGTTTGCTGTTGCTGTCAGCTATATAACCTCAAAAAAAATGACCCGTCCGATTAAAGAAATGAATGAAGCGGCGAAGGTGATTGCCAGTGGAAATTTTGAACACAGGGTAGAAATCACAAGCCATGATGAGATGGGAGAACTGGGGAAAAGTTTTAACTATATGGCAGAAAGCCTGCAAAACAATGATATGACACGACGGGATTTTATTGCAAATGTATCTCATGATTTGCGTTCGCCGCTAACTTCTATGCAAGGTTTTTTGACAGCAATGCTGGATGGTACGGTACCCATAGAAAAGCAGCAGAAATATTTGCAAATTGTATTGGAAGAAACCCTGCGGCTTTCCCGCTTAACAGAGGGAATTGTTGAATTAAGCAGAGCCGAGAGCAGTAAAATCATTTTGGATGAATCGGATTTTGATTTAAATGAACTGATTCGAGATAATATTAATTTGCTGGAGCCACAGTTAAATGACAAAAATGCAGTAATCAAGGCGATTTTTGCAGATCAAGTCACGCTGGTGCATGGGGATATTGACAAAATTTCCCGAGTGATTCAAAATTTATTGAGCAATGCGGTAAAATTTTCTCCTGTTGGCGGTTTGATAGAGGTGGAAACCACAAAAACGGAGCGGAAAAAGGTATTGGTTTCCATAAAGGATCATGGTGTTGGAATTAGCCAAGAAGACCAAAAATATATTTTTGATCGGTTTTATAAGGCGGACAGAACCCGAAATCAAGATATGGAAGGAAGCGGAATTGGGCTTGCAATTGTAAGAGAATTTATTCAGGCACACAATGAGGCAATTACCGTGAAAAGCGTGGAGGGGGATGGCAGCACCTTTGTATTTTCATTAAAGCTGGCAGAGGAATAGAAAGCGCAGTGCTTTCAAGTCGCTTAAACTTTGTAAGTTGAAAGAGAAAGAAGCCCGATTGCTTAGATTTGCTTTGCGAGTCTAAGCAATACGGGCTTTTACAACGATGCGAGAAAATGCACAAATATTTTTATATGATCCCTTCCTTTGTAAAAAGTAGGTGTTGATTTGTAAATAAATTGTGTGAAAAAATAAAAATTTCGAATGATAAAAAGCGTTTATGAAAATAAAATTCAGGATAATCCATCTGGAAAAGACAAATATCCTTGTATAAATGTGATTTTACACAGATTTAACACTGAAATGATTTTTCATTTAACATAGCCTATGTATACTTTGCTTGTATCTAATCATTGTTTAAAAAAGGAGAGGTAAATCATGAAGAAAAAAATAGGCTTAGGCTTGGTTATGTTAATGTTAACAGGTGCTTTGGCAGGCTGCGGCGGTTCTGCAGATAAAGCGGCGGACAGCAGTGCAGATGCTGCTACAGAAACAGAAGCAAATACAGCGGCAATTACTGTTGTTTCCAGAGAGGATGGCTCCGGCACAAGAGGCGCATTTATTGAACTGTTTGGTGTTGAAGAAAAAGATGCGGATGGCAATAAGGTAGACTATACCGTTGATATCGCAGAAATTACAAACAGTACAGCGGTAATGATGCAGACAATCGCAGGCAACAAGGACGCAATCGGTTATATTTCCTTAGGCTCTTTCAATGATACGGTTAAGGCATTGGAAATTGATGGTGCTGCGGCAACAGTAGATAACATCAAGAGCGGTACATATAAAATTTCCAGACCGTTCAATATTGCAACAAAGGAAGGTATTTCTCCGGCAGCGCAGGATTTTATGTCTTTCATTATGAGTGATGAGGGTCAGGCAGTGGTTGAGGAAAACGGATATATCAGTCAGGGCAGCACAGGCGCATATGCAGCGGCTGGCGTTGAAGGCAAGGTAACCGTTGCAGGTTCTTCTTCCGTAACTCCCGTAATGGAAAAATTAAAAGAAGCTTATGCAGCAGTAAATCCTAATGTAACCGTTGAAGTGCAGCAGAGTGACTCTACAACCGGTATGACATCTGCCATTGAAGGTGTTTGTGACATCGGTATGGCATCCAGAGAGCTGAAAGACAGTGAGCTTGAACAAGGACTTACGCCCACAGTAATCGCAATGGATGGTATTGCAGTGATTGTAAACAATGAAAACGCAGTAAACGGTTTGACTGCGGCGCAGATCAAAGACATCTACACAGGTGCTGCAACAGATTGGAGCATCGCCGGATAATGATAAAAAATTTGTAAAAAGCACTTAGTCTAAATAAAAAAAGTGCGAAAAAACAACTTGCTGGATCTGAAGGTTTTTGGGAATGGAAGCAAACGTGAAATAAATACGAATCCTAACTCTTTTTTCCAAATAAGTTAAGTGATATCATCCCGTCGAGGAGTTCCCGTATTGCGCTGTATCTCAAAAACTTTTAGATTTTGCTTTGTATAAGACGGACCTCAAAGAAGGATCCGTCATTTTGTATAGAAAAGAGCATCATATCAAAGAATAGTCAAGGGTTGTTGTGTAAAATGAATGATTATTCTTATGGGTTACCAAAAAGGTTCTATTCCTTTTGAGGTCGAGGAGGACTTATATGAAAGAAAAGGCTATGCAATGGGTTTTCTTGGCAGCTGCCAGTATTTCCATTTTTGCGGTGGCATTAATATGTTTTTTCCTGTTTGCAAACGGAATACCGGCAATTCAGGAAATCGGAGTGTTAAATTTCATTACGGGAACAAAGTGGAAGCCTTCCAATAATATATTCGGCATTTTCCCTATGATTGTAGGCAGTATTTATGTTACTGCCGGGGCAATTATCATCGGTGTGCCTATGGGAATTTTATGTTCAGCTTTTTTAGCGCATTTTTGCCCGAAAAAGCTTTATAAAATAATCAAACCTGCAATTGAGCTTTTGGCAGGCATCCCTTCTATTGTATACGGTTTCTTTGGTTTGGTGGTGGTTGTACCCCTTATGCAAAATTTATTCGGCGGAAGTGGCAAGGGCGTGCTGACGGCCTCCATTCTTTTAGGTATTATGATTTTGCCGACTGTCATTGGCGTTTCCGAGGCTGCAATCCGTGCTGTGCCGAACACATATTATGAGGGGGCACTGGCGTTGGGCATTACCCACGAAAGAAGTGTGTTTTTCACGGTTTTACCTGCGGCAAAGCAGGGTATTTTTGCAGGGGTTATTTTAGGCATTGGCCGTGCCATTGGGGAAACCATGGCGGTTATTATGGTTGCAGGCAACCAAGCAATGATTCCTACGGGATTATTCAGTGGCGTAAGAACGCTAACAGCAAATATCGTTATGGAGATGGGCTATGCGACTGATCTGCATAGAGAGGCACTTTTGGGCACAGCGGTTGTCCTGTTTGTGTTTATTTTGATTATTAATGTTAGTTTCTCCCTTTTAAAAAGGAGGGATTCCTAATGGAAGCAATCAATAAAATTACATGGAAAGAAAAAGTAAAAGGCTATAAAAAAGACCCTTTTTCCGCATTTCTGTTATTCTTGCTGGTTTTGGCGGCGGTTGTTACCGTGGGTGTTTTAATCGCTCTAGTTGTGTACATTATTATAAAAGGTGTGCCCAATCTTACCCCAGAGCTCTTTGCATGGGAGTACAATACAGATAATGTTTCCATGATGCCAGCAATCATCAATACGCTGACGATTACCTTACTTTCCTTAATTTTTGCAGTGCCTATCGGCATTTTTTCTGCAATTTATTTAGCAGAATATGCAAAAAGAGGAAACCGTTTTATTCCTGTGGTTAGACTGACAACAGAAACCTTAGCAGGTATTCCGTCCATTGTATTCGGATTATTTGGGTATCTTTTGTTTAATATACACTTCGGTTGGAGCTACAGCATTTTGGGTGGTGCCTTAACCCTGTCCATTATGATTTTGCCTCTGATTATGCGTACCACGGAGGAAGCGTTGCTTTCTGTTTCTGATGCGTATCGGGAGGGCAGCTTTGGCCTTGGCGCAGGAAAGCTGCGTACTGTTTTCCGTATTGTTTTGCCTTCAGCGGTTCCGGGTATTTTATCTGGCATTATTTTAGCGATAGGCCGTATTGTCGGCGAAACTGCGGCGTTATTGTATCCGGCAGGAACAGCACCGGTTGTGCCAGAGAGCGTTATGGAATCAGGCAGAACCTTGGCGGTGCATATGTATGCGCTGTTAAATGAGGGGCTTTACACGGAGCAGGCTTATGCAACAGCGGTTATTTTATTGGTTTTTGTAATTGGTATTAATGCGCTTTCCGCATTTATTGCAAAGAGAGTAGGAGTGAAGGAATGAGTAAAATTTCCATTTCCGATTTGGAATTATATTATGGCAATTTTAAAGCATTAAGAGATATAAATTTAGAGGTTCCAGAAAATGAAATCACGGCATTTATCGGGCCTTCTGGCTGTGGGAAATCCACACTGCTGAAATCCTTAAACCGTATGAACGATTTGATAGAAGGCTGCAAGATTACAGGGCAGGTTTTATTGGATGGTGAAAATATTTACAGCGGAATGGATATTAACCTTTTGCGTAAAAGAGTAGGCATGGTGTTTCAAAAGCCGAATCCGTTTCCGATGAGTATTTACGATAATGTTGCCTTTGGCCCACGTACGCATGGCGTTCGCTCTAAGGTGAAATTGGATGAGATGGTTGAAAAAGCCCTTCGTGATGCTGCAATTTGGGATGAGGTAAAGGATAGACTGAAAAAAAACGCATTGGGGATGAGCGGCGGTCAACAGCAAAGACTTTGCATTGCTCGTGCTTTGGCGGTACAGCCAGAGGTTTTGCTCATGGATGAGCCAACCAGTGCCTTAGATCCTATCTCCACATCCCGTATAGAAGACCTTGCCTTAGAGCTGAAAAAAGAGTACACTATTGTTATGGTTACGCATAATATGCAGCAAGCGGCACGTATCTCAGACAACACAGCTTTTTTCCTTTTGGGCGATATAGTCGAATTTGGCAAGACGGAAGAGCTGTTTTCCATGCCAAGGGATAAGCGCACAGAGGATTACATTACAGGGAGGTTTGGCTGATTATGGTTAGAAGTCGTTTTGATTCACAGTTGGAGCAATTAGATGTGGAAATGATAAAAATGGGGGCTTTGTGCGAAGAGGCAATTTCTGCTTCCATGAAAGCTTTTTTGGAAAACGATGCGGCGGCGGCGGCGGTTGCGTCTGAAAAAGAAAATGAAATTGACCGTAAGGAAAGAGATATTGAAGCCTTATGTATGCGCCTTTTGCTTCAACAGCAGCCTGTTGCAAGGGACTTACGCCTCATATCTTCTGCATTAAAGATGATTTCCGATATGGAGCGAATCGGTGATCAAGCGGCTGATATTGCAGAAATAACAGCTTTTATAAAGGATAATGAAACGAAAAGCAAAGTGCATATTCGGGATATGGCGATCGCAGCGGTCAAAATGGTAACCGAAAGCGTAGATTCCTTTGTAAATAAGGATTTGAAGCTGGCAAAAAGCGTTATGGAATATGACGACGTTTTGGACAATTTATTTGATGAGGTTAAGCAGGAATTAATCGATTTAATTGGTAAAGATAAGGCGAACGGGGAATTATGCATTGATTTGATTATGATTGCAAAATATCTTGAGCGTATCGGTGACCATGCTACAAATATTGCTGAATGGGTAGAGTATTCCATTACCGGAATTCATGTAAAAATGGAATTGGAAGAGGGGAATAAATGATAACATATGAAGAAATTAAACAAAATGAAGGCATCCGTACATATATAAAAAATGCGGATGAATCATTGGCGGCGTTGGGCTATACGGAGCATTCTTTTGCTCATGTAACCAAGGTTGCGGAGTCAGTAAAATATATTTTGGAAACACTGGGCTTTACGCCCCATGAAGTTGAGCTTGGGCAAATCGCCGGATTTTTGCACGATATTGGGAATTTGGTAAACCGTGTGGATCACTCCCAAAGCGGTGCGGTTATGGCATTCCGTATTCTTGATAATTTGGATATGCAGCCGGAGGATATTGCTACGGTTGTAACTGCAATCGGCAATCATGATGAGGGTACAGGTATTTCTGTAAACGCCATTGCGGCAGCGTTAATTTTGGCTGATAAGTCTGATGTTCGCAGAAGTCGGGTGAGAAATCAGGATAAAACGACCTTTGATATTCATGATAGGGTAAACTATTCAGTAAAAAAAGCTGTTTTAAAAATCAATGAGGAGCACACAATCATTAAGTTGAAGCTGACAGTTGATACACGCTATGGCTCTGTCATGGACTATTTTGAAATATTTTTAGGACGTATGATTATGTGCCGGAAGGCGGCAGAAAAACTGGACCTGTGCTTTAAGCTGATGATAAACGAACAGTCTTTGATTTGAAAGGGTGTTGTGGATTGATTTATTTGGTTGAGGATGACAACAGCATTCGGGAATTGGTTGCCTATACATTGCATAGTTCGGGATTTGTTGCGGAAGGATTTGAAAAGCCCTCCGCTTTTTGGGATGCAATGGAAAGAGAAATTCCTTCCTTAATTCTGTTGGATGTTATGCTGCCGGAGGAGGATGGAATTAGTATTCTCAAAAAAATCAGGGCTTCCGCAAAAACAAAAAAAATCCCCGTGATATTGCTAACGGCAAAAGGAAGCGAATTTGATAAGGTGATAGGCCTAGATAGCGGTGCCGATGATTATGTGGCAAAGCCTTTTGGCATGATGGAACTGCTTGCTCGGGTGAAAGCTCTTTTGCGCCGTGCAGAAGGGGAGGGGGAAGCGGCTGAGTATATTCTTGGGGAGTTAATCGTCAGCCAATCCCGCCATGAAGTAACAGTGGGCGGAAAAGAAGTGATCCTTACCTTAAAAGAATTTGAGCTTCTTTGCTTGCTTTTGGAAAACAAGGGAAGAGTTATGACAAGAGATCAATTGTTAAATAGCATTTGGGGATACGCTTTTGACGGAGAAAATCGTACCATTGATGTGCATATTCGAACCCTTCGCCAAAAGCTAGGTGATTGCGGACAATTTGTTGAAACAGTGCGGGGCATTGGATACAAGATAGGAGGCAATCTGTGACAAAACGCATTTTTCGAGCTGTTTTCGGTTTGACGGTGGTAATGATATTGGCAGTTGTCGGGTTGGTCTTGGGGATGACGTACGCCTATTTCTCCGTTGAGCAGCGTGAAGAGCTGCGTAATCAGGCAATTTATGTCGGGGCGGGAATAGAGGTCGGGGGTTTAGATTACCTTGCGCAAATGCAAAAACATTCCGACCGTGTTACATGGATTGATGAGAATGGGAAAGTTTTGTTTGATTCCAAGGTAAATCCTGAAAAGATGGATAATCACAAGGAGCGGGAGGAAGTTGCTGCTGCTTTTGAAAATGGAGAGGGTTTTAGTCAGCGGTATTCTACCACGCTTGCCGAGAAAACGGTAAATTACGCTTTAAGACTGGAAAACGGCACTGTCGTTCGTATATCTACTTTAACGACCAGCCCAATTGTATTATTTTTTACCATGACACAGCCTTTGGCAATCATTTTACTTGCTGCAATTCTGCTTTCCGTTTTTTTAGCCTTTCAGACTGCAAAAAATATCATGAAACCAATTAATGACATTGATTTGGAACAGCCTGAACTGGCGGTTGTATATGATGAATTGACGCCTCTGTTACGGCGGATTGCCGTTCAAAATAAGCAGATTTATCTGCAGGTGCGAGAATTAAAGCGTCAAAAGCAAGAATTTGATACGATAACCTCAAATATGCAGGAAGGACTTTTGGTTTTGGACGCCCATGGAGATGTGCTTTCGTTTAATACAGGTGCGCTTCATCTTATGGGGATTGAAGCCCCTAAGGAGCAAGCCAGTGTGTTTCAGATAAATCGCAGCGAGGGTTTTCGGCGTTCTGTAGAGTCTGCGTTGTCAGGTGCCCATTGGGAGGAAAAAATTCAAATAGGCGGCAGGTTTTGTCAGCTTTTTGCAAATCCGGTTTTGCAGGAGGACACCCTTGCAGGGGCAATTTTACTTTTTTTTGATGTGACAGAGCGGGAAGAGATAGAAAAGCTTCGCAGAGAATTTACCGCAAATGTTTCCCATGAGCTGAAAACACCCCTAACCTCTATTTCTGGTTTTGCCGAAATCATGAAAAATGGAATGGTGCAAGGGGAGGATGTACCCAGATTCGCAGGGAAAATTTATGATGAGGCGCAAAGACTGATTTGTATGGTTCAGGATATCATAAAGCTCTCCAAGCTGGACGAAAAACAAAAAGCCGTGGAAAAAGAGCCTGTGGATTTGGCATTATTGATTGAAGAGATTGTAAAGCGATTAGAGCCGATTGCCGAAAAAAAAGGTGTAACGATTGCTGTAGCCGCAGAGCCGATAATTTTTATCGGGGTGAAGCAGGTGCTGCAGGAGATGCTGTATAACCTCTGCGATAATGCAATTCGCTATAATTATGAAAACGGAAAGGTGAACGTTTCGTTGGAAAATAATGAAACGGAAATTGTGATTACGGTTTCTGATACAGGCATGGGAATTGCTCCGTCAAATCAAAGCAGGATATTTGAGCGATTTTATCGGGCAAATGAAAGCCGTTCTAAGGAAACAGGAGGCACTGGACTGGGACTTTCTATTGTAAAGCATGGAGCAATGCTGCATAATGGAAAAATCAGCTTGACAAGCGAATTAAATAAGGGAACGAAGTTTATGCTTGTTCTCCCTAAAATAAATTAAAGTGGAACAAAGTACCTTTTGCTGAAATGTAAAAGTGATGAGCGTGTTGACAAAGTCAAAATTTTGACGGCTTTGCCCTCAAACACCCACAAGGGTTTCGGCCATTCACTTTTGCTGTGCAAAGCTGTCCTTCGGCCAGAGAGTACTTCTTTGCCATTGCATCCGTACCTATCTGAAATGGCATAAATATGTGGTTTTAATAAAAATTTTTGGTCGTGCTTTTTACAAAAAGCAAGTGGGTTTGGGCAACGCCTAAGGTTTGTATTCAGTCAGGTACCTTTTACTGAAATGTAAAAGGTATTTTTTTGGTGCTTTAGCTCCAATAAACCACCAGCTCTGCTGGTGGAGTGAAATGCTTATAGCAGAAATAAACCTCCTTTGATAAGATTAAAGTGGTTCCCCA